>CBDUVB010000014.1:0-43411 GCA_965370555.1 uncultured bacterium
AACGAACGGGAGGAAGTGGTGCTCGCAGATCGAGAAGAACGGAATGTCCTTGCATGCCACCATCTGGTTGTATTCTTCCTGGAAGAGGACCTCGAGGACATCTGCAGGATCACGGTCAATCTGAGAGAAGATCTCCGCGAACATTCTCGCCACCCGTTGAGGGGTCTTCTCCGCGACCTCCGCGTTGATATGTTCTTTCCCAATCCCTTTCAGGATCTGTCTCATCCCCTGTTCGATCTCTTGTAAATCCATCATTCCCCCTTCGTCAAGATGGTAGGAGAGAGCCTGCTTTGGCGCAACCGTATCAGGTCCTTTGGTGCACCCACCTTCGCCCTTCTCTGACAAGGAACAGAACAAAGTAGAGCCCCGTTCCGAAGAGGAGCCCGAGAAAGAGCCCGTTTGCGGTCCGCAGAAGCGAGAAAGGGAGTGGAGTATGGGCATGGGCAAAGGTGTTGAGGATCGACGCTTGCCCAAGCAACCCAAAGAAGAGGAGGATCGGACGGTAGCGGAGGGCCCATACGCCGAGCCCTCCACTCGCCCCGAAGAGGAGGAGGAAGGGGTGGCCGAGGAGGAACTCCTTGAATCGCGGCCGCGCGTAGAAGAGGGTCTCCAACAGGTTTCGTGTCCGTTCTTCCAGCGTAGAGACGAGTCCCACGCCGTTTCCGCTCCGAAGGAGTATGAAGGCGACCGCCGCAATACTGAGGCCGAACAGTCCCACACCGAAGAGCGAATGCCTGTGGCCTTTGGGAAGATGAAAGAGGCCCTTCCATCCAGTGTGACGAGCGACAAGGATCGCCCCGACGAGCGGCGGGAGGAAGAGGCCCACCTTCACCCCGCGGAACTCAGCGATCTTCAGCAGGAAGACGGGTTGCGCGAGGATCGCGGAGAGGAGGAGGGCGGCACCGAGGGAGAGCCCGGAGAAGAGGAGGACGAGGCGTGTTCCATCGTGCCACCCGGCGCCGGCTCGTTTCATGAGGAGGAGGGTTCCGTAGATCGGTGCCAGCAAAGCAAGTAATAGCCCGTCCACCTGGGCGAGTAGAATCTCTCCCAATCCCGCGCCTAGAAAAGCGACCCCAGTGGCGAGGAGGAGACAGGCGATCGGGAGGTATTCGAACAGATGCAACAGAACGAGAAGAAGGAGGGCACAGACCCCAAGGTGGAGTAGGAGCGTGATGAAGCGGCTCCGCTCCGCTGGAAGAGAGAAGGGAGCACCCTGTTGATAACCCGCATCGGCTGCTTGCGCCACCACACCGTGATAGTAGGCGAGGGTCTGATCGCTCGACTCGCCGGGAATCGGAGTGAGGACGAGTGCGCGTATTCCACGTTCGCACATCGCCCGCTTAAAGCGGGCAAGAAGCCCTTCTTGCGATGTGGCGACAAGGTCTTCATCCGGGATCTCGTGTCCGCGGACCACCCAGTGGAAGCCCTCTAGCCATAGCTCTTGCGCACACGCGGCTGGGGCAAACTCCCGTTGAATGAAGAGAGCACCGCCCTCAAGGAGACTCTCCAGGAGAGGATCGTCAGATGGAAGGTCTCCCTCCACCCAGACTGCGGTAAACGGTCCTTGATCTGCGACTGCGATAGGGGCAACGTGGTCGAGGATGAGGGCCACGTTAAGCCCTGCATCACGGATCTCCTCAGGCGTTCGCTCTTCGCCCAGAAGCAGCGCCGAGGCCTTGAGAGCAACGGTGTCGATCCCCGTATTCTTGAGCGCGGAAAGCGAGATCCCCTGAGCTTGCTCCTCCCGCACCACTGCGAGGAACCCCTTGTTTCCCCTCTCCCATTCGATTCGGGAGAGATCGACGAAGATCGCGGTGCCAAAGGCAATACCAAGTATGACCACAGCGGCGATTTGCAGTGCCTTATTCATAGTTTCCTTGTTCTAACCGCTCGCACACCGTTTCCACTCCGTTCTTAGACATAGGTGCGATCAGTTACGCCCTGCAGTGCAGGGACAAGGAGTTCGCAGACGGCAAGGCCGGCCGTCTTTGCCAATCGATCGGCGGGAAGGTACGGGCCGAATACCTCGACCTCCTCACCGAGCGCTATCCCCTCTATTCCGGTGATGTCGATCGCGGTGTGGCCGAGGCCGGTCGTCCCGATCACCTGGGCATATCTCCCCTTCACCGCCACCTTACCGCAATTTGCGAGTTGTGGAGGGATTCCCGTTCCGTATCCAATCGGAAGGATGGCGATTTGTTGCGCGCGAGGAGCCCTGTAAGTCCGGCAGTATCCGACGTAGTCACCGGGGGCAAGCTCTCTCAGAGCGACCACCCGCGTGGTGAGGGTTGCCACCGGCTCGATCGCCTCGGTCCACGGGCGTGTTACCTCGGGATACCCGTAGAGGAGCGTCCCAAGGCGCACCATGTTCAGATCTCCTGTAGTCACCCGTTCTTCATGACGGATCGTCCCGGCTGAATTTCCGATGTGGCGCAACAGGGGAAGGAGATCGCGATCGCGCAGATCGTCGAGGAGCCCCTCAAATCGACTCAATTGGGTATCGGTGTAGTCGCGATCCTCCGGAGATCCTGATACAGCGGTTGCCAGGTGGCTCAACAGACCCTCGACTCTTAGGCAGGGAAGGTCCCGCAGCCCTTCGAAGAGAGGGAGCGCCTCTTCTGAGGCTATCCCGAACCGTTGCATCCCGGTGTCGACGTTCACTTGAACACGAGCGACCTTCCCTTTCCCCTCTGCTCCTTGGGAAATAGCCTTGGCGACCGCAAGATTGGAGATCGACAGGTCAAGATCGAGATCCAACGCGGCCCCGATCTCGGATGGGAAGACGGGGTTCAACAGGAGAATCGGGAGGTTTACCCCGGCGTTCCGGATACGCGCTCCCTCCTCCACGGTGCTCGTACCAAGATACGAGATTCCCATCTCTTGCGCAACACGAGAGACTTCCTCGATCCCGTGCCCGTAGGCATCTGACTTCACCGCGAAGAGGATCTTCACTCCTCGCGGAAGGCGTGCCCTCACCGTCTCGATATTGTGTGCGAGCGCGGTGAGGTTGATCTTGGCTAGAGAGTATGACATAGATCTCCTCGATCGTTAACGGGCTGGCGACCTGCTACGCAGTATAGTCCTCTGTTTTTCCACTCTCAACTCCCTGGAGGGCGTAGTCGTTTAGAAGGGGAGACTCGGGGACACGGAGACGCAAAGAGTGAAGACCAATATTCCTTGGCAATCTTGGCGGCTTGAGTGAGTGCAACGAACAGGCGAGAGACCAGTCTTATAACTCTCGCAAAGACGCAAAGAGCGCCAAGGAAAGCGTTGAAATGGGGGAAAGAACAAGAACAAAAAGGGTTCCTCGCTGTTTCGAGTGGGTTACAAATTCCTGATGGCAAATAATAAAGCGCTGTTCTCTTGCCTGTTCGTTGTACTTCAACAACACAACGTCGCACACAAGGTGCGACGCTACGCAAGCCTTCTTCTGTAGCGTGGTAGCTTGTCTGCCACGTTGAGACACAACCTCACAGCACAACGTCGGGTGCAGTGATCGCTAAGAACGGTGCTCCAACACCGTCTGTTGTTCTTGTTTTTCCTTTCTGTATCCTGCTTCCCCTTTACTAGAGCCTCTATGTTACGCACCCTGCTGTCTCCAGCTACCCACTCAAAACAGCGAAGAGCCACAAAAAGCATCTCTTGGCGATCTTTGCGGCTTGAGTGAGTGCAACGAACGGGCGAGAGACCAATCTTATAACTCTCGCAAGGACGCAGAGAGCACCAAGGAAAGCGTTAGAATGTGGAAAAGGATAAGAACAAAAAAGTCTTTCTTGGCAACCTCGTACCTTACCTGAAGCGTGAGGGGCCTTTAGAAGAAGGGATCCCGTTTGCGAACCGTCTCTTTGTTTCCTAAACTCACCACTCGTAGTGAATAACAAAATCTCAGGAACTTCAGTGGAGAATGAGAGGAGGGATCGATGGCAGCACATACAGGGTATCGGGTTATCGCAGAGATGAGGTACGAACCAGCACGGGTCGAGCGTGGGTACTCGGGAGAAACGTTGTATGTGAACGTAGGCACCGGAGCGATCGAGCGTAGGCCGGTGACGCAAGAGATGAAGGACAAGTTCATCGGCGGACGCGGGTTCGGCCTATGGCGATTGTGGAACGCGGTGACGGATAAGACGAAATGGGATTCGCCGGAGAATGAGATCGTGATCGGCGCGGGCCCGATCGGGGGGATCACCACCTACGCAGGAGCCGGAAAGTCACTCGTGGTGAGCCTCTCTCCTACGACTGGTAGTGTGATCGACTCGAACGTCGGCGGTTACTTCGGTCCGTACTTGAAGTTTTCAGGTTGGGATTCACTGGAGGTGCAGGGGCGCACTGACAAGGATGTTATCGTATTCATCGACGGCGACAACGGGCTAGTGCAGATCCTCGAGTGCGCTGAAGAAGATCTGAATACGCACGTTCTCGCGGAAAGACTGCTTCACACCTTCGCCGATTCCGATTCTCCGAAGGACCTCCGCTCGATCTCGACGGTCTCTGCAGGGGTCGGTGCGGAACACACGCGGATCGGCTGCCTCAACTTCAGTTTCTTCGACATGAAGCGGAAGGTTCCGCGGGTGAAGCAGGCTGGCCGCGGGGGGATCGGAACGGTCTTCCGCGACAAAAGGATCGCGGCACTGGTGGTTAAATACTCAAACGTCCGTCCTGACTCCAATCATCCTGCCGACCCAGAGCGGTTGCAGCGAGCCGGCGAGCGGATCACCAAGGAGATCCTGGCGCTCGATTCCTCCCAGTGCGACATGCGGCGTGTGGGAACGGCTCACCTGGTGGAGATCATGGACGAGTACGATCTGCTTCCCACGCACAACTACCGCTTCGGCTCGCATCCCGAGTCGGAGAAGATCTCCTCGCCGATCTGGCGGGAGCGGTTCAGCCAGAACATGCCCGACGGGTGCTGGATCGGGTGCACCATGTCCTGCTCGCACGCGGTCGACAACTTCACCCTCAAGACCGGTCCCTACAAGGGAGATGCCGTCACCGTCGACGGACCGGAGTACGAGACGGCCGCCGGGAGTTCCAACATGGGAATCTACGACCCCGACTTCGTGCTGGAGATGAACTTCTATTGCGATACCTACGGTATCGATACAATCTCCTACACGACCGGGATGGCCTTTGTCATGGAGTGCTACGAGGCCGGGATACTGAACAAGGAGCGCACCGGCGGGCTCGATCTTCACTTCGGAAACGTCGAGGCGTCGCTCAAAATCCTTCATCAGATGGGCCGCGGTGAAGGGTTCGGCACGATCGTCGGCCAGGGGATCCGCCGGATGAAGGAGTTCTTCGTCGAAGAGTACGGGGCCGATCCCGACTTTCTGAACGACATTGGGATGGAGTGCAAGGGGATGGAGTACTCCGAATACGTAACCAAGGAATCGCTCGCCATGCAGGGGGGCTATGGCCTCGCCCTCAAAGGAGCGCAGCACGACGAGGCGTGGTTGATCTTCATGGACATGATCAACAACCAGATTCCTACCTTCGAGGATAAGGGGGAGGCACTCCATTACTTCCCGATGTGGCGTACCTGGTTCGGGTTGATGGGCCTATGTAAGCTCCCGTGGAACGACATCGAACCGGCGGACAACGCCTCGCGCTACAGCGGGATCGAGGCGGCAAAGGTCCCCGATCACGTGAGAAACTACTGTGACCTCTTCGCCAGCGTGACCGGGATCGAGGTTACACCCGACGACCTCATCCTCCAGTCGGAGCGGGTATATAACTTCCAGCGTGTCTTCAACCTGCGCCTGGGGTACGGCCGTCGCGAACACGATCAGATCCCTTACCGTTCGGCCGGGCCTGTCACCGAGGAGGAGTACGAATCCCGCGCCGAGCGTTACGACACACAACTCAAGGAACAGGTGAGAGTCGACCCGTCCGGGATGAGCACGGCGGAGAAGGTGAAGGTCATGCGCGCCTTCCGCGAGGAACAGTACGGCAAGCTCTGTGACGCGGCGTACAAGCGCCGCGGCTGGACGATCGACGGTGTTCCCACGATCGAGACCCTAAAGCGACTTGGGATCGACTTCTCAGACGTGGTCGAGATCGTTAAACCTTATCAGTAGGATGGGACGGGCCCTTTTGTGGGGCCCGTTCGACCCGGAAGGGGTGATTATGAAGCGAATCGGCATACTCGGGGGGACGAGTCCGGAGTCGACCGTCTCTTACTATACGCGGATAACCAGGGAATACACCCGTCGCTTCGGGAACTGCGCCTACCCGGAGATCCTGATCTACAGCGTCTCGTTCCAGGAGTTCCTCGATTGGCAGAAAGCGGACGACTGGGGAGCGATGGCAACGAAGATGAAGGAGGGACTCCAGCACCTTGCGGCCGCCGGAGCACAGATCGGCCTGATCGCGGCGAACACCCTGCACCGTGTCTTCGACGAGGTCTCAAGGGAGATCTCCATACCACTCATTCATATAGTCGATGCCACTGCTGCGGCAATCAGGAAGGAGGGGCTCTCACGGGTCGGACTCCTCGGGACCCGTTACACGATGCAGGGGGAATTCTACGTCGATCGCCTTGCAAAGCACGGGATTACGGCCCTCCTTCCCACTGTGGAGGAGCAGGGTGAGATCCACCGCGTGATATACGAGGAGCTCACCCGTGGGATAATCCGGCCCGAGTCGAAGGCTTATTACCTCACGGTGATCGAAGGACTCGCGCAGCAAGGGGCGGAGGGGGTCATCCTTGGCTGCACCGAGATTCCGCTTCTTGTTCAAGCGAAGGATACTTTCCTTCCCACCTTCGACACCGCCATCCTCCACGCTGACGCTGCCCTTGACGCGGCGTTGGACTGAATGAATGGTTCCACGCTGTTTTGAGGGCCTACCACAGTGAGCAGACAATAGGGTTCACACTCCGGATTCTTTCACCACGAAGAGGTCCTTTCGTTGGATTGCACCTCCCTAACTGACCTCTATAATATCCGTGGCTTGAAAGGAGGCCTTTTCATGGAATCGATCGATCTTCTGCGAGAGCTTTCAGACGCGTTTGGCGTATCCGGTTTTGAGGACGAGGCGCGGGAACGGATAGCAGACCTCGTCTCCCCTTACGTCAATGAGGTAAGGACCGACACCCTGGGGAACCTCATCGCCACGCGCCGTGGAAGCGGGGACTTCACGATGATGCTCGACGCTCACATGGACGAGGTCGGGTTCATGGTGAAGTGGATCGATGAGAAGGGGTACCTTTTCTTCGCCCCTATCGGTGGGTGGGACCCACGCATCATTCCCGGTCACCGGGTCGAGATCCTCACCCGTTCCGGCGACAAACGCCACGGGGTGATCGGCTCTGCTCCACCGCACATCCTCACAGAGGAGGAACGAAAGAAACCGATCCCGATCGAGAAGATGTTCATCGACGTGGGGGCATCCTCGCGACAGGAGGCGGTCGCGATGGGACTTAAGATCGGCGATCCCCTCACGATTCACTATCCGTTCACCGAGATCCATCCTGGCTACGTCACCGGAAAGGCGTTCGACGATCGCGCTGGGTGCGCGGTGATGATCGAGACAGCACGCCGGTTGGCAAAGAGCGATCTCGAGGTGAACCTTGTCCTCTCCTTTGTCGTCGGAGAGGAGGTCGGCCTACGTGGGGCGCGTACCGCTGCCTATCAGGTCGATCCGGATCTCGCCCTAGCCATCGAGGGAACGATCGGCGCTGATATGCCCGGGGTACCTGAGGAGAACCAACCGGTTCGCCTCGGACGCGGGCCGGCGATCACGGTCGCTGACCGCACAATCATCGTCTCACGCCAACTAATCGAGGCCCTGGAAGAGGTCGCCGAGGAAGAGACAATCCCGTACCAGTACAAGCTGCCGACCTACGGCGGGACCGACGCGGGAGCGATTCACCTTACCAAAGCTGGAATTCGAGCCGGAGTTGTCTCCGTCCCTTGCCGGTTTATCCATTCGCCGACCTCAACCATGCGTTTGAACGACTTTGAGAACACGGTTCGGTTGGTGACGAGTTTTATCGGGAGGCTTCCTGGTCTTCTTCGCTAGGAAAGATTATCCGAAAGAGGTCCGCGGCGGCACCCCCCAGGTTGAGGATGAAATGGTTATGGCAATGTGCTCCACCAGCGACCTCATGATAATTCGGGGCTGAGAGGAAGAGACGCTGCTCCATGAGAGGAACGTACCCATCCGTATCGGGAATCCCAACGCACGGGCCGGGGCAGCCCGGACGGATTGCGTAAATGTTCACCACAGGAACCTGTAACAAGTCAATTTCTTCTGGGCTGAAGAGAGCATTTCTGACAGTGGATAGCAGGCACATGTCCTTCACTGCATCGTCACAGACAACAGAGCCAACGAATTCCCCTACCGGCTCCGGGAGAAAAGAAGGGAGAGGGGCCTCCCCGCACGCGCTACAGGCAAGGCAACCACCTCCCAATGCTGGTTGGTAGAGGACGAGCTTTGAGACCCGGCGCGCTCCGCGCACCCAGATCTCACGGTCATCAAGGGCGAGAAGCGCGGAAGATATCCGGGTAAGCGCAGGATCCTTCTCCACAAGCATGCCTGCCCACTCTTCGAAGTCTCCCTGTTCCATGTGACGGAAAACGACAAGCAGAAAGAGCGCGGATGGTCCGGAGAAACTGTGCGCTACAACGGTGACAGACGCCTCCGTAGGGAGAGTATCGAGGTACGAAGCGATATTATCCGCCCATGTGACAAGCGAGACACGGTTTGGGAGCGTGGGACTTAGTACTTCATGGGGATCGATGCAAAATGGCTCCTCTCTTAGTATCTGTCTGCTCACCGTCCAAACGGTTCCACTCCCCAGCCATCCGTGCAAGAGCAAGATCTCTCCCACAGTAACATAAGAGAATAGCGCCAGCAGGAACACTCCTGCCAGCGCCGTTCTTAGTCTTGTGCATCGATTGCTCAATCTTCATCCCTGTATTTCACGGATGAATCCTTCGATCCCTCAGGGAAGGAGGCTCCCCACCTTACTTGCAGCGATCTCCTCGCGCACGACCGCGGCAAGACGCTTGATCCCTTCGTCGATCTCCTCAAGCGTGTTCAACGAGAAACAGAGACGCATCGCGTTCTTCCCGTTTCCGTTGACGTAAAAAGCGCTCCCAACGACGTAGGCTACCTTCCGTTCGATCGCGCGAGGGAACATCTCCTCGGTATCGATCCCCTCAGGGAGGCGAACCCACAGGAAGAGTCCCCCTTCGGGCTCTGTCCAACTGATCCCTGCATCAGCCGGCATGTACTTCTCCAGTGCCGCGATCATTGCGTTCCGCTTGACCTGATAGATCTCCCGAATTGCATCTAGATGCTGCTCCATCCCATACTCTGTGATGTAGCGGGCCGCCATGTGCTGCGTCAGCTTGGAGGTGCACAGGTCGCTCGCCTGCTTCATCCGCACGAGGACCTCCATCAGATCCTCATCGGCACTAAGGAGGACCGCCAAGCGCATCCCTGCGGAGAGGACCTTGGAGAAGGTGATGAGCATGAGCACGCGCCCATCGGTGTCCATGCTGTAGATCGACTCGATCGGCTCCCCTGTAAACCGCAGCTGTCCGTACGGATTGTCCTCGAAGATCAATAGGTCTTCCCGCCGAGCGATATTGAGGAGTCGCTTTCGCTTCGCAAGCGATGTCGTGATCCCGGTCGGGTTTTGAAAATCAGGGATGATGTAGATCGCCTTCATCGTCTTGCCGGCCTGCTTGGCAGAAGCGATCTCCTCCTCGAGGATATCGAGGTTCATCCCGTCCTCCTCCAGCGGAATCCCGACCTTCTCCGCCTGGAATACGGTGAAGGTCTGCAATGCCGCCAGGTAGGTAGGATCCTCGCAGAAGACGATATCCCCCGGATCGAGGAACGCCTTCGACAACAGGTCCAACCCTTGTTGGGAGGCGGTCGTCACCAGGATCTGATCGACGGTCAGGTCGATCCCATGCGGCTGAAACCAATCGACCACCGCGTGACGCAGGGTAAGGCTCCCCTCTGTCAGCCCGTACTGAAGAACGTTCTTGTAATGCCCACGCAACTCATCGGCCGCGATCTCAGCCAATTCGTTGTGCGGGAAGGTCTCAGGAGCGGGAAGTCCACCAGCAAACGAGATAATCTCCGGTTTTTCCGTCAGTTTGAGTAACTCGCGGATCGCGGACCTTTTCGTGCCCGCTGCCCGTTTGGAAATATATCGTTTCATATAGACTCTCCTTGACGCTGCATCTACACCACAACGCCCATGATTGTACGGGAAACTGCGTGCTCAGAACAAGAATCGCTCGAATAGTGGGAGGAGGTAGATCGCGGTGAACGATCCCAAGAGCGCGCCGCAGATCACATCGAGCGGATAGTGCTCCTGCATGTAGACCCGGGAGAGGGAGATCGTGATCGCGATCAGGTAGATCGCGAGTTGGGCAAAGATATTAGGGTAGCAGGAGAAGATGACCCACGCGAGGGCAAACGAGGTGGTTGCATGCCCCGAAGGAAAGGAATAGCTATCGAGAAAGCGGGAGCGAAGGCCAGAGACCACAAGGATCGGCCGCGGCCGCGCAAACAGGAGCTTGAACAGACGGAAGACCGTGATAGTGACGATCAACACCCCGACCCCCATGAGGACATACGTCCGATCGATCGGGCGGCCGAAGAGGATCAACCCCAGGGCGAGCCCCCCCCACAGGTACCCGTCTCCCATGTAGGTCGCGATGACGAAGATCCTCGATAGCCGATTCAAGTGCGGGTGTTCGCTGATCGTCTGCAGAGTCTCCCGATCCCATTGCAGGATTGCCTCGATCACAAGATCCGCCCGGTGCAATAAGCGCGTGAAAATATGCATTAAGTCCCCTTCCTGCCCCGCAACGCCGGGAAAAGGATCACGTCACGTATCGAACGGGAATCGGTGAGGAGCATCGCCAGCCGATCGATCCCGATCCCGATCCCTCCTGTGGGGGGCATCCCGTGTTCCAACGCAAAGAGGAAATCCTCGTCGACTTGCTGTGCCTCGTCATCGCCGGCCACTCGTAGCTTCTCCTGTGCCTCAAATCGAGCACGCTGGTCAAGCGGGTCGTTCAGCTCGGTGAACGCATTGGCGATCTCAATTCCCCCGGCGAACAGCTCGAATCTCTCCACTATTCCCTCAGCGTCCGGTTTGCGTTTGGCAAGCGGGGAGATCTCGATTGGGTAGTCCTTGACGATTGTCGGTTGGATCAGGGTAGCTTCGACAAATTCCTCGAACAGGTGCTCGATCAGTTTCCCTCGCGAGAGAGGAGGGAGGGCGATACCTTTCTTCTTTGCCTGTGAGTTGATCTCAGGCAACGAACGTCCAGCAATCTCGATCCCTGTCGCCTCCTCCACCGTCTGCACGAGCCCAACCCTGCGCCAGGGTGGGGAGAAATCGATAGTCTCCCCCTGATAAGGAACCTGCAACGAGCCGGTTGCCTCGCGTGCGCCTATCCCGATCAGTTCCTCGACCAGGGACATCATCCCCTCGTAGTCGGTGTACGCTTGGTAGATCTCCAGGGTCGTGAATTCCGGGTTATGTGAGGTGGAGACCCCTTCGTTGCGGAAGTTCTTGGCGAGTTCGTAGACCCGTTCCATACCTCCGATCACCAACCGCTTCAGGTAGAGCTCAGGGGCAATGCGCAAGTAGAGGTCGACATCGAGGGTGTTGTGATGGGTGATAAACGGCCGCGCCGTCGCTCCACCGGCGATCGGTTGCATCATCGGCGTCTCGACCTCGAGGAAGCCGTGTTCGTCGAGGTACCGCCGCATCCCCGAGACCATTCGTGAACGGCGGGCAAATGTGTCTCGCACCGTCTCGTTCGCGATCAGGTCGAGCGAGCGGTGCCGATAGCGGAGTTCCACATCCTTCAGGCCGTGCCACTTCTCCGGCAAGGGGCGAAGCGACTTGGAAAGGAGGGTCCATTCGGCAATCTCGACCGTCAGCTCGCCCCGCTTCGTGCGGAAGACCTCGCCCGAAAACCCTAAGAAATCCCCGATATCACTCTCACACAGTGCACGGTACTCCGTCGCACCAAGGCCATCGAGCGATGAATATACCTGGATTCTCCCACTTCCGTCGCGCAGGTCGAGGAAGATCGCTTTTCCCATACGCCGTAAGGCAATCAGACGCCCGGCGATCATCACCTGTTCCCCACTATGTTCCTCGATGGCAAGGGAGGAGAAACCGGCGATGACCTCGCCGATAGAGTGGGACCGTGAAAAACGTGGGGGATAGGGATCGATCCCTTCTTCCCGCAGGCGGCGAAGCTTCTCCAGCCTCGCCTGCATCAAGGGTTCTGCCGTCATTTTTTATTGATCGCGATAACGTGAAAATGCACCTTTCCTGCCGGGAGATCGACCGCGATCTCATCGCCCTCGCGCTTCCCGATGAGTGCTTTCCCTACCGGGGATACAACAGAGATCTTCCCCTTGTGCAGATCAACCTCGGCCGAACTCACCAGGGTGAAGGATCCACTCTCCATGATCTCCAGGTCTTGCAGGATGAAACTCGACCCGATCCCGATTTCCTCGTCGGGAATGTCCTCCTCGGGGATGACTTCCGCTGCATCCAAGACCGAGGTGAGCCGCCGTACCTCGCGTTCGTAGTACTGCTGCTCGCTCTGCAGGTACATGTATTCCTTGTTCTCCCGCAGGTCTCCTTCATTCAGTTTCGATGCCTTCAATTTCGCGGGGATCTCCTCGTAAAGGATCTTCTTCGCTTGTTCGAGCTCCTTCTGCATCAGGACATGGCCTGCTTCGGTCAGGAAGACAACTTCTTTATCCATATTTCACCTCTCGCTCTTCCTTGGGGGCACGAAACTCCGTAAGGAAAGCTCGTTCGATCTCCTCCAATCGGCATCCCTTGCACACCTCATGCGGACGAACGATGAATTCCGATCCGAGAAAAAAGTCACGATGACACCGGAATACCTCTCGCAAGAGACGCTTCATACGGTTCCGCTCGACAGCATTTCCCCACCGTCGCGGAATAACGATTCCCATCCGCATCCCGCCCGTGTAAGGGAGGGTGTGAAAGGAAAAATACGTCCCTTTTTGTATTCGTCCGAAGCGATAAACCCGTGCAAAATCCGACTGTTTTCGCAACCTCATTGCAACGGGGAACCGACTATCGCCACCGTTGTACATAGGGGAAACTATAGCAAGAGGCGCCTCTCTTTGCAAGCATTCCGCCTTTCCTCACCTCTCTGCGAAGAACAGCTGATTGGGAAATAGCGGCCACACAACAGCATTCCCTGATCACCCGAACTTTCATGAGTTGGACCATGGAGTTCCTCGCCGTTTCGAGCGGGTAGATGTAGATACAACGGAACCAGTGGATCTCGCAAAGCCGCAGAGAACGCGAAGAAGAGCAAAGAGCGTTGATTGTATGTAGCGTCGGAGCTTGTCTCCGACGTTGGCCTGTACGTGCAGACAGCCTCACCCTTGCCGCTGGGGTTTGTCGGAGCGGTTTGACAACGTTGCACACAAGGTACAACGCTACGAAAGCTATGCCGTTGGCTTACGCCTTGGCGATCTTGGTATCGTGACACCAAGATCGCCAAAGAATTGAGAGATCGGAAGATTGAATGATCGGGAGATTCAATCACTCACTCGCTCAATCACTCAACCTTGCTCCCACTCTCTGCGTACTCTGCGTTCTCGGTGGTGGAAGCTTCTGTTTCGCAATGAGAGATGGTCTCTCGCAAAGGGGTAGAGCCGCAAAGCGCAGGGAACCTAGAGTTGCCCTTGCGGCACACTCTTGACAAGGTTCCTGATCAAGGCTATAATACGTGTACTGCACGTATAGATCTACAGGGAGGCACATAATGCAAAAGAAACTGACTATTACGATTGACGAGAAGGTCTATGAAGGCCTGCACGCGGTCATAGGTCGTCGTCGTATTAGCCGTTTCATTGAGGATTTAGTGCGACCATACGTACTCTATCATGAACTAAAGGCTGCCTACCAACAAATGGCCCAGGATGAAGAACGCGAGGCAGAAGCCTTGAAATGGGCAGAAGCCACGGTCGGAGACGTAAGTGATGAAACGCGGTGAGGTATGGTGGGTGAACTTTGAGCCGTCAGTGGGGGGAGAGATAAGAAAGAAACGTCCAGCAGTTATCATCAGTAATGATGCGGCAAACAAGTATCTCAACCGTGTACAGGTGGTTCCATTGACTTCCAAGGTAGAGCACATTTATCCAAGCGAGGCTCTGGTAGAAGTCAACAATCAACAAAACAAAGCGATGGCAGACCAACTCACCACGGTGAGTAAACAGCGCTTAATCGATCAAATGGGCCTATTGACGCCTGAAGACATGAAAAAGGTGGAGTATGCGGTGAGAGTGCAATTAGGTTTGCTGAACGCACCGTTTCAAACCTGATTCGCCCGGCACGTTCGTTATGCGTGAGAACAGTAGATTATCAAGCGCGGCACTCGTATACTGGACAGCGGATAGTGAAGCAGCAAGGTCAGATCCTCATGCGCGTTGCTGCTCTCTCCTATCTTTGCACCGCATCGTATAGGATGTGAAGAAATCGCTCCCTGGAGGCTGCGAGCACGACTCTTGCGTTCGGTTCCTGTCCGGTGATCCCAAGATGGTCGACCACAGTCGCGCCGCGGGTGAGCTCGCTCTTGGTCTCGATAGCTACGTGGAGGTGTTTGGTTACCGTGGCGACCGTGGGGTCAATCGCGACGGCCATGGCGATCGGGTCGGGGAGGTCGAATCCACCGAGGTCGAGCTTCTCTATCCCGAATCTCCGTAGCCCTTCCTGGATATCGACGCAAAACTCACCGAGCGGCGAGAGGGATTTCAGTTCTTCTGCTTGCGCGTCATCGAAGGCCGCATACCTCTGCGAGATGTCCCAGCCGACCATAGTGATCGGGAGCTCGGATTCGAATACGATCTTGGCGGCGTCGGGGTCGACCCAGATGTTGTACTCCGCCGCTGGGACGACGTTCCCGTGTCCCAGGCCGATTCCTCCCATCACCACACACTCGTTGACCATGGAGGCAAGCGAGGGATCCCGGGTTAGCGCGACGGCTACGTTCGTCAGCGGGCCGAGGGTGACCAGGGTGATCTCTCCGGCGAAACAACGGATCGTGTCGATGATGACATCGACGGCATGCCCCTCGGCCGGAGTTCGGCCGGTAAGGGGAAGTCCGATCTCCCCCATCCCGTCCTGCCCGTGGACGAACTGCGCGGTTTCAAGCGATCTCAGGAGCGGTTTGGCCAGCCCTTCGTACACGGGAACTTGCTTCCCGCATCGTTCGACGGTGTAGAGGGCATTCTGGACCCCCTGATCGAGCGGAACGTTCCCCGCGACGACGGTGATCGCCTCGATCCGGATTTCAGGATCTTTGAGTGCCATCACGAGCGCAACCGCGTCATCGGATGCCGTGTCGGTGTCGATTAAGAAACGTCGCAATCTCTCTCCTCCTTCCCAATCGCCTGGTCCTGTCGCCTACTCTCTTCTGCGCGGGTACTGTTGTTTGCCGCAAGAGCTCCGGCAAAGGCCTCGGCAAGGGCGAGATCCTCCTTGGTCGTTACCTTGAAGTTATCCCTTTCTCCAGGGACTGTCCAGACCTTCGCTCCTGTTGCCAGGACAGCACCGGCATCATCGGTGAAACATGATCCGCTGACGGCGAGCGCCTGCTGGATAATCTCTCGCTTGAATCCCTGGGGGGTCTGCATCTGTAACAGGTCCCGCCTCTCGACCCACTGGGGTAGGAGAAATCCTTCCGCGTTACGGTAGCGGAGTGTGTCAACCGTGGGGAGGACAGGGACGCACGCCCCGCGCACCTTCACCTCGGTGATGACACGGGCAATCAACGTCTGGCAGGGAAAGGGGCGTGCCGCGTCGTGGATCAGGACGATCTCGCCCTTGGCTGCGCTGACTCCGGCACGCGAGGAATCCTGTCGCGTTCTCCCTCCCCGAACGATGTGGACCTGTGTTTGCAGATCGACAAGGAGCGGGGTCGCTCGCGCCTCTTCACCCGCGGCTACTACAAGGATGATCTCGCCGATCAACGGGGACTCACTGAACGCTCTCAACGTGTATGAGAGGAGAGGTTCCCCCTTGATCTCGAGGTAGATCTTATTCTCTCCCGCCCCAATGCGCGTCCCACGGCCGGCGGCAAGGAGGATGGCGCTGACCGATGGCTTCATTGCTACCTACTCTGAGGAGGGAGTCTCCGTGATCTTGGTCAGATTTTGGCCGTTGGAATCGATCATGTAGACCTCCCAAACGCCGGACCGGCTGGAGTTGAATAGGATGTTATCGTTCACTCCCCAGTATGGGTTGACCTCCTCGCTCTCGTGGGTAGTCAGGCGGGTGACCTCCAGGGTCCAGATGTCGATGAGGTAGAGGTCGACGTTCTTATCGCGGTTGGAGGAGAAGACGAGGCGGTCCCCTTGGGGAGACCAACTCGGAGCCCAGTCGTCGACCTCGTTCTGCGTGAGCTGCACGATCTCACCGGTACCGATGTCGTGGGTGTAAATCTCGAACCCTTTCTCCCCTGGTGAGGCGTAAGCGAGCATGGTCCCATCGGGCGAGAGGACCGGCTCCCAGTTCGCGAGTTGGGGCCCTTTCTGCTGAAGGAGGTCACACCCTCCAACGAGAAGTAATCCGGTCAGAATAAGTCCAACAAAGATCATCTTTTTCACATACATCTCCTTCTTGCTATTCCCAACGGGGAGAGTCTCCACAGGGTTCGACAAAGAGCATCCTCCCTGCTTCGGTTTGCAGTGTGCTCCTGACGGTCGTCTTGATCTTGCGACCGATGTGCCGGCGGCCGTTCTCCACCACCACCATCGTCCCGTCGTCGAGGTAGCCGATCCCTTGGCCGATCTCCTCGCCGCGGTCGATCACCTCGATATCGAGCGCCTCCCCAGGGATGAAACGTGGCTTAACCGTGTTTGCCAGCTCGTTAACGTTCAACACCTTTATCCCCTCTACCTGGGCAACCCGGTTTAGGTTGTAGTCCGTGGTGAGTAGCGTTCCGCACTCCTCCTTCGCGAGACGGATCAGTTTGTGGTCGACCTCCTTGATGGTTGGATAGTCTTTGGCATGGACGTGGATCATGACCGCCTCATCATCCATCAGTTGACGCAGGATCTCCAAGCCGCGACGTCCCTTGCGGCGACGGAGACTGTTGGAGGAATCGGCGATGTTCTGCAGTTCGGCAAGGACAAACTCCGGGACGATTATCTCTCCCTCCAGGAAGCCCGTGCGAAGCAGATCGCCGATGCGCCCGTCGATGATGGCACTCGTATCGAGGACCTTGACTGCACACCCTTTCTGCCTGTTCGACGATTTTAAGGTCCTCTCACCGCGGAAGATCAGGGGGCGGTCGAACGCATACCCGACCGCTAGACCGAGGAGGAGAGATCCTGCGAGGACAGCTCCTTGTACGATGCGCGCGCCCACGCCGACAGGAAGGATGAAGCCAGCAGAAAGGGCAAGGATTCCTCCGATAATCGATGCAATCAGTCCCAATAGAATACTATTGATAAGTTTTGTTTCCACCTGCTCCGCATTCAGTTCTTCACGCACCCTTTTCCAGGTAAGGAGGATACCCAGGGCGAGGATGGCTCCTGCCCCTGCCCCAGCGATGAGGTTAAGCACCCACCTGGGGATCGAGTATAGTGCGGGGATAAATCCGTAGGAGGCCGCGATCGCTCCTCCTCCCACTGCAAATACAAGGAATAATAAACCGGGCATGATTCTACCTCCGAGCGAGCGTATGAAGATTTGTATCACGTCTCTCCCTTTAGTTCGTTCAACGTTCATTATATACAGTGCTTGACTTCACTTCAAGATTTTGCTATTGTATACGGCAAAATCGGTCGATTGACGAACGCCGGGGATGAAGAAAAAGGGGGACGACTCTGGGTGCTGATTGGACCGTACGGGAAATCCTTAAATGGACACGGGGCTATTTTAAGGATGCGGGGATCGTTCAGCCGCGGTTAGAGGCGGAGATCCTTCTCGCTCACGTATTGAATGTCGATCGATTACACCTCTACCTCTCGCCGGACAAGCCGCTCACCCTGGACGAACGGGCTAGCTACCGCGAAATGATCAAGAAGCGTTGCTCTGGAACACCTCTCCAACACCTGACTGGTGAGATCTCCTTCTTTGGGTTGCGGTTCCGCGTCTCCTCGGAGGCACTCATCCCGCGGCAGGAGACGGAGGAACTGCTGGAGAAGGCGCTCGACCTGGTTCCGCGTGACCGCGAGATCGCCTGCCTCGATCTAGGAACCGGATCGGGAGTCTTGGCTGTCTGTCTCGCTCGTTTCCTCCCCCGTGCACGAATCACCGCCGTCGACCTCTCGGAGGAGGCGCTCGGCCTGGCACGCGAGAATGCCCAATTACACGACGTTTCTGACAGAATCACCTTCTTAAAGAGCGATTGGTTCGAGCGTGTGAGCGAAAAATTTGACTTGATCGTCTCCAATCCCCCATATATAGCAGAGGAAGAGTTGGTGGTGCTCCCGGTCGAGGTCCGGGCACACGAGCCGCGTGTCGCCCTCGACGGTGGGAAAGAAGGGGTGGAGCAGATCGAGTCGCTAACGCGCTCGCTAAAGGAGCATATGTTACCCAATGCGAGTGTCCTTCTGGAGATCGGGAATGGTCAAGGAAGAACGGTGGTCGAACGGATGGACGCGGCTGGCTTGGTGGAGGCGAGGATGGAACGAGATATTGCCGGCAAGGAAAGGTTCGTGATTGCGCGATGTCCGTGATGATCCAGCTCTCCGAGCTTCAGTTCTTGAGCGAGGACGGGATCAAGGTGTTGGACGACGTGCACCTCCGTGTAGATCGTGGAGAGCTAGTCTTTCTCACCGGGCCGGCAGCCGCAGGGAAGACGATCCTCCTCGGCCTCGTAGCAACGCAGATCCCTCCGCAGAATGGGCAGATCCTCGTCCACGGACGCAATATCGCGCGACTGAGCCGCAAGAAGGCGTTTCAGCTGCGTCGCCAGATCGGGTTCATCCCCCAGCGGTTCAGTCCACTCCCGAAGACCGTCCTCGATAACGTGATATTCAAGCTACGCACCCTGGGTGATTTTCGCGAGCAGGCCGAGGAAAAGGCGCTCGCCGCTCTGGAAATGGTCTCATTAACCAGGAAGCTTGCCGCGTCCGCAACAGAGATCGAACCGATCGATCGGGTCCGGCTGGCCTTTGCCGTTGCAATCTGCAACGACCCGCTCCTCCTCTTGTTCGACGACCCGTTCGAGGAGCTGAGTGCCGATGATCGGTCCAAAGTCTGCTCCCTGTTGGAGGAGATCCATCTGCGGGGGTTCACCATTCTCGTTACTACCCGCAACCCGCTTCCTTCCTTGATTGAAAAATACCGTGTCGTGCAGCTGCTGGACGGGAAGGTGAAAGAAGGATGACTCAGTTCTGGTTTTTGTTGGGCAATCTTCTGAGAGTGATTGGCTCCCGAAGCGGCACTCTCTTTATCGTTCTCATTCTCCTCATCTTCTCTTCGGGAGCTCTCTTTTCGAGCTTCTTCCTGTTGGGAACCCCCGCCCCTGATGATGCGGGTCCGTCCCTCTCCGCGGATGAGGTATTTGTCCATCTTTCGCCCCAGCTCTCCCAACAAAAGATCAACGATCTCTACCTGAAGATCCGCGAGTGGGAGGATGTTTCACAGATTAACTACCGCTACCCGCAGGAGCTCGGGCTCGAAAAGGCGGAGGGACTCTTAGTGATCAAAGCAGTCAGTGTGGCTAAGATCACCGAGTTGATCGATGCGCTCTCCGCGATCGATGGAATCGCAGGTGTTGATTCCCTCTCCACTCGGCATGCGGACTCCCTCTCAGCCCCAGTAAAGATCGGCCTCCTGATCGGTCTCGCTCTGAGCATCGTTGGCAGCTTGATCGCAGCACGTTATGCGTTCGCTGAGTTGCTCAAGGCCTTCTCCGAGGAGATCCGGATGATGCGCCTAGCAGGGACCGCAGAGCAGGTGATTCAACCCCCAATCGTCGCCATTGGGGTCCTGTGCGGAATCAGTGCAGGCCTTCTCTTAATCGTTGCGATATACCTCCTTCGCTTCTTGGCGATCACCTACCCCGAGACTCTCCTCCACGCTGCCTCAGGGTGCGTTGATCCGGCTCGGGTTCTAACGGTAAGCCTGGTCGGATTCCTTCTCGGACTCGTCTTAGGCGGGCTCGCTGGCCTGTTGGGAGCGAGCCTCACCGAATCCAGCAAGTTTCAAGTCTATTCGTAGCGCAAGGCATCAACTACGGGGAGCTTCGCCGCTCGCCACGCTGGCCAGAGGCCGGCAAAAGCTCCCAAGGCAAACGATCCAAACAACGTTGCAGCAATGAGTATCGGGCTGGCCACGACAACCATGTCGATGCTGAAGAGCCTACCGATGAGCGAAGATGCAAATATGCTGAGGCCCAGGCCAAGTACAGTACCCACAACACCGCCCACAAACCCCATTAATCCAGATTCGATCAAGAAGATCGTCCAGACGTGACTATTCTTAGCGCCGACGGCCTTCATGACGCCGATTTCCTTAGTTCGCTCGAGAACCGATGTGAACATGGTATTCATCACGCCAACGCCACCAACAAGAAGAGAGATCCCTGCAATGCCTGCAAGAAACGCGCTGATGGTCGATGTCATCGTTCCGATAGCATCACTGATGTCGGTGTATGTGACAGCCGAGATATCCGATCCGCGGGCATTCAAGGCTTCTTCGGCAGCATCAGCGACCTCATCAACATCATAACCGGGCTCTGTTCGCACCAGAGTTACAAGCACGTCATCCGCCGGTCCCCAGAGAAGATCCATCGTCTCATATGGGACGCTAATGGTGTCTCCGTCGGACCCTCCACTGAACTGCATCCCAAACCCCGGACCCGAGGCCTCGGCCTCCTCCTCTTCTGGAGGCGCCATAATTCCGATGATGGTTAGATTTAGCTCCGCATCGCCGTCGCCGGCTACTAGAATCGTGTCGCCCACGTCAACGCCAAGGCGTTGCGAAATCTCAAAATCGAGAACGGCAACTTCAATATCGCCAGGTTCGAAAAGTCGGCCACCAGGAAGAACCTCAAGCTCGCCAGTGAACGACTCAAATTCAGTCATCAGCTCTGTCGACAACCCGGAGACGGGAAGGAATCCTTGAAGAACCTCTCCATCTGCATCAGGCTGACCTTGAACAAATCCAGTGCGGCTCCGAACTGCGGCCGCAACCTTCACGCCTTCGATGGATCGAAGAAGCTCAAGGTCAAGCGCGTACTCTTCTGCCCCACCACCATGATTTCCACTTGGTGGGCCACCCATAAATGCGCCCTCATTCATGATGACGAACGTATCGACTCCAAAGACGCCGGACACTTGTTCCTTGATCGTCTTGTCAAAGCCCAAGCCGATTGAAATCAGGGCCACGACGGCCGTGATCCCAATGAAGACACCAATGACCGTCAGCCAGCTACGCATCCTGCGATGGATGATGCTTCGTAGTGCAAGTCCGAAGAAATCGCTTAACTTACGCATGGTCATCACCTACAGACATGGGCTGGTCAGAGGAGACGCAGCCATCTCGAAGCCGAATAATCCGATCGGCTATTGCTGCTGCCTCTGGGTCATGGCTGACCAGAATGACGGTCTTCCCATCCTTGGTGCTAAGCTGCTTCAGCAATTCGAGAATCGACTGTCCGCTCTCGGTATCCAGGTTCCCTGTGGGTTCATCCGCGAGGATGATCTCTGGATCATTGGCTAGCGACCGAGCGACAGCTACCCGTTGACGCTCTCCACCAGAAAGCTCGTTTGGTTTGTGTCGAATTCGATCGGCTAGCCCAACTCGCGTGAGCAGATCCTTCGCCTTTCGAATCCGCTCAGATTTTCCAATGCCTTGGAAGATCATCGGCAATTCGACGTTCTGTACGGCAGACAAGGTCTGAACCAAATTGAACGTCTGGAAGACAAATCCAACCTTCTGGCCACGAAACGTCACCAGTTGGCTTTCTTTCAGGTCTTTCAGATCTGAGCCGTCGATCATGGCCGTACCGTTGGTCGGAACATCCAGTGCACCGAGAATGTGCATCAGTGTGGACTTTCCAGACCCAGAAGGGCCCATGATGGCCACAACCTCGCCCTTCGCAATCTCCATGTCTAGCCCACGGAGCGCCCGAACCAAGGTCTTTCCTAGCTTGTAGTCCTTGGTGACGCCCTTCATGCTCATCAGCGGCATGGCTTAGCCCTCGCCTTCAACCACGGTGTACTCAACCAGCTCAAGAGAAAAGGTTTCGACCCATTCACCGTCTCGAAGCTCTTCGGCACGGATCAACGGTGAAATGTAGACGGGATTGGTAAGCGCAAAGGCCACGGTCATCCGAACATTCTCATCATCCGAATCGATGTATGACCCTTGGAGGCACCAGACATCGGCAATGGTCACGCCGACGATGTTCTTGAATAAACCGCCGCCGGGGAGCAGATAATCCTGGCCTTCCTGTAGGCGGCCCCGTTGATCCATTAGCGCCGTGAGCGATGACATATCGGCGTCGTGTCCTCCGCCTGAAGAAACAGTTGCTGCTCCGAACATGAAGCCAAACCCTGTGGCCAATTCATCTTCGTTACCCGTCTGTTCGGTGACCATTCTGACGGTGTAGCGATCATCTCCATACGCAGTCACGGTAAGCTCGAGCACCTGAGGCTCGCTCGTATCTTCGGATGTTACGGTGTAGCGCATCGTCGTCGTTCCAATAGGAAAGACTTCTAGATCCGACTGTGCAAACACGGATACGGCAAACCCCATCAGACTCAATAACACCAACAAACCCGTGATCTTCTTCATTTTCATTGCGTCCTCCTTCTTACTTTGCTACGCGCACTTCTATCCTGTCTAGCCTATTGCTGTGCACTAAAGACGCTATAAGGATCTTATGTTCTGTCCTCTCCCTCATTATCCAGCAAGAAAGGCAGGTCATGGCAATGACGCGACTCGAACGGCGCGAACCGATCGTGCAGCTTCATCAACAGCCGGCAGAACATCTCTTTCTCTTCGTCCGTGTAGACAGACGCGAGCTCTTCCTCCATCCCGCGGAACGTCTGTTGCGCCTCCTTCCGAAGGGATTTCGCCTTCTCCGTCAGGTAGACACGCACCATGCGCTGATCATCGGAATCGCGCTCGCGCGTGATCCATCCATCGCGTTCCATTCGCTGGAGCATGTTCGTCATCGTTGCCGGACTAACGTGCCGCGCTTGGATGATCTGCCGTTGCGAGACGCCATCGCGATGACACAACTGCAGAAGCACCAACCCCTGTGCGCGATGGACTCCAATCTTCTCCATCTTCACCCGCAGACGGTCACCGGTGAGCCGGCATACCTGCAACAGTAGCTGCCCAATCCGCATCTGTTCCGGCATACGTTTCTTATCAAACATCTTTTTGCCTGACAACTATAAGCTTGCTAATCATTAGGATGCTAAATATACAAGACGCCCTCCCGCTTGTCAAGCGCTCGCTAGGATCACACGAGGAACAACAGGGCAACTCCAGCTATCGCTAATATCGTACCGTAGATAGCGCGTCTGCGAATCGGCTCTTTGAATACGCGCGCGGAGAGAGGGAGTAAAAAAACCGGTGGGAGAGCCATTAGTGTAGAGACGATACCCACCGGAGCGTTACCGAGTGCGACGAGCGACAGGGTAACCCCGAGGAACGGTCCGGTAAACGCTCCCCCAACTAGCGTCCAGCGAGCGCGTCTTCTGCGGAAGGCGTTGATGGTATCGCGAACTTGTCCACGGATAAGGGCCCACAGCCAGACGGCAACCGTGGCCGCCAAAATCTGCATTAGGTTCGTTGATAGGACGGAGAATCCCCCGCTTAATCCCTGTTTGGACAAGATGTAGCGCAGGGACTGGGCCAGTGCCGCCCCAAGCGCGAAGAGCAATCCAAGAAGGTAACGTTTCGCCATCTGCGAACTGTCTTCAGCCTGTTTACGCCACAGCACAAGGAGTATCCCGGCGAGGGTAACGAAGATGGAGCTGATCTGAAGAGGACTGAGGATCTCCGCAAAGATTCCCCAGGCGAGCAATGCGCTCATCACCGGGACGAGCGCCATCATCAAGGACGAGCGGTGAGCACCAAGGTAGTACAGAGCGCGGAAGAGCAGCGCATCAGCAACAGCAAAGCCGATGATGCCCGATAATGTGAGCCACCCCCATCGGATCGCTTCGGCGTGCAGCGGAAGCGGCGTATGGTGTACCACCAGGTGCGCGCTCACCAAGAAGAGGAGCGCAACGGCCAATCGAAGCCTGTTCAGAGCCACAGGACCGATCTCGCGAACGGCAAGCGTAAAGAACACGTACGTAAAGGACCAACATATTGCTGTTCCCAACGCCGCAAGCTCACCGTAATAGGCCACATTCCCTCCCGCTTGACTCAAACACGGCGATCGCTAACCATTTGCGAGCACCAAAAAAGCTCGGCTCAGGATACAATCATAGGAAGGCCTCTGCAATGCGATCTATCGCACAGGCTGTTTCATAAATCTCTTCTCCTTGCGGGTTACGGAGCAAGGCCGGAGGCCAAACAGAAGCTTTCACCGCCGAGAACACGGAGCACGCAGAGAGGGGAGCAGGATTGAGTGATTGAGCGAGTGAGTGAATGATTGAACCATTCAGTGATTGAGCCATTGAGTGATTGAACGGTTCCTTACATCAGTAGCCCTTCCATCTTTTTCTACTAAATTATCTTTCATCTTTTCAATCTCCCGATCCTCCGATCACTCAATCATTCAATTCCTCGGCGCCCTCTGCGGTAAAATGCTTGAAACCAGGGTTCGATCTTGAAGACAAGCAGTAAGGAAGGTTTACGAAACAGGCTTAAATGTGTCCTACATCACATTCCTCCCGTCGAGAGATCGGGAGGTTCCCTCTGTTTATGGCCATCTGTCCTCGAATCTCGGCCACTACCCCGCGAAAATCGATACATGGAGACGGATGGATTCATGGATAAGCTTCTCGCACAGGTCTCGCTCAACGAGATCGACTTTGCCTGCGATCTCGAACGTGTCCTCGCAGAGCAGGTGAAGTACCTGCGACGGGTGGTCGAGGTCCTCGCCGAACAAGAGAGGATCGAGAAGAACACCCTCGTACGCGAGCTCCGCACTCGCATCGCCGAGAAGGAGAGGGAGAGCACCCGGCTACGCCAAGAGAACGCCCTACTGCGCCAGCAAATCGCTTCCTATTTGGGTTAAGAATCCCTTGGATCAAAATCGCTTGGGTTGAAATCCCCGCTCCCATCCCTTATTTTCCCAACGAAATGACTAAGACGGGAATCGCAGAACAGCTTGCGCGGTCGAGAGAGGAATACGCCAACCTCGAACAGCAGATGAGCGATCCAGCTGTGATCGCCAGCCCCTCCTACCGCGACCTCACCCAGCGCTACGCCCACCTGCGCCAGATCATACAGGCCGGGAAGAAGTGGGAAGCACTCCGTTCTTCCATTGCAGAGGAGGAAGAGCTATGGAAGAGCGAGGAAGATCTGCGCAACGAGATCGAGGAGGAACTCGAGGCGGATCGCCACGCGCTCGTCAGGATAGAGACCGAGTTTCACCACCTCATCATCCCTCCCGATCCCAACGATCAGAAGACCGCCATCGTGGAGATTCGTGCCGGGGCAGGGGGGGACGAATCGAGCCTCTTCGCCGCCGACCTCTTTCGCATGTACGTTCGCTACGCCGAGGCACAAAGCTTAAAGACATCCCTTATCGACAGCCACCCTACATCATTAGGCGGGTTCAAGCAGGTCATCTTTGCCATTGAGGGGAAGAACGCTTACGGCCGCTTCCGCTACGAGTCCGGAGTGCATCGCGTGCAGCGCGTCCCGGAAACGGAATCCTCCGGACGGATCCACACCTCGACCGCGACGGTTGTCGTTCTCCCCGAAGCGGAAGAGGTTGAGATCACGATCGATCCGAACGACCTCAAGATAGACACCTTCCGCTCCACCGGTCCCGGGGGGCAGAGCGTGAACACAACCGATTCTGCCGTGCGAATCACCCACATCCCAACCGGCCTCGTTGTGAGCTGCCAGGATGAGAAATCACAGCACAAGAACAGGGCCCAGGCGATGCGTGTCCTACGCTCCCGGCTTAAGGACCAGATAGAAAAGGAACAGGAAGAGAAGTTATCAGCCACACGAAAGAAGCAGATTGGTTCCGGCGATCGCAGCGAGAAGATTCGCACCTACAACTTCCCGCAGAACCGCGTAACCGACCACCGTATCGGGCTTACTCTGTATCACCTTAAAGAGATCCTCGAAGGGGACCTGGATGAGCTGGTCGATGGTCTGCACGAGGCAGCTATGGAGGCACTTGAGGTATAGAACGCGCTCCCCATCCCTCTTCCCTCCGAATTATTCCTTGACAACTCCTATCGCCAAGGCTACCATAACGCCGATGACTGGGTCTGTAGCTCAGCTGGTTAGAGCGCTCGCCTGATAAGCGGGAGGTCCCTGGTTCGAGTCCAGGCAGGCCCACCACGAAGTGAATCCCGGTTCTCTTGGATGATTGCGTATTTCAGTCATCTTATCTATTTTGGCAAAGAGGCCTTCTTTGGTTGCGGCAGTTCGAGTCCCCTAGGCTCCAAACTGCAGAAGTCGCGGGTGGACAGGCGGCGCGGGATGTATGCCGCCGGTGCTTATCCATCGTCGGAGTTATGAACAACTCCGTATTACTGTTGACTAAGCCTTTCGCTGTGCTCTATAATAATCCCTATGTGTAAGGCAGGGGAGGCACCTCCATCGTGGAGCGAGTACGTGCAATCATTTCGCTTGAAGCACGCGTTGTATGGAGTTCCGCATGTGGCATCCCTCTCGGATCAAACACACGAAGTGCAGAGCGTAATCGAAGCGGAGTTCTTCGTGTACACGCCGAAGCTCCTGGTCCGGTTCTCAGCAGCAGAACTGATGTGCATGGCGGGGTCCTCAATCGCAACGCAGGACAGGCCCTCAGTCCAGATGCTATGTTCGTCGCCCGAGTTCGTGGCTCTCGATCAGTGTGACGATGTCTCGACGGCAGTTCGAAAGGCGACGGACGAGATATCAAGCCTGGCCACGGCCAGCAGACCCGGAGGAGAAAACTCTTGCAAGTACAGGGAGGCCTTTCAGACTCTAGTACGTGAGTATCTTGCGGCGCGACGTAAGCTGAACCCCGATCAAATCGACATTGCCATCGTTCCGTTGCGCTCTGGTAGATACGTCTTCGACAGGCTGGAGGCGCTGAGCGAGGAAGGTTACGCAGCTTCATTTGTGGAGGTGGAGACAAAGCGGTTTGCCTCGCAAGCAGTTGTGGCTCTCAGTCCGATCCGGCTTCAGAGGAATGTATCCAAGTTCCGGCCTAGCACAGTCGCGATTGTGGACGCCGGACTTGTCACGGGACTTACTGCATCCGCCATCCTTGCTGCGAACAGCGATCTGTTACAGAGTTGCTCATTGGTTGTTGTGTTCAGCGTATTCGCATCACTCTACGGTTGCGTCGCCACAATGGACGTAGCGAAGCGACTGGGAATCAACCTGCGGATAGAAGTCTGCAGTCTAGTGTTTGCGATCAACCGGGACTTCAGAGCAGTGCGAGACAAGTCAGGCTCAGGCTGTATCCAGCTCACCACGGGCGATGTCGGCGAGTGGCTATGGTCTAGGGTAAACGAGGAGAGCGAATGAAGACAATTACAGTTGCCGGAAGCAAGGTTCTGCAGACGGACGCAGCAGCCAAGCAACGGCTCGCGAAGGCAATAGGACGTCGGATCGGCGCAAATCGTGACTGGATCCTGCTTAACGGGGGGGCGCTTTCAGCTGGTACAGACAGAGAACCGACAGCAGTGGACTTCTTTGCGTGTCAGGGTGCAATTGAGGCCGGAGGCAAGACGGGCCGGGAACCGCGCGACCATGTGCTGACGCTGCATCCACAGACTTCAAGCCACTCTCTCCACAATTTGGGATTCGTGAGTGTATCGAAGCGTCGAACACCAGAGTTGAGGAGATTCGACCTGGTTTGCCTTGCAGATGCAGTTGTAACGGTCGAAGGGCTTGATGGTCTCAACATCGTGCTCGAACTCGCCATGGCGATGAAGCACCCTCTTCTTCCCATACCTTGCACAGGTGGAGCTTCCCAGGTAGCCTGGGAAAAGTACGAGGCGGAGATCGTCGAGACATTCAGTATCGGCAAGAGCAGCGTCGAGAGAGAGCTGTTGCTTCGTGGACTCCATACCCCAGATGTCTTAGCCGATGCGGTCGCGCGGTTGCTCGCACAAGTCTTCGCCCCGACCTGTTTCATAGCCATGCCGTTCTCGGAGGACTTCGATCCGGTCTATAGAGAGCTGATTGCCCCGGCAATCCGGGCGGCGCAGCTTGATCCGATCCGTGTAGACGCTCTGATTGGGACCGACTATATCATCCACGACATCTGGAGATCCATTCGAGGGGCTAGAGTTGTCATCGCCGATATAACAGGACTTAACCCAAATGTGATGTATGAGCTTGGGATTGCGCACGCGATGGCCAAGCCAGCCTGTATACTTTGTACAGTCGATGAGGGGGAGCGGTTTCTTGACGTACTTCCGTTCGACATTCGCATGTACCGTGTCATCCGATACGAGAGGAAGGAACCGGCTGGCGCGCTAGAAACACTCACAGAGACGCTGGCATCCATGGACGGCATTCCCCCGCCTTTTGGCGCGCCGCATTAACTGGACTAGAACCCGACTTCGAGAAGAGCCTTGCAGAGAGCCGCCGAGATACTGTCACTCAAACTCACCCCAAGTTTGTGCACAGGGGGAAGTGAATCAGTGCTTCGAAGTATCGCTTGGGCTCGCATCATCGTCTCCTCACGGCTCCGTTGCCAGAACCGGCTAGGAATCTCGCAGCTACTCTGCATCTCATCGAGCAGAGCCAGGAGTGCAGTGGGGGTGGTTGCATTCGACAGAGTTGAGAGATGGGTTCTCCGTGCTTCGCGCCTAACGATCAAGACACTGTCGATTACCGCCTCGACATTCGGACTCAGCAGTTCGCGATCTCTGTCAACTTCCAGGCTCTTGAGGATTCCTAGTTGCCATCTTCTTTCCGGGGGGAGGGCTTGATCCCGATCGTAGGCGGTTTTCGAGATAGCTCTCCGCTCGGTCTGGCGTGCAATATCCCACAACCAAACGAGGATCTCATGCTCTGGGCGAAACAGCTTAAGTCGTCCGTCAACGACCGTTAACCATCCAATGTCGCTGTTAAGCAGCCACTGCTGGCGGGAGCCACTGGGGTCGTCGGCTGGTGGGAGATGAGCTGCCGCTCGAAGTGACGGACCCCGCTTGCTATGCCTGGTCGTGAGCAGTTCGCGCACTGCGGTCGTTTTCCCGGTTCCGGGCGGAGCGAACACGAGCACTGTTCGTCTGCCAATCAACGTGAGGCAGTTAACGTCCAAAACCGGTGGAGGCTCCCCCTTCCGAAGCGGCCACCTGTCCATGACAGCCCTACTCATTCGGAGAGGGGGCAGCGGAAAGCATACCGGCGCCTTCGTGTAGTGCAGCGCCTCTCGCAGGACTCG
Source organism: uncultured bacterium (assembly GCA_965370555.1). Classification (GTDB taxonomy): domain Bacteria; phylum Bipolaricaulota; class Bipolaricaulia; order UBA7950; family UBA9294; genus JAJOKK01. Next base: position 29,538 of record CBDUVB010000014.1, read on the forward strand.
CCCAATGTGCAACCGGAAGTCTCGGGTTTGCGGAAGAAGGTGCGAGCAGAAGTATTTAGCGAATGGACATATCGTGTCATCGGATCTCCTGGACACGCATAAACTCTCGCTATGATCGACTAGTAGTTCCATGGTAGAGATAATACACCGGCTCCTGCAGCGCTGTCCGGGTAGCGTGCCCTCCCTGACAGAGCAATAAACTACCCCGTCCGCTTGCGGCGGGTTAGTTTATTGCTTGATCCCAACGCAGCATTAGGGCGGTGCGATCTGCCGTATCGAGACGTATCTCACCACGACGAGGCAGATAACGAACACGTTCTACATTCAGTCTCCCAAGCTCCATACTACCAGAATGTAGACAGAACGAAAGCTCTTCCTACAGTCGTATAGGCTTTATAGAGGATTAGAACTCCTGTTATAGTCAGCAAACCCGTACATGCAGCCACTGTTGCCAGCCTCACCCCACTCAAGGACCGGGTATACAGGTTGACATATGACAACAGAAAGGAACTGGCCGAGTATAAGCAGATCACCAAGACGCTAGGCGCGGAGATCTACTTTGCCCATTCGTACTCGTCATAGGAGCGTGGGGTAAACGAGAACACAAACGGGTTGATCCGTCAGTACTTTCCGAAGGGACGCGGGCTGACAGTTGTTTCCAGGGAAGAAATCCAGCACACGATGGACTGCCTCAACCATCGGCCGAGAAAGACCCTTGGATTCCGAACACCGTTCCCAGTATTCTTCTGCACGAAGACACCCTTGACAGTTCAGTTGAATCCAAGTTTGGAGAAGGGAGAAGGAAATGGACGTTGCATCTTCGGTGAACAATGCTATTGCCCTTGTTTCCAAGCTGAGAGAGATTACGAAGAAGGTCAACCAGGCGGAAATGCGGAACTTGCTTGCTGACCTCTCAAATGAACTAGCAGATGCGAAACTGGCAATGGCCGAGTTGAAAGAGCAGGTAGCCGGTTTGCTGGAGGAGAATAGACTCCTCAAGGAGGAACAGCTGGGCGAGCGAGAAGAACCAGTTGAATTCAAGTTTGGATGCTACAAGTTCAAAAACGGTGACGGTCTCTACTGCTCAGCGTGCTACGACACGAAGGGGCAGAAGATAAGGGTGTCCAGAATCGGCGGGCATTACACATGCCCAGTCTGCAAAGCAGTCCTCAGCTAGACGTCGCAGCAATGGCCCAAAGGGCGCGACTTTGCTCCGACCACAATACTCAATGAAGGTGAAGAGAACAGGGGTGAGTAGATAGTATAATTAGTACATAGGGGAATAGACAAGACTTAAGATCGGAGGTACAGAGGAGACATGTTGAGCATCCAGGAGTCCTATGAGGGGAGGGGAGTTCTGGAATCTGAGGACTCCTGTCATGTCTTCACCGTTCAGTTCACACTTCGAAGGTTCCATTGGCACTTCGAGATCACAGTCCAGGTTACCCACGAAGACGCGCAGACTTTCAGTCTTGCAACCGTCAAGCTCTGGAGACTCAGCGGAACGCTTGCGGATGATCGCCCACTAACAGCGGATCGACTCATGTGCGCCTCCACATCTCCTGTTATCGTCCTACTCCCACTCCAGGCAATCGAGATCGGGAAACGCGGTACCGGTTCGATTCGCTCAGCAACCTACCCACTTGTCGGCATGTACTACGGGACGAACTGTCGAGTGGAATTCGATGACTGCAAGCTGGCCATCCAGGATGCACAAGCTTGGACCGAGCATACACGGCAGCAAGCCCGCGCAATGGGTCGATCACTCGAGGGAAAAGCACTGGTCTTGTCGTCTTTGCCAGAAGGAATCACTGTCGATGGATGCTTCGAGAGGGCATACGGCGCAACGCGGCTTCTGACACTTGCCAGTGGCGAAGGTGTGACGGTACACCGGCAGATTGTTGACTGGCAGTCCGGAGAACGTGTCGAGATCTGGAGGCAAGCGAAAGGTGATGAAGTAGGACCGGGCACGCTCATACCAGCGTGGTACTTGGAGGATTTCATCAAGACCTCATCTGTAGAGTGGGCAGCCTGGTCAAGTGACAAGAAATCACTGGTAACGCGTGTGTTATCGTACCTGAACATGTCAACTGCTGGATACCTGGACATTCGCCTGTTGTACATGATGCAAGCACTGGAGTCCCTGGCCAATACGTGGGTAGAAGAGCCGAAGCTAGATGACGGGCGGGCACGGCTGCGCAAAAACCTCCTTGCTACCTATAGAGAGTGGCACAAGGACGAAGGGATCGATGACGGAGGCTTCTGGGGCAGCAGAATCAGCTCGCTCTTCAATTGGCCAAAGTTGCGACAGCAATTGGAGACGCTCTTCCTTTCTCGGGACGTGGGGCTAGCAGTAATAGGACTTGATCTGGATGTACTCAAGGACGCACGAAACGGCGTTGCCCACTTCGGCATCCTGCCGGAGAAGCTCGGCGCCAATCCTCAGGCTGCACTTCGGCATCTGCAAGCCGCACAGTTTGCTTTGCAGCTCCTGTTGTTGTCTGAGATGCGCTATACGGGCGAGATCTACGATGGAACGTCCTCTTCTTGGCGTACAGTCGTCAAGAGAGACCACTATGCATCGTGAACCAACAGCGCAAACTTGGCAAGGTGTAGCATGCTTCTACCCTTCGATGAGCGAAAGCAACAAGGACAATGTGCATGACCAGCCCCCATCACAAGGTAGATAGCATCCCCGTTCTACATTCAGTCCCCCAGGCTCCAAACGATATCTGTGGACACTCGTCCCCACGCTGATTGCACCTGCAGAGCCGTCGCATCTGGCACGAAAAACACACAGCACGGAATGGCTAGGGACTGCGCTGCCCAGTGATTGCGCTCCTGACTACTTCTTCGAGAATCATGTCGCCTCTCGGGTCGTGTGAGTAGCGAATGCGTACACCGGATACGATCTTCTCGGGATCTCGCACAAGTAGTGGCTTGTTATCCTTCCCTCTGATCCTTTCCGCTGCAGCCAGTAAGTTGCCTTCCTTCACGCTGTCGCGTCCAAGCCAACGGAGAGCGCCATCGTTTCGGTACAGCCGAATCCACACGTACGATGGAAGCCGTCTCGTGCACCGCCGAGTGGTGAAACGGCCTGGGTTGTCCTTGACCAAGCGGCGGGAGCACCTGCGACAGAAAGACAGCAACACAGCATCCAGTTCCTCGGATGTCACATCACGATCCGGCTCCTCCAGAACTAGCACAACCTCGACCCGCGCAGTCGGGCGGACACTTGCATTCCGGATGTGCTTCACGACGACTCCCAACTGCCCCACCGGTCGAAGACTACGTCTGACGGACATGAAAGCTGCGCGGAGTTGAGACCGTGCTATCAGTGGATATGCCTTGCAGCGAGTAGCGAACTGAGATTCGTCCTCCCACACCATCGGCGTATCTATCAAGGACTCCATGAGGCGATCGACAGATGCATGCTCATCGATGAGTCGCTGCAGCCTTGATGGAGAAACCGAAACCAGAGATGGAGTTCCCCATGGATGATGCGACTCAACCAAGAAGCGCGAAAAGCCGGTCGCCCCTGCCTCTTGAAGACGTCTTGTAAGGCGTAGCGCATCCAGGATCACCATCGCGCGTGCTTTGAACGAGTTCTCAATGACAACATTCAGCTGCCGCCCTATCTTCGGAACCTCGGACGCGAAGGCACCTATAACGCGAAGACCGGGGCGCTCCACTGCCCCCGATGCGAGAATGCCGCAGACGGATGGCGGAGTCGTGACATTCGCATTCGCAAGAACGCCATCATTCCGGGCCAAGAACAGCAAGACTCCCAGCGCGAGCGCTAGCGATGAACGCCATACGAAGTCGAACGAGGCAAGGAACTCATCAGGAAGAAGCACTGGACTTCTAGCATGAGCCCCATACCGTGTGCCGGCAGCCGTGAAGCACACCTTGCCGTGCGCTATTGCGTTCCGAATCTCGTCTACGTACCCGCGAACCAGGACCGCTTCGGACGACCTCTCGAACAGGGATATCGCGTTCTTCACGACATAGCGGCCTGAGACGTCCCCACGCTTCCTGACCGACCAGTAGACAGACAGCAAGTTTCCGAATACGTGTTCACACTTCCTCAAGTACTCCGGATGGAAGACGACCGCCAGCTCCACGACTTTCCGCCCGTCCCCCATTGGGAGAGCCTTTTGTCGGGAATCGGCTTCTGTAAGAACAAGAAGGTTCGCAAGCCCCAGGTCAAACAAGCTCCCTCGCTCGCGAATCGCATTACACGTTCTGGTGGGATTCTCCTCAAGTATTGAGATGGCGCATTCCACGCTTGGATCATCCCAGAAGGCAAGCGGTGTCGTTCCGGCGAAACGCGAGAGGGCGGCTGCCCACTGATCGGATAGATTCGGAATGAGCTGCCGAAAGCGGTCATGCCCAGCCCATTGACGCACCTGACGAACGGCCCTGCTAAGAGGATCATCTGCTAACAGCTCTCGAAGTCCCAAAGCCACACCCCCAGTTGCTCTCGCGAGACTCTACCGTAATCTGGGCATCATGGGCAATTTCATCAAAGATAGGAGTGGCTCCGTCAATGGCTCTGCTCAGCTGTGCCGATTACGGCAAGAAGAGAGACAACGCGCATTGATCACCACGAAAGAGCCAACCAACGCGTTCCAGGTATAATTTTTGAGCTTCCAGACCAGGGGATTCGAACTCAGAGCTCGTCTACCGACGCTTCTTCCGCAATAACAGAACTCTTCTGATGCTCTAACAGGACCAGCTCGTCAGCCGCCAAAGGGAGTACGGCGATGTAACATACTGGTAATTGTGTTACATCGGCCCCGCAACGAAAGGCTTCTTTCGATGCTTAATCTGCCCGCTGTTTTCTTAGTAAGCATTCCTCCAACCGCTATACTGCTCTACATTCTCTAATTACAGAGGGAGTAGAGCATGAACAAAACGAAGTTGGTGGAAAAACTAGCAAAGACGATCAGGTTCACCAAGGAGGTGAACCAATGAGCAAAACTCAAGGATCGCAAGAGAAAGCGCGCTGGCGCAGAGCACCAGAGCTCCCACAGGAAGTATTTACGATGTTGCGCAAGCCCAATAGAGCAATCAGGCCGGTCACGATTGTGGCAACGGTTGACCCAGATGGAACACCCCGCATGGCACCCTTTGGGAGTCTGCGTGCCGCCACACCCCGATTGCTACGGTTGGCCTGCGCAAACTACCACGACACCTACGCCAATCTGTGTGGTGATGGGCGGGTGAGCGTGGCCTTGCTGGCACCGCCGAATATCGCGGTGAGCATTCGGGGCCGTGCCAGAGTGATCAAGAAACAGATGGACATAGCTGAACACCTTGCCATTGTGGAGATTGACGTTGAAGAAGTAAAGAATGACATGATGCATCGGGAAGTCATCGAGAGTGCAGTTGGTTTTACCCCGCCTGAGGATCTCAAGGCCTACTACGTGGGAGCTATTGCTGAAATTGAAGATATGTAGCAGGGGGAGAACAGGGAGATCCTTGTAAGGGGTGGCCTAACTCGGGGCTGTTCACTACTGATATCACAGTACTTCACTCTCTTAATTACTCTGTTAATGTGATACCAAACGCACAGTCTTAGATAAAACTGCAACACAAGGTTCCTGTTGATGCATGGGCTGGAGAGCGTTCCTGAATCCTTTTGTCAAGAAGCGATAGCGATTTGAGAAAGCAACATATCAAGAACCCTCATTTGTCGATTCTCGGCTTAGTTGTGCTAAGTACACATACTACTTGCGCTGGACCTATCGCGATGTAATACTCTCGTGGAGGTGTAGCCAATCCAGATTATGAGGGTTGGTTTGCGGAGTTCGAAGGTAGTCCAGCAAGGCCCACCACGTGCTTCCTCGACGGCCAGCATTCAATCCGGTACCAGTCCGATACGTCCTCCAACGCGGAACTAAGTAAGGGGTGTAAATCGACCACACGTACCACACGCACTAAATCATACCGGGGTGGGGAGCTTCACTACGTAGCTACCTTGTTTAGCTCGCTCTGGATAATCATCGCACCGATATTGCCGAGTAAACAAAGCAACAGGAACGCGACTCCTGTACTCATGCGTTCGTGCGTCACTCTCTCTACTCCCTCACCGAACTTCCACGCCCACCAAAAGCTCACAAAAGGTATCAGCAGCAGCCACGCGGTTGGTATATCCGCAATTGCTCACCTATCCATTAGCTCGATCGAATGTTGCGGGTCTTCAGGGATACTGGTGTCTCACTTTAACACGGTTCCACTTTTGTTGGTTTTCTCGCGCGGCGAGACTTTTTCTAACTGAACCGTTATCTGCAAATACACCGCGCTTTTCTTCCCTTTGTAAGTTGCTCGATAGCAACATTGTTTTAGGATAGGATTTACCGAAGATAACAGGCTCATGCAGATAATTGAAACAGCAACTAGCACTATTGCAAAAGGGATTGGGTTCTTAAGAAGGCAACCGCGTGACTGGAAGGTAACAGTAGGGCGGTCGTCCACGGCTACATTCTTTTACCAACTGATATTCCCATATTTGTCCGTTTATACCATTGCTCTGGGGGCTACTGCCACCCAGTTGGGGATTGTTAACAGCGCTGGAATGGCTGTAGCAGGCTTGGTGGGTCCGTTCATCGGATGGCTGATTGACAAAACTGGTGTTAAGAAGATTTATCTTGCGGGTATTGTTTTACTCGCTATTTCATATCTGGTTTACGGACTAGCTCAAGGGTGGGTAATCATTATTGTTGCCATGGCTGCGTATTGGCTGGGAAACGCGGGGACCGGCCACAGTTGCAGTGTGATTTGTGCGAATTCACTCGCTAACAAAGATCGCGCTACCGGCATGAGTCTATGTGAGACTTTCGCTTTGGGCCTATTGAGTATTGTAGCCCCTATGCTTGGAGCCTTGCTGGTCGGGGCATTCGGGGGTGTAACCGTTGGGGGTATTAGACCCCTGTTCTTTCTTTGCCTCGCGGGCACCACTGCGACATTTCTCCTTATATTTACTCAACTATCTAATCGCAGCTGGAAAAAAACCGGTGATGCCGGGTTGAGCTTTTTCAAAGGAATTAGAGAAGTATTCAAGCAGGGACGGAACTTAAAGCGATGGCTCGTTATTTCCGCTATAGGCTCTTTGCCATTAGGGATGCTTCTACCATTTACTCAGCCCTTCGCGCATGAGGTGAAAGGAGCGGATCAATACATACTGGGGGCGATGGTCACTGGCTTTGCACTAGCGCCGCTTCTACTTGGAATCCCTGCGGGCAGGTTGGCTGACAGAATTGGCCGGAAGAAGGTTCTCTACTTCACGATACCCCTTATCTGGGTTTCCAGTTTGATCCTGATCTGGGCACCAAGTTCGGGTTTTCTAGTATTGGCTGGCGTTTTACAGGGTTTTTACTTTGTATCTGGAGTAGTCGCAGGAGCAATGGCTTTTGAGCTAGTTCCGCCAGAGCAAATGGGTAGGTGGTTGGGGATACTGCGGTTCTGCAGATTGATGCTCGCTGCTGGCGGGGCTTATTTGGCAGGAATTATCTGGGATAACATCGGTCCACAATATGTGTTTTTGACTGTTATTGGCCTTGACCTCTTTATCAGACTTCCACTGCTGATAGGGATGCCTGAGACGTTACACCTGCAAAAGACACCTGAAGGGAAACAGCAATGAATCTTGTTATTCTTAATGGGCCTTGGAAAGTCTCGCAGCGGGAGAGTCCTTTTGTAGCTGCGTGATCTCCACAGGGGATCACTAGGTTACAGTGAAATAGGTCTCTGCGGCAAGGAGATAGGGAGACAGAGGACTCCAAGAAGGTCTCAGTCGAGATTGCAGCCAACCTGGCGCAAGAGATGAAGAACATGCGCCAGGGGGTGCATCTCATGCCCTTGGGGTGGGATGATATTGTCCCGCAGATCGTTCAGGCGGCCGAACTCAGGTGGAGACTAAACCGACAGAGCTATTAGCCACTGAGCGCAGAAGTACGTGCCCAGAATCAAGGCTTGAGCGATTCTAAACTTGCGAACAAACTCCCTTATTCCGTGGAGCGAATCCGAGAAAACGAACATCAGCGCCCCAAGGAAAGCTAGGAATGCTGAAATACTCTCCACTTGAAGCCATCGCTCCAGAGCCCTCCAAGCCATTGCGAGAATCACAAGTTCATACGCGATCACGGGGACTTTCATTCTTCCAAGATGGGGAAGAAGGATCACAGACACAACCACCAGAAATACGAAGAAGGGAGTCACCAGCAAGGGAGAAGCGCTGAGGCGCGCGCGCCAAGAGAATGCCACTATGTAGGCCATGTGAGCCATTAAGAAACTCACCAACCCTGGGAACAGTCTCCGTTTGGGCAGCATCAGAACCACATCCCCAACAAGAGAGCACACAAGACCCGCGACGACCGCGTATTGGTAAGGCGGCAATCGCGGGGTACTTGGACGTAGTGCGAGAAGAAGGATCAGCCCCGTGGTAAGCGGTTTGAAGCAATAGACAATGAGGCGAGAACCGCGGTATTCAGCCCAGATTGTGACAACCGCCGCGGCCAAGATCAGCGAAGACAGCATAGCAGTAATTGGCATTCGTAGTGCCTCACCTTTGTGAGGTATCTTCGCTCTACGGCAGGGGATATATCAAGTTTGCACTGATACCTACTAGGTCTTGAAAACCTGCGAAGAGCAGAAAAGTCAAGGCTCCGGGGGTGCTTCCCTTGACAAAGTGCTGTTCCAGCGCTTGTGTTACATCGGCCCCGTAACACAAGGTTCCTTTTGGTGCCTGGGGTGGAAAGCGCTCTCGAATCCTTTCTTCAAGAAGCGATAGCGATTTGAGAAAGCAACATATCAAGAATCCTCATTTGTCGATTCTCGGCTCAATTGTGCTAAGTATACATGCTACTTGCGCTGGACCTATCGCGATGTAATACTCTCGTGGAGGTGTAGCCAATCCAGATTATGAGGATCGGTTTGCGGAGTTCGAAGGTAGTCCAGCAAGAGCTATTCTTCTTGTTCCGCCCCACTATTGGTGTATAATACCGTATCAACTGTTATGCGCAAGGATACGGATTGGGAGAAGGAGGAACCATGGAAAAACCAGTTGAAAATCAGGACGAGAAACTGATCAAAGCAATCGATAAGGGTATGGGGAGCCAGATTCACGTTCGGCTATCGCGTTTTCGGGATCGCGACTACCTCGACATCCGCAATTTCTATGAGACCGATGATGGCGAGTGGAAACCGACCCGTAAGGGGATTGCGATACCGGTGGAACTTTACCCGAAGCTGATGGCCGTGCTCAAGGAAGCCGAACCGCTCATTGCCGAGCGATCTCCAAAGGAGGAGGATACACCGGAATAGCGAGTCCTTCCGGCGAACTCTCTTTCTTGACAGCCGATTTTCCATTCCGTAACATGATGGTTGCGAGTGCGGGTGGTTAGCTCAGCTGGCAGAGCAACGGACTCTTAATCCGTCGGTCACAGGTTCGAATCCTGTACCACCCACAGTTTCTTACACCGTCTACGCGGGTCGTTAGCTCAGGGGTTAGAGCACCTGACTTTTAATCAGGGAGTCGCTGGTTCGAATCCAGCACGACCCACCCTGATTGAAACCCGCTGAAACGCCCTTTATAATGCGAAATCGATGCTTGTCCCCATCATCTAGCGGCCTAGGATACCGGGTTTTCATCCCGGCGGCAGGGGTTCAAATCCCCTTGGGGACACAAGAAAAGTCCCGTTTGCAGCGAGCTTAATCACCAACTATAATGGGCGAGTAGCTCAGTTGGGAGAGCATCCGGCTTACATCCGGAAGGTCACAGGTTCGAGTCCTGTCTCGCCCAAATGTTACATACGGAGCCGTGGTCTAGTCTGGTCTAGGACGCTGGATTGTCACTCCAGAGATCGCCGGTTCAAATCCGGTCGGCTCCGCTGTTTCATGCCGAGGTAGCTCAGTCGGTAGAGCACAGCCCTGAAAAGGCTGGTGTCCCCAGTTCGAGTCTGGGCCTCGGCACCATTTTTTCCCTTGACCGAAAGACCCCCTATCCGCTATCCTGAAGAGAGCCATGACAAAGGGAACCCAATGAGCCAAAATCCTATAGAAATCTGGGAAAGAGTCCTATCAGGTCTCCAGAAGGAGATCTCAAGCGCAAGCTTTGAAACGTGGTTTTCAAAGACAGATCCCCTCAAGTTAGAGGATCAATCCCTGGTAGTCGCTGTCCCCGATAGTTTCACCAAGGGAGGGATCGCGCGTCGCTACCAGGCTCTCGTGGAGAAGCTTGCCTCCGAAGCCTGCTCGCAGGAGGTCCACCTACACTTGCAGGTGGTACAGGGAGAGAAGAGCGAAGGAGATCCTCCCGTACTAAGCCGCACAGAGCGACCGACGGGCCAACTGAACAGCACCCTCCCACTAAATCCGGACTACACCTTCGATTGGTTCGTTCGGGGGAAGAACAACCACCTTGCCTATGCCGCGTCGATGGCCGTTGCCGAGGCTCCTGGAAAGGCGTATAACCCGCTCTTCATATACGGAAGCGTCGGTCTCGGAAAGACACATCTCCTACAGGCGATCGGCAACTTCATCATCGCCTCCGACCTCTCCAAGACCGTGGTCTACACCACCTCGGAACGGTTCGCCATCGAACTCATCAGCGCTATCCGCAATAACACCACCGCCGCGTTTCGCGAGAAGTATCGGCTCATCGACCTGTTACTGATCGATGACGTCCAGTTCCTGGAGGGAAAGGAAGCGACCCAGGAGGAGCTCTTTCACACGTTCAACGAACTCTATGGGAGCGAAAAACAGATCGTCCTTTCGAGCGATCGCTCCCCGGAGAACCTCTCTGGATTGCAGGACCGGCTCGTCTCTCGTTTCCGCTGGGGACTTGTCGCCGACATCCAGCCTCCCGACCTCGAGACGCGCATCGCCATCCTGCGCGAGAAGGCGAGCCATCGGGGGCTCACGGTGGAGGACAATATCCTGGAACTGATCGCCAGGCGTATCTCCTCCAACGTGCGTGCCCTGGAAGGAGCTCTCGTGAAGGCAATCGCCTACGCTGAGCTAGAGGGAGAGGATCTCACGCCCGAGAACCTCGAGGGGATGCTCCCCGAAGAGGGGAAACGCGAAAAACTGACGATAGTGCACATCAAGGAAGAGATCGCTGACCTCTATCACCTGAAGCGTCACGATATCGAAGGCTCAAGCCGAAAGAAGGAGATCGCCCAAGCACGCCACATTGCGATCTACCTGGCGCGCGAGATGACAAATAGTTCCTTCCCCGCTATAGGAAAGCATTTCGGGAACCGCGACCACACAACAATCATGCACTCCTGCATGAAGGTAAAGGCGCTCATCAAGGAGGCCCCACTCCTCCACGCTGAGCTCAAAGAGATCCAGGAGAGCCTTGCAGCCCGTTTTACCACGGCTACATAGGCGAAAAAACCGTTCCTGAACGGGTTTTTAGAAAAGAGGACGTAAAACATGCTTGTGGAAAACTCTGTGGAAAAGGGACTGAAAAGGGGTGCAAAAGCACGTTTGACTGTGGAAAAGACCTGTGCGAAAAAAGCTCAAACTTTATCCACCGCCCATATGAACGGTTTTCCACCGCTATCAACACCTTTTCCACAACCTTTTCCACAGCGCGGAGGCTGATCTGCTCCGTATACAGAGCTTTTTCCACAAGCGACAGGGGCGCAACTACTACTACTAGGCTTGAAGGAACAAGGCAGAAAAGATGAAGTGGGTTCGAGAAATACTGGGGAAATACAACTTGGGTAAGGAGTTTAGCCATCAACAAATCCTTCTCCTCTGGGATCAAGTTATCGGCAATCAACTCCGGCCTCTCACACGTGCTGTCCGATTTACACACGGGATACTCACTATCGAAGTTGCTTCCCCTTCCATAGCCCAGGAACTCTCCTTCCTCAAGGAACGCTATAGTACGCGGCTGAACGACCTCTTTGGCAAACCGATCCTGCGGGAAATCCGTTTTGTCCCTGGCCAATTCCAGCGTACCCCGGCGCGAAAGCCTATTGCGCTCGGTGCGGAGGAACGAGACAAAGCACAAGCGCTCTTCTCTTCCTTGCCAGATCCAAATCTCCGGCGCTCGTTCGAGCACCTCTATATAACCCAACGCCGATGGGAGGAGACGCTCCTGGCTGCGGGAGGAAAACGTTGCCCGCGATGTGGGGTTGTCTTCTATGCATCTGGAGAAATTTGCCCTGGGTGCCAATTTGACAGGATTGAGGATCCGGACGGAACAGACTAAACTATGACTGTCATGCGAAACCTCAAGAGCACAACAATCATCGCGATTTACTCTGAAAAAGAACGCCGAGCGGTAATCGCAAGCGATGGACAGGCAACCCTCGATACTGTTGTGATCAAGAGCACGACCAATAAGGTCTACAAGCTCTACGGCGGTCGCGTCCTCACTGGATTCGCCGGCGCGACTGCGGACTGCCTTGCTCTCCTCGATAAGTTCGAGGGGAAACTGAAGAAGTACAACGGCAAGCTCCGGCGCTCTGCGGTAGAACTGACCAAGGAATGGCGCACCGACCGAATGCTGCGTCACCTTGAGGCCGTGTTGGTGACGGTGAGCGAGGAGGGGATCCTGATGATCTCCGGGGCGGGGGACGTCCTCGAACCGGACGGAGGGGTGATCGGGATCGGTTCCGGCGGGCCGTATGCTCTCGCTGCGGCGAAGGCATTCCTCTCTATCGCCAAGCTTCCGATCGACGAAATCGCGCGAAGATCACTAGAGATTGCCGGCGAGATCGATATCTATACCAACCAAGAGATTACCGTGGCAGAGGTCACCTGGTAAGGGAGATTAAGGATGAGCAGCCTCGTTGAGGTTTCCGGGGACGCGCTTGCGGGGTTGACCCCGAAGCAGATCGTCGCCGAGCTGGATAAGTATATAGTTGGGCAGAAGGACGCTAAACGGTCCGTCGCGATCGCTTTGCGCAACCGGATGCGGCGACAGCAAGTCGAGGGCGAGATCCGCGAGGAGATCAAACCGAAGAATATCCTCATGATCGGTCCGACTGGGGTGGGGAAGACGGAAATCTCGCGGCGGCTTGCCCGTCTGACCGTATGCCCGTTTTCCAAGGTTGAGGCGACGAAGTTCACCGAGGTCGGGTACGTTGGCCGGGACGTGGAGTCGATGGTGCGCGATCTCGTCGATATGGCGATCGACATGGTGCGCGAGGAAGAGATCCTGCACGTAGAAGGGGAGGCTGAACGGATCGTCACCGAGGAGATCCTGAACGCACTCCTCCCTATTCCCGAAGGGGGCGAAGCCGAGCGAGAGGAGAGCACGCAGAAGTCGCGGGAGAAGCTACGGAGAAAGCTACTCTCGGGCGAGCTTGAAGAACGCCCGATCGAGATCACGGTCGAGGAGCAGATGATTCCACAAGTCGAGATCTTCTCGCAGGATGGTATGGATCAGATGGGGATCGATATGGGGGATATGCTCTCGGGGCTCCTTCCCCCGTCGCGTAAAAAGCGGCGGACGCGGATCAGCGACGCAAGGCCGATCCTGTTCGACCAAGCCCTCGATCGCCTGGTCAACATGGAAGATGTGCGTCAGCGTGGACTTCGCTTGGCCGAGGAGACGGGGATCATCTTCCTGGATGAGATCGACAAGATCGCGGCCGGAGGGCGGGAGGAGACCGGCGGACCCGGTGTGTCGCGTCAGGGGGTGCAGCGGGACCTTCTTCCTCTTCTTGAGGGGACGACTGTGCGTACCCGCTATGGGATCGTGACCACTGAGAACATCCTATTCATCGCCGCTGGTGCGTTTAACATGTCGAAACCATCCGACCTCATCCCCGAACTGCAGGGACGCCTCCCAATTCGCGTCGAGCTCGACAGCCTCACCGCGGAGGACTTCAAGCGGATCCTCGCCGAAC
>CBDUVB010000015.1:0-37802 GCA_965370555.1 uncultured bacterium
GTGATAGAAGCTGTTATCACGGCGCTCATCTGGTCCTCCTCCTTTATCGGAGTGAAGGTCGTTCTTCGCTATACCGGGCCACTCACAACGGCCGGGTTGCGCTACTTTATCGCCTTCCTCCTCCTCTCCCCGTGGCTGTGGCAACACTGGCGGTCCTCTCCGTGCCTCACCCGTGGACAGTGGTCGCGCTTCACCCTTATAGGACTCTTCCAATACACGATCGGAAACGGCGCCCTCTTCTTTGCCCTGAAGACACTCTCGGCAACCACCGGGTCACTCGCCCTGTGCCTTGTTCCGATCCCGGTCCTGTTGCTGGGGTTGGTGCGTCTCAAGGAACGGCCTCGCCCCCTCCAACTCCTGGCTTTCTCGATCACGATCGGAGGGAGCGTCCTCTTCTTCTCGCCCAACGGAGTGGAGTTTCGGGATCCGCTCGCTCTCGGGCTCCTTGGGGTAGCAATCCTCAGCTGCTCCGCATTTCCTGTGCTGGTAAGGGAGATCGCTCGCAGCCACAAGGTGGATAACGTTGTCCTGACGGGGATCCCTCTGGGAATCGGTGGGGGTCTTCTTCTCTTCCTCGCGTTCGCATGGGAAGGGATTCCGCGTATGCCGTTCTTCGCCTGGGGAGTGCTCCTAGGGCTCGCGCTGGTGAACACCCTGTTCGCCTACCTCCTCTACAATCACTCGCTCCGGCACCTCTCCGTGATCGAGGCGAACGTGATGCTCAATCTTATTCCCCTCGGTACGGCGCTCATTGCCTGGGGAACACTGGGCGAGCGCCTCCTCCCGGTTCAGATCGTGGCGATGTTCCTGATTGTGGTCGGGGCAAGCTTGGTGCAGCGGTGGAACGGAAACCACCGTCGTGAGAAGTAATCTCCAAAGATGAAAAGAATCTATGAGGAACACAGGAATCCAGGAAGACTCACAAGCAAAAACTGCAGGGCACTAGATTCTCTCCTGAATTCATGGCTTCCTTAGAGCTTGTTACGTAAACTTTGCCACTATCTGTCTTCAAACTCAAATCATAGTTTCAAGCATTTTACCGCAGAGGGATTGGGAGGAGAAAGGGGGACGCGGAGACGCGGGGAAGGGGGAACGCGGGGAAAGCAAAGACCGGCGGAACTGAGAGATCGGAAGATCGGGAGGTTCAATCACTCAATCACTCAATCACTCAATCCTGCTTCCCTCTCTCTGCGTGCTCCGCGTCCTCAGCGGTGAAAGTTTCTATTCCGCAAGGATAAGAGGCTTGTGCAACAGTCTCCCCGAGGGTTTAGAATCAAGGCATGACATTCTCTGACACGATTCAACCTACTCATCGACATTTGTGGAGCGGGCTTGCAAGCGACGATCCGGCGGCACGGGTTGGTCTTCTTGGCGTGCCGTTCGATGGGGCGACCAGCTTTCGCAAAGGGGCATCTTTCGCTCCGAGGAAGATCCGCGAGCTGACGCCGCACATCGCACCAGCGACCGAGGAGGGGGTGTCCCTTGCGGGATTGCAGGTGCGCGATTACGGTGACGTCCCTATTGATCTGAATTGGGAACGGTATTTCAGTGCGGTGGAGACACGTGCAAGGGAGGTCTTGCGCCATCCCTTCTCCTTGTTCTTAGGAGGCGATCACTCTGTCACGATTCCGCTCACGAAGGCGTTCAGTGAATCGGTGAAGGGAGGATTCGGCGTCATCCACATCGACGCACACGTCGACCTTGCCAATATGTTCGAGGGGCACAGCTGGTCGCACGCCTGCACGGAACGCCGTGTGTTGGAACTTTCCAATATCGACCCGCGCCATCTGGTCTTCGTCGGTGTTCGCTCGTTCATGGACGATGAGCTTCGCTTCCTCACGGATCATCCGGAGATTGGACTGCACACGGCCCGCGATCTTCACCAACGCGGGATCGAGACGGTCGCGCAAGGAGTGGTGCAACAATTGCGGGATGTAGATGCAATCTACGTAACGCTCGACATCGATGCTCTCGATCCGGCATTCGCCCCGGGGACCGGGACTCCGGAGGCGGGTGGCCTTTCCACCCGTGACCTGTTGGAACTCCTACGAGTGGTCTTTGCCGGGCTACCTGTTCGTGCACTCGATATTGTGGAGGTCTCCCCACCGCTTGACCACGCCGATATCACCGCGGTCGCTGCCGCCAAGGTGATCTACGAGGTCTTCGGTTGGGTGAAAGGAACTGCCTGCTAAACGGCGATAGACCTTAAAGGAAGTTGACCCGCTGCCCTCCCAGCAGACCAAGGTGTATCCAACAAGAGGCTCTTCGTCGTTTCGAGTGGGTAGCGGCTCCTAGCTCCACACGCATACGAAGTGAAGATTGATGGTTCCTCGCTATTACGTGTGGGTAACTAACCGCGGTCAATTCTCTCTCGACGCATAGAAGGGTACATTGGCAGTTTGGCTCCCTTGAGATGGTCAATCCACAATTTGGTTCACCTCCCTTGATGGGAGGGGTAAGGGGAGGGTGACGTCTACCCTTCAAGCTCCTGAAGGGTACGTTCCAACACGCCTTCGAGGTTGGTCAACACCTGGTTGTTCCAGAAGCGGAGTACCCGGAAGCCTTGAGCCTCCAACCAAGCGGTACGCTTGAGGTCGTGTTGCCGTCCTTGGGGCGTGTTGTGTTGGCCACCGTCGATCTCTACTACAAGTCTGTGTTCGAAGGAGGCGAAGTCGACGATGTACGGGCCGATGGGAGTTTGCCTGCGGAACTTGGCTCCGCCGAGTTGGCGGGCGCGAAGCTTCTGCCATAGGAGCTTCTCAGCCTCGGTGGACGCACGCCGCAGCCCGCGGGCACGCTTGACCTGTTTGCGATACATAGCACAATGATAGTACAGATTGCTCCCCCTCACCCCAACCCTCTCCCACAACAGGGAGAGGGAATTTAAAGCAGCGGAAGACATGCTCGCCTAAACACCTTTGCACGACGCAGAGACAAAACTCAAGACGAGCAGGATCCCTTAAAACAGTCAATCCACAACCCCCCTCCCTTGATGGGAGGGGTCAGGGGAGGATGATGCAGAGCTTCCGTCTACCCACTGGAAACGACGAAGGGCCCAAAAAGACGTCTATGAAACTCCTACTCTGTCTTATTCTCTTCTTGTTTTAGGTACTCGAGGATTGCCTCGACGGCGAGGTAACTCACCGAACGATCATTCTCTTCCGCGAGCTTGGCCAACCGGGCAATGGGGCGGAGACCTTTCTTATTATTTGGGACGGCGATTGATATCTTATCGAGTGTCTGTTTCAACATAAGAGTCCTCCTTCATAAGAGCTGATTATACCCAATACTGCTACAGATATCAGCTACAGGTGATTATTCTGCATGCGCCGACTGGATGATCTTAGGGATAGAGGCGGTTGATCTGGCGCGCAAAGGGGATCGTCTCGCGGATGTGGGAGATTCCACAGATCCAGGCGATCGTCCGCGCCACGCCCAGGCCGAACCCGGAGTGAGGGACCGATCCGTAGCGGCGTAGGTCGAGGTACCACTCGTAGGCTTCACTCGAAAGGTGACTCTCTTCGAGCTGAGCCTGAAGCTCCTCCAGCGTGTCGACGCGCTGGCTTCCACCGATCAGCTCCCCATACCCCTCGGGGCCGATCAGGTCAGCGGCGAGGACGCGGGAAGGGTCACTCGGATCGCGTTTCATGTAGAACGGTTTCATAGAGGTGGGGAAGCGCTCGATGAACACGGGCTTGCCAAAGTGCTCACCAAGGATGGCCTCATGAGGGGCGCCAAAGTCGTCCCCGAATGCGATCTCATGTCCGGCTTCCTGTAGGAGTTTGATCGCATCACCATAATCCACACGCGGGAATGGAAGGGTGACTTCCTTACGCAGCATGTCGACATCGCGCTCCAGTTGTGCAAGTTCAACCTTGCGCTCGCTGGTGACGGTATCAACGATGTAGGCGATCATCTCCTCTTGCAGGCGGAGGTTGTCGGCGTGATCGTAATACGCCATCTCGGCTTCGGCCATCCAGAACTCGGTCAGGTGCTTGCGCGTCTTCGATTTCTCTGCTCGAAAGACGGGGCCAATCCAGTAGACCTTTCCCAGCGCCATCGCGGTTGCCTCCAGGTAGAGTTGCCCACTCTGGCCAAGGTACGCCTTCTCCCCAAAGTAATCGACTTCGAATAACGTCGTCGTCCCCTCCACAGATGTGCCGGTGAGGACGGGGGCCTCTGTTGCGATGAATCCCTTCTCATGGAAGAAGTCACGCAGGGCACGGAAGACGGCGTCGCGGATACGCAGGATGGGGACTTGCCTCCCGGTGCGCATCCATAGGTGGCGGTTATCCATCAAAAAGCTGGGCGTGTGCTCGGTGAGTTCGATGGGAAAAGGATCGGTCGGTTCATGGATGACGGTTAGGTCGGCAAGCTGGAGCTCGCACCCGCTCGGTGCTCGGCGGTCCTCACACAGGGTCCCGCTGACGATGATCGATGTCTCGCGCGGTAGGCGGTCAGCGATGGCAAACAGGTTTGGTAATTCGGGTTTGGTGAGGACTCCCTGGATTACGCCCGTCCCATCGCGTAGCTGTAGGAACATGATCTTCCCGCTCGAACGCTTGCTGTACAACCACCCGCGCAGGGTGACCTCCTCGCCGATAAAGCGTGGCGCCTCATCGATCGTAATCGTCTGCATCGTATCTCCTTTCAGGGAGGGATTGAGTGATTCAGCGAGTGAGCGATTTAACCAATCAATCTCTCGATTTCCCGATTATCAAATCTATCAATCATCCGATCTCCCGACCATTCAATCTTTCAAGCTCTCTGTGGTGATATCGTTAGAAGAGATTAGAGGGAGAAAGTCACCTTTGCAAGGGGTGGCTCTCCTCCACGACCACTTCGCTCGACCTCGGATCGACAGGGATTGGTTCGATCATCTGAGGCTCTTCCTTGATCACGCGGTGCTTCCAGTTCCCGGAGAGGAAGAAGGCAATCGAAAGGATAGACGTGCCCAAGTTGGAGATGAACATCGCCCACCACACCCCGTCGGCTCCCATGGTTAAGGTAAATCCGAGGAAGTAGACGAGAGGGATGCGCATTCCCCACAAGCGGAATAGGGAGAAGAACATGGAGTATACGGTATGCCCCGATCCCTGATAGGTCCCGATGATGACCTGGAGGATTCCCATGAATGGGAATGCCATCGCGGTGATCGCAAACATCTGTGCTCCTAGGGCGATCACCTCGGGATCGTCGAGGAAGATTCGAACGAGTGAGTCCCGCAGGAAGTAAACCGCTATGCTGCCGGCAACAAGGAAGACCGTCGAGATTCCCATCCCGGCCCAGGCAGACTGCTCCGCTCGTCTTGTCTCCTTGGCCCCCAGGTTCTGGCCGACCATCGTTGCAGTTGCCTGGCCGAGGCCCATCGCTGGCATGATCATGATCGAGATAATTCGGTTTCCGATCCCGAACGCGCTCACCACCGCGGTACCGAACCGGGCGAGGATTCCCGTCATGATCGAGAACCCGAGCGCCGTTCCTGTTTGGCCAATAGAGGCGGGAAGCCCGATCGCAAGTATGTGTTTGATAGTTCCCCAATGAAGGCGCAGGTGATGTGGACGCAGATGGATCCCGATCCTCCCCGAGAAGAGGAGGTAGATTCCGTAGAGAGCGACTACTCCGCGGGAGATAATCGTTGCCACAGCCGCCCCGGCGATCCCCCACTCGGGAAACGGTCCCCAGCCGAAGATGAACAAAGGGTCGAGGAGGATGTTCAGTACGACAGAGACTCCCATCAGTTTCATCGGAGTGATTGTGTCCCCAACTCCGTTTAGGAGGGCGGTGACGATGAATAACCCGAACAGCGCCGGGATACCGGCGTAGATGATACGCAGGTATGACGCGGCGGGTTCGAGAAGGTCCGGTCCGGCCCCCATCAACACCATCAGCGGTCGCGCGGCCATCGCCCCGCCCGCAGCAAGAAGCACAGCGAGGATTCCGGCAAAGGTGAAGATCTGTCCTGCAGCGTGGTTTGCCTCCTCGTGGCGCCGGGCACCGGTATACTGCGCAACGAGGGCCGTTCCAGCGATAGTGACCCCCGCACCAAGCGAGATCACCAGGAAGATGAGGGGCCATGCGATCGTTGGAGCAGCGACCGCCACCTTCCCCAATCGTCCTAGCCAAAGGGTGTCGACAAGATTATAAACGGTCTGGAAGAGGTTGGAGAGCATGATCGGCCAGGCAAGAAGGAGGAGGGACCGGGCGATCGGTCCCTGCGTTAGCCTCTCTCGATTTTTCTTCATCTGCTCATGCGGCATGTCCGCCATTGTACTCGCTTTGAGGGGATATATCTCGTGTGTTGACATTTGTCAACACGAGGATTACACTCCTGCCATGGGAAAGGCACGCTTTGGGGAGATGATCAGGAGAGCAAGGGTTGAAGCCGGGTTGAGCCTGCGTGAGGTAGCGGCCAAGACGGGGATCGATTTCACCCGTCTTTCACGGATCGAGCATGGGAGCCGGCCTGCCCCGGGATTGAGCGAGATCCGGATCCTAGCGGACCTCTTGAACCTTGATATGGTCGATCTGTTGGTGGCGGCGGGAACCTCACGCGAGGTGATGGAACACCTTCTTTGGTCGGAACGCTTGCACGTTGCGGAAACCCACCCGCGTGTGCGGCCGTACCGACCTGATGGATCTCCTCTCCTTTCCAAGAATACCTTCCACGTACAGGTGCTGGAGAGAGATGGCGCACGCTGCCGGGTCGCTCTGGGGAAGGAACTGTTGACCGTTCTCTCCTTTTCCACCGCGGAGACCCTCTCGATCGAGATTCCGCCGGAGGCGATCCTCATCGCGCCGGAGGGATCTCCCCCCACCACTTGCAGCGCGGAGAATGCCTTCCCCATGAGGGTAAAGAAGGCTCGTCAGCTTGGGCAGGTAACGAACCTTGTCCTTGTCGGGGAAGGGTTTGAGTTAAATACGCTGCATACGACTGAAAAGATCGATTCGATGCACCTTGTGGAGGGAACAATGGTCCTTGCTATGGTGCAAGCGACAACGATTAGAACATCACCGATTACAAAGGAGTAACGATGAAGAGCAAGGTGGGATTAGCGGTACTGCTGGGGCTGATCGTTGGACTCAGCATGATTGCTCTGGCGGAGACTGGGCTCACAGTCCTCGTGCAGAGGGAGGCCAAGGTTGCAGAGGTGGATCTCACGACAGCTCTGGCCGTGACAGGGACCGTCGCTTACCAGGGCCCGGTCTTCAATGCGGATAACGAGAATTGGAAGGAATCGCATACCTATTCCGGCGCGCCGATCCGCGACCTCCTTACCGTGGTCGGCGGGATGAGTGCAGGGGATCGATTGGCCGTGGTGGCAACAGATGGCTACTACAAGAAGATCCCGTATGAAGCGCTCTATGGATCGACACCTGCTGGCGATGCGATCCTCGCCCTCACGAAGGATGGGGAGAGCACGACCGAAAGCGCACCAATCCTCGTCTTCCTCCCTGAGGACGAACGGTTCTCGAATGACGACATGCTGATCGCGTTCGGTGATGATCTCTCCCACTACTACTCGGGCCGGCCTTCTACTACCGGTCTGATGGTGAAGGACGTCGCCTACTTGATCGTTAACTACGACGGTGGGGCGCTCCCCGAGCGGACAACGGTCGGAGAGAGCACCGTCCTTACACCCGGAGGGAGCCTCACCGTGGTCGCCGGGGAGAGGAGCACGAGCTACACGATCGCCGAGATGGAAGAGCTCGATGTCGTGGCGGCCAAAGGGACATTCACCAATACGATTGGTGTGGACTACACAGCGACCTACACCGGTATTCCCATTGCGACACTGATCGGAAACGTCCCTGTGGATACGACGATCCTAGTCACCGCTGCGGACGGCTACTCGATGAACTACGAGGCAGGAATGTTCCTCGATCGTTCGGAAGGGACCTGGATACTCGCGTATAAAGAGAACGGGTCCTACATGCCCTACGATCCCGGTCCGCTCCGCATCGTCCTGGTCGGTGAGGATAATCCTCGCTTCGAGGGGGCGATCTCCGCGAAGATGGTGACACAGATCGACATCCTCGGGATCTACGAGGACTACTCCCTTCTCATGCACGGGGTGATCACGCGAGCGTTCTCCCGCGCTGAGCTAGAAGCCGGGGTCGGCTGCCCCTGCCACACCTCCACGGTGACCGTGACGAGCAAGGGGGAGACTCATACCTACACCGGCCTTCCCTTGTGGCGGCTCGTCGCTTACGTCGATGATGATCGTGCTCCCGGACCGGAGCAGGGGATCCACTACGACGAAGAGGATTTCAACGATGCCTTGGCTGCATCCGGGTATACGATCGCCTTGGTCGCGGAGGACGGGTACACGCAATCGGTCTCCTCGCAGCTGATCGCGCACGATGACAGATTTATCGTTGCCTTCAAGCGAGACGGCCTCTTCCTCGATCCGATAAAGAGCGGGTACATGCGCTTCGTGTACGACGACTCCGTCCTCTTCCCGGTGGGAACGAGCCTCAGGAGCGTGAAGTTTCTCTCTTCGATCGAGGTCGGACTCCAGTAGGGAGATGCGATGAGCGCGGAGACGAGAGAGAGGCGGCCACTCTTAGAGATACGCGAGATCGTCCTCGTGGCGCTCCTCGCATCGATCGGGGGAGTCCTCTCGACCTACGTCGGCTACATCGGGAACCTGATCAATCGTCTGTTTGGGGTCCCGTTCGGGGCCGGGCAATTGATCGCGGGGCTTCACGTCC
Organism: uncultured bacterium; assembly: GCA_965370555.1. Taxonomy (GTDB): domain Bacteria; phylum Bipolaricaulota; class Bipolaricaulia; order UBA7950; family UBA9294; genus JAJOKK01. The sequence continues at coordinate 8,716 of CBDUVB010000015.1, forward strand.
TGTGGCCGATACTTGCCCGCCTACTCATTGGGAAGTTCGGTTCGGGGACGCTGACCGGGGTGACTAAGGGGGCGATCGAACTCCTCTCCGGGGGAACGCACGGGGTGGTGATCGTCCTCATCTCCTTGGTGGAGGGACTCCTCATCGACCTTGGGATGGGGATCTCCCGTCGTCCCTCGCTCTTGTTGACGATGCTCACCGCGGCTATCGCCTCGGCATCGAATGTCTTTATCTTCCAGGCGATCTACCTCTCAGGGGTCTCGCCGGTGTTCATCCTGGTAATGGCAGGGCTCTCCCTCGTCTCCGGGGCGTTCTTCGGCGGGTACCTGGGATGGGACGTCCGCCGATTCCTGATCGCCTCGCGTCTCGTCCCACAGAGAGCGGAGGAACCAGTATCTCATGTCTCCTCGTGGTGGCGGCGCCTTCTCACCCTCACCACGGTGTTAGCTCTTCTCGCAGGGGGGATCTACTACTACACATCGGTCTACGATCCCTTTTCGTCTCCCGACAGTGCGCGTGTTGAAGGAGACCTATTGTCACCGTACACCTTCTGTTACTCGGATTGGGGAGAACGCGCGGTGACGATCATTGCCGAGCTTCGCGGGAGTTCCACCTACGTCCCACCACAGGAGTACACCGGCGTTCCGCTATCCCTCATTCTAAGGAAGGGGGAGCCGAAGGAGGGGGCACAGACGGTGCGAGTAATCGCCGAGGATGGCTACGAGGCGAGTTTCGGCCTACTTGCTGTTCTTGGAGATGACCGGGTGATCCTCGCCATCGATAACGGTCGGCTGCGGCTGATCGCCGCGGGATACGATGGGGCGTACTGGGTGAGGAGGGTGAGCCGAATTGTCGTGCGGTAGAGAAGAAGAAGGAAGGGACGACGCGGGGACACGGAGAGAGACTATGCAACAGGCTTTGAACAACTGATGATCGAGATCGAGGAGCTCTGCATTCAATATCCGGATCGGTCGCACCCAGCGATCGATCGCCTCACTGAGACGATCGAGGGCGGTGAAGTCATCGTCCTCACCGGGCCGTCGGGGTGCGGGAAGTCGACCCTATGTAGAGCTCTGGCCGGTTTCATCCCGGCGATGATCCCGGCGCAGGTCTCGGGAGAGATCACGGTCGATAGGGAGTCGGTATGGACGGCCGATCCCGCACGGATCGCGACCCGTCTTGGGCTGATTCAGCAGGATCCGGACGCGCAGATCTGTACCCTCAACGTGTGGCAGGAGGTCGCGTTCGGTCCGGAGAACCTCTGTCTTCCGCCCAGTGAGGTGGCCTCGCGGGTTGAGCAGTGCCTGGCCTTCGTCGGGATCACGCACTTGGCCAAGCGGACGACGACGACCCTCTCCGGGGGAGAGAAACAGCGCCTGGCGATCGCGTCGATCCTGGCGATGGCTCCGGAGACGATCCTCCTCGACGAGCCGACCGCCAACCTCGACCCGGAAGGAGCGCAGGCGGTCTTCAATCTCCTGCGGGAGCTTCGTGATCAAGAGGGTCGCACCCTGATCGTGGTCGAACACCGCCTTGCCCCGCTCCTTTCTCTCTCTCCACGGGTGTTGGTGATGAACAAGGGCGGGATCGTTACCCGACGCGCGACCCGGCAACACGAGGACCTCGTCGCTCTCGGGCTGCGAGCCAATTGGCTGCGAGCAGACTGGAATCTTGATCTCCCGGCCCCGGGTAAACGCGGAGAGGTTGCACCTCTACGGGTGGAGAATCTCACCTTCGGATATGATGGAACTCCCCTTCTCGACCGTCTCTCTATCACCGTGGAGCCGGGTGAGATCCTCGGGATCATCGGTCCAAACGGTGGTGGAAAGACGACCCTCCTTAGGCTCATCGCCGGCCTGGAGGAACCGAGCGCCGGACAGGTAATTCGCCCCAGAGAGAGCGTGCTTGGCTACCTCTTCCAGCACCCCCATCAACAGATCTTCGAACGGACCGTGAGAGGAGAGTTTGCGATCGAGGGGGCAATCAGCGATGAGTCGCTCCGTCGCTCCCTCGATGCGGCGAACCTGTCCGGTCTAGGAAGTGTTGCACCGCTCTCGCTCAGCCTGGGAGAACAGCGCCGCTTGACCCTGGCAACGACCCTCGTCCGTGATCCCGATCTCCTCCTCCTCGATGAACCGTTCATCGGGCAGGATCGTGCAAACGTCGCCTGGATCATCGCAAAGATCCTCGCTGCTCGCGCAAAGGGGGCGGTGACCCTCCTCGTCTCGCACGACATCCCGCTCGTCAATTCCCTGTGCGATCGACTCCTTTATCTGGGGTCGGAACCGATTATCGGGGATCCAAGGACGGTGAGTGCCCAGCTGCAGACGATGGGGAAGGACGCATTCACCCCAGGCTACTGGGAAGGTGAGGCGACATGATCCCACACGTCGCCTACTCCATGGGAGAAAAGGGGCTCCATCGCGCCTCCCCTGAAGCGAACCTGTTGCTCCTGCTCGGTTTTCTTGCAGCAGTCCTCGCCGCCCCAGGGATAATGGTCAAACTGGGGTCTCTCGCTCTCGTATTCATCCTTGCCGCGCTATCGGGGGAGAGGTTGCGCGCCTTCCTTCGCAGCACACGTTTCGTCCTCATCTTCGCAGCCTTCCTCTTCGTTGCCCAGGCGATCTCCATTCGCGAGGGTGAGACGCTCTTCTCGATCGGCCTGCCCATCACCGATCAAGGGCTCCTCTTCGGCGCACAGATGGCCCTTCGATTCCTCGTCATCCTCTCCTCCAGCATGCTCTTTGTGATGGTGACCGACCCCGATCGATTCGCCCACTCGCTGATTCGCCTGGGGATTCCCTACCGCTACGGATTCATCCTCGTCCTCGCGCTGCGGTTCGTACCGTTCTTTCGTCAGGAGCTGAAGACGGTACGGGAGGCACAGCAGGTACGCGGGGTTTCTCCATCAATCCGTAACTTTTCCGGTCTTCGCAAGGCAATCCACTACACCTTCCTCCCGGTTCTCGTCTCCGGGTTGACGCGTGTTGACAGCATAGCCATCTCCATGAAGGGACGATGCTTCGGCCTTCATCCGAGACGGACCATTTCACAGGAGAGACATTGGGGAAGGATAGACTGGATTGTTGTGGGGCTCTTCCTACTTCTGATTGGGATTGCCATCGTTGCCAGGAGGTATACGTGGCTGTAGAGACGCGCTTGAGACGTTGGTATCTCGTGGCGTTCATTGCCTTGATCGTGGCGGTCGTTGCCCCGTTCATCGTTCGCCTCGCGATGCACGCCGATGAGCCAATAGTCGAGATCGTCAGCTTGGATGGAATCACCCGTAAGGTGTCGCTCTCCAAGATGAAACGAATGCCGATCCTGACGCGAGAGGGGACTTACCAGAACCAGTTTGATAACTGGCGTGATCAGGGGACGTACACCGGGGTGCGATTGATCGACCTCATCGGCCCCGCAGTTGATTATCGCTCGATTCGTGTCGTCGCTGCAGACGGCTATGAGCTGTCGATCGAACGGGAACGTGTAGAAGACCCTGACTACCCGATGATCCTCGCCTACGTATTTGACGGGCTGGAAGTCCCCGCTTGGGAGACAGGCTTCCGCATCGTCGTTCTCCCCGAAGATGGAGCCGTGAGCAACGCCGAGTACAACGCAGTATCCGCAGGGAGTTTCTGGGTGCAGAATGTGGTGCGGATCATCCTGCAACGCGAGTCTTAATGCGCAATTTGCTTGTTGAAGTAGACTCTATGGTATAAGCTGACACAGAGGTTGAGGAGGTACCCAATGAGCATTCATATCGGTGCAAAGCCCAGCGATATTGCCCCGAGCATTCTTCTACCCGGAGATCCACTCCGAGCCAAATTCATTGCGGAAACGCTGTTAGAGGGGGCAACATGCTTCAATGAAGTGCGCGGCATGTTGGGATTTACAGGCACATATCAGGGTAAGCGTGTTTCGGTCATGGGAACCGGCATGGGGATTCCATCGCACTCTATTTACGTCAACGAACTCATCAGTGAATACGGCGTCAAGACGTTGGTTCGTGTCGGCACGTGCGGCGGGCTTCAGTCGAATCTTGAAATCGGTGATGTTGTGCTTGCAATGTCCGCATCCACCGATTCGCACATCAACCGACTTCGATTCGAGGGGATGGATTTCGCTCCGACAGCCAGCTTCGACCTGCTTCTGAAAGCATATGAAGCCGCCAAGGTCGGAGGTTTCAATGTTCGAGTAGGCAACATTCTCACTTCCGACACATTCTATCACGACGATCCGGACTCTTGGAGAATCTGGGCGGCGTTTGGCGTGTTAGTCGTCGAAATGGAGACAACAGGATTGTACACACTGGCTGCGAAATATGGCGTTGATGCGCTCTCAATCCTAACAGTGAGCGATAGCCTGATTTCCGGTGCCAAGGCGACCTCAGAGCAGCGCGAAAAAACGTTCACGCAAATGGTCGAGCTCGCTCTGGAAATCGTGCCTTAGCTCAATTCTTGGTGACAGCCTAGAAGGTTGGAATGCAGCGGAAGCTATCTGATAAAGTAGATTACAAAGGATGCTTTGGAGGTGCAGGATGAAGATTGGGATCATTGTCTACTCGCAAACCGGACATACGCTGGAAGTCGCCGAAAAACTGAAGCAAAGGCTCATTGGAGAAGGGCATTCAGTCAATCTAGAGCAAGTCACGGTCGTCGGTGGCCGTACACCGCAGACGAAGGGATTCGAGTTGGAAACACTGCCTGAGGCGGGATTGTATGATGCGATCGTATTCGGTTCCGCAGTCGAAGCCTTTTCACTATCCCCTGTACTGTCGCGTTACCTAAATCAAATCGACTCGCTCCAAGGCAAGCAAGTGGCTTGTTTGGTAACTCAGCAGTTCCCCTTTCCGTGGATGGGTGGAAACCGCGCCATTCGCCAAATGAAGAAGATTTGTCAATCCAAAGGTGCATCGATTCGTACCACCGGCGTTGTCAATTGGGTTAAATCACGCCGCGAGAAGACGATGGTTGCAGCGGTCGATCATCTGAGTAAGGCATTTTAGTACTACCACTCCCTCAGCGTGTTTGCTTTGCGGGGCAGATCGAGCGGTAGGCACAGTAGGTGCATCCTAGATAGGTGGGGTTGGCGGGAAAATCTCCGGAACGGATCCCGGCTGCAGCGGTCTCAATGTCTGATCGTGCCTTTTCCAGTGCCTTCTCGCTCGGAACACAGCGCCCAACGATCATTTCTGGGGTGAGAAAACGAAGTTCGAGACCTGCTGGGATCTCTCCGAACAGGTGCTCGTAAGCGAGGGCATAGATCGCAAGCTGAAGGCTCGCCTTTGTCCTCTTATTCGCTTGCTCTTCATTGGTCACAGCGGAGGTCTTGTAGTCGATGATCACGCCGGTACCGGGGTTCCTCGTATCCGGGATATCGATCTGATCGAAGATCCCGCTGATTTTCACCGTACCCTCGGTGAACGAGAAGTGTTGCTCGACGTAGTAGGGGATCGACTCTTCCGCGTTGGTGTACGTGTAGAACTGTTTGAGCGCCTCCATCCCTTCTTGGAAGCGCAGTTCCTCGTGCTGTCGCGTGAGGAACCCTTCGCTCTGCCAGGCGGTGCGGAAGGCTTCCTTGAGCTCTGCGAGGGGGATCTCTTGTCCGGCGTGACGAGCAACGTTGTACCGCTTGATCGCCTGATGGATCGCGTACCCGTAGATCACTGCGTGGTGCTGACGGATCGGGACTTTCAAGACATGAATATAGCGGTACTTCATCGGGCAGGTGAGGTAATCGTCTATCCTCTGGTGGCTCAGTTCGAGGATCTTCTCTCCCCGAGGGATGAGTGTGAGTTCCTCGGTGGAAGAGGGCATTCGGTCGGACTGTGTCCGGTCGTGACGGGTGATCGCTGCTAGTGGCGACCCTTTGACCCCCTTCACCTGCGAAGGGGAGAGGTCGAGGGCTTCTGAGACGAATTGGCTCGGCTTGCGGGGCCGTTTTCCCCCATAGTCCTTGGCGCTTGTTAAGTAGAGACACTCCTTGGCACGGGTCATCCCCACGTAGAAGAGTCGGCGTTCCTCCTGCTTGTGAAAGTCGGAGGTGGTGAGGCGATCCTTAACTAGTGCATCGGGGAGAGGGATCGGATCGCGGCGGTGGGACGAGGGGAACCGTCCCGAGACGAGTCCGACGAGGAAGACGATCGGGAACTCGAGCCCCTTTGCCTGATGGATGGTGAGGACGTTCACCGCGTCCTCATCCCAGTTCGCCTCTCCCACAGGGGGATTGTCCCCCGCCTCTATCAGGGCATCGAGATAGTCGATGAACCACGGGACACGGTCGTAGGAGGCCACTTGAGCGAAGCGTTCGATGATCGAAAAGAGCTTGGCCAGGTTCTGCACGCGCAGGGTGTCCTCCGCCTCTTCGGAGTTCGACAACGCCTCAATCATCCCAGTCCGTTCGGTGAGGTACTGGTATAGGACCTCACCCGTCTTCTCCTGCGTCGCGAGCGGGAGTATCGCAGAGAGATCCTCCGAGAGCTTCTTCATCGCCACCCGCCCCTCTTCCGACAAGCCAAGGAACTCCGCGCTCTTCATCGCGATGCGGAAGACCTCGAACAGGCTCTTGTTTCGACGCTTGGCGAAGCTCGTAGCAAGGGTGAGATCCTCCGCCGGGACCCGGTAGAGCGACGAACTAGCGAGGTAGTGAAACGACATGTTGTCACGTGGATCTGCTAGGAGGCGGAGGAAGGCGACGGCAGTCTTGATCTCCTCGCGATCGTACAACCCGCGGCTTCCAGAGAAGTGCCACGAGATATGGAGGAGGTTCAACGCGTGGAGAAACGAATCGGCCTGAGCGTTGCTCCGCACGAGGATGGCAAAATCCCGGTAAGAGCGGCCCTCTCCCTTCGTCTGCCTGGCAATCGTCTCGGCGACAAAGTCGCACTCCTCGTTCAACGTCTCGAAGTGAATCTGGTGAACGGGACTCCCCTCACCCATTACCGCGTGCAGGCGCTTGCATATTCCCTCCTTCACCTCCAACCGATCGGGATTGTTGTACTGGATCAGGCGGTAGGAGGCATCGAGGATCGGTTGTGTGGAGCGGTAGTTCTTCACGAGTACGATCTTGTTCGCATCTGGGTACTCGGCGCGGAAGTTCAGGATGTTGCTGATCGCGGCCCCGCGAAACTTGTAGATCGACTGGTCGTCGTCCCCGCAAACGGTGATGTTCCCCTCCCCGGAGAGAAGCTTCAGAAGCTCAAACTGAGCGTAGTTTGTATCCTGGAACTCATCGACGAGGATGTAGCGGAACTTCTCCTGGTAGCGTTTGAGCACAAGAGGATGCTCGCGCAAGAGGCGCAGGGTCATGGCGATCAAGTCGCCAAAGTCGACGTAGCCGTTCTCGGCGAGGAGGCGTTGGTAGGCCTCGTAGGTCTGGGCGAGCTCGGCCTGGCTGGCGAGATCCTCTGCCAGTAGCTTCTTCTCCTCTTCGCTCTTCCCCTCTGCCGGTTGAGCAGCGAGTGATTCGGCATAGGCGAGGTATTCTTGTGGTGGGGCGTCCTCGTCTTTGGCGCGGGAAAAGAGGGTCAACAGTGCGCGCAGATGCTTGACCGGGTTTCCCAGCGGGCGGAAGCGCTTGAGAGGAAGGTCGAACAGGCGCTCCTTGAGGAAGATCACCTCTTCGGCCTCGGTGAGGATGCGATAATCGGGGGAGAGCCCGAGGAGGATCGCATTCTCGCGCAGCAATGAATCGCAGAACGAGTGAAATGTGCCGATACGCGCCTCGATGTACCCGTACGGAACGAGGAGATCGACCCGCTCCTCCATCTCGGCGGCGGCCCGCTCGGTGAAGGTAAGGGCGAGGATCTCGGCTGGCTTTGCCATCTTCTGTGCGATCAGCCACGCGATCCGCCGCGTGATCACCGTTGTCTTCCCGGTTCCCACCCCGGCGATTATGAGGAGCGGCCCCTCGCCGTAAGTGACGGCGGCGCGCTGCTCCTCGTTAAGATCGGCCAACAGATCTTCGCTCATCCTGAGTAGAGTATAGATGAAGCATTTTCAAGGAGCAATCGAGGCTGCGGCATATCCCCTTTTCCTCTCCGTGGCAGTAGTCCCTGGCATGTAGTTGTGAAAGACCGCTTCCCTGGATAGGATCTGCGATATGATTGGAACCTGGATCAACGTGGGAACGATACTATTAGGGAGCCTCATCGGCTACCTTGGCGGGCGGGGTATTCCTGAACGGCTGAATCGCCTTGTCATGGCCGCGATCGGATTGGTGACCTTGGTCATTGGGGTGAAGCTGGCGATCGAGACGCAGAACGTCCTCGTTCTCCTCCTTTCCCTTCTCCTTGGCGGCGCGCTGGGGACTGTTCTTCGGATCGAAGAACGGCTCTCTTTGCTGGGGGAAGGACTGAAGCGGCGCTTCCCGCGTCTTGCCAACCGCGGTTCGTTTGGAGAGGGATTTGTCACTGCGAGCCTCCTCTTCTGCATCGGACCGATGGCGATCCTGGGGGCCCTGCGCGACGGGATGTACGGGGATTGGCAACTTCTGGGGTTGAAGGCGGTGATGGACGGGATTTCCTCGGTGATCCTCGTCGCCGGCCTTGGTCCGGGGGTGATCTTCTCTGCCTTCGTCGTCCTCGTCTACCAAGGGGGGATCAGCCTTGTTGCGCAGCTTGTGAGCGGCCCTGCCACGGTTTCCACGCTCTCCCAAACGCCCGCGCTGATCGAGCTCGACGCGGTCGGCGGAGCGATCCTGATCGCCCTCGCCTTGAAACTCCTCGACCTGCGCGACCTCAAGGTGGGAAACTTACTCCCCGCGCTCGCTCTTGCTCCGCTTCTCGTCTTTCTCTTCCATCTGGTGAGTGGGTGATCAAAATGGGGCCGCATAACCGAGTACGCGCCCGGATTATTGCGCTGTTTGATCGCTATGATCACCGCTTGTGGACGCTATTCTCGGTCCGGTTCATCGTCTCTGTCGGGTTTGGTGCGGCGATGCCGTTCGTCAGCCTCTATCTCTATCGAGAACTCGGGGTGTCGATGAAGGGAGTGGGCACGATCATGCTCATCTCCGCTCTGACCAGCGCGGCGGGAAGGATTCTCGGCGGGGAACTCGCCGATAGAATCGGACGCAAGCCGCTCATCTCGGTCACGATGGCGGTGCGCACGGTGGTCTTCCTCGTGATGGCGTACGTGATCCATATCCGCGCCTCGTATCTCCTGGTGGCACTCGTCTTCCTCGCAATCCGCTTTGTCGGGGCACTGACTCAGCCGGGGATCAGCTCGATGGTGGCAGATATAGTCTCCCCGAAACGACGGGTGGAGGCGTTCGGGATCTTGCGGATTGGAGGGAATGCCGGCTGGGCCCTCGGCCCGGCGATCGGCGGCTTCCTTATCGCCATCTCCTACTCGTCGCTCTTTCTCGTCACAGCCGCAGCAAGCCTGATTGGTTTCTTGATCATCGTCCTCTTCACCTCGGAGTCGATCCGCATACGTGAGAAAGGACGCTTCAAACTGAAGGAACTTCTCGCTGTAGGGCGTGACCGTGAATTCCTCGTCTTCTGTGCGTTCAGTCTCGTACTCTTTCTCGTGATGGGGCAGTTCGCGAGCACTCTCTCGGTCTTCACAACCGAGTTCTTGGGGATCAGCGATGTGGAACTCGGCTTCTTGTACACGCTGAATGGAGTGATTATCGTCCTCTTTCAATGGCCGGCGGCACTCCTCGGCGGACGGCTGGGGACGAGGCGGGCGCTGACCCTGGGAGCGATCCTATTCGCAATCGGCTATTTCTCTGTAGGAGTTGTCCCCTCTTTCGCGTTTCTTATGGGATCGATGGTCGTGATCACATTAGGTGAGGCGGTCTTCTCCCCCAGTGCGACTACGGCGGTGGCGAATATGGCCCCGTCCGAGAAGATGGGACGTTACATGGGATTCTTCGGCCTTGCCGAGGCGCTAGGGTGGTCGACCGGGCCGTTCATCGGTGGCTTGCTCCTCGATGCCTACGGCGGGACCCCCCTTCTTCTGTGGGGAGTGATCGCGGCGATCGGTCTCGTCGCGGCGATCGGGTTCAGTATGAGTGGTCGGTGCTGTGAACGGGCCGGTTAGACGAACACCTTCTCGAACGCCTGTTCTAGGATGTCCATTCCCTCGTCGATCTGCTCGTCGGTAATCACCAGCGAGACCAGCACGCGAAGTACGTTTCCCCGCAGTCCGGCTGTGGGGAAGATCGCTCCGTTTCGAAGTGCCTCGTTCGCGATCCTGGAGGTCTCCTCGCTCGCCGGCTCCTTGGTGGCGCGATCCCTGACGAGTTCCATCCCCACCATCGCTCCCAGGCCACGCACGTCCCCTACGATATCAAACCGATCTTTCAAGGCGTTGAAACGGGCCTTTATGCGATCTCCGACGTGAGTGGCGCGTTCCATCAGGTTCTCAGTATCAATCGCCTTCAGTACTTCGATCGCGGCGCGGCAGCCGAGTGGGTTTCCGGCGTATGTACCGCCGATTCCGCTTGGGGCGGGCGCATCCATGATCTTCGCCTTTCCGACGACCCCGGAGAGGGGGAGGCCAGCACCGAGCGACTTGGCGACACAGATGAGATCGGGGGTGATCCCGAAGTGTTCGTAGGCGAAGAACTTCCCGGTTCGTCCGATCCCCGACTGAATCTCGTCCACAGCGAGGACGAATCCGTAACGATCTGCCAGTTTGCGCATCGCGGGCAAGAACCAGTCCGGTGGGACGAGGAACCCACCCTCACCGATCACCGGCTCGACGACCATCACCGCCACATCATGCGGATCGACGAGTGAGAGGAGGGTCTGTTCAATCTCATCCGGCGTGAGATCCTTTCTGTACGTGTAGGGATAGGGGAGCCGGTAGACATCGGAGGCGAACGGCCCGAACCCGGCCTTGTACGGTATCGCCTTGTGGGTCATCGTCATCGTGAGGAGTGTGCGTCCGTGGAAGGCATTCTCGAAGACGAGGACGGCCTTGCGGCCGGTGTAAGCCTTGGCGATCTTGACCGCGTTCTCCACCGCCTCGGCCCCGCTGTTAAAGAAGGCGGCCTTGTACGGTCCCGGGCCGGGGACATGCTCACAGAGCCGTTGTGCCAATTCGATGAATGGTTCGTACGGGACGGCGGTGAAGTCGGTATGCAGGAAGTGATCGATCTGATCCTTTAGCGCAGCCACGACCCGCTCGTTCCTCTGCCCGACGTTCAAGCAGCCCCAGCCGCCGGAGAAGTCGATGAACCGGTTGCCATCGAGGTCTTCGATCAGCGCCCCCTGGCTCTCCTTGATGATGAACGGGGCGTAGGTGGCGAGTGGAGCGGCAACGTACTTCTCCTTCGTGGCGAAGACAGCGGCCGACTTCGGGCCGGGAAGTTCAGTCTCTATGCGGGTAAAACGGCGTTTGATCATTGTCCCTCCTATGATAAGCAGTGAATGCGCCGGAATGGTACCGGAAAACAGGGATGTGGCGCAAGAGAAAAACGCAGCATCGCATGTCATATTGGGGATTCGCGGACGTTGCATCTCACTCGATGGCGCCCTGTTCACATGTGCCCAAGGAAGCTGTAAGCCGTTGCCGGGAAGAGATCGAGCATGCAATAGGCAGGCTGATGATAGTTGCCCGTGATGGTTGAATCATCAGTATCTGACCGCATCGTAGATTAATCTGCTTAACGCCTCACGTCACGCGTTGCAGTGAGGCCGTCCGCGGCCTTACTGCAATCGCGTGGACGTGGTTGTTGGAACGTCTATTTCCCCTGCTCGTTGTACGGTGGTTGATTGAGCTTGATGACTCTGGCTTCCTTTGCCCTCGCCTCATCGATACTGCTGAATTGCTCGATATGGACCTTGGCGCCTGGAATCCTGCCAAGATGCTGCGAGATCCTGTTGCGGACCTGTCCACGCTGGGCTATGCCTGCGTAGTTGAGGGAGCCACCTGCGGTCAGGATGCGGTACAGCACTGGTTTGTCCGCTGGCAAGGTGTTGATCCCCGTCTGGTTGTAGTTGACCGTCATGGTTGCCATCACTTCTCTCCTTTCGTTCCAATTTTTTATTCTACCCAAAATCTCCCTCCTGCCAGCCGATCATTCTCCCATTACTACGCATTCTATGAGTCCATAGCTGTAATGTCAAGAAAAAACCCAAGAAAGGCTTGATAGGCATCAGTCTGTGGATTGACATAACACTATGATTGTCGAGTTATGGAGATTGTGCATAACCCGAAGATTCGGATATTCCAGAGATTACTAAGAGGGTGCAGGTTGCGCGCTTTCTTGAACCATCACAATTGAGAGCTGTACGCAGGTGAACAAGCCATTTCCGCCAGCGCTCATCGACCACTCAAAGTGCCCTAAGCCAAGTAGCGAACGCGCGATCGGTGCTGCGATAGCGACGGTCTTCCTTGGTGTGGATCTTCGCTTCATCCTGACGGGGCTGTTCACATGCGCCTAGTTATGAGCGGCAAGCATTACTCAGCTCGCATTATCTTGTTCGGAGTTCCGGATCTCTTCCAGGGCTTCGGCGTCGGCCAGGTCCTTCGTGCGTCCCGACGCACGCTTGTTGCGGATAAGGTCGGCAAGCGATGGGATACGTACCTCGATTTCCTCGATATCAACAGCCATCGACCGTCGAACTTGTTATTAGCCGCCATCCTTTTCTGACAAGTCATTTCATCCTGTTACGAGGGTCAGCAACAATGTGCAGGACTACCAATCCACCTCGCTTCAGGTAGCAAGGACCAACTGCAAAGCCGCGTACCCAGCCTCGACCCATTGGACGCGACCCAGGTCTCGACCAAGCGTGATGCAATGAATGGCCACGCACGTCGCCAGATAGCGTGACCGGGAAATCACCTCCGCGTCCAACTTGCCGGTGTAATGCGCCAGAACGTTTTCCAGCCATCTCTCCCCATGCCAGGTGTACAGGCAGGCAAAATCTATCGCGGGGTCACCAATAACAGCGTCGGCCCAATCAATGATCCCACTCACCCCTCCCGAACAAGTGTCAACTAGAATATGCTCTGCCCACAGGTCATTGTGGACTAGACTTGGCGACCCTTGGAATGTCACGGACGTATCGTTCTCAAGGTAGCGACGCAAGAAACCCAGATTAACGTTTAGACCATCCAGCCCTGGCAGCTGTTCGCAGGACTTGCCCCGCCAGTGCGCAACTAGGTCTCGTGCTTCCGGTACGCCTGCTTCTCTGGCTTTGTCAACAGGATAAGTGTGCAGTCTTGCAAGGAATACTCCTAGCTGCCGCGCAACCTCATGCCGATCAACCATCTTCGAGGTATCGCCACCAACACCTGGCAGTTTCCTGTATCCTCCAAATGGGCGACTTAAGCTTTCATGCGATTCACAGAAATACTCATAGTTGGGAACTGGCAGTGACACCCACTCCCCAAGACTGGAAAGGAGTTTGCGTTCCATGTTCAGCTTGGCAACGCCGGATTCCCGCTTTGGGAAGCGAAACAGCCACCTTTCATCAACTTCAAAAACCTGAAAATCCCACCCTTCATCCAGCAGTTCCACACGCGCGCCGCGAAACTCCGGAAAGGCGGTATTAATGATAGATTTCGCACTCTTTGCAGTCAGAATCTCTTTTTTGTAGATTGGTACACTCCTTGGCGGCTAACTTGTTATTCTACCCAAAATCTCCCTCTTGTTAGCCGATCATTCTCCCAATGCTACGCATTCTATGAGTCCATAGCTGTAATCTCAAGAAGAAACCGAAGAAAAGGCTTAATAGGCATCAGTCCATCGATTGACATAACACTATGATTGTCGAGTTATGGAGATTGTGCATAACCCGAAGATTCGGATATTCCAGAGATTACTAAGAGGATGATTGCATATGCTCCAACGAGAAGAAATCTAACCTTTTCGTCGTACAATGCGTGTTACGTGTCTCTGTAGTCTTCGTTCAGCATCGTAACGTTTACTTAAGGACGTAACTTCCAGTGTCAGCGGCCAAACAAGACTTATCCGTTCCGCCGGCGTTCCCGGGACAAAATCGTCGGTCGGTCTATCTGTCATCTGGTACCTGGCCGTATGTTGCCTATCCATGATTATCGTAGACGAATCCGGCCAATATTGGCTTCACCTGTAGGCGTATTAGGTGCGATTATTCGGTCCAATCCCTTGCCATGCCAGCCTCAGTCGCTTGGACCATCAGGCATCTGAGCGCCATGCCAGACCGCTACGACCCATACCATCTTTCCGCTCACTCGATAAAAGAACCGATATGGCCTAACAATGACTTCCCGATGCGGCAGATCAGGAAATTCCGGTATCGACCGACCCGAATCGGGAAACTTCTCGAGTCTCCGAAGTACTTCTTCGGCCTTCACGCGAAACTTGTGGGCAGCCAATGGATTGTCTTGACGAATATACTCCAACCCGTCAAGAAACTGGGCGCGAGCAGACGGGGTAAACTTCAGTTTCACGAATTGCCGCCCCTCAGAAGAGCATCAGCCTCCTTGAATACACTTGTTAGAGTATGCCCCTCGCCATCAGTAATTTCCTTTTCTCCGACGGCTAGGAGCCGCAACAACTCTCGCTCATGCTCAGATTTTTCATAGGTATCGATGCTTTGAATCACAGCGATCGCCCTTCCGCGCTGAGTGATGACAAGCGGATCCACGGAGTCTTGAAGCCTCTTAAGAATGGATGCCGCATCTTGCCGTAGATCTGTCACAGGGATGATATCAGGAATTTTCATTCTTCACGCACCTCCTACAGTACGCTTAATACTACATCTAACGAGCCCTTAGCGCAATCGCCTATTCGTGTAACGATCAAACATGACTCTCGTTTTGCGCCCCCCGCATCCGCACGGTGTCAAACGTAGCGCTCCACGCCTTTGCTCAGCCCGTCTCAGAAGGGCACCACCGACGAATCAAAGCTCCTTGACCCAAGTGACAAATAAGCGATTGGTGATGCGATATTGACGGTTTTCCTTGGTGAGGATCATCGCTTCGGTTTGCCGGCGTTGCTCACATGTGCCTGGTTATGAGCAGCCAGCATTCCTGCGGCAGATTGACCAAGGAACACCATCAGATGTGCGTGCAATTAGTGTGGATGGTGAGACCATACACATGTCAATCGATGACGAAGATCCGCCCTGGGGGGACGAGGGTTACCTTGAAATCGAGCCCTTCGTAGTGGCCGCTCGCGGCGGCGATCTCCTTCACCTTAGCCTTGTAGCGGCTCGATATATGGAAGCAGATCAGCTCTTTCTTCACCCCGGCAGCACGCGCCACTTCGATCGCCTCGGCAAGGGTGGCGTGCTTGTACTCCTTGCGGTCCTCCTCATCGAGGAAGGTCGTGTCGTGGCAGAGGATCTCCGTCCCCGCAATATAGGCCGGCTTTATCGGAACCGAATCCCCTCCGTAGGAGAAGAGGCGCTGGTGGTAGGTCTCATTGACCGCCTCTCGTCCCTTTTCTCTGACCAGCTTGATGATCTCCTCTTGCGAAGCGTTGGCGAGCTCTGCGGGCAGACGGTGACGTACCTCGACGATCGAGTAGCCGAGCGAGGCCTCGTTGTAGGTGTGCACAGTGGGGAAAGTCTCGATGTAGCGCGGCATCTGCCCGGAGAGAAGTTCTACCCGCTCTCCGGCTTCGAGAGGGATCCACTCGAGATCGTAGTTCAGATACCGGTTCGTCCGTTCGATGAACGCGATCATCTCACTGATGAGGTAGTTCCCTTTTGGGTAGTAGATCGTGAGCTCTTTCTCCTTGTCTCCCATCGCGTTGTTGCGGATGTTGATGAGCGACACGAGCCCGGCGATGTGATCGGCGTGCCCGTGGGAGAGGAAGACCCGCTTGATCGCGAATGTCTTGTTCCCGAGGATGGAACTCGCTCCCTCCCCACAATCGAACAGGATGCGATCGGCGCTGTAGTAGAGCCAACTGGAATAAAGGGCTTTGGAGTAGGTCAGTATTCTCATAGGTACGGACGATTATAGCCGTTGCGTGCGTGTGGTTCATGTTGCTCTCGCTGCCTCCTTCCTCTAGAATCGACCGTGAGGGAGGCGAGAATCGATGCTCGATATTCACAAATTACGGGAAGATCCGAAGGGAATCGAAGAGCGGCTTCAGACGAGGGATCCTTCGATCGACCTTTCTGAGATCTTGGAATTAGACAAGAAACGACTCGAACTGATTCAGAAAGTAGAGGCCCTCAAGGCAGAACGCAACGAGGGTTCGCAGGAGGTAGGGCGTCTCAAGAAGGAGGGGCAGGACGCCTCCAAGCTCATCGATTCTCTCTCGGATATCGGGCGGAGGATCGCTTCGCTCGACGATGAATTGAAGGAGGCTGCCGCACGGATCGAGCACCTCCTCGCCCTCCTTCCGAACGTGCCGCACTCATCCGTTCCTGTGGGGGTGAAGGAGGAGAAGGTCATCCTGAGGAGCGTTGGAGAGAAGCCAGAGCCGGATTTCCAGGTGAAGAACCACCTGGAGATCGGTGAGGAGAAGGGGATCCTCGACTTCCGCCGTGCCGCAATGATCGCTGGGGCACGGTTCCCGATGTATATGGGTCTGGGAGCGCGTCTGGAGATGGCCCTTATTCAGTTCATGTTCTTCCATCAGGTGAAGAACGATTACATCCCCGTCTTCCCCCCGTTTCTCGCGAACTCCGAGAGCTTCTACGTCTCCTCGCAGCTTCCCAAGTTTGCCGATGAGGACTACTACTGCGAGAAGGACGCCCTTTACCTGACCCCAACCGCGGAGACCCTACTTGTGAACCTTCACAGGGGGGAGATCCTCTCGTCCGATGACCTGCCAAAGAGGTACGTTGCCTACACCCCCTGTTTCCGGCGCGAGGCCGGGACGTACGGGGAGGACGAGCGCGGCCTGATCCGCGTTCACCAGTTCAATAAGGTGGAGATGTTTAAGTTCACCGCCCAAGAGTCCTCCTACGCCGAGCTGGAGGGGCTGATCGTAGATGCGGAAGGGGTCCTGCAGGTGCTTGGGATTCACTATCGGGTCGCCCTCCTTCCGACGCAAGACCTGGCACAACAGGCGACGAAGACGGTAGACCTGGAGGTCTATCTTCCGGGGCAGGGACGCTACTACGAGGTCTCCTCATGCAGCAACTGCGAGGACTTCCAGGCGCGGCGGGGGAACATACGCTACCGCCCGGCCGAGGGGGAGAAACCTGTCTACGTCCATACGCTGAACGGGTCGGGGCTCGCGACGACGCGGTTGATGGCCGCGATCCTAGAGAACAACCAGACCCCTGATGGACGAGTGCTTATTCCGGAGGTGTTACAGGAGATGGTGGGAGAAGAGTTCCTATGAGCGAAGTGACGACCGACACGCTGATCGAGGCACGCGACCTCACGAAGGTATTCAAGACGCGACGTGGGGAGGTGCGTGCGGTCGATCGCCTCTCTTTCTCCTGCGACGCGGGGGAGATCTTCGGCCTCCTCGGGCCGAACGGGGCGGGAAAGACGACGACCCTGCGCATGCTCTCGACGATCCTCACCCCGACCTCGGGCACGGCGACGATCGCCGGGTTCGATACGAAGAGATCCCCGGGGAAGGTACGGGAGAAGATCGGTTTTCTCGCCACCGAGACCGGTCTCTACGATCGGTTCACCGCGCGGGAGACCCTGCGTTTCTTCGGGCGGATCAATCGGATGACCGATGAGGAGATCGAGCGTCGGACGGGTGAGATCTTTGCCCTGCTCGACCTTGGGGCTCTTGCCGATCGGCGGGTGGGGACCTTCTCCACAGGTGAGAAGCAGAAGCTCTCGCTTGCCCGCAGCATCATCCACGACCCGCCGGTTCTCATCTTCGATGAGCCGACGTTTGGGCTCGACGTAATGGCCGCGCACGCCGTGCTCGAGTCGATTCGCCTCTTCCGCGAGCAGGGACACACGATACTCCTCTCGACCCACATAATGAGGGTGGCGGAGAAACTTTGTGATCGGATCGGAATCCTCTACCACGGGCGTCTGTGCACGCTCGGAACCCTCAATGAGTTACGGGAACGGTTCTCTGAAGAGGATCTTGAAGAGGTCTTCTTCGCCGCTGTGGGGGCCCCTCAGGCGGGCTAACCCTTCCCTTTGCGGTGTAAACGTGGTATCCTAGATCGAGAACAAGCAAGACGTCTTCTAAGGAGGAGATCAAATGGACAGGAAGGTCGTTTCTATTCTGGCGGTGATAATTCTCGCCGTCATATCGGTCGTCCTGATGGGGGGGGAGACAGACGAAAGGATCCTATGGTGGGGGGTCCATGAATCGATTTACATCTTTGGTGACGGTGCGTTCACCTACGAGAACGGGGTGATCTCGGGGAGTGGGATCGCCGAGGACCCGTACATCATCGAAGGGTGGAAGGTCGATCACCCCGAAGGGGGGTACGGGATATACATCGACCACACCACACGGCATTTCGTTATCCGTCATTGTGTGATCGAGCGGGCCTCAGAGGCGGCCATATACCTGAACTCGGTCGAAAACGGTCGGATCGAGGGCTGCCAGCTCACGCTGAATGTGATCGGGGTGCGCCTTCTAAACTCCAGTAGAAACACCATCTTCGGTAACGTGCTTGCGCAGAACAACTACGGGGTGGTGACGGCGATTCAGTCGCGGGAGAATACGATCACCGGGAACAGCTTCATCGATAACGGGTTGAGCGGCCTCGATTCTCAACACTGGAACGCGTGGTACGAGGGGACAAGAGGGAACTACTGGAGCGACTACGACGGTGTGGACCTCGATCTCGATGGGATTGGGGACCGTTCCTACGCGCCCTTACGCGATCTTTATCCTCTTATCTCGCCGCCTGTCGCTTGGACCCATCTGGCCCCGAGCGGCCCAACCTTCTTTGGGCTGCACACCTCGCCCGATGGGATGTTCGTAGTGACCTCCGAGACGCAGATCGCCTTGGAGTCGCGCGACCCAGGGAGCGGGCTGGCTCAGATCCTCTATTCGTTTGATGGGAAGTCGTGGCAGGAGTACACCGTGCCATTCAATCTCACCGGGCCGGATGGGCCGTACAAGGTCTTCTACTATGGGGTCGATCACCTGGGGAATACCGAGGCGGTGACTACCCTTTCCTTCCTCCTCGACAATCAGCCGCCGCAGACGGCGATCTCGTTCGGTGACCCGAACTACTTAAACGAGGTCGGACAGTGGATCACCTCCAAGACCCCGATTACCCTCGATCTTCTTGCCTCATCAACCTACGGGGTGACAAAGACGTACTACACGATCGACGGTGGTCGGTGGCGGCGATACAACGGCCCGTTCACCCTGGCCGGGGCCGAGGGCCCACACGTGATCGCCTATTACAGCCAGAACGCCTCTGGGAACGCCGAGGATGTGAAGGCAATCACCGTCTTCAAGGATGACGTGCCTCCTACCACGCGTGGGGCGCAGCCGCTCCCCGGCGGAACGGGGAGTGCAACTCCGAATTCAGTGGTGGAAGTAACAGAAGAGACCCCTGTCCAGACCACCTCACAGGATAACGCAAGCTAGGGTTCGCGCGATGTGGAAGAACGTCCGCCTGCTCTTTGGAAAGGAGATTATCGGAGCGGTGCGGGACCGACGAACGTTGGTCCTCACCGTCTTCTTCCCCCTGGTCTTTTACCCTCTCATCCTCGCGGTGATGGGGCACTTCGCAGCTACGGAACAGACCCGCATCGAGGCGATCACCCCCACGGTGATCATTGTCGATCAGGCACACGATGAGACCTTCCGTGCCCACCTGCAAGAGACAACCGGTTTCTATCCCTTCTTCGATTCCGACCTGATACAGGCGAAAGCCGATCTAAAGGACGGTCTTGGGCAGGTACTGATGATGGTCGACAAGGAATCAGGAGGGCCAGGGGTCGGCCTGGAAGTCACTCTCTACTACGACCAGACCAACCAGGTAGCGGTGATGGCGGCGGGACGCGTGCGCGCTTTTCTGGAGGGCTATCTAAAAGAGGTAATGCGCTCTAAACTCGACACGTTGGGCCTTGATTACGACGATCTTTCCCCTCCGCTGAGAGTGAGCATAGAGGATGTGGCATCGAGCGACTCGGTCGGTCGGATGATCCTCAGCCGTCTATTGCCGTACTTCATGATCCTGGCAATCCTCACCGGGGCGATGGGCCTCGGGGCAGAGATCACCGCCGGGGAGAAGGAGAGGGGCACGATTGCTACCCTCCTCGTCAGCCAGCTCTCGCGTATCGAGATCGTCCTCGGCAAGTTCTTCACCGTCCTCACGGTCTCGCTCGTCTCCTCCCTCCTCTCGGCAGTCGGGCTGTTGATCGGGGTCCGCTTCTTCGGCGGAGGGCTCACCCCTGCAGGGAGCGAGGCGACCTTTGCCCTGAGCCTCCCCTCGTTCGGGTGGATGCTCGTGGTCCTCGTTCCGCTGGCGGTGATCCTCTCCGCGCTCGTCATCATTGTGGGGAGCTTCGCACGCAGTCAGAAGGAAGCGAGCACCTACCTCATGCCAATCTACATGGTGATCGTCCTCGTGGGGCTCGTCTCGATGACCGGCGGGGTGTCGTTTGAGGGGGCGCGATTCCTCATTCCGATCGCCAACGCGCTCTACGCCCTACAGGAGATCATCATTGGGGACCTGCACTTCATGCACCTGATCTACACCTTGGTGGCAAACGTCTTCTGTGGGGGGCTGTTGATCGCTGCCTCCATCCAGGTCTTCAAGCGAGAGGCAGTCCTCTTTCGAAGCTAAGATTTAGCGATTGAATGATTGAGTGATTTAGCGATTTAATTCCCCAATCTCTCAATCATCCGATCATTTAATCATTCAATTCGCGTACCGAGCACCTGCGCGTGTGTCATGAACGCGAACCGGTCGGTCATCCCGGCGATGTAATCGCGCACGATCGGTCGGAGGATCTGCGCGGCTCTATCTCCCTCCACTTTCAGGAGGTCATTGCGTACAAGTCGAGTTGTCTCAGCGGGTAACAGCCGCCAATCCTCAATGAACGCAGCGAAGAGTTCGCGGATGATCAGCATCCCCTGCTTTCGCATGCGGCGCACCCGGCGATCCTCGTAGAAGTGCTCGTACAGGTAGTCCGCTAGTTCCTGCTTCGCCTCCTTCGCGCGAGGGGAGAAATCGACGATAAGCTCGGGGATCTCTCGTACCTCCTTGGGTGAGGTGAGATGCAGTCGCTGCAGGCGGAGTTTGGTCTCCGCGATCACGTCGTTGACGAGGAACGGGATCACACGGCGGTACCAAGGCCGTCCGGTATCTGTTTCGGCGAGGTGTCGTGCGATCTTCAACACGCGCATCTCTTTCTCGTGCAGGATCCCGGCACGCAAGCCGTCGTCGAGATCGTGGCTGATGAACGCGGTCGGATCGGCAATGTTAATCACCTGCGACTCCAGGCTCGGCATCACTGTTGGTTCAAGGTGGGTGAAGCGATCCGGTGCGAGTTTGATCTTCCACATGACATGCTTCAAGATTCCCTCGCGCACCTCAAACGTGAGGTTCAATCCCTTCTGACCGAGGTCGGCGTAGGTATCCTCCAATTCCTCCACTACCCGCACTCCCTGCTCGTAGTGCCGAAACCCCTCCGGGAGAAGCTTGTTCAGCGCGTCCTCCCCAGAGTGGCCGAACGGAGTGTGTCCAAGGTCGTGTCCGAGGGCGATCGCCCCGGTCAGATCGGGGTTCAGCCCAAGCGCTCTTGCGATCGTCTCCCCGATCTGCCACACCTCCAGGGAGTGGGTGAGCCGAGTGCGGTAGTGGTCCCCCTCGTGGTTGACAAAGACCTGCGTCTTGTACTCCAGACGGCGGAAGGCCTTGCAGTGGATGATTCGATCACGGTCGCGCTGGAATGCAGTACGGATCGGGTCCTCCTCGATAGGGTAGGTCCGTCCCCGCGACGCAATGCTGTGTACGGCATACGGAGCAAGGTCCCGCGACGCGTGGGCCTCGATCTCATTGTGAGCATTCATATCTTCTGTCCCCGGCTGTAGCGCTTCATGGCCTCTTGCGTGCGACGTTTCTCGTCATCATCGCGCAGCTTGCGGCGCTTGTCGTAGGTCTTTTTGCCGCGAGCTAGTCCGAGTTCAACCTTGGCGTAGCCGCCCTTGAAGTAGACGCGAAGAGGGACGACGGTATAACCACGTTCCTTGGTCTTGGTCGCGAGGCGGTTGATCTCACGACGATGGAGGAGAAGGCGACGATTGCGGATGGGATCGGCATTGTATATCGCCCCCTCCTTGTACGGGGCGATGTGGACCCCTTGTAGGAGGGCCTCGCCGTTGCGGATGACGGCGTACCCTTCGGAGAGCGAGCAGTGTCCCCCGCGGAGGCTCTTCACCTCCGTTCCCGAGAGGACGAGCCCCGCCTCGAAGGTCTCCTCTATCTCGTACTCGTGCCGCGCCTTGCGGTTCGTCGCCACCGTGTTGATCGCCATACACCAAGGCTATCGCAAGCCCAGACGTTGCGCAAGCCGGAACAGATCGCTAGGATGAGCCTCATGAAG
Source organism: uncultured bacterium (assembly GCA_965370555.1). Lineage (GTDB taxonomy): Bacteria > Bipolaricaulota > Bipolaricaulia > UBA7950 > UBA9294 > JAJOKK01. The sequence continues at coordinate 31,116 of CBDUVB010000015.1, forward strand.
ATACACGTTGGAACGCGTAATACACTCAAAGTGAGAGCCGTTCGCACGGCCTTTGCCGCTGCCTTCGGCGATGAGTCGTTGGATGTGGTCGCGGTGGAGATAGAGGGGGGTGTCCCGTCCCAGCCGTTCGATGATGAAGTCGTTCAGGGGGCGATCTGTCGGGCGCGCGGTGCCTTAGCCAAGGCCGACTACGGCGTTGGGATCGAGGCCGGGCTTGTCCGCTTTCCCGGGTATGACGGCTACCTGAGCGTCCAGTTCTGCGCCGTCCTCGATCGCACCGGGAGGCTGACCGTGGGACACGGCCCCGGGTACACACTCCCGCAGGAGGTGCTCGACCGGCTGATGAATGGATCGACCCTGAACCGCGAGATGAGCCGACTCTCCGGGATCCCCGAGATCAAGGAGAAGGAGGGAGCAATCGGGATTCTATCCGGCGGGCGGATCGACCGGTTCAGCATCACCCGCGAGGCCGTTCTGATGGCACTCATTCCGCGCATTGTCGGCAATCGAGGTAGTATCTGACACCAACTCCCCGGGCGGCGATCGACCAGCTACTGGGTGGAGCGACGTCGGACTAGGCGCGCGTCCGTAACGCCTCGGCTACTTGCTTCAATAGTGTCAAACGCTCGGCTGCATCGGCTTCGGTATGAGTCAGGTGCGACAAGCCGCACGGCCCGGTGATCAGATCGCCGGGGCGATAGTCGGTCACCTGTTCGCCGTTTGTGATTCCCCAAGCAATCTGCTTTCCGTTGCGACCGTCGTAGTACCTGGCGATGTCGAACTTCGACGCATCAAAACTGATGATATCGATCGGCGCGGCGAAGAGTTGATCCCACTGCATGTTCCCACAGGTATGCACACCCCGGATCACAGAGAAGCTGTCGAAGATCGGTTCCCACAGGCGAACGAAATCGAAGCCGACGTACCCGAGTGCGGGTTCGTCGAGGACCAGGATGATCTCATCGGCCTGCAGTCCGTCCAAGATCGCCTCCACATGTTGATAGACGCGCATCACTGCGTCGTCTTCGTCGTATTGACTCTGGATCAGCGTCGCCGGGCCGATGCACTGCACCTTCACGATCTCGAACCGTTGCTTCTTGAACGCCGCCAGGCAGGATAGCTGTCCGGGATGTTGGATGTATTCGAGCATCCCGTCCCCAAGCGCAGTCAGCTCGGGAAGAAACGGGATGTCATGCCGCAGGCTGTATGCGATCGCCGCGTCCACATCGGTGAACGGCAAGGATCCGACTTGCGTGATGATCTTTCCCTGATCCGGATAGCGATACATGACGACGATTATACGTTACAAAGGACCGGCAGGCCATCGAATTCCGCTTCGTGCGCCTCCTCCATCCATACGTTTGGGGTCAGACCTTCATTCTTGGTGTTTTTTCGTCTCGGCGACGTGTTTCGCAATGACACTGATGGTTGAGAAGTACAGCCCCAAGAAGCCCCCCACTTCTCTAAGCGTGTAGCGGTGAACTCGCACGGCTTGATGAATCCGCTCATTGCGGGTTGCCTTGGAGGAGACGTCCGAGAACAGTTCCTCCAGGCTCGGTCGAGTTGCGAAGCGTTCTTCCTTTCGGATCTCCGGATCAACTGGTTGCTCCTTGAGCAGGGGCTTAAGTTGTTCCACGAATGCATCGGTCCCCAGGAACGCTCCTGCGTGTAGCTCTTCCCATACATCGATCCCTCGTCCTTGTCGCACAAATCGGCGGAATGCACTAACTGCACGCGCTCGATCTGGATCGAACTGCGAGAGAATCCAATCGACCGTTAAAAACTCGGGCACGTCACTCTGACCGGACGTTCCCCGATAGCTGCTCCACGGCCAGTCACGGACGCCTCGAACCATCTTTGCACGAACTGGATTCAGCACGATGTACCGGGCCAGTTCCAGTAGATGGCTTTCCTTCTCGACAAGGATCGCCTTGAAGCGGCCTTGAAAGAGATGCCCGACTCGTTCGTGCTGACGATTGAACCACTGCGTGTAGACCCCATTGAGAAGTTGCATCCCACGAGACAGGTTGGCTCTAGGTGTTTCGATGAGTAGGTGGTAGTGGTTGCTCATCAAACAGTAGGCATGACAGATCCAGCCGTACCTCGCAACCACATCACCGAGAATCTCTAGGAATCGGGTCCGGTCACTGTCGGTTGAGGAAGACGTCCTCTTGCGCGTTCCCACGGCTGGTGACGTGGTAGATAGCACCTTCGTATTCAAGTCGTAACGGTCTTGTCATAAGACCACCAGTATATCACGGATGACACCAAAAGTGAAGGTCTGACCCCATTGACACTACTGGTTCGCAGTGGTGGCTCGATATGGTTTTCAGCACCTTCCCCGATGGCTGGGCATGGATGGCTGGGACAAGCATGGCCACTCCGCACGTATCCGGTGTTGCCGCGTTGATCATCGAGGCGAACGAGCATCGCCTGACTCCGAGCCAGGTCGAGAGCATCCTCAGGCGAAGCGCGGATGACCTTGGAAAGCCCGGTCGTGATGAGTGGTACGGTCGCGGGCGGGTGAACGCCGCACAGGCCGTTCAGTAGGAAACCGCAAACACGAGTTGGTCGTTGGACCGGGCAGCCACACCGCTGCCCGGTTCCTTCTTTACCGGTAGGTTCGCTGGCTGAAAAGTGGCTTGCCTTGCAGTACCCGTAACGGCAAACTACCCTTTCGTACCACCAAAGACAGCGAAAAGGAATGATCGATGCTTGCAGTCGGATTGAAGAACGAGATGAAGTGGACGGTAAAGGAGGAGCACTTGGCAAGCTCCTTGGGGAGTGGGTTGGTTGAGGTGCTCGCCACTCCGGTCCTAGTAGGGCTGTGCGAAGAGTGTGCGCGGCTCATGGTGGAGCCACTACTTGCCGACGGTCAGAAAACGGTCGGTACCGTTGTCAACCTGCGTCATATGGCGGCGACGCCCGTGGGGATGCAGGTGACTGTGCATGCAGAATTGGTGGGGATCGACGACAAACGGCTGCGGTTCCGGATCGAGGCGTGGGACGAGGTGGAGCGTGTCGCCAAGGCCGAGCACGAACGGTTCATCATCGATGCCGATCGCTTCGCGCGCCGGATCGCGGAGAAGAGACGGGAGAGTGAGACGCCCATCAAACGCTCGCAACTTCTTCACGAACGGCACACAAGTGCACTGTATCATTCGTGGCGGATAGGAAAGCGAATATACTGTACCTCCTTAACAGGCAACGCTGATAAACCGGAAGAGGGAGGCTCGGATAACGGGCCTCCTTTTTCTTTTATCCTCCGCCGACCGGTGGGAGGATCGTCAGGTGATCGCCATCCCGAAGGGTCGTGTGAAAGCCTTGCTTGAACGATGCGTTCCCTCCGTTGATGAGCGCGTTGATGTGCCGGTGTACCTCTCCGCTCGCGGTGAACAGGCGTGGGGTGATCTGCGGGTAGCGCTCGACGAGTGAGTGTAGCGCGGCGAGGATATCGGCTCCCTCGGGCAGTGCAAGCGTCAGCTGGGGGGTGTCCAGCTCGTGCTTGAACGAGAAGGAGATCTCCAGGGTGATCTTCATCGTCCTGCGATCAGCCTGCGCGAGATCGCGTTGTGTAGTGGGATGAGCCTGTAGAGCGACTCATCGACCAGGCGGCCGTCGCGTACGCGTAGCTCCCCGTTCACCATCGCCAGGTCCACCCGCTCGGCTCCGCAATGGACGAGTGCGGCGAGTGGATCGGCGTGCGCGCCGGCAAACTCGATTCCCGTGACGTCGAAGGTGATCAGGTCGGCCGCCTTCCCCACCTCGATCGAGCCGATCTCTTCTTCTCGGTGGAGTACCCTTGCCCCGCCCATCGTCGCCAGGTAGAGCGCCTCGCGCGCGGTGAGGGCGTCGGCTCCGTAGCGAACACGTTGCAAGAGCATCGTCTGCCGCACCTCGCGGATCATGTTCGAGGTGTCGTTGCTCGCCGAGCCATCGACACCCAAGCTGACCGTCACTCCTGTCTTCTTCAGCGGGACGACAGGGGCGATCCCCGAACCGAGGGTCATGTTCGAACTCGGGCAGTGGGACATTCCAACCTTGGCCCTCGATAGCTTGTCGATGTCACTATCGTTAAGGTGAACGAGGTGGGCGAACCACACGTCGTTGCGCAGCCAGCCGAGTTCCTCCATGTAGTCGACCGGACGGGCTCCGAACTTCTCTAGGCAGAACGCATCCTCATCGGCCGTCTCGGCGAGGTGAGTGTGCAATAGGACTCCGTACTCATCCGCGAGCTTCGTCGTCTCGCGCATCAGCTTGGAGGTAACTGAGAATGGTGAGCAGGGAGCAAGGGCCACCCTTAGCATGGCAAAGGGAGCGGGATCGTGGTAGCGTTCGATCACCCGCTGGCAGTCTGCGAGGATCTCCTCCTCCGTCTGCACCACGCTGTCAGGCGGGAGCCCACCGTCCTTCTTCGAGAGCGACATCGATCCGCGGGTAGGATGGAAACGGATCCCACTTAAGAGCCCTCCTTCCACCTCGGCATCGAAGATCCGAGGGAGCCCACGTGGAAAGAGGTAGAAGTGATCGGAGGTCGTCGTTGCTCCAGAGAGGAGAAGCTCACTGCAGCCAATAGCCGCACTGGTCCGCACGGCCTCCTCGTCGATCCCCTTCCAGCGCTCGTACAAGAAGATAAGCCAGTCGAAGAGCTTCTTGTCCGCTGCGCCGGGAACGTTGCGGAAGAGGGTCTGATACAGGTGATGATGGGTGTTGACGAACCCCGGAAGGAGGACCTTCCCCTTCCCCTCGATCACCTCGTCGTAAGTGTTTCCGGTCGGATCCTTGCCGAGGGCGACGATCTTGTTCCCTTCCACGAGGACGTAGCCCTCTTCGATCTCGCGTCGTTCGTCATCCATCGTCGCGACGAGGTCGAACCCGCGAAGGAGCGTCCGTGTCATTACTTCACCCTTCTCCTAAATCAATCTCTCCGGCCGTCTCGATGAAGGCCACAAGGAGGTCGATCGCCGCTTTCAGGTCGTCGCGGTGTGACATCTCCACTACCGAGTGGACGTAGCGGCTCGGGAGCGACAGGGTGACGACAGCTGCCCCTGCCTGCGCCCGTTGCAGCGCGCCGGCGTCGGTTCCACCCCGAGGAAGGATCTCCATCTGGTAAGGGATCTTTCGTTTCTCGGCGAGATTCTTCAGCGCCCGCACCAGGCCGGTGTGCGAGATGGAGGACGAGTCGGCGAGCTTGATCGCCACTCCCTTCCCCAGTTGTGTGATCTGTTGGGCAGGGGATACTCCCGGCATCTCCACGGCGAGTGTCGTGTCGAGTGCGATCCCGATCTGTGGGTGCACGGCGAATCCTGCCACCTGCGCTCCGCGCAGGCCGACCTCCTCCTGTGTCGTCCCCACGAAGTAGAGGTCGCAGTTGATCTTCTTGGCGCGTTTGATTGCCTCGATCGCGATGTACAGTCCGGCCCGGTCATCGAGGGCCTTTCCCGAAATGACGTTCTCACCGACGATGAAATCCTGACGGAGGGTGATCATGTCCCCGAGCGAGACGAGCTCCTTGACGCGGTCTTCAGGGAGGCCGAGATCGACGAACAGGTCCTTCATCTCAGGGAGCTTCTTCCGCTCCTCCTCGGTCATGATATGTATCGCTTTGCTCCCGATGCACCCGATCAGGTCCTCGGTCGCGGTGTGGACGATCACCCGCTGCGCGATCAGCGTCTTCGGGTCGAACCCGCCAAGGGGATGGAGACGCAAGAACCCCGTCTCCTTCTCGATGAAGCTAACGATGAACCCGATCTCGTCCATATGGGCGGCGACCAACACCACCGGTCCTTCACCCTTTCTGTGGGCGATCAGGTTCCCCAACGGATCGGTCCTCACCGTATCGACGTGATCGTGAAGCGCATCCTTGAGGATCGCTCGGATTTCCTCTTCGTGTCCGGGAATCCCCGCGGCCTCGCTCAAGCGTTTCAGCAGTTCCATGAACCCTCCTTGTATTACGTCTCTTCGATTGTACCGATCGATGGCACGCGGTCAATCGCTTGTCGCCGCGGGCGAGAGCCCTGTATCATAGGCGCATGATCCCGTTGCGCGATTACCGAGAGAGCAGGACGTTCCCGATTGTCACCGTCGTGTTGATCATTCTCAACCTGCTTGTCTTCTCCTATGAGCTGACGAAGAGCACTACGGAGACCGAGGTATTAAACGTCGTTGCCTGGCAGGCGCACGGGATGAACTTTGCCGACATATTGAGCCCCGTCTCCCGGGTTCGTCTCTCTCCGCGCGATCTCTTCACCTTCGGCTATGGCTTGGTTCCGGGGGAGTTTCTCGGCGGGGTCGATCTTCCGCCAACGATCCCGCTACCGATCTGGATCACCCTCTTCACCTCGATGTTCCTCCATGGGGGGCTGCTACACCTCCTCGGGAACATGCTCTACCTGTGGATCTTCGGGGATAACGTGGAGGATGCAATGGGACACGGGAAGTTCCTTCTATTCTACCTCTTGTGCGGGGTGGCTGCGGCGTTCTCTCAGATGGCTATCTCGCCTCACAGCGCGATTCCACAGATCGGAGCCTCTGGGGCGATCGCTGGGGTCCTTGCCGCTTACTTCCTGCTCTTTCCCTACTCGCGTGTCCTTACCTTGATCCCCATCTTCTTCTTCATCCGCCTCATCCGAGTCCCGGCGGTCTTCCTGCTCGGTTTCTGGTTCGTCCTCCAGGTGATCAGCGGGG
>CBDUVB010000016.1:0-36565 GCA_965370555.1 uncultured bacterium
AATGGTCGTGGAGACCGAACGAGAGGATGATGGTCGCTGGATCGCGGAGATCCCTTCTCGTCTTGGTTGGCCCGATTTTGCATTCGCGTCTCACGATCGGGAAAAAATTGATCCCCGTATGCCTGCGCGTATCGCTCAACAAACGGGGCTGACACCAGAAGATTTGAAATAGCCCCAAAATAAACTACCCCACCGCAAGCAGTCGGGGTATCAATAGCATCACGTCACACCGGCGAAAGCCGGTGTCCACGAACGAACCACTGGATTCCGGCATACGCCGGAATGACGACATTCGCAGCAAGCTACAGTCGTAGCAAGCTGCGGGGAATCCAGCCTGCAGAGATTGAACGATCGCGTTCAACGAACTCGGGTCTCGTCACAATACGTATAGAGGGAGGATCACGATGATCAAGACAGAACACGAGCAGGAATTGATGGTGCGGTTGAAGGACGGGGAGGAGTTGATCGCTTCCTTAAAGGGTCTCTCGCTCGATTCAGGGGTTCTCCTGAACGGTGTAGGGATGCTGCGCGACCTCGAACTCGGGTACTGGAACGGGACGAGCTACGAGATTATGCTGCTAGCCGAACCGGTGGAGCTTCTATCTCTCCAAGGAAATTTCGCATGCAAGGATGAAGAGCGGATCGTTCACTGTCACGCCACGGTCGCCAAACACGGTGGAGCCGCCTTTGGCGGGCACGTGCTCAAGGCTACGGTGCACAATACCGCGGAGATCTTCATCCACAAGCTTATCGCGATTACCCTCGAACGAAAGATGGAAGAGACAGGGCTTGCCGGTCTCTATCCCCGTTAGCCGAAGCGCGTCTCTCCCCTCAGGCCGTTTAAGAAGTCGTGTCCGCTCACCCGTGGTCGGGATTCACGTTGCACTTCCATGATCTCGATCAGGTCGTCACCAGTGCCAACGAGAAAGCGTCCCGTCTCCTTGAGGGTGATCTCGCCAGGGTGAACATCACCGCACCCGATTCCGGTCACGAGCGTGCGATGAACCTTCACCATCTCCTTACCCAGGAGGGCAAACGCACCCGGATATGGATTCATCCCTCGTACCCGGTCATGGATCTCCTGTGCTGTCTGTGTCCAGTCGATCTTCCCGTCTTCGCGGCAGAGCTTGGGCGCTAGCGAGGCTTCATCTTCGTTCTGTACGGTTGGCACCAGGGTCTTATCCTCAATCCCGCTTAGGGTTTCGATTATGACCTTCGCCCCAAGAGTAGCCAGGCGATCGTGCAACTCCCCTGCAGTCTCGTCCTTCCCGATCGCAAGTGGCTCTTTCATGAGGACCTTCCCGGTATCCATCCCTTTGTCGATTAAGAAGGTGGTGATCCCAGTCTCCTGTTCACCGTTGATGATCGCCCAATTGATCGGTGCTGCGCCGCGGTATCGGGGGAGGAGCGAGGCGTGGATGTTGATCGTCCCCAATGGAGGGAGGGCGAAGACAGCCTTCCTGAGAAGCTGACCGTAGGAGGCAACGACAATAGCATCGGGGGCGGCATTCCCCAGGAGATCAAGCCCATCAGGGCTGCTGATTCGTTCCGGCTGAGCCACCTTGAGCCCGAGCTCGCTCGCTGCCACTTTGATTGCAGGCAGGCACAACCGGCGCTTACGTCCGGCGGGGCGATCCGGTTGGGTGATGACGAGCGCGACATTATGAGCTTCAGCAAGGGCACAAAGGGCCGGACAGGCAAAGGCTGAGGTGCCAAGGAAGACGAGCCTCATGCATCTTTCTCCTTCTGTTTACGGCGATACTCTTTAAGCAGGCTGCGCCGTCGCGCCGGGCTTAGGTAGTCGATGAATAAGACGCCGTTTAAATGGTCAATCTCGTGTTGGATCGCCCGTGCCATCAGTCCCTCGCCTTCGATGTCGATCGTCTTCTCATCGAGGGTGACTCCCCGAAGGTGTGCTTGCAGCTTGCGAGTAATATCGGCGTCGACCCCAGGGATGCTCAGGCACCCCTCTAAGATCTCCTCGGATTCTTGCGAGGTTTCGATGATCTCCGGGTTGATCAGAACATGGAACTTCCCGTCGAGGTCAAGGACGATGATCCGCTTGGAGACACCGATCTGTGGAGCGGCGATCCCGATTCCGTTGGCACGGAGCATCGCTTCCACCATCTTCTCCGCTATTTGTTTCGTCGCTGAGTCGATCTTCGTGATTGGATCGGCTGTACGACGGAGGACAGAATCCCCGTAGGTCCTGATTTCTATCGACATTCCCCTTGCCTCCCGCAGCATATAATTATATAGTAACCCTCGATATGCCACAAGAGAACGAGGATATGACGATCCGAATCGAGAAGGTCTTGAAGCTCGAAGGCGCGCGCGGGTACAACGACGACGCGGTCACGTGTGGGTTGGAGGCGTTCATCCAGCAAAACCTCCCCGATGCCCTCTCGCTCGTTGCTGGTTATGCGCAGAGCGGCCCCTTCGATCGCCAGAAGGCCATCTCCCTCCTCCACGACCACCTCGCCGGAGCTGATGTTGGGGAAGAACCTGTTGACGATGGGAATCCCCCCGGGACGAGCCCCACTGGGGTAAGCCCCGCCGACCTTCTCCTCCCGGTCCGCTATGCTAAGGGGGTGGGGGAGAAGCGGGCCGCACGCCTGCACAAACTCGGGATCGACACGATTGAGGATCTTCTCACCTACCTCCCGCGCCGCATTGAGGATCGCTCTCATTTTGCTTCCATTGGGACGCTACGGCGCAATCAGGAGGTTGCTGTGCGGGCGGAAATCCTCGCCGTCGACCAGATCCGTACGAGCGAGCGCACTACCCTTGTCAAGGCAGCAGTAGGGGACGGGACCGGCTTTCTCTATGCAACCTGGTTCAACCAACCCTGGCTCGCCAAGCAGCTCCCCCGCGGGGAGACGATCGACCTCTTCGGTAAGGTGGAGATAAGCTACGGGAAGCTTCAGATGACCTCGCCGGTGTGGGAGCCGGCCGAGGAAGGGATGGAGATAGGGAGACTGGTTCCGATCTACCCGGTCACGGAAGGGGTGAGCGACCGCTCCCTTCGTGCACTGATCGCGCGCAATTTCACTCTCTACAAGGGAGTGTTCTGTGATACCCTCCCCGACCAGGTGCGCGAGCGGCACCACCTGCTCGCAAAGTCTGATGCCATCGGTTCGCTCCACTCTCCCTCAAGCCCGGAGACGTTCGAGAAAGCCCGCCGCAGCCTCGCCTTCGAGGAGCTCTTCCTCCTTCAACTTGGCATAGCGCAGGGATCATGCGGAAACCCGGGGACGTCCCACGCGGGCTCTGGCAAAATCGTCGATTCGTTCCTCGCGCAGCTCCCGTTTCGCCTGACGGTCTCCCAGCAGGGGGCGCTGCGGGAGATCCTCGCCGATCTGCACGCGCCGACGCGGATGATGCGTCTGTTACAGGGGGATGTCGGGTCTGGAAAGACGATCGTCGCTCTGGTCGTTGCCCTCTCCGCAATCGAGGCGGGGTATCAAGTGGCACTGATGGTTCCGACGGAGATCCTTGCCGAGCAGCATTCCAGGAGGATCTCGGAATTGCTCGCCGGCCTTCCCGTCCGCGTCGCTCTCCTTACCGGGGGAAAGAAGGACAAGGAGGCAGTGAAGGAGGAGGTTGCCGCGGGGAGGATCGATCTCCTTGTGGGGACGCACGCTCTCATCCAGGAAGACGTCTCCTTTCACGCGTTGGGCTTGGTAATCATCGACGAGCAACACCGCTTCGGTGTGGTACAACGCTCGTTAATCGAGGAGAAGGGGGAGATGGTCGACCTCCTCGTAATGAGCGCGACCCCCATCCCCCGCACGATTGCTCTCACCCTGTACGGAGAGTTCGACGTTTCGCTGATCGGCGAGATGCCGTTGGGAAAGAAGGAGATCCACACCATCTGGGTGTCGGAGAGCCGACGTTCCGAGGTCTACACCGAGGTCGGTCGACTCCTAGAAGCAGGAGAGAAGGGGTACGTCATCCTACCGTTGGTCGATGAATCGGAGAAGATTGACCTGAAGGCCGCTATTCAGGTCGCTCAGGAGCTCACCGCAGCCTTTCCATCCTTTGGGGTCGGCCTGATCCATGGGCGACTCTCCCCAGCGGAGAAGAATGGGGTGATGGAGGAATTCCAGGATGGAAGGATTCACCTTCTTGTCGCAACCACCGTGGTTGAGGTGGGTATCGATGTCCTCGATGCGAGCTTCATGGTGATCGAGCACGCAGAGCGGTTCGGCCTCTCTCAGCTTCACCAGCTACGCGGCCGTATAGGCCGTTCCGGACAGAAGGCGACCTGCTTTGCGATCGCGCAGGCGAAGACTGATGAGGCAAAGGGGCGCCTTTCCGCATTTTCAGCTCACCTCGACGGATTCAGAATCGCCGAGGAGGATCTCCTAATTCGGGGGCCGGGGGATCTTCTGGGAACGCGTCAGCACGGCTTCTTGAGCCAACTTCACGCCGTCGATCTGATTCGCGATATCGATATCATGGGGGAGGCACGGAAGGAGACGCGGGCCCTCGCGGGGAATACGCTCTCTCCCGCTCTGGAGGACGAGATCGAGCGGCGCTTCGGCGAGGTCCTCAAGTGGCTGCACGTCTGATAGGGATTTCTCTCGACGTATAGTACGGCAAAATGATGGGCAGAGTGTGCAAGAATGATCCGTTCGAGCTAACGTGTGTCAAAAGGAAAAAACCAGGCAACGACCTACTCTCCCAACCCCTCGCAAGGTTAGTACCATCGGCGCAGGAAGGCTTAACTACCGTGTTCGGTATGGGAACGGGTGTTTCCCCTCCGCTATCTGTCACCTGGAATCTCTACAATCTTTCTTGACAAGTGAACAGAGTGTGTACCATACAAGCATTCGGCCAATTAGTACCACTCGGCTGAACGCATTGCTGCGCTTACACCTGTGGCCTATCAACCTCCTAGTCTCGGAGGGGCCTGATATGGAGACCTCGTCTTGAGGACGGCTTCGTGCTTAGATGCCTTCAGCGCTTATCCAAACCAAACTTAGCTACCCAGCGATGCCCCTGGCGGGACAACTGGTGCACCATAGGTTTAGCTATCTCGGTCCTCTCGTACTAGAGATAGTCCCTCTCAAGTCTCCCACGCCCACGGTGGATAGAGACCGACCTGTCTCACGACGGTCTGAACCCAGCTCGCGTACCCTTTTAACCGGCGAACAGCCGGACCCTTGGGACCTGATTCAGCCCCAGGATAGGATGAGCCGACATCGAGGTGCCGATCTTCGTCGTCGATGTGAACTCTTGGACGAAACTAGCCTGTTATCCCCGGGGTAACTTTTGTCCGATGAGCAGTGGCCCTTCCACAAAGTGCCACTGGGTCACTAGGACCTGCTTTCGCACCTGCTCGACTTGTAGGTCTCGCAGTCAAGCCTCCTTATACCCTTACACTCAATGGCTGATCACCAACCAGCCTGAGGAGACCTTTGCGCACCTCCGTTACTCTTTAGGAGGTGACCGCCCCAGTCAAACTACCCGCTTAACACGGTCCCGCGACCGCTGCTAACGGCCGACGGTTAGAGACTCAACATCCGCAGGGTGGTATTCCAAGGATGGCTCCACCGAGGCTAGCGCCCCAGCTTCATCGCCTCCCACCTATCCTACACAACGAATGCTAAAACTCAATGCCAAGTTATAGTAAAGCTCCACGGGGTCTTTTTGTCCAGCCGCGGGTCACAGGCGTTTACACCTGTGCTTCAATTTCACCGAGCATTCAGTCAAGACAGCGCCCAAGTCGTTGGACCTTTCATGCGGGTCAGAACTTACCTGACAAGGAACTTCGCTACCTTAGGACGGTTATAGTTACCGCCGCCCTTCACTGGGGCTTCAGTTCGGCGCTCTCACGCCTCCCCTTAACCTTCCAGCAGTGGGCAGGTTTCAGACTCTATACATCCTCTTTCGAGTTAGCAGAGTCCTGTGTTTTTGATAAACAGTCGCTCAGGCCGATTCTCTGCGGCCACCACAAGGGTGGCACCCCTTATCCCAAAGTTACGGGGTCATTTTGCCGAGTTCCTTAACTGAATTTCACTCGTCCACCTTAGTATTCTCTACTCGCCTACCTGTGTCGGTTTAGGGTACGGACTCTTTCTTGCTCGCTAGAGGCTTTTCTTGCCCGATGACCCCTTCTCCCTTCGCCCTGAAGCGGGCTCGCCATCACACCTCGACTTAAACGGGGAAACGGATTTACCTATCCCCCCTACCTTAGTGCTTGGACACGCTATTCCGTCAGCGTGCGGAGAGGGCCCTTCGGGGTCCCCCCTTCGCTCAAATGCAAAATTAGAGGCGCAGGAATATTAACCTGCTGTCCATCGCTTACCCCTTTCGGGTTCAACTTAGGTTCCGCCTAACCCTGGGTGGACAAGCCTTCCCCAGGAAACCTTAGGCATTCGGTGGCAATGATTCTCACATTGCTCGCGCTACTCATGCCGGCATTCTCTCTTCCGTCTCGTCCACCAAGCCTTCCAGCTCAGCTTCAGCCGTTAACGGAATGCTCCCCTACCGATAACCACCTCAAAGGTGGCATCCCGCAGCTTCGGTACCAAACTTAGCCCCGTTAAATTTTCGGCGCATCGCCGTTAGACTGGTGAGCTATTACGCACTCTTTAAAGGGTGGCTGCTTCTAAGCCAACCTTCCAGCTGTTTCGACAACAACACTTCCTTTCCCACTTAGTTTGGATTTGGGGACCTTAGCTGGCGGTCTGGGTTGTTTCCCTCTTGAGCGCGGAGGTTATCCCCCGCGTTCTGACTCCCGTGAAACGATCTGCTGGTATTCGGAGTTTGCTTAGGGTCGAGAGTTACCCCCCTTCCCCGATCAGTGCTCTACCCCCAACAGTCTATCACACGAGGCTAGCCCTAAAGCTATTTCGGGGAGAGCCAGATATCACCAAGTTCGATTGGTTTTTCGCCCCTAACCACAGGTCATCCCCTAGCTTTTCAACGCTAGTGGGTTCGGTCCTTCATGTACGGTCAAGTACACTTCAACCTGCCCATGGCTAGTTCACTTGGCTTCGGGTCTACATCATGTGACTTGCGCCCTATTCAGACTCGCTTTCGCTGCGGCTACACCTCACTCGGCTTAACCTTGCCACATAACGTAACTCGCCGGCTCATACTACAATAGGCATGCGGTCACACCTCAAAAGTGCCTAAAAGGCGATATTGCAGGTGCTCCCACTGTCTGTAAGCAAATGGTTTCAAGTTCTATTTCACTCCCCTCCCGGGGTGCTTTTCACCTTTCCCTCGCGGTACTAGTTCACTATCGGTCAGTTGAGAATATTTAGCCTTGGAAGGTGGTCCTCCCAGCTTCACGTCGGATTTCACGTGTCCGGCGTTACTTAAGTCAATACACCAGAGTAGCTTGGCCTTTCGTCTACGGGACTATCACCCTCTGCGGTCGTCCTTTCCAGAGACTTTGCGGACTGTTCGACTAGACCTTACTTGTAACTCTGCCCACCTCTGCATCGGTGAGATGACATTGACTTACAACCCCGAACGAACAACGAATGCAGTCTTACACTCGCTCGGTTTAGGCTGTTCCCGTTTCGCTCGCCGCTACTCAGGGAATCTCGCTTGATTTCTTTTCCTCCGGTTACTGAGATGTTTCACTTCGCCGGGTTCGCTGAGCGCACCTACTTAAGGTTTCAGCACGCTCTACTATGGTTTCGCCATAGTGGGCACTCCCATTCAGAAATCTCCGGATCAAAGCCTGCTTAGCGGCTCCCCGAAGCTTATCGCAGCTAGCCACGTCCTTCATCGCTTTCAACTGCCAAGGTGTCCACCATTTGCCCTTACTGCGCTTGTATGATACACACTCTATTCACTTGTCAAAGACCCTCTGCACGCTTTCGCACGCAAGCAAACATTGTAACATCCCCCGTGTAGTCTGTCAACTCTACGGGAGACGCGACAGAGGAAACTTTATCCAAGAAAGGCTCGCTTGTCAAATCAGCAAGAACAGCTGAATTAAGAGATCTTCCTCGATCAAGCCCCTTTTTCTAACAGTAGAAGCCGCTCCTTCAAGCGCAATCCACCACCGAACCCCACGAGAGAGCCGTTCTTCCCGATGGCGCGATGGCAAGGAACGATGATAGGAAGCGGATTCGCTCCGACTGCCGCTCCAATGGCACGCGCCGCCCGCGGCCTCCCTACAGCGGCCGCGATCTCACCGTAAGAGCGCGTCTCACCGTAGGGGATGTTCAGAAGCTCGTTCCAAACCTCTATTTGAAAGGGAGTGCCCCGCATGTCGAGGGGAGAAGAGAAGGACTTCCGGTCTCCATTCAGGTACTCCTCGATTTCCTGGCGTGCCAGATCCTGGTTTACCGCAGCAGTCTTCGTTCCACCTTGGACGATCTCCACGCCAAGTCGTTCACTGAGCTCGGAGAGAGAGGTCCCGTGAAGATCGATCAGGCGAATACCTTGCTCTGAGGAGACAAAGACGAAACACCATTCCTCCCAGAGGATCTTCGAGGCATACATTAGCTCCTTTTTTGCCATTTTCCCCTCCTAAAAACCTAGATTTCTTGCTTATCTGTAAAAACATGTCGAAATCACTGAATTATAAGGAAACCAGGAATCCGGGAAGTTCCAGAAGTTTCTGGGTCAAAGGAACCAATCTCCATTGCAATCTGTCTTGTTCCTGGCCTCCTGGCTTCCTGGCTTCCTCATAGTATTTTGATCGGCAGGGTTTCATGCCATTTTTGTGGTCTTGTGGTCCTTGGGGGGAAACAGTAGCTCGTTCTTTGCCATCTCTTCCCTCTTGATAATCTAAATCACCCATTCACCTGGAAAAATGCTCGAATCACTGAATTATAAGGAAACCAGGAATCCAGGAAATATCCGGGTTAGAGAAACCGATCTCCATTGCAATTCGTCTTGTTCCTGGCCTCCTGGCTTCCTCATAGTATTTTGATCGCATGGTTTCATGCGATTTCATGGTTTCTAATAGGTTCTCGGGCCTCAATCCGACGATCCCCCTTCCGTAAAGTGGAAAACATGATAGATCTCGACCTGAACGGACGGATCGCTTCGCCAACAATCGACAGGAGCCCCCTGTTTCTCGCACAGGCGCGAGAGGAACACCGCTGGATCGGGTAAAGCCTCCCACACCTGCGGGAGGTAGGTCGAAAGACCGTGGTTGGTTTTCAAGATCACCCCATCCTTTCCAGGATTGAGTTTAGCAAGGAGGTCATCCGGGCTATCGAAGAGGAGCGGTTGTGGAGCGTCGAGCACGCTGATCTCGATCCGTATCGCATCAATCTCATCCATGCTAACAGGGAGAAACCGGGGATCCTTCGTGGCAGCGAGCACGACGTTTCGCATAACGTTCTTGTAAAGCGGTTCGTGGGGGATGAAGTTGTCGATGATGCACCCGCGCAACGCCCCCTCCTTTGTCAGGGTGACAAAGCAGGCCGCTTCGCGCATCAACGCAGAGGAGAGTTCCCCTTGATCGACCTCCGCCTCTCCCTTCCCCGCGAGGACCGCCTCCAATTGACGGTGTGCAAGCCGAATGATGAGCTGCTGCTCATCAAGGGACAGGGGGGCATCTACGCTCTTCCTATTCATCCTTACCGCGATGATCCCGGTGGCGATGACCACAACCAAGAGCGAAATCGTCCATACCATCCGCCATCCATCGTTCATCCTCCCCCTCCATCTACATCACCATATCACCTGCTCGCCGCCTCGTCAACCTTGGACCCAAGGGTTGTACGCTCTATACTCAAGCCTAACGACCAGCTAAGGCCGTGAACCCGATAGGAAGGGAGAAAGAGAAGTATGGATAATCCATTAGTAACGACATTCTGCAAGATGGTGAGGATCGATAGCGAGTCGGGCGAAGAGGGACCGTTCATCGACTACTTGCGCGATCTATTCACCCGTGAACTGGGCGCGGCCTGCACGCTCGATAGCTACGGGAACCTGATCGCACGCATCCCCAGCGTGGGAACGGACAAGAGCGAACCGATCCTCCTTGCCGCTCACGCCGACACGGTGAAACCGGGGCGAGGAATAGAACCGGTCGTCGAGGATGGGGCAATCCGCTCCGCCGGCGAGACGATCCTCGGTGCCGACGACAAAGCAGGAATTGCCGAGATCTTCGAGGCCGTCCGCACCGCACAACGACGCCCCCCGGTAGAGATCGTCATTACCCGGGAGGAAGAGATCGGCCTCCACGGGGCGAAGCACCTAGATCTCTCGCTGATCACCGCGAAGATGGGATTCATCGTCGATGGAGAGGAACCGAACACGATCATCATCGGCGGCCCGTCGCACGTCTCGCTCGACATCGAGATCACGGGCCGAGCGGCGCACGCCGGGATGGAGCCCGAGAAAGGGATCTCCGCGATCCGCGTAGCAGCGAAAGCGATCTCCGGAATGCCCGAAGGGAGGATAGACGAGGAGACGACCGCCAACGTGGGAACGATCCACGGCGGGTTGATCAGGAACGGCATCCCTGATAAGGTCACGATAAAGGCCGAGTGCCGCAGCCTGAACCACGACAAGTGTATGCGCCAGGCCGACACGATGCGCCGTGCGTTCGAGGAGGCAGCGCAAGAGATGGGAGCTACAGTCGACATCAAGGTCGATCTGGAATACAAGGCCTCGCGCGTCTCCGAAGACGCTCCCGCTGTGAAGCTCGCCAAGAAAGCGATCCATGCCGCCGGCCTCACCCCAAAGACGGAAGTGATCACCGGAGGAACGGATGCCCTCGTCCTTGCTGGGAGAGGGATCGACGCCGTTGTCCTTGGCTATGGCGGAGAAGCCGCGCACGCCACAAAGGAGCGGATCAGTATCTCTACGATGGAACAAGTGGTGGAGATCATCCGGCAGATCCTTTACGCCTCCGCATAAGTGAGGTTGACGAGTCTCCCCTCCACCGCTAAAATAGGCTCATATTCCTCGGTAGCTCAATTGGTAGAGCGCTCGGCTGTTAACCGAATGGTTGGAGGTTCGAGTCCTCCCCGGGGAGCCAGCTCAAAACGTTACTCGTACAGGTATTGTCAGTACGATTCAGATTCCACACTTTCCGCTGTCACCGATTGGGTAACAGATGGATCTTGGCACTATATGTGACATTCTTCCTGTCAACCCCTCTTAGGGCGGAATAGAAGGGACTTCTGGCTGCCACCAATATTCTGGGGTGTATAGTGAGACGGGAGGGTGGTGTAGCAGTCACAATTGCTTGCTTCCTTGGGTTATCGCCTTCATTTTCTTTCGCGTTCAATTAACTCCCTCTCAAGGAAGTGAACCCATGAGCAGGTTCTCCTTTGCGCTCCGCAAGCGCGCACCCAAGAAAGAAGGAGCTTCGTCTGGAGGGATTTGGATATCAGTCCTGCTGTTTGCAGGGCTCATCATTCTTTCTGCGCCAGCTTTGACTTACAGTCAGACTGGCAGTGCCCCTCTCTCCATCGAAGTCTCAGCCAGTGTATCACAAGTTGATGATCCGGATTACAGCCATGCCCTCGAAGTCTCTTGGAAGGCCACAGGTGGAACACCGCCTCATCACGTTACCCTTGAGATCACAGGCCCGGATGGAATAACTGAGGTTCATGATAAGGAAGCCTCAGAGGGTACAAGACAATTTAAGCTAGCCTACCCAGAGGGTGGCACAGTTCTCGTCAACGTCAAGGCCGAGGATTCCTCTGGATCAAGCGCGTCAGGGATGACCAGTGTGTCGTTGGAGCCATCACCTCGGGTCGAGATTGACGAAGGTGTTCTTGACAAAGGTATCCTCGCGTGCCGCAAGATGGCCTTCTCTACCGAGGAGGACTTCGTAACCCAGGGCCCGGAACCAGCGGATGGCAATCCGATCATCTCTGACGGCGATCTCTTGGGGGTAGGCTGCGTGGTGTGCGCCCGCAATGCTGACCTGTTGCAGGGCTTCAAAGTAACGGTAGATCTTGGTCTCGATGCTGTCGATATCATTGATGTGGATAGGTATCTCGTGGCCTTCTCCACCGAACTGGATAGCCCCAACACCGGTCAATTCACTGCTGGCGACTTGCTGATAACAAATGGGGCCGTCATCCCCAACGGTGCTCTACTTTACGGGTTCGGCCTACGCATGGTTGATCTGGGTTTGGATGCAGTTCACTTTGTGGGAGAGTCAAGCAAGATCATCGAGTTTCTTGACTACGTCAGGAGTACAGGGCGGGAGTACTGGCTGAGGGAAGGTGGATTGCAGGCCTCCTTACGTCAGTATGGCTTGGATATTTGGTTCTCCACCGAGGGGACAGGGCCTTATCCCGCACAGCCTGCCTTTCTCGACGGGGACCTCTTGTCAGCGCGGGATGGCATCATCGTTGCCCGCAACTCTCTCCTCCTACCGCCTGGTGTCCCAGCCGGAATCCCAAATCGAGGAGTGGATTTCGGGCTCGACGCAGTCACCTGCGATCGGGCTGGGAACAGGGAGCATATTCACTTCTCTACTGAGATCCTCTACAAGAGGGAGCCTGGCTTCACCGACGGGGATGTGCTTCTCATTCTCGATGGTGTGGTCTACACCAACAAGGACCTGGTCCATTGCTTTGAGCCCAAGAGCAGCTTCCTGGGTCTCGACGCGCTCTACATCGACAGACCGTGATATTTAAAGATCCACGAGCAATCTGGCTTGAAGACGAATTCCCTGCTCGAACAGGTATTTTGGTCAAGACATACGAAAGGAGGCTGACATGAGAAAAAGGAATATGATGGTAGCGTTGTTGGTGCTTCTGGCGGTGATCTTGCTTGTATCCGCAGGCCCCGCCATCGGGCAAGTCGGCCGGGAGGCACTGAAGAACTGTGGTGGGATGGTCTTTTCCACCGAGGAAGACTTTGTAACCCAGGGGCCGGAGCCAGCGGATGGCAATCCGATCATCTCTGACGGCGATCTCTTGGGGGCAGGCTGTGTGGTGTGTGCCCGCAATGCTGACCTGTTGCAGGGCTTCAAAGTAACGGTAGATCTTGGTCTCGATGCTGTCGATATCATTGATGTGGATAGGTATCTCGTGGCCTTCTCCACCGAACTGGATAGCCCCAACACCGGTCAATTCACTGCTGGCGACTTGCTGATAACAAATGGGGCCGTCATCCCCAACGGTGCTCTACTTTACGGGTTCGGCCTACGCATGGTTGATCTGGGTTTGGATGCAGTTCACTTTGTGGGAGAGTCAAGCAAGATCATCGAGTTTCTTGACTACGTCAGGAGTGCAGGGCGGGAGTACTGGCTGAGAGAAGGTGCATTGCAGGCCTCCTTGCGCCAGTATGGTTTGGACATTTGGTTCTCCACCGAGGGGACAGGGCCGTATCCCACACAACCTGCCTTTCTCGACGGCGACCTCTTGTCAGCACGGGATGGCATCATCGTTATCCCCAACTCTCTCCTTCTACCGCTGGGTGTTCCGGCTGGAATCCCAAGTCGAGGAGTGGACTTCGGGTTGGATGCGGTCGCGGCTAATCGCGCTGGGAACCAGAAGCTGATCCAATTCTCCACCGAGATCCTCTACGAAGGAGAACTCAGCTTCACCGACGGGGATGTGCTTCTCGTCGGCAATGGAGTGGTCCACACGAACGAAGAGCTGATCAAGTGCTTTGAGCCGAAAGCTGACTTCGTTGGGCTGGATGCCCTTTCTATCTTGGAGGTATCCCGACCTCCCTGCGGAGCGGCGATCATTCGAGTGGGAGGTATGCCAGCTGGGAGCATCAATGCTGACGGACTGGCAAACGGCCCGAGTGCCACCACGCCCATTTTCGAAGCTTACGATAGTCCCTTTGGTGCTTGGGTGGAGATCATTGGCCTGATGCCGTCATGCGAGGAGTGCGAGGAATTCAAGGTGGAGTACGGACAATGGCTTACTCCCAGTATTGCACCAACCACTTGGACCCCCCTGACAGATGGCTTCAAGGAATGGGCGTTTATATGGCCCAGTACATTCCTGCTAGTGTCCAGGGTACCAGATAGCGGTGGCTGGCTGAGCATCCTCTGCGACACGACAATGGGCGGTCTATACTACCCCTGGAGCACCGCAACAAGAAACGGTAAGTACAGCTTGCGGCTTACCGTCAAAGACACAGGCGGCGTTGAGTACGTCAGTTTACCCGTGGTGGTGATGTTGGACAACGAAGATCCTGGATACGCCCTGAACATCTATACATCGCCGGTATGCGGCGATATTACGATTGGCGATACGGTAAGCGGCACGATCACTGGGACCGACCCCCACTTCTACAGTTACCGCTTGTGGTATGAGAGCAGCCTAACTCCTGGCGTGAACTTGATCCTGCCGGTAAGGAAGTACACGGGTGTCAGTGACACAGGCGATACAAGCGTGGTCTTCTCTTGGGATACCACCGGTCTTCCTGCTTGCGGGTACCGGATAGTCCTTGAAGTGTGGGATAGAACCATACGCAACAACCGTCGACACTATGGGGAGCCTGGCTTTGGGTGGAGATCCGTAAAGCAGTACTACTTCTGTCTGGAGGCGGCTGAATAGATAGGATAAGCCGGATGACAATTGCCACACAGATCACAACCGCGTTAGGGTGCAATGGGGCGCTCGAAAGAGTGCCCCATTGCGTAATGTTCAGCTCTTGGCCACTCAAATACAATCATCGCTTACTTCGGTCGTCCGGTGCATATCTATTCACACAGAGGACTCGCATCATGGACGCATGTGGTCGGATTTGCCTGTATCGCCTACGTGTGCCTGGAGATGAAGCCTCGTAAGCCTATCAGCATGGCTTCCACCATGTCTAACGAATAATTCAAGTAGTCCCCGTGAGCAGCATCATTGCGTATCCCCAGCAAAGCAGTCACGAGCTTCTGTTCAGTTTTGTCGTAACATCCATGCTTCCGCAGCTCTGTGTTTAGGCTTTCGGCTTTCCTGGGAATCTCCTTGCCATTCTTCTGATCACTCGTTGGTATATCGTGCCTAACGCACAGAGAACGTAGGTTTACCTCCATAGATGAGCCAGCGATGACTGCCGCAGCGTCCTTGTACCCCTCGTCCAGCAGGTGGCGAGCCATGTCCAGATAATCTGAGAACAGCTCCCCCCTGATCAGCTTCCTATACCCTTCGAGGAGTCCAGAATCGATAGCGGCCTGAACAGCTTGGACGACACCAACTATGCCCTCTGCCCTGACGGACCAGCTCCAATTGCAGCCGCGGATTTCTCCAATCTGCTTTGAGAAGCCTGACTGCTCTCCGGTGATCTCAGCCACAGCAGCCACTGCATACGCAAAGAACCTCTGGAACTCGAGCATAGAAAACGAAGTGGCGTCAGTGTCTACCATGCAGCTCTGACCCAGCACGACAGCGTGCTCGAGCTGCTCCATAACCTTCTTCTTCAATTCATCACTCATGGCCGCATCCCCCCGCTTGTAGGATTACCTCTCAAAGTATGCGGCAATTCAGAACGAGCAGCAAGTGACAGTGCAGTTAACCCCATGACCCGCCCCAAGCCCTCGATCCACTTCGAGAGTCAGTCTACACGACCATTCACCCTGTCATCGAGAAAGGTATCCTGCCGGGCGTTTCCACGGTTATTGACGTGATACACGGCACCCGGGTACTCGATCGTTCCCAGAGGCTTGCCCATGAACGTAATCCATCAGAAACGGCACTGGCTTGCAAGACTTGAACATCTCTCGCAGATCAACTGAGACCCTCTATTCAAGGAGAAACCGTTCGATCCGAACTATCGTAAGCGCGAACGCTTCGCAGCACGACCGAGCCTGGAGGAGCTATTCGCGGGTGTCTCCGACAAGGCAACCCGCAACGAGCGGATCTATCAGGCTGTGCGAGTTCATCACTATACACTCCGAGAGGTAGGGGGCTTCGTAGGGGTATTGTACTCCAGCATCAGCATGATCGCGAAGCGCTTTCATGAGACTCTGAAATCCCAAGAATGAAGGTCTGACCCTACTGCCTTCACGGATCCTGGTTCCCAGAGAAGAATCAGTGTCTTGCCACCACAACTAGGCATTGTCACCCTCTCTTGTTGGTCGGATGCTTAACCCGACTTTGCGGGTCAGTCGCAGACAGGATTATCGAGACCTTCATCCGTCTCCGTCCCCGCCGCTATTATGGTATACTCCCATGTAGTGCCCATGACTGATATCTTTGGAACAAGAACCGAGAACTCTGGTGAAAGCATCGTCCAAAAGGGGCCTCACTCCGGAGAAAGGCTC
Source organism: uncultured bacterium (assembly GCA_965370555.1). Taxonomy (GTDB): domain Bacteria; phylum Bipolaricaulota; class Bipolaricaulia; order UBA7950; family UBA9294; genus JAJOKK01. The sequence continues at coordinate 16,166 of CBDUVB010000016.1, forward strand.
TTGAAATCGGCGAACAAGGTACGCAGGAGGTTCGACTTACCACGCTACAAGCGCACTCGAGCTAAATGAGTATCAACAAGCGGGTCAGACAAGCATCAGATCGCGTCCGCGAGATTCTGGGACAGAGCGCCAAGGAGGGTTGGTTTCCGCAACTACAGCTCGTTACTGGATTCAACCGGGGCGCTAGGATCATCCGACGAGTCGGCAGATCAACTGATGCAGAAGAACTCAAGGATGCTCTCATTGAGGTCAGATTCGCAGCTTGCCTGTTTGGTATGGGCTTCGATGTAGAGGTCGAACCCAAGGGTGCGAGTGGGCCAGATCTTAGAGTTATCCGAGAAGACCTAGATCTGTTAATTGAGGTATGTCGTCTTAGGTCAGTGCGTGATGATCATGAGTTCACGGCTCTTGACGACATCCCAGAGCTACTCCCTCCGATGGGAGACGTCAAGCGTGACATCAGGAGGATGCGTCAGAAGATCATGAGCAAGTTCAGTCAGCTTGACTACCCAGTCTCATCCGTACTCATTGTGTGGAACGACCAAGACAGTATGATCGAAGGCGAGGCGAAAACGGCAATGTGGCAAATCGCCAAGGACGCCCGAAAGGGACTTCTCAGGCCGCCAGAGAAGCTAGAGTATCTCTTATATTCTTCACCTTGGGTTTCGCGCAGGACTCAACAGCAGTTTTACCCCTACGTTCTCAAGCAGAACGCACCTCATGAGATCATGTCATGGCGGGCGGAATGGAAGTGTGCCAGTGTAGGAGGACTCATTCGGCTAGCGCTTCAGCGTGGCCGAGAAGGCACCGGGGCGTACCATGAGTAATGCGATCGCTGGATCCAAGGCAGTCAGCAAGCCACGCATTGCTGTTGACACCAACTACATAATCGCGTGGTCGGATTATCGAGACGGCACGAATCCTACGGAGCGTTCAGATGACAATCAGAAAGCACATGATGGACTCGAGAAGCTGCTTAGTCTGGCCAAGAACGGAGTGATCGTTCTCGGAGTTTCTAGGCGCTTCCTAGCGGACAAGATTCAGGATAGGCAACCCATACGGAAGCAGCGACACATGGAGGGCTTCGATCTCTTGACCAGACGTGGCGTGCACCGTATTCAGTCGACATGCTCCTTTGATCTGGGATGGGGCCGATTCGCAGCCGAAGATGATCGCGTTTTGCGTGAACGGCTGATGAAGGTACTCCACCCAGGAGGCATCAATCCCGATGGAGACAAGAGGTGGCACAATAAACTGGTCGATATCGACCACCTTCGCGATGCTATTGCCGCCGGATTCACGCTCTTCGTTACAAACGATACCAAGATTCTTCGAAAGAACAGCCAGCTCAGCGAATGTGGCATCGAAGTCATGACCATGGAAGAGGCGGTTGAGCATGGCTTCTAGCCACCCAAACCCAGAGCGGAGAGACGACTTGTTTCTCGGTCGAAAGCTGCGTCTCTCTGTCGGGCTTTACTTGTTCGTTGTGAGATGGGATACCATCAGGACATGACAAAAGACAAGAGGCTCGTACTCCCTCGCCGTCCACCTGCCGATGTCCTTCGACAGCTGCGCGAGGAGGTCAACTACAGCTGCCCGATCTGCGGAAGCCCCTTCCTCTCGTGGCACCACTTTGATCCTCCATACCACGTAACACCGCATCATAATCCAGACGGCATGATTGCGCTGTGTCCCTTGCACCATAAGATGGCGGATTCGGGAATGTATAGTGCTGATCAACTGCGGGCCCTGAAGCGTAGACAATCTGACACAAGCCACATTGCATGTAGATGGCCGTGGGATCCAGAGAACATCGTATTCTTCTTTGGTGGGAGCATTCTGTTTGGAGCAAGACCTGTCCTCTCAATTCGAGGGAATACTGTTCTGGGCGCCTATCGTGGCAAGTTCACGCATAACGATGTCTCCAGCGTCCTATTTGATCTCGACCTGAGAACCCGAGATGGCCACTCGATTGCGCGTGTGGAGAAGAACCTATTTGAAACCTACACAGCAGGCCTGGAGGACTTTGTCTTTGCTCCCGGCGCCAATAAGTTCGAAATTGAGCACATCTCTGGAACCAAGCTCAGACTGGAGTATCATCGCTACGATTCGACGAGCTTCGAGCGGCGAGTTCGCAGCATATTAGGCGATCGTCTTCCCGCTGATCCTGCCATGGACTTGGCTCAGTCTTTTGCGACCGATAGCGAAGGGAAGGTACCAGCTGTCACCATCACGGGTACGATTCTGACCCGTGACGCGACGCTAAGGATTCGTACTCGCGATCTTCAGATGACAATGCACTGCTATCATGACGAGAAGGCTGCTCTGAAGGGCATGCTCTTCGCCCCTACCGGGACATTGCGGATATGTCATGGAGATGAGGAGGTTCTCAGGTTTGGTTGACAAGAAGCATTGTGCCTATCTGCAGATGTTGGGGTCAGACCTTCATTCTTGGTGTTTTTTCGCCGGAACCAACCCCTTGCAAGCTCATCACAGCCCGTTGCTGCCACCAGCTCTTGCCATTTGGAATTGATCCAGGCGCTATGCGCGGTAGGCGTGGGTAATTGGCATTCGCCGTCCGATCCCGAACGCTTTGGGGGAGACTTTGATTCCCAGCGGGAGTTGGCGGCGTTTGTACTCGCTCTTGTAGTAACGGGAGAGGATCTCGTCCACGGTCTTTTCAGGGAATCCGCTGGCGATCAGATCCTTACGCGAGGCGTTCTTCTCGATCAGGTCGAGCAGGATGGCATCGAGGAGCGCGTAGGGAGGGAGGTCGTCTTCGTCGCGTTGGCCCGGCCGGAGTTCGGCGGTGGGGGCCTTCTCCACGATGTTCTGCGGGATCGTCTCTCCCAGCGCTTTGGCGAGCTGGTAGACCTGCGTCTTGTACAGGTCGGCGATCGGGGCGATGGCTCCAACTGTATCCCCATACAAGGTGTTGTACCCCACTGCAATCTCGGACTTGTTGCCGGTGGCGAGAACGAGGGCGTTTCGCTCGTTGGCGAGCGCCATGAGGAGCGTCCCGCGCGCGCGGGCTTGCAGGTTCTCCGCGGGGAGACCGGTCAGGGACTGCGGTAGGGCACTGTGGCACGCGTCGATCACCTCGGCGATCCCAACATCCAGAAACTCGATCCCAAGGCGATGAGCGAACATTGTCGCATCATCCCTGCTCTCCTGCGAGGTGATCTCGCTCGGGAGGAAGACCGCGGTTACCTTCTCCTTTCCAAGTGCCTCGACAGCCAGAGCAGCGACCAGAGCGGAGTCGATCCCGCCGGAAAGGCCGATGATGACACGCGAAAAACCGTTCTTAGCCAGATAATCGTGGATACCAACGACGATAGCACGCCGGATCGACTCGATCTCGGGCTGGAGTTGGGGCCCGATACGGAGACGATTACATGGCAGACCACACTTGCCTATCACGATCTGAAATTGCAGACCAGTCTCCGTTTCATCGACCTGTTTGAATTCCAAGGGGCGGCGGCGAACATGCGCGGCACGGTAGGTGGCCTTCTTATCACAGGCCAATTCTCGTTTGACTCCGATCTGGCGTTTCAGTCTGGCAACTGGTCGATCACCGCGCCTTTCTTCGGAGGGAGCCTAACGTCGGCCACGACATTTAACGCGACCACGCTCGTCTCCCAGAATCTGACGTGGTCATACTGGGGTGATCAGCTGTTCGTCGTGATTACCCCAAGGTTTGACATCGTCTCGTTTGACGGCGCGGTCCTCGAATTCGCCGTGCCGGCGATAAGGGTCAATCTTCGCTGGGTCCTCGGCTGCGTGACGGGCCGGATCTCGGGGATCTGGGGCTTGTCATCCGGGCAACAAAGGAGAAGTTCGAGAGTATCGCCGTCACCTATACCTATTCCTTCTAAGAGGGCATCCCACCTACCGGGATCTCGTCTGCCACGTTGAGATACAGCTCACAGAGCAACGTCGGGCACAGGACCCAACGCTACACAAGACCCAAAGCAAAAAGCTGTAAGCTGAGAGATGAGAACTGACGGCTCACTGTTTCCACCGACCATGGACCGGGGAAACCTACCCAACCCTTGACAAGAGAGAGGCTCATCTCTTGAGTCTTTCTCTGGGTTACCTTGTCTTAACCGTGAGAAGGCTTCAATATAGGGTCCAGTGCGAGAGGAGCCTTTTTTGGTGAACGAGGACCCGCTTTTTGTTCCCCTATGTCATCTTGTACCGTAACCGAACGCGGCGTTAGAAGAACGCGGAGGGGATACCCTTAACAAATGCGGCATTATGCAAGGAGGGATCTCTACTTGGGACGACAGTTGCGGGCGCCTATCGTCCTCTTGTTGCTCCTTATATGGCTTACCGCGATCTCGTTCTGCGCTGGGGGGCCGGTCTTCTCCTACCGCTTCACCGTAGTGATCGACCCAGGGCACGGGGGGAAGGACCCGGGTGCGATCGGGATCGATGGCGTGCACGAGAAGGATATCACTCTGACGATTGCGCAGATGGTCTACCTGAAATCCCTCGATCATCCTGACCTGCGAATCGTGTTGAGCCGACGGGGTGATGAATATACTTATCCGACAGATCGAGCCCTCGAAGCGAACCGGATCGGAGCCGACCTCTACGTGAGCATTCACGCCAACGCCTTCTCCTCGTCAAGCGTCTCCGGGGTGGAGACATTGGTGCACGAGACGCAGGGCCGGGAGACGGGAAGCTACCGTCTCGCCGAGGTAGTGCAGGAGCATGTCATCGCGGCAACCGGTGCGATTGATCGTGGGATAAAGTGGGCTCCGCTCTTCATCCGACGGGCCGAGATGCCAGCGGTGCTCGTCGAGGTGGGTTTCATCACGAACCGACTCGAATCCAAACGCCTGCAGAAACTCTCCTACCAGAGCACACTCGCCGATGCGATCCTCGATGCAATCCTGGAATTCCTCCAATTATCGTAGCCTGAGGGAGAAACTACTCTTGATCTACGAGAGCCTCCTCTCTGCGTACGGACCTCAGCACTGGTGGCCCGGGTCGAGCCCGTTCGAGGTCATCGTCGGGGCGATTCTCACACAACGGGTCGCCTGGTCGAACGTGGAGAAGGCGATCGCCTCTCTCAAGGAAGCGGGGCTGATGGATCCTCAGCGCCTCGACGAAGCACGGCTTCCTGAGATCGCAGCGTTGATCAGGCCGAGCGTCTACTACAACACAAAGGCGAAGAAGCTCAGGGCTTTCACGCGATTTCTCGCCGAGAGGTACGATGGAGATCTAAAGCAGCTGTTGCACCTCGATCTTCCTTCCCTACGAGCAGAGCTCCTCTCTGTGCACGGGATCGGCGAGGAGACTGCGGATGCGATCATCCTCTACGCTGCTGGTAAGCCAAGCTTTGTGGTTGATGCTTACACCAAGAGGATCCTTTCCCGCCTCGGGCTTATCGAAGAGAAGGAGAGCTACAGGGTGGTGCGTAATCTGTTCATGGAGAATCTACCTCTTGATGTCTCCCTGTACAACGAGTACCACGCTCTCCTCGTCCGCCATGGAAAGGCACGCTGTCGCAGCCAAGCACCCCTGTGCCTTGGGTGTCCACTTGAGGAGCCCTGTTCGTTTGCCAGCAGAGGGTAAGAGGGCTTTAGAGATCGATGAGAAACTCCCCGTTCTCGTAGAAGAGCTCGTCGTCGACCCAGATTCTTCCGCCGTCCTTGAGGTTGCAGACCATGTCCCAGTGGATCGATGATTCGTTCACGCTCCCCGATTTCGGAATCCCGGCACCGAGCGCCATGTGGAAGCTCCCGTTGATCTTCTCGTCGAACAGGGTATTCCCCGTGGCGCGGGTGATCCCCTTGTTCGTCCCGATGGCGAACTCGCCGACGAAACGCGCTCCTTGATCGACGTCGAGCATCTTAAGCAAGAAATCCTCGTTCTTCTCGGCACTTGCCTTGATGACCTTTCCATTCTCGAACCACAGGTGCACCCCGTTGAGCGTGCGTCCCTGATAGGTGGTCGGGTAGGAGAAGCTGACGTGCCCCTCGACGCTATCTTCGATCGGACCGGTGAAGACCTCGCCGTCGGGTATGTTCCTCTTTCCATCGCAGTTTATGAAGACGCGGTCGGAGATCCTCATCCTTAAGTCGACGTCCGGACCAGCGACGCGTATCGTCTCCTTCCCTGCCAGCCAGGCAACGATCTTTTGTTGCCATGAGGAGAAGCGTTTCCAATAGCCGACAGGGTCATCCATCTCCGGGAGGCACGCGCCGTAGACAAAGTCCTCGTACTCGGAGAGGCCCATCTCGGCATCCTGCGCGTAGGCGTTCGTTGGGTAGAGGGTCCCTACCCAGCGGAACTCGCCCTTTGCCGAGCGCTGCATCACGGTCTTCATGATGTCGCGCTGCGCCTGGCTGGAAAGGACCATCTTCTCCGGTGGGACGTTGGTCAACGCCTTGGTGTTCTCCGAGCTCATGAGGGAGATGCTCGCATCGTACGTCTCGACAGCGAGCTTAAGCGGCTCGGGCACGTGCTTCAGTTGTTCATCCGAACTGTGTTGGAAGGTCAGTGCGTTCATTCCAGGGAGCCGCACGAAAGAGAGAGGATACCCTCCCGCTTGCAGAACCTTTACAAGGATCGCCTTCAGCAGCGGTTCTGCAATCGGGCTTCCTTGGACCAACACCCTGTCCCCCGGTCGAATCGCCACCGAGTAGTTGACCAGCACGTCCGCTAATTTCTCAACCCGTGAATCTGACATAGCCCCTCCTTTGCTGCTGTTGATCGATGCAAGTTTGCTTTTCCTGCAGGTTACTTTTTCAAAGGATGCCGTACAAGATTGACCATCCTGGTCGTTCAGTGAGGAAGGGTGCTGGGCACGGCGGCCCACAGACAGACCAGGTTCAGGCAGACCTGCGTCGCCTTCGCCATGTCCTGCAGGCTGACCCATTCGAGCGGTCCGTGGACGTTGTGCATCCCGCAGAAGAGGTTCGGTGTCATCAGGCCCATCTCGGTCAGGCGAGCTCCGTCCGTTCCCCCGCGGATAGGGGTGATGATCGGCTCTATCCCAGCCTCCTTGATCGCCTCGATCGCTAGTTCGACCGGGCGCATCTCGTCCTCGATCCAGTAGCGCATGTTGCGATACTGAGGGGTGATGGTGCACTCGATCTTCGCCCGCGGCTCGGCAAGGGCCAACCTCTCTGCCACCGAACGGATCAGATCTCCATGCGCCTTCAACTCGTCAAGCTCGAAGTCGCGGAGGATGAATAAGAGTTCGACATGGGCTGCCGTCCCGCTTATCCGGTAGGGATGGATGAATCCTTCGCGCCCGTCCGTCGTCTCCGGGGTGCGGGTCTGTTGTGGGAGGGTCTCAATAAATTGGGCTGCGAGCTTGAGGGCATTAACCATCTTTCCTTTGGCTGTTCCCGGGTGGATGGAGACCCCGGCGATCTCGACCACTGCCTTGTCGGCGGAGAAGCTCTCGTAGATCACCTCGCCGAGTGCCCCTCCATCGATCGTGTAGGCCACATCAGCGGAGAGGTCCTCGAGTGTGAGGTGGTCGACCCCGCGGCCGATCTCCTCGTCCGGGGTGAAACAGAGGCGGAGTGGGCCGTGTGGAATCTCCGGGTGTGAGAGAAGGTGGGAGGCGAGGGTCATGATGACGGCGACACCCGCCTTGTCGTCTGCTCCGAGGAGGGTGGTCCCGCCCGCGGTGACGATATCCTCGCCCTGCTTCTCGGAAAGACCCGGCGCGGTCTCTTCGTTCAAGATCTTGCTCGGATCGTCGGGGAGAGTGATCGGAGAGCCGTCGTAGTTTCGGTGGACGATCGGCTTCACGTTGGCCCCGCTGAGGGCGGGGGACGTATCACCGTGTGCCAGGAGTGCCACCGTCGGTAGCTTGCTTCCAGGGCTTGTTGGCAGGATCGTTGCGAGGAGGCACCCGTAGTTGGTGATCCGGGCGTCGGATGTGCCCATCTCGTCGAGCTCCTGTTTGAGGAGGCGCAGAAGGGCGAGTTGCCTTTCGGTAGATGGAGCCTCGTTGGAGGTTTCGTCGCTCTGGGTATCGACTTTCACGTAGCGCAAGAAGCGCTCCTCAAGCTCAGATAAGTAGTGTTGGGACAAGATTACTCCTTTCTCGATGATCAGTAGGCCCGGGCGAAGTAGGCGAGCCCGATCGCTGGCTTCCCGCAGACAGGGCAGGTCGCGCCGTTGGTGGTCCAGTCCTTGTTCTCTTCGAGGGGGAAGCAGCGGGAGGAGGCCTTGGTCTCCTCCTTGATCTTTCCCTCGCATTCGGCGGTGCCGCAGTGAGGGATCAAGGCCCAGCCCTCCTTCACGATCTCCTTCAGCTCGTCGTAGGATCTCGCCTCGTGCAAGTTGGCGTCACGAAAGGCGGTCGCCTGAGAGAGTAAGTTCTCCTGCACCTTGTCGAGAAGGCTTGTCACTGCTGGGACGACTTGATCCATGGGGATCGATCCCTTTCCCTCCCTCCCCGGGATGTCGCGACGGGCGAGGAGCACACTCCCCTTCTCGATGTCCTTCGGGCCGACCTCCATCCGGAGAGGAACCCCGCGCATCTCCCAGTCGTTGAACTTAAACCCCGGGGTCAATCCCTCGCGGGAATCGATGTGGACGCGCACCGCGGCGGTAGTGAGTTTCTCGGTGATCTGTGCGATCGTCTCCATCACAAGGGTCTTCTGCTCATCGGTCTTCCAGATCGGGACCACAACCACCTGGATCGGCGCCAGGCGGGGAGGGAGGCGAAGGCCGGTGTCGTCGCCATGGGCCATGACGATCCCCCCGACCATGCGGGTGCTCACTCCCCATGAGGTCGTGTAGCAATACTGCAGATCGTTCTTCTCATCGAGGAACTTGATGTCGAACGCCTTCGCGAAGTTCTGCCCCAGGTTGTGCGATGTCCCCGACTGAAGAGCCCACTTATTTCCCATCATTGCCTCGATGGTGTAGGACCTCTCCGCACCGGCGAACTTCTCCTGCGTGCTCTTCCTTCCCTTGATCACGGGAATCGCCGCCTCATTGATCGCAAAGTCGGCGTAGATATCGAGCATACGCATCGTCTCCTCCTGTGCCTCCTGTGCGGTGGCGTGTGCGGTGTGTCCCTCCTGCCAGAGGAACTCCGTTGTGCGCAAGAAGAGGCGCGGGCGCATCTCCCACCGGACGACGTTCGCCCATTGGTTGATCAGGAGAGGAAGGTCGCGGTAGGACTGGATCCACTGAGCGTAGGCGTGGCCAATCACCGTCTCTGAGGTGGGACGCACGACGAGCGGTTCTTCCAGCTTCTTTCCTCCCCCGTGGGTGACGATCGCGAGCTCCGGGGCGAACCCCTCGACGTGCTCGGCCTCCTTCTCGATGAAACTCATCGGGATGAACAGCGGGAAGTACGCGTTCTTGTGACCGGTCGCCTTGAATCGCTTGTCGAGACCGGCTTGAATCGCCTCCCACAACTCGTAGCCGTAGGGCTTGATGATCATGCATCCGCGTACCGGTGCGTAGTCAGCCAGGTCGGCCATTCGCACCACGTCGGTGTACCACCGGGAGTAGTCTTCGCTTTGTGAGGTTACGCCTTTCACTGCCATACCGATTTTCCCTCCATTTTTAAATCAATGAGTCGTCAGGATAAGCCTGACGCTTCTCTTGGATGGTCTTTGTAGAGTCTTTCTCGCCTTAAAACAAGCGTTGTAAGTGTACCCATTTCTCGGACGGGGAAAAACTGGCCAAGAGAGGGCTGGTTCAGAGAAGGTCGGGATCTACCGTCATAACCGGTGCACCTTGAGGAAATTGGTCCGTCCGGCACCCAAAGGGATCCCACCGGTGATAACGACGAGTTCCCCCGGCTGCGCGAGGCGTAAGTCAAGTACGGTGCGTGCCATAGTCTCGATCATCTCGTCGGTGTCTTCGTGCTGTGGCACTAATACCGGTCTTACTCCCCATGTCAGAGCCAGCCTTCTATAGGTCGCCTCATTGGGGGTGAAGGCCATGATCGGTTCTCTTGGGCGCTCCCGCGCGACCTGACGGGCCGTGTACCCGCTCCAGGTGGAGGTGACGATCAATCGTGCACCGAGTTCCTTGGCGATCGTTGCCGTGGCATCGCTGATCGCGTCGGTGATCGGGTGCGTATGTTCGACGTCCGTGAAGCTCACCGGATCCACCCAACGTAGCATCTTCTCCTCGACTGTGGCGGAGATCTTCGTCATCATCTCCACCGCGCGCACAGGATAGTGGCCGGTTGCGGTCTCCCCGGAGAGCATCACCGCATCGGTCCCGTCGAGGATCGCGTTCGCTACGTCGCTCGCCTCCGCGCGGGTGGGAGTGGGGTTTGCAATCATCGACTGCAGCATCTGTGTAGCCGTAATCACCGGTTTTCCCACGGCGTTACACTTGCGGATGATCTCCTTTTGATGAAGCGGGACCTCCTGCACAGAGACCTCCACTCCCAGATCTCCGCGCGCCACCATCACCGCGTCTGCCGCCTCAAGGATAGCGTCGAAATTCTTCAGCGCTTCACGCTTTTCAATCTTGGCCACGATCGGAACAAAGGTCTCTTTCCCGGTTTCGCGGTAGATCAGAGAGCGTAACGCCTCGATATCATCCTTTCCGCGCACGAACGAGAGAGCGATGAAGTCGACCCCGTGTTTGATGGCGAAGGCTGCGTCCACCCGGTCCTTCGGTGTGAGTGACGAGAGATGTGATTCGCCGCACAAGGCACTGCGTGGTGCAGCAACGCCTTTGTGAGACAGGAGTTCGCCCCCCGCGATGACTCGGCAGACAAGCTCATCCGCCCCTTTCGCCTCGACGACGAATTCGAGAGCACCATCGTCGAGAAGTAGGGGGTCACCTATGCGAATATCGCTGATCAAATCCGGGTGAGGGAGGTTTACTACGTTCCCTTTCCCCGTTACTGGACGGGTGGTGAGGACCAGTCGATCACCGGTCTTCAGGATGAGTGGCTCAGGATCGATAGTTCCGATGCGGAGTTTTGGGCCTTGCAAGTCGGCCATGATCGCGATAGGCGCATCCTCTTCCTGGGCGATGCGACGGATCGTGGCGATATCCTCTGCGTGCTCGTCCTTTGTTCCGTGCGAAAAATTTATCCGCGCCACATCCATCCCCGCATCGACGAGTGCCCGCAGTGTCTCCTCGTCGTGTGAGGAAGGGCCAATAGTGCATACGATCTTCGTGCGTGTATTGTTCAATACGCCATCTCCCTGATCAGCTGTCGATCTATTTTACGACTTTCTTCCTAATAGGAAACCTCTGGCGTGGAATGGCAAAAACAGTAAAAAGACTAATCTCTCGCCGGGCTGCAGAGACGCAAAGAGTGAAAACCAAGATTCCTTGGCGGTCTTGGCTCCTTGGCGGGAGAAAGGAAATTTGGCTTCCCTGCTTGGATGACAGATAGATCGGGAGGAGTACCTTTTATCACCCCTTGCCTTGCCTGGAGCGTGAGGAGCCAAAAAAATTGTTGACTTTCCTCTCGGTTCCCGTTACAATGAATAGGGGATTTTAGTCTAGAAACCCTTAGCAATTATAAGAAAGGATACTTATGTGCCAAAGCAGAATTATGGTTGTTATCATAAAGGGTTGAGACAAGAGTGTGCGGAAAACACACGCTCCCTGAAAGGGAAGTCTATCAGGGTATGTCGATACCCGAAAGGGAAGGAGGTGGTCCAGTAGTTAGGTTCTTCTAGTTCGTCAAGGCGCGTTGGTTCTGTGTTTGTTCAAAGTTTGCAAGGAGGTAATCTTGAAGAGGATGCTTGTTGTAGCTGTTTTGTTGATGTTGGTTGTTTCCGTCTGTGCGATGGGGGCGACAACCCTGGAAAACGTGCTGGATCGTGGTAAGTTGATCGTCGGTGTCAACGCTGTTCTGCCGGGTTTTGGTGCTTTGGATGCAGCTACTGGTGAATACACTGGGTTTGATGTTGACTATGGCAGGGCAATCGCAGCGGGGATTGGTGTTGATATTGAGTTCATTCCCTTGACCGCAGGGGAACGCCTCACTGCGTTGCAGACCGGTCAGATCGACGTCCTGATCCGCAACACCACTTGGACGCTCACCCGCGACTCTAAGGACCTGGGTTTAGATTTCTGCCCGACCACATTCTACGATGGGCAGGGGTTCATCGTCCGCAAGGCTGATGGTATCAACTCGATTGAGGACATGGACGGAGCCACTGTTTGTGTGACTTCAGGGACAACTACGGAGGGCAACCTGGCCGACGCATTCCGAGAGCATGGGTTGGCGTTGACCACACAGGTGTTTGCCGACACAGAAGCGTCTTTCGGCGCATATGACCGCGAAGCGTGTGACTGCTATACCAGCGATAAATCTCAGCTGGCGTCGCTGCGAACCACGGCTGCTGTACCTTCAGATCATGTCATTCTGCCCGACACGATCTCTAAAGAACCCCTGGGACCGGTCGTCCGCCACGGCGACAGCGAGTGGTACGATATCGTCAAGTGGACCATCTTCGCCACGTTCTTCGCCGAAGAGCATGGCATTACGCAGGCCAACGCAACTACGTTTGAAAGCACTAACCCTGAGGTCCGCCGCTTCCTTGGAGTGGAAGGCGGAATGGGGGCTAAGCTAGGCCTGGCCGAAGACTGGGCGGTGAACGTTATCGCAGCGGTCGGGAACTACGGAGAGATCTACGATCGTCACTTGGGCCCGAGCGGCCTCGATATACCACGGGCCGGATCGCTCAACGATCTATGGACAAACGGTGGGCTGATTTACTGCCCCGCATGGCGCTAGGATTCTCAATTGATGAGTACAGCCTGTTGTAAGGCAGGCTGTACTCTATTCTTCGTCCGCGGAAGGAGTAGGTGTTGAGCAAGAAGGTTGCTTCCTCCCAGTCGATCCCTTTCTGGCGAGATATTCGTGTCCTACGTGTAGTGAGTCAGATCCTCTTCCTTATAGCCATCGCCGCCGGAATATGGTGGCTGCTCAACAACCTACAGACCAACCTCAAGGCGTGTGGTCTGAAGATTGGTTTTGGTTTCCTCAAGAACACGGCGGGGTTCCCTATCTCGGAGGGTCTACGCTACGATCCGACCGATGTCAACGGGTACGCATTTTGGGTCGGAATCGTTAATACGATCCGGGTAGCGGTAATCGGCATCGTATTGGCAACTGTGATTGGCGTAGTCGTTGGCGTTGCTCGCTTATCGAGTAATTGGTTGGTGAAGAAACTGGCTGGGATATACGTAGAGATAATCCGCAATATACCATTGCTTGTGCAGCTATTCTTTTGGTACTTCGCGGTGATGTTAACAGGGCTACCGATGGTCAAGAACAGCATCAGCCTGCCCGGTTCGATCTACCTGACTCGGCGGGGAGTGTACATACCATGGGCCACAGCAACAGAATCATTTAGCACATGGATATTCTACGTTATCGGCGGGTTGGCTCTAGCGATCATCGTGTACGTACTTCGGCGTATGCAGCTGAAACGCACAGAGCGTCCAGGGTTTCCCATTATATGGGCAACAACGGTTCTCATTCTGACTCTGGTTGCCGGCTGGTTCCTTACCTCAGGCAACCCATTGGCTCTTTCCGTGCCTGTGTTGGGCCGCTTTAACTTTGAGGGAGGTCTCTGGCTGTCAACGTCATTTACCGCACTTCTCATCGGGTTATCTGTGTACACCGGGGCATTCATTGCCGAGATCGTGCGGGCGGGGATCACCGCCGTCAGCAAGGGGCAAACAGAGGCAGCCAAGGCGATTGGTTTGAAAAACACGCTGATCCTGCGTTTGGTGATACTACCCCAGGCTCTACGAGTCATCATCCCGCCGTTGGCCAGTCAATACCTCAACCTAACTAAGAACTCCAGTCTGGCGATCCTCATCGGGTACTATGATCTGATGAACGTGGGAACGACCATCTTCAACCAGACCGGACGCGCCGTCGAGATGATCCTGCTGATCATGGCCAGCTACCTCACAATGAGCCTGCTGACCTCCCTGTTGATGAACTACTACAATCGACGTATGAAATTGGTGGAGCGCTGATCATGCGCGATAATCGACAGATCGTTCACACAGTTAAAGAACAGCTCCGGCCTCCTAGCGAGAGGATTCCTGTTATACGGTGGCTGAAGCAAAACCTATTCAGTAGCTGGTTTAATGCGATACTCACTATCGTGTCGACAGTGCTGATCGTGATAGCCGTATTCGGTCTACTTAGATGGGCTTTAGGAGCACGGTGGGAGGTTATTCCCGCCAACTTAAAGCTGCTGCTGGTCGGTACCTATCCCGCAGAACACCTGTGGCGTGTCTGGGCAACTGTTTATCTTGTCTCTTTCCTGTTGGGGTTCAGTAGTGGATCCCATGGAGGCTTGATGCGTCGGGTGTCCACAGTAGTTGCTGCGGTATCGATTGTGTTGGCTATTCTTCCGTTTCCTTGGGGGACTCGCGGGTGGCTCCTCGGTATTGCCGTCGTTGCTGCCGTCGGGTTTGGCTTGGGGCACCTCAGCAAAGGTATTCGCCGGTGCAAACGCCTGGAGATAGCTGCCTGGTTACTATCGTTCCCCATTAGCCTCGTTTTGCTCAATGGGATGGGGGGGATCCTTCCTGTCATTAAAGGAAGAACCACCTGGGGATTTATGCTCAACTTGATCGGCGCGGTGGTGGGGATCGGCCTTTCGTTCCCCATAGGCGTACTGTTGGCCCTCGGGCGGCGGAGTGAGCTACCGGCCATTCGATGGGTATGTACCGCGTACATCGAGATCATCCGTGGGGTGCCGTTGATCAGCCTTCTCTTCATGGCCAGCATCATGCTGCAGCTGCTTCTGCCGGCCAACGTACGACCCGATCTGCTCATCCGTGCGATGATGACGATCACCGCTTTTTCAGCGGCGTACATGGCAGAGAACGTCCGTGGGGGATTGCAGGCTATCCCAAGGGGGCAGTATGAAGCTGCCGGTGCTGTAGGCCTCAACAAGGCATTGGCCACTATACTTATCATCTTACCGCAGGCGTTGCGCCTGGTCATCCCTGCGATCGTCGGGCAATTCATTGCCCTGTTTATGGACACGACTCTGTTTGGGTTCATAGCGATTCTTGAGCTCTTGAACATCACGCGGAGCATAATGGGCAACATCGAATGGCGCGGGACCATATTTGAGCTATACGTGTTTATCGGGATTGTGTTCTGGATCCTGTGCTACTCAATGTCCTACATCAGTCGCAGGATAGAAAAAACGCTGGGCGTAGGAGAGCGTTAGGAGGGGAGCGAATTTGTCTGTGACAAGTAACGAAGGGATCATCATCTACCGCGATGTGCACAAATGGTACGGGGACTTCCATGTGCTCAGAGGGATTACCTTCACGATGCAGAAGGGTGAAGTGATCGTGATCTGTGGACCCTCGGGCTCCGGAAAATCCACGTGCATCCGCACGATCAACCGTCTGGAGGAGCATCAACGGGGGCAGATCATCGTGGACGGCGTGGAGTTGACAAATGACCTGCGGAACATAGAAACCATCCGGCGCGAAGTAGGAATAGTCTTCCAGCAGTTCAACCTCTTTCCTCACCTTAGCGTGCTGCAGAACGTCGCGCTTGCGCCTTTCTGGGTGCTTAAGATGAAGAAGAGCAAGGCAGACGAGGTCGCGACGCAGCTCTTGGAGCGTGTTGGCATTCCAGAGCAGGCGGAAAAATACCCGGGTCAACTCTCCGGTGGGCAACAACAGCGCGTGGCCATAGCGCGTGCATTGGCGATGTCCCCCAAGATCATGCTCTTCGACGAACCTACCTCGGCATTGGATCCAGAGATGATCAAAGAGGTGCTCGACGTGATGAAGGAGTTGGCTCGTAGTGGCATGACGATGATCGTGGTCACTCACGAGATGGGCTTTGCGCGCGAGGTAGCGGACCGGATCATCTTCTTCGATTATGGACAGCTGGTCGAGGAGAACACTCCCGAGGAATTCTTCCACAACCCGCAACACGAACGTACGAAGCTCTTCCTATCTCAGATTCTGGACTACTAGGTAAGTGCGCAAAGCACGCTAGACAGGCGATTCGACACACGCGCCTGTATTACCAGTGATCCCTCATGCTCGCCTTGCACGCGGCCCCGAGGGACAACTCTTCTTCTTGACAATGCTTAAGAGCTATAGTATCCTTCTGGGGATAGTGGCAGTCGTTTTAACCTGTAGTACGACTTCCTTAGTGATGTCGGCTTCAAACGTTCTGCCTCGATTAACTAGCAGTACGGGGGTGATACAAATGGCAGAGCGCGAAACCGGCACCGTCAAGTGGTTTAATGACAGTAAAGGATATGGCTTCATCGAGCGAGAGCAGGGTGAAGACATCTTCGTGCACTTTAGGGCCATCCGCGGCGAGGGTTACCGAACGTTGGAGGATGGTCAGAGCGTAGAGTTCACGGTTACCGAGGGCGATAAAGGTCCTCAGGCGCAAGATGTAGTTGTCTTGTAGGTTTCTTAAAACCGAAATCTTAAATAGAAGAGAGTGCGGCATGCTTTATCGGCGTGCCGCATTTTTCTTTGGCTACTCGCTATTTCGACTGCTTGTCCGACGTTCCTCTTCTGTGGTCACGAACAGCTAAACGCGAATCTTCTTCCAGGTCCCTCTTTTGAACTTCCAGCCAAGGAGGAAGGCGAGGGTCAACCAGTAGGCGAACTCCCCCGACCAGGCCCCAAGAATTCCTAACCTAAGGTGTAGTCCTAACAAGTAGGCAAGGGGAAGGTAGAGGAGGGAGCAGACCCCGAGCTCAACGAACATGACGTAGCGAGTATTTCCCGCGCCTTGCAGTGCCTGCCCGATGACGAGGGCCACCCCTGCAAAGGCCTGTATTACGCCCAACATGGCGAGAGGAAGGCGCCCCAACGCGATCACGGCGGTATCTGCCGTGTAGATCGAGAAGATCTCTTTTGGAAAGGCAAGGAAGAGCAGTCCTATTACGGCCATCATGTAGGCAGCGAGCTTGGTCGCCTCCCAGCCGAACCCCTCTGCTTCCTCCGGGCTCTTTCCCCCGAGGTTCTGACCGACCAGGGTCGCAGCGGCGACTCCGATTCCGATTGCCGGCATGATGGACAGGCCGAGGACTGAGCGGATGACGTTGCTCGCCGCAAGCTCCAGTGTGCCGATCCGGGAGACGATGGAGAAGAACGCGAAGAAACTCCCGTTGGCAATGAATCGCTGCCCTATTACGGGAAGGGAGAGGCGGAAGATGGGGAAAAACCAGGGGAGTGAGAGGTGGTGATAGGGGTGGAAGCGCTCCCGATACCGCTGGGAAAGGCTGATACCCACGAGATAGAGAGTTCCGATCCCGGTAGCAAGCGAGGAGGCGATCGCTGCTCCGGCGATCCCCATCTGCGGGAGACCCCAGTGACCGAATATCAATGCGTAGTCAAGGAGGATATTGGCGATTGTAACGAGAACTGCTGATGTCATCAGCTGTCTGGTGTCCCCCACTCCACTGAAGAATCCGCGGTAGACCATATTCAAGAGGAGAAATGCTGCCCCGAGGAAGCGGTAGCGCAAGTAGATCGCTCCGAGTTGTGCTACCTGTGGATCGTGAGAGAGGAAGGGGGAGATAATACTTGCGATCCACGTGCTTGCGATTACGAGTGGAATCCCTCCGATCAGGGCCAGCAGCAGCCCCGCGTTCAAGACATTGCCGCATTGCAGAAGATGACCCTCGCCGTAGCGTCGCGAGGTGAGGGTCTGCACCCCGATCCCGATTCCAGCGAGCGAGAAGACGACGGCAAAGTAACCGACTCCGGAGATTCCCGCAGCAGCGAGGGGAAGCGAGCCCAGACGGCCGAGCATCGCCGTATCGACCACGCTCAACAGGGTGATGGAGAGCATCCCCAATGACACTGGATAGGCGAGGCGGACTACCGTGCGCGATCGCTCGGGGTGGAGGCGCACCTTATCAACGATGGTATGTACGCGAGACTGGAAACCGTTCCTCATCACCCCTCCTCGATTCCGATTACATCCGCTTTTGTCGGGCGTTCTCCCATCTGAGTGAGCGTTACCCCAATGATTGTCGCCATGGTCCCCAGTCCTTTCGTCAGGGTGAGTAGCGTTCCCATCAGCGTGATTTCGGCGAAGAGGGTGATGATGGGGATGAAATTTGTCGAAGATGCGACCTGGGTCGCTGAGAGGTGGGTCAGCGCGTAGTGCAAGGCGAGGAAAGCGCCGGCCGAGCAGAGGATGCCCAGAAACAGGATCTCCAGTGTGATCTTTGGGGTAACCTGCGCGAGCCAGTGCAGCCCGTCGGTCGCCGCGAGCGGTCCAAACAGGAAGAGGGAAAAAAAGAACTGATAAAACGTGAGTTGGAGTGGTGTAATGCGCTTCAGTACGTCTTTCAAGAGAACGGTGCGCGTTGCTGCACAAAATACCGCGCCGAGGATGAGAAGATCTCCCGTCAAGCTTGCTCCGGCTTCACTGCGACCTGAGAAGACAAGCAGGAAGATCCCTGTGTAGGCAATAGCAATCCCCAGTACCTTCTTCCATGTCGCACGTTCTTGATGACGGTAGAAAGCAATCAGAAAGACGACCGTGGGAATCGCGGCGATGATCACCGAGGCGTGGCTCGGCTGGGTGTGAGCGAGACCGAACGTCTCGAATAGAAAATAGCCGATAGGGCTCAGCAGCGATAATCCGGCCAGTACAACGAGATCGTGGCGCGGAAGACGCAGGTCCCCGCGTATACCGCCGATGATTCCCAGGAGTATCGCCGCTACAGAGAAGCGTAAGAAGAGGAGGGTGAATACGGGGACGGTCTTCACCACATCCTTGATCGCCAGGAATGATAGGCCCCAAGTGAGCATCGCTGTGAGGAGGACGAGATAGACAAACGCGGTCCTCCTGTTGAACTCCATCTCTCCTCCTTATTGGAAACGATCGGTGATACGTACTATTGGGTACGGATCTTGCATTGTGCAAACTCTCGGGGCCGTCCGCAACCATTCGGCAGTAGAGGGCCGAACATGATACCGATAAGTTTCAGATAATTCCTCCACCAAAGCTTCATACTTCCACGTTACCATCTCACCAACTTAGCAACAAAGGAGCGTTTGAAATGACCAAAGTAAAGAAAATCGTTATCGGAATGTTGATGATCAGCCTTCTCACCGTCGGAGTTATCGCCCTGGCGGGGAATGGGTTCGGTGAAGGAATCAAGGCCACCAATAACACGGTTGCCGAGCGTCCACTCGATTGCAGCGGTGATGGCGAGATGAACGGATACGGACAGGGCCTGAATGACGACCGCCCACTCGACGGTAGTGGATACGGCGCACGGGCAGGCGGTGGCATGGGAGCGCGTTCCGGACTCGGGAACGGGCTCGGGGAGTGCATGGACTAACAGTCCGAAAGGAACGAGGCGGTCGGTTACTTAATATCGACCGCCTTCTCACCAGGAGGTGACCAAGAATGAAAAGAAGCGTATTGATTGCAGTAGTGTTGAGTATATTGGCGCTCGGGGGGCTAGTTGCGCTGGCTCATGGAGCCGGCCAGGAATCAGTGAGAGAACCGTACCGGGGGGGTAGAGCTGTCTCTGCAGCTACCCTTCCCGCCGACGTTCAGGAGGCGCTTCTGGAGACGTTGACCGGTCCCGAAGGCGAGTACGCAGCCTATGCCTCTTATGCCGCTGTCATTGAGAAATACGGTGAAGTGGAACCGTATCTCCACATAATGGAGGCGGAAGGGCGACACATCACGGCCCTTCAGCGGCAGCTGGACAAATATGGGATAGCTTACCCTGCGGAGAATCCTTACATGGGACAGATCGAGGCCCCTGAGAGTCTTCAGGAAGCTGCACAAGCATGGGCGGAAGGGGAGATTGCTAACGTCGAGATGTACGAGCAGCTCCTCTCAGTGGTAGAGGAGTACCCCGACATTACCCGGGTCTTCCTTAACCTCCAGCGCGCCTCGCAAGAGGCACACCTCCCTGCATTTGAGAGTGCCGCCGAAAACGGAGGCACCCTCGATTCAGGAGAGGAGCACGACTGTGGAGGCAGCTCGCGAGGAGGACGCTTCGGAAGACTGTAACTGCGACAAGAAAGAGTAGGGCAATACCGTTCAAGCACACTCAACTTGAGATTCCCTGTGATCTTGCCACAGGGTTTCCTTATACCCCTCTCCTTGATAGGAGAGGGTCGGGGTGAGGTGAAATAATGAAATCCCGGTTTTTGACCTTCAGGGCAAAATGAAATTGGCGGAATACCACGTAGTCTTGCTACGGGGATAGTCAAGGGATTTCTTTATTTGAGCAATTGGTATTCTACCAGTGACAGAGCGCGGGGCCGCAAGGTCTCGCGCTCTGTGTTTTGTTAGCCAAAAGCCTTGTAGATCAGCACATCATGAAGAACTGTGGGCCTTCATTCTTGGTCTTTGCCCAACCCCGGCTTGGGTATACCCCCGAGAGGATTCGAACCTCCGACCTACGGTTTAGGAAACCGTTGCTCTAT
>CBDUVB010000017.1:0-32124 GCA_965370555.1 uncultured bacterium
CTCTATCTATGCACACTTGCGCGATCCGTGTGCCAACGCACTGTCGAACGCCTGCTTAGCTGAATCGGACAAATGTCTCCTATCCTGTCCTGGAGCCTAGGGGACTCGAACCCCTGGCCTCTTGCATGCCATGCAAGCGCTCTCCCAGCTGAGCTAAGGCCCCAATTAATGGTCACTTCTTACCCGATTAGCGCCCTTTTTTCAAGGCGGGGACTACTCCGAGAGATCGTGCAGGTAGTTAGCGATCATGTGCTCAAGAATCATGTGTGCGTCTTCTACGCGGCCATAATGATCCTCAGCAAAGAGGAGGGCATGGTCGGCTAGGTTCATCACCTCCCCCCCGTCAAACCCGAGAAGGGCGATCGTGGTGAGATTCGCATCCCGCGCCCACTTCACCGCGTGTACGATGTTCTTCGAGTTTCCGCTCCCGGTGATCACGATGAGAATATCGCCTTCCTGAGCGAGTGCGTCCAACTGGCGGGTGAAGACCTCTTTGTAATCGGCATCGTTCGCCCAGGCGGTGATAAGGGGGACGTTATCGGTGAGGGCTATCGCGCGATAGGCTGCGCCCTTACTATGTGAGGCGAGCTTCTGCAGGTCGTTTGCCATGTGCGAGGCGGTGGCGGCGCTTCCTCCGTTTCCGATGATGAAGATCGTTCGTCGCTCACGCCGCGCGTTCTCCAGGGTCTCTACGACCCGTTCGATCGCAACAGGGTTGATCTCTCGCAGTCCTTGTTCGAGACGATCGATATACTCTCGTATGTAGTCTCGCATCTTACTCCTCCACGTAGATGATCCGGCTTCCCTCTCCTTCGAAGGAGAAGTCGACCCGGTGTAGTCCCATCCCTTCCAGCTGGCGCACGAGCGCTCCTTGTTGTTCCGGCTCGCAGTAGAGGAGGAGGAACCCTCCTCCACCGGCGCCGAGGATCTTCCCACCCTCTGCGCCGGCGTCGAGAGCGGCATGATACCACTCGTCGATCCGCGGGTCCGTGATCCCCCTGGCGATCTTGCGCTTGATCATCCAGCTTCGGTGCAGGAGCTTTCCCATTGCCTCGGGGCGATTGTCGCACAGGGCCTCGCGTAGGTCCTCGGCCAGCCTAACCAACAAGCCAAGTTCTCGGTTCGCCTTTCCTTGTTTCGTCTTTGTGACCTGCTCACCCAGGATGTCGGCGCTCTTACGTTGCATATGCGTATAGAAAAGGACCAGCGACTCCGCAAGGCGCCGACGCGTCGCGGGCTTGCAGATGATCGGCTCGACAAGGACCGAGTCATCGCGATTGAAGCGGATGTAATTCAACCCGCCGTAGGCCGCGGCGTACTGGTCCTGCTTGCCGATCGGCTGCCCCAGGGTCTCGATCTCGATCTCGCACGCCTCACGCGCCAGGCGCTCCGCCCCGCTGAAGCGATCGCCGTACGCGTGCAACGCGTGCAACAGGCCGACGGTAAGGGTCGAGGACGACCCAAGCCCGGTCCCCGCTGGAATATCGGCGATCGTCGTGATCTCCACTCCCCGATCGATCCCCGTCTTGCGGAGAGCTGCGCGCACGATTTCGTGTTGTAATTCCTCGAGGCGATCCACAATCTCGGTCTTCGTGTAGGAGACACGGATCGAGTCATCGAACCGCTTGTTCACGGTGACGTACATGTACTTATCAATAGTCGTCGATACGACGGCCGAACCGTGTACACGGTAGTAGGAGGGGAGGTCCGCCCCTCCTCCGGCAAAGCTCACGCGAAACGGTGTGCGGGTTATGATCATCGGTATCTCCTTTGCGCCTCTTCGTACCGTTCCTTCGTTCCGATATCAAGGAGTTCCTCTGTACTCTCGTAGGAGTAGAGCCCTTCCCCGACTTCCAAGGCGCGCGGAAAGAGATCGACGATGAAATCAGCCACGCCTTTCAGGGGAAGGTAAGGAAGAATCCCCGGCTCCAACAGGTAGAGCGCGGCGTTCCCTAGATTCCCATGTGCGAAACTCCCTGGGGCGTGATGGAACGCGGTGATGCGTGACTCCTGATCCACCTCGACGATATCGCAATCCCCTGGCCGATCGGTCCGCTGCACGACAAGGGTGGCGATTCCCCCCTTCCGCTCGTGATAAGCGCGAAGGGCGTTAAGGTCGAAATCGGTGAGGACATCCCCGTAAACGACGACAAACGCCTCGTCGAGAGACTTGGCAAAGGCGCGCAAGGCTCCTGCTGTACCTAAGAGTTCTTCCTCATATGAGTAAGTGACCGCAACGCCGAAATCGCTCCCATCTCCCAGGTGCTCCTCGATCCGCTCCCCGAGGTGATGGAGATTGATGAAGACCTTGTCCACCCCATATCGACGCAACCACGCGATCGTATGCTCGATTAGCGGACGATTCCCGATCGGGAGGAGCGGCTTCGGTGTCGTCAGGGTGAGGGGACGCAGGCGCTCGCCTTCGCCGGCAGCGAGGATCACGCCCTTCATCGGCCCACCTCCGAGAGGATACGCTCGACCGCTTCAGGTAGATCGGCGACCCGCAGATCGGGCTCGATCACGTAACGCTCATCGCTTCCTCCAAAACCGGTTGCAACGAGGATCGTGCGGCACCCCGCCCGTTTGCCAGCGAGGATGTCCCCGGTGGCGTCCCCGACGAGGTAAGAGGCTTCAAGGTCGATCCCGTGCTCGTCGCGCGCCTTCTCGAACATCCCAACACCCGGCTTGCGGTAGGGGCAGTCACTCAGGAACTCAGGAACCGTCGCCTCTGGGTGGTGCGGGCAGTAGTAAATCGCGTCGAGGTGTGCCTTGCACGCGGAAAGCTCACGCCGCAAGCGGGCATGGATTTCTTTGAGATCGGAGAGAGTGAGGTGTCCCTTTGCGACCCCGGCCTGGTTGGTCACCACGATTACCGGAATCGCAGCAGCGTTTAATCTGGCGATCGCCTCGCCCGCCCCAGGGATGAGGATGAGGTCCTCTGCCTGGTTCAGGTATTCCTTCTGTTCGACGATCACCCCATCGCGATCGAGAAAGACGGCTCTCTTATTCATTTCTAGGTTAGCGGACGACAATGCTTACCATCTTCTCGGGGATGGCGATCACCTTGACGATCTCTTTCCCTTCAATCCGCTTCTCGACCTCCGGCGAGGTCAATACGGCCTCCTTGAGCGCTTCGGGGTCACGACTCGTCGTGATGGGGAAGGTCAAGCGGGTACGTACCTTCCCGTTGATCTGCACCGGGACCTCGATAGTCTCCTCCTCGATCGCCTCCGGGGCGAACGCGGGCCAGCTCTTATCGAGGACTGCATCCTCAGCACCATTGGTATTGGTGTGACCGATCCGCCGCCACATCTCCTCGCAAACGAACGGGGTGAACGGCGAGAGGACGAGGATCAATCCCTCGATCACCTCCCTTACCAGGGCGTCGTTCTCTCCCTCTTTTACGTACTCGGTGAGGCCGTTCGTCAGCTCCATGATCGCCGAGACGGCCGTGTTGAAGTTGAACCGTCCCTCGATGTCCTCGGTCACCTTCTTCACTGTGCGGTGGTAGCGCCGCCACAAGGATTTTCCTGACTCATCGAGGGCAGTTGGATCGAACGGTTGGGATACTCCAGCGATACGTTCCGCTTGCGAGATCACCAAAGTCCAGACACGGTTCAGGAAGCGGAACGATCCGCGCACCCCCTCCTCCGCCCACTCGATATCGCGATCGGGCGGTCCCATGAACAGGGTGTACAGCCGCTCGGTGTCTGCACCATACTTGTCGATGATCTCCGCAGGGGCGACCACGTTCTTCTTCGACTTACTCATGGAGAAGTTCGCCGTCTCGAGCGCCGCACCGCAGTGAGGGCAGCAACCATCCTTCACCTCGTGCGGATAGAGCCAGCCGTGCTCTGGGCAGCGGTAGGCGGTGTGACAGACCATCCCCTGGGTGAACAGGCGGGCGAACGGCTCGCCGAAGTTGAGATAGCCCATATCCTGCAGCGCCTTGGTGACGAACCGCGAGTAGAGGAGGTGAAGGATCGCGTGTTCCACCCCGCCGACGTACTGATCGACCGGGAGCCAACGGTTGACGTCCTCCACGACAAACGGGCCTTCCTCGTACTGCGAGGAGATGAAACGGAGGTAGTACCAGGAGGAATCGACGAAGGTATCCATCGTATCGGTATCGCGCCTCGCTGGCCCGCCACACCGCGGGCAGGTCGTCTCCGCATACCCCGGGATATCGGCCAGGCCCATCTTCCCGATGAACTCAACATCGGGGAGGAGGACGGGTAAGTCCTTCTCCGGGACGGGAACGATCCCACACTTTTCACAGTAGATGATAGGGATCGGCGCGCCCCAGTAGCGCTGCCGCGAGATCAACCAATCGTGCAACCGATAGTTGATCGCGCCGTGTCCCTTACCCGTCTCCTCGAGCCACACGGTCACCCGATCCTGCGCCTCCGAACCTGCTGTCCCGCTGAATCGGCCGGAGTGGCGCATTGTTCCCTTGTCCGAGTGGTAGAGGAGATCGCGGTAGAAATCCAGTCTGTAAACCATTTCCATTAGTGTGCGCTTATCTCGCACGTTGGGTTCCGACGCCTGGCAGCGGGCAAGGATTGCTCGATCCGCCTCTACTGAGTCCAGCGTCATCACCCCATCATCGAATACCCATTCAAAGCGTGCACCGACAACTTCATTCCAGCCGCCGGGGAGCAGATGTGCACGCATCAACTCAATATAGCGGTCAACATGATCCACCTGCATTGTGACAAAAAGGCCATCAGAGCGCACCTCGAACGTGTAGCCTTCCGCCCGTAGGATATCGACAAATCCATCTTGCACCGTGCCTGCCATGACATAAGACTTAACAATACCGTCCGGGCGCTCGATCACCGGGATGATCGGCAGGCCGAACTTGATAGCGAAGGCGAAGTCGCGCTCGTCGTGAGCAGGGACGGCCATGATCGCACCGGTCCCGTAGGTCATCAGAACGTAGTCAGCGATCCACACCGGGATCTTCTCATCGTTCACCGGGTTGACCGCGTAACCGCCGGTGAAGATGCCGGTCTTCTCGCGCTCGGTTGAGACGCGCTCCACCTCGGTCTGCCGGCTCGCCTGCTCGCGGTAGGCCGCGACAGCCGAGCGCTGTCCGTCCGTTGTCAAGCGATCGACGAGCGGGTGCTCCGGGGCGAGGACCATGAACGTCGCCCCCCACAGGGTGTCCGGACGGGTGGTAAAGACGACGATCTCCTCCCCGTCCTGCGTGTGAAAGGTGACCTCCGCCCCAACGCTCCTCCCGATCCAGTTCTCCTGCATCTTCTTCACGTTTTCCGGCCAGCCGGTGAGTTCCTTTAAGTCGTCCAACAGGCGGTCGGCGTAGGAGGTGATCTTGAAGAACCACTGTTCCAGGGTCTTCTTCTGCGGTGCAGTGCCGCAGCGCTCACAGACCCCAGCAACGACCTGCTCGTTCGCGAGCACGGTGTCACAGGTGGGGCAGTAGTTGACCACCGCCTTCTCCTTGTAGGCGAGTCCGTGCTCGTGAAGCTTGAGGAAGAGCCACTGCGTCCATCTGTAATAGTCGGGGAGGCAGGTCGTGATCTCCCGATCCCAGTCGTACTCGATCCCCCAAGCGCGGAACTGCTCCTTGGCGGAGGCGATATTGTTGAGGGTCCACTCGCGTGGATGGATCCCCCGCTCGATTGCCGCGTTCTCCGCGGGCAGGCCAAAGGCATCCCACCCCATTGGGTTCAGGATGTCGTACCCACGCATGATGTAAAATCGGGTCACCACGTCCCCGATGATGTAGTTCCGCCCATGCCCCACGTGGAGCGAACCGGACGGGTAGGGGAACATGTTGAGGTAGTAGAACTTCTTCTCTGTCTCCTCAGTCTTCGCCCGGAAGAACCCTTTCTCACGCCAGAAGTCGCGCCAGCGGTCCTCGATCGCTCTAAAGTCGTACTTTTCCGTGTATTGTCCTACCATAACGTCAGATCTCCTCGCGCCAGTCGCTCCGCCTCTTCCAACACGTTTAATACGTTCTTCCTCTCCCTCATCTCACAGTAGATCCGCAGGATTGGCTCGGTCCCCGAAGCGCGGAAGAGGAGCCACCCTTGATCGAAGCGCAGCTTGATCCCATCCATTGTTTCGACGGCGATCACTCGGCGGTTGCCAAAGCGTTCCGGCGGATTCTCGCGGAGTCGGGCGACGACCGCCAAACGCTCTTCCACTTCGAGATCACGGCGTTGGTAGACGCGAGGTCCGAAATCCGTAAACAGCCTCTCTACAACCTCGCTCATCGGCCGACCAGCACCCGCTGCGATCTCGGTCAACAGAAGCGAGTGGAGGACCCCATCGCGCTCTGGGATATGCCCGCGGATGGCGATGCTCCCGCTCTCCTCGGCCGCGATCAGCACGTCGCCCCGCTTGAGGATCTGCTTGCAGTGGTGTTTGAACCCGACCGGAACGACAATCTGATTTAATCCGTAGTTCTCGCACATATCGCGGGCCATATCCGTCAGGTTAAATGAAGTCACAACTGACCCCCGCAGGCCGCGTTCTTCGACGAGATGGCGCAGGATCAGGGCGAAGGTGCGATGGGCATCGATGAACCCTCCCTTCTCGTCCATCGCCGAGATCCGATCCCCGTCCCCATCGGTGACAACCCCGAGCAGCGGTTTCCCCCGGCGGCGCAGCGAGGCGATCACCGCTCTCAGTGGGACTAAATTTTCCTCGATCGGCTCGGGCTTCTTCCCCCCGAAAAGAGGGTCGTGACGCCCGCGAATATTAGTGTGGGGGACCCCGTATTCGCCAAGGAGTTGGGAGACGTACCCCTGCGCCGAACCGTACATGGAGTCGATGACGACATGCACCGGCGACGCGGTGAGTCGATCCGGATCGACCAACGTGCGCACCTTCTCCAGGAAGGGGGTCTTAAGATCGACCTCATCGATCGCCCCTTTCGGAGAGTGGGGTACGGGCGGGGTGTGGGGGAGGAACGACTCCACGCCTGAGGTCACCTCACCCGGCGCAGAACCGCCGTATTCGGCCTTGTACTTGATCCCGTTGTCGGTAGCAGGGTTGTGGCTGGCGGTGAACATGATCCCCGCTGCCACGTTTCGCGCGACCACCGCGTAGGATAGGGCAGGGGTAGGAACCGGCGCGTCCGAAATGGCGACAGGAATCCCGCTGTCGTGCAGCACGCGCGCGAAGTGATGTGCAAACTCCCGCGACAGGAAGCGCATGTCGTAGCCGACGACGACCCCATCCACGGCCGGACGGTAGGGAGAGCCCCAATCGCGATAAATCGCGAGGTCCTTTCGCTTCTCATCGAGGAGGAACCGTGCCGTCGCCTGGGCCACCCGCGCCACATTATCGAACGTGAACTCCCGTGCTATACCAGCACGCCACCCGTCAGTTCCGAACTTTATTTCGCTTCCGCCGCTTCGACTTCCTTTTTTTTCCACGTCGCTCTCCTATGCGTACCCGCGATTGGACATTGATGCGCTGCACATTCTCCGGGAGTACGAGATCCTCCCGGACAAGGATCTCAGCCAGCAGCTTGTAGGGAATGGAGGTTTCGACCCAGACCGAGTCGATATCGATCACCCCGTTCTTGACTATCAAGTGGGGGATCGTCTTCTCCACCGCCTGCTTGTACCGCAGGAGCATCTCCTCGGTTGTCAATCCTTCTGTTTTCTCATTCACCGGAACCCTCGCCCGCTTTCCTTTTTGTATAGCGCAATCACTACCCCGATGATAGCACAGCCTGACTCAGCTTGTAAAGGGGAGGGAGGTCTTCCTCGCTGCGAGTTCTTCGTTTTACGCCCCGGATTCATAAGGATCGCTTTTTGTGGGAGGAGATCCGGTATGGTACAATCGCTTCTCAATCTTCTTCCATAGGGAGACACCGAACTTGCGAAAACTCATTATCGTGGTCGTTTTTCTTTTCTTTACCCTGGTAGCCTTCGCCGGTGAGGAGAAACTCTCTCCCACCCTACGCCAGATCCTGGCGCGGGCGGAAAGCGAGAACGCCATCGATCTATCCTCCTACGCACCTTCGCTGGCGGTCTTCGACAGCAAGGGGTTGATCCGTTTTCCCGTCCTTCCCGGAGAAGAGGGCGGAGATCGCCTCGGGGTGCTGGTGAAGGTGATTCACCCATTCTGGGGATCGAGTTTCCTCGGTCTTCCGGTTGCGGTATCCACGGGGACGATCCTCGGGATGCGTGTGACGCTCGCCGAGCTGCTGACCCTCATTGCCTCGCCGGATGTGATCTACGTGGAGCCATCCTGGAAGACGGAGCCGAAGCTCGATATGAGCCTCCCCTCGATCGGGGCCGACCGCGTGCACGCGCGAGTGCCGCCGATACTCGGAGAGGACGTGATCATCGGTGCAGTAGATACGGGGATCGATTATTTGCACCTCGATTTTTGCTACGATGCAGACGGGGACGGGATAGAGGAATCTTCGCGCATCACCTCGATCTGGGACCAGACGGGTGGCTTCTTCGGGACGACCTACAGTAACGGGGATATCGAGGGAGACCTTGCCCTCGGACTCGATCCTAGTCAGGGGATAGTTCGTCAGAGGGACAACGACGGCCACGGTACGCACGTGATGGGGATTGCCGCCGGGGACGGATCATCATCATCGGCCGGATTCGTCGGTGTGGCACCAGGGGCGCAGATCATCATGGTGAAGACGACATTCTATACCATGGACATCCTTGCCGGGGTGGAGTACGTCTTCGACCAGGCAGAGGAGCGTGGCCTCCCCGCGGTTGTCAACCTCAGTCTGGGTGGGCACGATGGCCCACACGACGGGACGAGCCTGTTCGAGCAGGGACTCGATGAGCTCCTGCAGGAGCCCGGGCGGGCGATCGTCGTTTCGGCGGGGAACGAGGGTGATCAGTCGATTCATATCTCACACACCCTGCACGGGGATTCGTTCACCTTCCTCCTCGATCCCTCCTCCAACTCGACCGACCTCTCCCTGTGGTACCCCGGCGGATCTGCGTTCACGATCATCATCACCCCTCCGGGCGGGAGCCCTCTGACGGTCCCCGCACGCACGACAGGGCACGCAAGCACGGCGAGCGGACTGGTCACCGTGGATAACGCCTTGGCCGGCGCGAACCCGAACAACGGGGATAACGAGGTCCTTATCTCGTTGAGTTCTCTGATGACCTACACTGCGTGGAGCGTCACCGTGAGCGATGCTGGGGGCGGGGGGCGGTTCGATGGGTGGATTATATCCAATAGAGGGACGATCATTGGCGGGGACTCGAACGAGACGATCGACGAACCTGGAAATGCAGAGCGGGTGATCACCGTGGGGGCGTTTAACACCAAGGCGATCTGGCCATCCCTCTCCGGCGAGCAGGATTTTTCAGATGACTACCCGATTGGAGACCTGTCCATCTTTTCAAGTCGTGGGCCGACACGGGATGGGCGCCAGAAGCCGGAGTTGACGGCACCAGGGACGTGGATCTGTTCTTCCCTCTCCGTTAACAGCTCCTCGGTCAGCTACCTGACCCACCCCGATGGGGTGCACACGATGAGCCTAGGGACGAGCATAGCCGCTCCGCACGTGAGCGGAGTCATCGCTCTGATGCTTGTTGTCAATCCCCAGTTGACCGCATCGCAGATCAAGGAGGCGCTGATCGAAACCGCTGTCCGCGACTCGTTCACCGGGAGCGCTCCCAACCCTCGCTGGGGATGGGGAAAGGTGGCCGCAGAGGCGGCTGTGGCAGCAGTCGAGACGCACCAGGCGCCAGAGCAAGAAGAGAGGCCTACGGTCACGATCGAAGAGAACCCGGTCCACAACCTGGCCGTCTTTGCCTACACCCTGCCAGAGGGGACCGGGCAGGCGAGGCTCGCCATCCTAAACGTGGCGGGAGCGTTGATCTTTGACGCTCTCCTCGATCCGAGTCAAACTAGCTATCGATGGAACTTAATTGCAAACTTCGGAGAGCCACTCGCCAGTGGGCTTTATCTCTATGTCATCGTGACCGATACTGGTCGTTCAGAGATCGGACGGATGGTGATCGAGCGATGAGGAGGATAACGATGATCGCGCTAGCGGGCCTGCTCCTTCTCTTTGTCGGGGCCGATGGAGCGCCGTATGCGAACAGCGCCGCGATCTTCGAGCTGGGGTCGAGTGGACGGGCCTTGGGTATGGGCGGAGCCTTCCTCGCCCTTGCAGACGATGAGAGCGCTGCGTTCTACAACCCAGCCGGCCTCGGTTTCCTGTACGGGATCGGCCTCTCCTCTTTGTACGCGCGGCAGTTCGATGCGTTAAACTACGCCGCGATTGGCTTCACCGTCCCGTACTTCGGCGTGACCGTACTCCAACTCGATTCGGGGTGGATCGAGACCGCAGAGGCTGGGTTCCGCTACACGAGCCGGGCCGGTATCCTCTCTGCCGGGTTCTCGATCGGCCCGATCGGTCTTGGCGGACGCTTCAAGCTCTATCGAGTGGCTGAGCCATACAGTGCAAGCGGGTGGGCGTTCGATCCAGCTCTTCTCATCGTCACCGATATAGTCAGGATCGGTCTGCTACTGGAGAACGGGTACGCACAGGCGATCGAGTTCGCGGACGGACATACCGAGGCGTGGGAACGACGGGTCAGACTGGGGATCGCGGCCACGATCGTCCCCTCGGAAGGGGTTCATATGAACGCTGTAGTGGAGGGGGCGGGCCTATTTTCCACCCATCCACAGTTCTGTGCGGGGCTGGAAGCGGAGATCGGAGCGCTCGCTGCACGCTTCGGATACGATGGGGCCGGAGCCACCTTCGGATTAGCAGTCCGTTTCGCCAGCTTCCAGGTCGATTTGGCCTACGCGACGCAGGAGATCCTCCCCGACAGCTATCGGCTCTCACTCACCTATAGGTTCTAAAGTAAGGAGATAAGATGCGGATCCGACAAGGGATAAAGCGGGAAAGACGGATCATACTGGGCGGGTTTACCCTCCTCTTCGTCGTTCTTCTCCTCACTCTTCCCTCTCTCGCCATCTCGGAGGAGGGTGAGTCGTTCAGCGCGCAGATCACGGGAAGGAAGACCTGGTCGCTCAGATACGGGATCGGTGATCCACACGGCCTTGCCCAGGCGGGGATCGCACCCTACCAGATCTCCCTCGACCAGTCGCTCGCGGTCGATATCACGGCGGAGGCCCTCTCCACCCTGACGGTCAACGCTCACTTCAACGACCAAGAACCGGCGAGCATGCAGTCCCTCACCGTGAACCTCGATGCCGACAACCTGACTGGGGTCTTCGGGGACTTCGCCATCAGCGGGAAGGAGGCGTTTGCCGTCTACAACAAGAAACTAAAGGGGGCGCGGCTCGAGTACCGCTTCACCGACTTCCATGATGCCACCCTCACCGGGGTCCTCTCGCAGATCGAGGGGATCTCAGAATCGAGAACGTTCATCGGGCGGACCGCCCACGCCGAGGTCCTCTTCTCCTCTTCCCCCCCGGGAGAGCCGTGGCTCGACCAGCCCTACCGGCTGAACATCGCCGGGCTCTATGCCTACGACCTCGCCGCCCCGTTCATCGAGGACTTCTCCACGGTTGAGCTCGCGTTCGACCCCTCTCCTGCCCTGCAAACGCTCCTTACGAGCTATGGCCTCGGCTACCTATCCGATACGATAGCTTCCTCCCCTAGTTCGGATCTCACCGTGGAGAGCTTCGTCGTCGTCAGCAATGAGAAGGATTTCCTCCTCCTTAAACGTGAGCCAGCCTCCCTATTGCGCACCAGATTGGAAGAGGCGATCAAGACCTACAACCAGGAGAACGAACTGACCGGAACGGAGAAGAAACGCTATCCGTTCAACGTGGGAACCGACTACGAACTAGCATTCCTCGATCAGCTCGCCTCGTCCGTCGCCATCGTCGTAGATGATGAAAATTACCCTCTCACCAGTGGAATCCAACACCGGTTCTATACCCTCGGGCGCACGGACCTCAAGGAGGATTCGATCAGGGTCGAGGTGAGCCTGGACGGGGGAACCTTCCGGCCGATCTCCGACCCGGAGTTCTCCAGTTACCAGGTTACGCCATTCCCGAATGAGGGGATCATCGAATTCGACTTTCCGGAGGGCTTCTTCGCCGGGGAGAAGAGCGCCGTGCGCGTATCGTTCGACTATGCAATCTCCGGGGATATGTTCATGCTCGGGTTCTCCCTCGTGCCGGGAAGCGAGAAGGTGTACTTAAACGGGACCCTCCTCCAACGCAACGTCGATTACTCGATCGACTACGACCTCGGAGCGTTGATCCTGTTCACGGAGGCCGGGGAGAAGGACACGATCCGTATCGACTACGAGCGCTACCGCGGCGGACTGGGAGGGGCTGCCGACTACGCGCGCAACTTCTACGGCGTGAGCTTAGACCTTCCGTTCTCCGACGCCCTCACCCTTGAGGTGAGCCTCCTGCAGGCGGCTGACAGCCCAACCCCCCTCGGCGACCGGGATAAGACGCGCACCATGCCGAATACTCACACCGTCTCCGGGGTGGTCGGTTCCGTGAATCTGGACGGATTCACCGCCCATTTCACCCTGGGGTACAACGATGACCGCTTCCCGTTCGACGACAACCTGCGCACGAACCTCCCCAACATGGCGACCAGTATCCTCGCTATTGCGGACTACACCTTCGTCGGGACATTGGGGGGATTGAGCGTATACCATGATGGCACCTGGAATACCTACAACACCTCGGACGGCCTCGCGGGGAATCGTATCCACTCGATCGTAACCGAGGGAGATCGCGTCTTCTTCGCGACCTCCTCCGGGCTGACCGTTCTCGATCTGAGTGGGGATGCTCCCCTGGCCCAGGTCGGGAACTGGCGCCGTTACTACCGCGAGGACGGCCTCCCCAACAGTTCGATCCGCGACCTCCTTCTCCTCGATGGAACCCTTTGGATCGGGACCGAGGAGGGGCTCGCCGCGGTGAAATTAGCTGATCTTGACGACCGGGAGAGCTGGGAGATACATGCGGAACAGGAATTTATCGAGCATGGGGCGATCCTCTCCCTTGCCGGGGAGGACGAACAGATCTACCTCGGAACGGAAAGCGGCCTTTTCGTCTTCGACACCCAAGAGGCGACATTGACTGAAGTCCCCGGGACGAGCGGGCTTCGCATCAACGACCTTCTCATCGCGAACCAGACGCTCTACATAGCCTCCGACCGTGGACTGCGCGCCGTCCATAACGGAGTCGGAGCTGGTTGGCTCGCCTTCGGGGAGGTGGTCAACTCCCTTGTCTGGGTGAACGGAGAGCTGTGGTACGGAAGCGCGAGCGGGCTTCACCGCGGTTCCGGGGGAGAGGACCTGTTCATGGATTGGGAGATCACCAGCGTTGCTGTCGATCCTGAAGGAACCGTGTGGGCGGGAAGCCGTGCCGACGAGGATTACCGGTTGCGAGTCTGGCGGATCGACACGATGATAGATCCCTTCGAGAACGCCGAGACCGGGATAGACGGACGCGATCGATCCCGTTTCAGCGATATCGACGCTGCCGACCACACCGATCGCGGCTTCCTTGGCCGGGTCGACTTCCACCGGCAGATAGAGAACGCCACCCTGTCAGGGGCCTTCGAGAGCGTCTCCCCGACCTTCACCTCGATCGGCCGCCTCGGTCGCAGCGACAGTACCGGGTGGACCCTCCAGGGGACCGCGCGCCCGATCGATGAGGTGAACTTCTCCGCCTCCCACAACTATCACCTGATCGATCAGTCCGGCGAGCGTCCGCGGACAACGATGGAGAACGCGGCTTCCCTCTCCCTCGATATCGGACCGCGTCTCGATCTCTCTCTCAACCAGGGGATGGTGAACGACGACGCGTTCCACCGTGGATTCGATGATGGGACGTTCTCCTACACCGTCAACATTCAGGATCAGTTGTTCGAGGAGAAACTCGGCCTCTCCTTTAATTGGCGGGATGCGTTCAGCAAGGATTTCCTCCTCGAAACCTCCCGCCGTGAGAACGCACTTTCGGTGAACGGAACCTACCAGGTGACTCCGGACATCTCAATCGCAGCCGATTGGGGACGGCCGCTGACCTTTGCCGGCGGAGATCCGACCGGGAGCGAGAAGTGGGGACTATCCGCGAACTGGAACACCAGGTTCGAGTGGATAACGACTAAACTTGCTTACACCTTCGCGAGCCGGCGTTCCCTCCCTGCCGGAACCTTCCGCACAACGCAAGAGGCGAAACTCAACCTTAGGTTCGACCCATTCGACCTCTCCGATTGGAAGTTTACCCCGAGCCTCGACCTTAGCATCACGAACAATGAAGGGCTCCTATCCGTGACTGGAGCGGGGACGCTACGCACGGTCCTCGATCCCTTCTCCGTGAGAACGACGTATCGCCGCGAGATCTCCGGCCTGGGAGAGGAAAAGATGCAGACAAAGGAGAGTTTCACCCTCAACATCGATTACACCGGTCTCCCTGATCTGAAACCGAACCTGACCTACTCCCAGAACACGAGTGCGGTCACCTACCGAGGAGAAACACGCCCTACGGTCACCCGCAATCTCACCGGCAGGCTCACCTGGACGCCAACGGACGGAACCCGCGATCGTCTCTCGCTATCGGTGCGCGGGGTGACACACGAGGAGGAGACTACCCTCACTGCCACACTCAATAACTCGTACACGTTCTCGTACGCCCTATTCGACGAGGAGGTCATCCCACAGCCGCTCGCTCTGCGGCTCGACCTCGACGGCAGTTACGAGGGGAGGCCAGAGGGTCCAAGCCTCAGCCTCTCGCTCAAGGGGAATGCAGACCTTACCCTCTCCGATACCTGGAGCGCTTCGTTCGCCACCTCGTATCTCACCGGAACGAAGAGCACTGAGGGTATCTATCATAGCCTGCTCTTCGAGCTCTTCGTCGCGGCGAAGTTCTAAGGAGGAATAGGAGGAGGGATGGCGGAGGATCGCTACATCAGGCAGATAGCCCTTCCGGGATTCGGAGAAACAGGGCAACGTCGCCTGCGCGCGGCGCGTGTGCTCATCGCCGGGTGCGGTGCCCTTGGAACGAACAGCGCCGAGACCCTCGCCCGCGCCGGGGTCGGGAGTATCCTCCTCGTCGACTTTGATAGGGTAGAACGATCGAACCTCCAGCGGCAAGTGCTGATGCGCGAAGAGGACATCGGCCAACCAAAGGCGCAGGCGGTGGCAAAGGCTCTCAAAGGGATCAACTCCGATATTGAGGTCTCCTACGAGAACACCAGGATCACGCCCACAAACGTCGAGCGGTTGATCGCAGGCGTTGACCTGGTTATGGATGGGTTCGACAACCTCCCCTCGCGCTACCTAATGAACGACGCCTGCGTGAAGCACCAAATTCCATTGGCCTTCGCCACAGTTGCAGGCACCTTCGGGATGACGATGCCGATCATCCCCGTGCAAGGCCCGTGCCTGCGCTGCCTCTTCCCCGACCCAGCACCCGAGGAGTTCGTCCTCACCGCGGGGAACACCGGCCTGATCAACACAATCCCGCGAGCGATCGTCGCGTTGCAGGCCACCCAGGCGATGAAGATCCTCCTTGGTTCCTTCGAATTCCCGGCGAAGCTCACCACCTACGACATCTGGCAGGAGACCTTCAGCGCCCAGGAAATCCCTCGCAACGAAAACTGCCCCTGCTGTGGTAAGGAGCAGTTCGTGTTCCTCGAAGGGGAGAGGGATTGAGTGAGTGATTGAGCGAGTGAGTGATTGAGTGATTGAATGATTGAACCTCCCAATCTTCCGACCTCTCAATTCCTCAGCGGTCCTGTTTACTACACCCCGCGAGGTGGCATTGCACAGCTAATTACCCAATTCGACAGCTCATCGAATTCCATTCTTCGTGTCCTTCGTGGTAAATTCTCCTTGGCATCCGTCCCGTGCAAACCGAAATTAGAAGTCGCTACCCACTCGAAACGACAAGAAACCTAACAAAAGGCAAGCAGTGTTTTGCGCCCGTATAAGGTATTAGCTATGATGGTGTAGAACTTGAAGAGGAGAATAACGAATGCCGGCACCGCAGGAAGTCAGCGAGCTTGTCAAACGGTTCGAACGCAATCGCGATAGCTACCGCAGCAGCGAATACAACGAGACCCAGGCTCGCCGCGAGTTCATCGACCCATTCTTCAAAGCCCTTGGTTGGGATATCGATAACAAACAGGGCTACGCCGAGGCGTACAAGGACGTTGTCCACGAGGACGCGATCAAGATCGGTGGGGCGACCAAGGCCCCGGACTATGCCTTCCGCATAGGCGGTGTGCGCAAGTTCTTCGTCGAGGCAAAGCGTCCTGGGATTGACATCAAGAACGATCCCGAGCCTGCCTATCAACTCCGCCGCTACGCGTGGTCGGCCAAGCTCCCTCTCTCCATCCTCACCGACTTTGAAGAGTTCGCTGTCTACGACTGTCGGATAAAGCCGAACCGGGCGGACAAGTCATCGAGCGCACGCATCCTCTACTTTGCCTACAAGGAATATGAAGAACGCTGGGACGAGATCGCCTCCATCTTTTCACGCGAGGAGATCCTCAAGGGTTCGTTCGATAGGTACGCAGAGTCGGCCAAGAAGAAGCGCGGGACCGCCGAGGTGGACGATGCTTTCCTAAAGGAGATCGAGAATTGGCGCGATCTCTTCGCGAGGAACATCGCCCTGCGCAACTCCGATCTCTCCACACGCGAGCTCAATGTTGCTGTGCAACGGACGGTCGATCGGATCATCTTCCTCCGCATCTGCGAGGATCGCGGGATCGAGAGCTATGGCCAACTTAGGGTTTGCAGAACGGAACGCGGGCTTACGAGCGCCTCTGTCAGATCTTCCGCCGTGCCGATGAGCGCTACAACTCCGGCTTGTTCCACTTCAGTACGGAGAAGGAACGCACCGATCCACCCGACGACCTTACGCTCGGCCTCACCATCGACGACAAGGTGTTAAGGGAGATCTTCAAAGGCCTCTACTACCCGGAAAGTCCATTTGAGTTCTCCGTCCTCCCCGCCGACATTCTCGGCCACATCTACGAACAGTTCCTCGGCAAGGTTATTCGTCTTACTGCTGGTCATCATGCCAAAGTGGAAGACAAACCAGAGGTTAAGAAGGCCGGCGGCGTCTACTACACCCCCACCTATATCGTCAACTACATCGTTAAGAACACCGTAGGAAAGATCCTTGAGGGGAACACCCCAACCAAAGTAGCAAAGATCAGGGTGCTCGACCCCGCCTGCGGATCCGGGTCGTTCCTCCTCGGTGCGTACCAGTATCTCCTCAACTGGCACCAGGAGTGGTATCAGGAGCACAATCCTAAGAAACACGCCAAAGGGCGCTCTCCCAAGATCTACCAAGGCCGCGGTGGCGAGTGGCGACTGACCACAGCCGAAAAGAAACGGATACTGCTCAACAACATCTACGGTGTGGACATCGACACGCAGGCAGTCGAGGTGACCAAGCTCTCGCTCCTGTTGAAAGTGCTCGAAGGCGAGAACGCAGAGACGTTGGGAAAAACCTTCAAACTGTTCCATGAGCGCGCGCTGCCTGACTTGGGCGACAACATCAAGTGCGGCAATTCACTCATCGGCCCAGACTTCTACGAGGGGCAGCAGTTGAGCCTACTCGATGACGAAGAGGTCTACCGGATCAATGCTTTCGACTGGGACGCCGAGCTTCCCGAGATCATGGCAGCCGGTGGGTTCAATGCCGTGATCGGGAATCCGCCGTACCTGGATGTAAAGCAGCTCGATGACACTGTCAAAGATGCCTTGAGAAGTCGTTATGAAGCAGCCTCTCGCAGATTTGACCTTTTTGTGCCGTTTGTCGAGAAGGGACTCACACTGCTCAACAAAGATGGATTACTTGGCTTCATCCTCCCTTCGATGTTTGCACACAGAGAGTATGGGACAGGTCTCCGGCGGGTTATATCAAAGAATGCTTCGGTGGTTCACGTCGTCGATTTCGGCAGTAATCGAGTGTTCCAAGGTCCGATGAACTATGTGGCAATCTACATATTCTGCCGGGGCACGTGGCGGAACCTCACGAGAGTGGTTCGATTCGATAAACATGGGCAATCGAGTCAAACCATCCAGAGCGTTCTTTCGGGCCAGATAGTGCGGGGCGTATCGATGTTCGATGCCTCCCCAAAGACCTTTGCTGGAAGTAACCCCTGGCGGCTGGCAAGTGAATTTGAGAAAAGGCTCTTCGCAAAAGCAACAGGTGTCAGCGTTCCTCTTGCCTCGCTTGTCACCTATGCAAGCGAAGGGATCCATAGCGGGAAGGACCCGGTATTCTATCTGCCCACGCGAGAGGCACTTGAACTTGGGCTTGAGTCCCCGCCAGTATTTGCCCTTGTTAAGGGAAAGGATGTTCACAGGTATCACTGGATTCAAGAGGAACAGCTATCCATGAAGGTTATTTATCCTTACGACCTCTCCTCTGGTAACACGCTCAGTGAAGATGAGCTCAAAGCTGCATTCCCACATGTGTGGGAGTACCTAGTTTGTTCACAGTCACGTCTCCGAGGCAGGTCTTACTTCGATCGGTCAAGCAAGAAGTGGTATGAGCTTTGGTGCCCGAGGAAGCCAGAGTTGTTCCTGAGTCCCAAGATCATCGGCCCAGAGATTGCAAGCAAGGGAGAGTTCACCCTAGCAAGAGACCCGCTGTTCTTCAACAACAAGGTGAAGGGCTTAGTACTGAAACAGGATTCGCAGCTTACTCTTGAAGCTCTGCTTGGGCTTCTCAACTCTAGGTTGCTACATTACCTCCATCGTCTCTTAGCGCCTCCGAAGGGTGGAGGATTCTTCGAAGTAAAGACCCGAACGATGGGTAAGTTACCGATAGTCTATCCATCAACAACAAGGGATGAGCACTTTGAGAGGATTGAAAATTTGGTCATCAAGATGCTAAGACTGTACAGACATCTCTATAATGCCAGGACCCTACACGACAAGAAGTTTCTCCAGCGCCAAATCGACGCAACCGATAAGCAGATCGACCAGCTCGTCTATGAGCTCTATGGCCTGACTGACGAGGAAATCCGAATCGTCGAGGAGACAACGCATGGCTAAAGCAATGACCTTCACTGATGCAGCCTATCAGCTTCTTAAAGAATCTGGTGAACCCCGACACTATCGTTGGCTGACTGAAGAAGCTCTCAAGCGGGGGCTCATCGTCACAAAAGGTAAGACACCCCCAGACACGATGTATGCCTCAATCTTCATGGAAATCAAGAACGATATTCCCGGCAAGCAGTCGAGTCGTTTCGTGAAAACGGGACGCGGGATGTTTGGCTTAGCTGAATGGCAAGCTGAGACGGAACGAACCGCACCGAAGAAACACGAAGTAGAGCAGCGGTACTTTGTCTTCATAGTCAACGAGGGGCAAGGTGTTCACGGGAAGCTCCCTGCGCGAGAGATCTACGAGCGCCTGATGCGTCTTGGGGTGTGGGGGATTGGAGAGAGGACACCTTACCGAAAGGAGCTTCGCAAGGGGAGCCAAGTAGTCTTCTACCAAGCGGGAAAGGGTGGTCAGAAGTTCATTGGAACTGCAACCATCGCCTCGGAACTTCGACCGATGAACGACGGCCAAGCCGCAGCACGTAGAGCGGTGGGAATAGAGCCAGCAACCTACGACCTCGATCTTGATCTTGTCAATATCGACATCTGGAAGGACCCGAAGCCTGTCGTGGACATGATCCAACGCCTTGAATTCATCAGCAACAAAGATCATTTTGGTGTTCACTTCCAGGGAGGAGTACAACGAATCAGCGAGGAGGATTACTATACGATTGTAGAGTTCAAGCCACCCAAGGGCAGTGTTTCAATCGAGCCTCAGAAGAAGGAGTACACGCACAGCCTCATGCAAGGGATGCTCGTCGAGTTAGGGAATCTTCTTGGGTATGACACCTATAGCGCCGATCAGGCCCCAAAGTACCGGGACACGACGATCGGGGAGTTAGCGACCTTCGATTCGCTACCCGAGTTCACCAGCAAACGCATACTCAAGACAGTACGCCAGATCGACGTCATCTGGCTGGAAGATGAGTTTCCTGTCTGTTGCTTTGAAGTAGAGCACTCCACAGACGTCACGAAGGGGCTCTTGCGAATGCACCAGTTAGCAAAGCTTCAAACGCAGTTCTTCATCGTGGGAGCGGATACGCTCAGACGGAAGTTCGAGACAGAAACCAGTAAATCGCCCTTCTACCAACACCGCGACCGGTACTTCTTCCGCTCTTACGAAGAGGTTGAGAAACTGTACCAGCAAACCAAACGGTTTGTGGCCTTACGGGATGACTTTCTGAATGAGTAAGGATGGGAAGGTGATACGCTTGATTCGACTTCCGTTGGGCTATGGGTACTAGAAGGCTTCTGCTCTGTGCAGTCCTGACGTTCACCTTGAAGATTTGCGTAAGAACGGAACTCGTCCGCCACACAGACAAATAGCGGGGGCAAGGAGGCAAACACATGAAATCGCTAAGCGTACTGACAATGTTGGTATTGTTGGTTTCCGTCATCTCTGGTATTGGTTGCGCTGATATGCTTGGAGGAAATCCTTTTTCGGATAACGATCAACAGGCAGCTGCATTCTCGTGGAGTGGCTATCTTTACGATGGAGAGAGCAAAACGATTGAAGTAGAGGTATATGATGGATCCTACATTCACGAGAGATATGTAGGAGACGAGAAGCAATTTACCGTTACATTCTTGGTTTTTCATGACGATCCTTCAGGATGGGGTACCGCAATCCAAAGCATCGCCAAAGAGCAGTTCACGGGGCCTGGCGGCTACGTGGAGAAGGCTAATCTGCCGCTTAGAAAAGAGGGCGAGAAATGGGTGGGAGAAATAGTCATCATTCCTTCAGAGTCGATTCGATCGATAGAAATCTGGAAGTACCCAAACAGGGGAACAGTCCATTTTGGGGTTGCGGTTGACATACTCACACAAGAGGCAAAGCCTTCTGGATATACAGCCGAACAGGCAGCAAGAGCATCTCAACTGCACGAGGACGCATGGAAAGAATTCGTGGACAAAGCAGTTGTGGATCAATTCTACAAGTACGCGCTCTACACCAGTCGCATTCTTGCTGTGAAACACCCTGAGATTTACCTACAAGCTGATGCTCTATTTGTGGAACATATCACCACACAAGAAGGGCTCGCTGCTGCCTATGAAGAAACGAATCCTGAAGCCAAGGGTTTCTATACTGGGTTTTCTGGCCCGCCATTTGACTTCGATCAGATCGACTACTCTGAGCTGGAGATTATTCCCTGCAAGGGTCTTTATCCTGACAAGGCCCCTTTCTTCGACTTCCTCGACCGGCGGGTTCTTTCGGTGGCTTCCTGTCTGAAGACAGCACGTGGTGCCGTAACCGAGCTGGAGAAGGCGTTCATCTACTACTTCGACCGACGCGAAGAAAGCGACGTACTACCGTTCATCATCTACTGCGACAACGAATGCGCCTACCTGTCAATGTCTGGGCAACTGTTCTCTGTTTGCGACTGGAGCGAGGCTACCACTCTGGAGGGGAATCCTATTCTCATCTTCAACGAGGACTCCGTGTGGTATCCGCTGATGAATAGAGACGATACTGGGAGCGATTGTTCCCTACAAGCTGTTGTTGAGAAGTGGTCAACCAGTGTGATAACTCCGGTACTCACAGGATACGAGACGCGTTTGGTCAATGAGCTCAGCTCTCTATCTGAGCTAGATTGCCGGGATTCGCAAAATGTGGCCGCGTTTTCGGCGGTACCTGGGCTGGTTTACGAGAGTCCTCTGCTTTATGACATGGGTAAGGCACTAGTTCCTGGATATCCTCTAGATATATGGCGTTACGCCACGTATTTCCAGCTTCATCTAGCAAGCCACCTAAGCCCTTTTGCTGCATATCTCGCTGGGGAAGTCCAGAAAGCAGATTGGATGAGTATGACCCGGCTAACGAACGAATGGCACATTGTCTACAGAACCTCCCATGGCTACATCTGGCCACGTGTCTTGGTCATGCATACAGCGGACTCCATGATGAGAAACCGGTACGGTCATTGTGTACAGCATGCAACCAACATTTCCGCTATTCTGGACTTGGCTGGTGTTAGCAATTACCACTTTGATACAAATCCGAATGGGGACGCAAGTGGCGGGCATTCCTTTGTTTCCGTTCCCGATGCCGGATGTGTTATCAGCAACGGGGAGCTACAGAACGAGTTACATACTGTGCTAGATGCCGGCACCCCTTTTGAGGGCAATCAGGTATGGAATACTATGAGATATGTTGGGTCTGGAGACAGATGGGCTACCCCGTATGTCGGGTTCTACTGCGGCAACTGGGCTCCAAGTCAGCTAGCTCGGGAACTGACCTTCTTGGAAAGCCTCTACAATGATGAGATCCATGGTTACAGATCCAACTACGGGCATGGCTGTCTAGATGTACATTTCTGTAAACAATTCATGGACTCAAGGCAGTACATCCCTGCACTTAGGGGGGAAGAATGGAATTGGCGAAAGTTTCAGTTCCCGTAGAGATGTCTTCCAGTCCATATTTGGCCATCGAATGGAGTTCAATCTGGGAGCGTGGGGTCTACCATTGTATTTTACAGGTGACGAGCATACCTTTGTCAAGTAGAATGTCTACTTGACGGGGGTGTGGCTCACGGGGTCCGCAGGCCTGTAAAGGTACTGCTCGGTTCTGAACTGCCGCCCCCGTCATCTTCTTCATCCAGTGTGTCTGTTGGAATGATGCGCATCCGTGAGGATGGTCGCTCTGCGCAGTAGACGAGAACAACTGGATGAGCTTTCATCACTCTCCAAGGAGGTTACAGTGATGGACCCCCAGATTCGTGTCGGTATTGATGTTGGTTGTAAAGCCCATCGTGTAGGTATTAGCAAGCCGGACGGCTCAATCCTGGAAGAGTTCGACATCTCCCACACAGATGCCGGTTTTTGTGATTTCTTTCGCCGGATTGAGCACCACAGACAGAAGTTGGACCTGCCAGTGGCAGTAGCTATGGAGGGATTCAATGGGTATGCACGTCCATTGGACCGGATGATACAAGAACACGGGTACATCCTGTACAACGTGAACAACCTGAAGTTGGCCCGGTTCAAGGAAGTGTTTCCTGGAGCGGCAAAGACAGATCCGATTGACACCCGTAAGATCCTGGAGCTGTTTCACCTCAAAGACCACCTGCCGTTGGCGAAAGACGTGCTCCAGAAGGTGGTATCAGCGCCCCCGGTCAACGACAAGTTGAAGCGTCTCAGTCGCCGCCGTCGCCAGTTAGTGAATGAGAAGGTTCGTGTGGCCAACCGGTTGCAGTCCGACATGCAAGCCGTCTGTCCGGAACTACTCGCCATTACTAACAACGTGAGCAACCTCAGGTTCCTCCGGTTTCTCACATGCCGTGACGACCTGACACAGTTGGCTCGCTTGCGGCGCACCACTCTGCTTGAGATCCCGAGTGTTGGTCAGAAATACGCATGCATCATCCAGAAATGGCAGAGGAAGGCAAACTTCTCAGCTGAGGTGGCGTATGTAGGGCCGATGATCATTGCGGATGGTAAGCGAGTCCTTGAGCTTCGCAAGCAGATCCACGCGCTGGATGAAGCGATGGCTGAATTAGCCGATCAGTCGGAACTTGCTCGCCGAATCGGTTCCATACAGGGCTTTGGCAAGACCTGTGTTGCTGAACTCGCTGGTGAGGTTGGAGCTACGGAGCGCTTTGCCGGTGAAAGAAGTCTTTCCCTCTACGTAGGAATGAGTCCTCTTTCCAAAGATTCAGGACAACATCACGGCAGTAAGTGTCCACGCCAGGTCAATCACCGGGCCAAGGCAGCAATGATGACAGCCGTAGCACGTCATATCAATTGTGTCCCTGAGTCCAGGGCGTATTACGAGAAGAAACGAGCAGAGGGCAAGAGCCACAACCAAGCGGTCCGTGCTCTCGGTCGGCATCTCGTACGAGTGATCTGGTCAATGCTCAAGAACGAAAGAGACTACGAACTCCGGGAGGTGATCCCCAGTGTGACTTGAAAATCCAAGAGGAATGTTCAGACCTTGTTTCGTGCTGCACGAAACAAGGTCTGACCCAGTTTCCTTGTCAAAATGCCCTGTTGTGTTGCTGGGGAGAGGATCAATCTACTTCATCAATGCTCAGACACCGCGTGTGACTGTAAACGTCAAAAGCAATGCCCCCCATGCCCGGCTTCCTTCGACACGAACCTTGCTCCTTGGTATCATTACCACCATGAAAAGACTTGATGATGAGAATTTACGCGCGCGCTACGATCGGCAAGGGATGATCCAGGTCATCGACCGATTCTCTATGCAGTGTAGCGAGGCAATCGAACAAGGGGAACGATTCGAGATCCCTTCACTTGGACCGATCGACAAGGTGATCGTCTGTGGAATGGGCGGTTCGGCGATGGCGGGAGAGATCGCGCGCCGCTTTGCAAAGGTTTCGGTATTCGTCAACCGAAGCTACACCCTGCCCGCGTTCGCCGATTCGCAT
Source organism: uncultured bacterium (assembly GCA_965370555.1). Classification (GTDB taxonomy): domain Bacteria; phylum Bipolaricaulota; class Bipolaricaulia; order UBA7950; family UBA9294; genus JAJOKK01. The sequence continues at coordinate 24,428 of CBDUVB010000017.1, forward strand.
ACTCTGCTTGCCGTGATCAGCTACTCCGGGAACACGGCAGAGACCCTCTCCTCCCTTTCTCAAGGGATCGAACGGGGCGCGATGACGATCGCCATCTCAAGTGGGGGGAAGCTATCGCAGATCAGCGAATCGCAAGGCTTTCCGTTCTTACAGATTCCAGGGGGATACCAGCCGCGGGCGGTGATGGGGTACCTCGCCCTTCCGCTCCTCGTCGTCCTCTCCAAGCTCGGCCTCCTTGCGGAGGTTGGCCCTTGGGGGGCTCTCCTCCAGGGACTCGACCAGGTCAAGGACCGCTGTGCTTGTAGCGTTCCCAGCGCGGAAAATCCAGCCAAACAGCTCGCTCAGACTCTACACGGACGGATCCCGTTGATCTACGGGACGGTCGATAACACCGACCTTGTAGCGATGCGTTGGAAGACCCAGATCAACGAGAACGCAAAGCAACCGGCATTCTGGAACGTCTTCCCCGAACTGAATCACAACGAGATCGTTGCCCTGGCAAGGGCGGACCTCCTGGCGAACCAGCACGTACTACTCCTCGAAAACGACTACGATCTCCCTGAGAACCGCGCTCGCATGGAGATCATGATGCCATTGTTCGAGAGAAATAAGGTCCTGTCCACCGTGGTGAGGGGAGAGGGAGAGAGCGAGCTTTCGCAAATCCTCTCGCAGATCTACCTCGGGGACTACGTGAGTTACTACCTCGCCCTCCTAAACGAGGTCGATCCCAGCCCGGTCGTCCTGATCGAAGAGTTCAAGAAGGCTCTTGCCGCGCGAGAAGCCTCCACGAAAAAGACGACATGAAGACGATCATCCTCGCCGGTGGGTACGCCACTCGCTTCCATCCGATCACCGCATCCCGCGCTAAACCCCTCCTGCCGGTCGCGGGAAAGCCAATTATCGATTACCTCCTCGACGCCTACCCTCTGCCGGACCGACCGATCGTCTCTACCAACCGCCGATTCGCCAAGCAGTTTGCTGCCTGGCAGGAACAGTCCGGCCGCAACGTAGAGATCGTAGTGGAAGAGACGACCGCAGAGGCAGAGAAGTTGGGGACGATCGGCGCGATTCACTTCCTCATTCAGAAACTGAAAATCGAGGAGGATATCCTGGTGATCGGAGGGGACAACATCTTCGAGTTCGAGCTTTCAACATTCCTCACCGCCTTCCGCGGCAACCCGCTGATCGCGCTCTACGACATCGGTGATATCGAAAGAGTCCGAGGACGGTACGGAGTGGCGGTCGTTAAGAACGGTCAGATCGTCGAGTTCCAGGAGAAGCCACAGAATCCCAGATCGACCCTGGCAAGCACTGCCTGCTACATCTACCCCAAGGAGGTTCTTCCTCACTTCCAGGAGTTCCTGAGTGGGGCAACGTCCGGCAGAGACGCCCCCGGGTACTTCAACGCCTGGCTCCTTAAAGAGAAGGGCATACCGATGGATGCGTTTACCTTCGATACCGGGTGGTACGATATCGGCGATCGCGCCTCCTACATCGAGGCTAACCGCCACTACGCGAACGCGGATACCTGGAAAGGGAAGGACGTCGTCATCGAGAATTCGACGGTGAAAGATTCGGTCCTTTTCGACGAGGTCAGGATCGTTGACTCCTCAATCACCGGATGCGTGATCGATCGCGGAACTTATCTTGAAGGGGTAACCTTACGCGACTGCCTGATCGGAGCAGGAACCGTCATTAAGCGCAGCTAAAGAAACTTTCACCGCCGAGGACGCGGAGCACGCAAAGAATGGAATGGGACCCCTAATGCTTATCTCAGCGATCTTTGCGCCCTCTGCGGTAAAATGCTTGAAACTACGGTTTGAGTTTGAAGACGAGCAGTAGAAAAGGTTTACGGAACAGGCTCTGCAGGGTTTATCCTCGTCGTCGTGATCCCCACTCCCACTGGCGCAGGCAGGTTACGCCGCTACGGAAAACTCGTTATTCGTGCGTTACTCGGCACCTTCCTCTGTAGCGGCGGGGTTTATCCCCGCCATTCGTGATCCCGTTCCCACCGGCGCAGGCAGGCTACGCCGCTACGGAAAACTCATCGTCCGAGCGCTCGCTTCTTCTTGCGCGTTGCGGAGCACGACCGGAGGCCGAACAGAAGCTTTCACCGCCGAGGGCGCGGAGCACGCAGAGAGCGGTAAAATGCTTGAAACTACGGTTTGAGTTTGAAAACAAGCTGTAGAAAAGGTTCACGCAACAGGCTCTAAACAGAAATCCCTGTTGATTTAGGATCTGGAATTAGGCGGCAAGCATGTTAGTATGCGGCGAGTTGTTGGGCGGCAACTTGCGGCTAATCGCATAAAGAAATCCCTTGAAATTGACTATCCCCGTAGGAAGACTACGGGGTATTCCGCCAATTTCATTTTGACCTGAAGGTCAAAACCGGGATTTCATTATTTTACCTCACCCCGACCCTCTCCTATCAAGGAGAGGGAGTATAAGGAAACCCTGTGGCAAGACCACAGGGAATCTCAAGTTGAAAAGTACTTGCTCCAGCAGTTCAGCGTAAACAGTTTCTTGAACCCCATGGCCAGATAGAATGGCATGCCGGTACCCACATAGGCCACGGTTGCTCCAAGCTCACCACAGCGCCGAATACCTTCCAGCACCGCAGCAGTGCCGAGCCCCATACGCCGGTAGTCAGGGTCAGTGGCGACGGGCTCCACATAGCCGAATCTGTTGACCGGGTCAAACCACAAACCGCCGAAAGCCACGAAGGCACCGTTGGGGGCCTCAACTACAATCGTAAGGTCCTTGCGAAAATGTGGCCCTGACTGCATCTTTTTTCGGCCTTTGGGGCCGCCGGCGGGTGGCTCGCCGGGATGATTGAACCCGCGCCAGAGCACGCGGTCTATCTTGGCAAGGTCATTATCGTCGGCAAGGCTCTTGAGTCGGAACCCGTCAGGTAGGCGGATGGGTGGAAAGGGATCCGGGATCACAAACTGCGACATTGGCCAGTGCGATGCCGGCTCTTTCTCGTAGCCCCGTGACCGTACCACGTGTTCGAACGCAGTATCGTAATCATTCACATATGCTTTGAGGTACCGTTTCCCCTGGTCAGTTCTGCCCGTGAGATGCTGCTCGGCATATGCGAGCATCTCTGGTTGCAGATGCACGTAGGCCGGATGTGTCTGAAAGAACGCTTCACCGAGGCGCGACTCGTATAGGGTCACGGCCACCATTGTCCCCGCGTCTTCCCATATCCCGATCCGTGGCACGGCCTCCTCATCAAAATATGAATGCGTGTATGCATACTCCCATACCGGCTGAAACCAGTTGCCATCCCGGTTATCTGGCTGGTATAGACCGTACAGAAATTCGCTGATCGCCGGGAAATCTACCGGCCCTACACAAGTGCGCATTTTGGCTGTCATAGAGTGCTCTCTCCAGGATTTGTTTCTTTTCTTGCTGTTCGCTGTAGCCAATTCCGTCCAATGGACCGAATGATGCGCTACGTGAGCCGCGTAGCGCGCAGGTTACTCAGTCGCCATCGATTCGTTTGTTCGATGATTCTTGTCAGGGCACAGCTTGCTTTGACTCAACAGCAAGTTTGAGCCCCAGTGAGTCCAGCAATGCCCGCAAGCTGGAAAGCTGGGGATTCCCCTTTTCCGAGAGGATGCGATACATGTTCTCCCGGTTCAGGGATGTCTCGCGGGCGAGGCGAGTGATACCCCGTGCATTCGCAATATCCCTGAGAGCCATAAGGAAGACATCCTGGGAGCCATCCTCCAAGGCGGCATTCAGATATGCTGCAGCCTCCTCCGGATCGGCCAAGGCTTCCTTCAGGTCCTGTTCATAGTTTACAGATGGTTTTGTCATGACGACCTCCGTTGGTAGTCCAGCCAATAGGCCTTCGCAGTGTTGACGTCACGTTTCTGTGTTGCCTTGTCGCCGCCGTAGTTTATGCGCTACACATATACAAGGCCATTTTCTCTGATCCCGTTGAGCATATCGATCAGCGACGCACGTAAGGCATCCGCTGGATTGACTGGTTAGGCTTTCCCTTTCATGGATACCAAGAATCCCTGCCATCGAATGCGCTCTTTTCCTTTTCGATCAGTCAAATTTCCAAGGACTGTATTGTAGATCTCCAGGATCTGCGGCAGGTCATGCCCGTAGGCAACTCGTATGTTTGTTCCCACGCCACTACAATGCCAGAGCGAGCCGTAGACCAGCGTCAACTTTGTTCATCTGCGCTTGCGTGAGTTGGCCTACCTTCTCTCTCAGAAACCCCCGGTCTAGAGTGATCACTTGCGACACATTGACGACAGATTCCCTCGCGAGGCTGCTCTGACGTCGCGTCAGACGCACATTGCCAGGCGCCTCGGCAAGATGCAGATTCGATGTGATCGCGGCAACAACAACTGTTCCAATCCGACTGCTGTTGAACGAGTCTGCCTGAATCACCAGAACTGGCCTACTAAACCCAGGCTCAGAGCCACGGGGCTCAGGCAGGGCCGCCCACCAGACTTCCCCCCGCTTGATCACCACTCTTCCTGCTCAAGGGAAGCCAACTGCATCTGAAGCAGAGTCGGGTCCACGTAACCTTTGCCCGCTTGGTCATCGTAGACCTCGTTCAGAGCATCTGTGATAAGCTCGTCGTTGTTACCGTGGAGAAAAGCGCCGATGGCGCGACGGTAGAACTCGCTCCTTGAGACACCCAATCGCTTAGCTGCCTGTTCCGCGACGCGAAACAGATCCTCAGGAATGGAGATCGCCGTTTTCATGCCGATAGTATAACTTTGGTTATACCGAGTATCAAGGCCGCCTTTTGGCACTCCAGATGATTATCCCGCATCTTGCTATTCGCTGTAGCCAGTTCCGCCCAACGGCTGCGTTCAGCTTTCAGCACGGCTACGCGACGGTAAGCTGCAACTGTCTTGTTAGCGTCATTCCGTATTCGTCCTTCGAATACTTAGGCAGTATTGCGTCACTTCTTCATCCAAGTCCGCTGGATAATCATAACCAAGACTGGTCCCAACTATTCTTGCCATCTTTCTAAAGAACTCAATGGTCTTGAAGAAGGCGCGCCAGTTTTCTTCGACATTCGCCCCGGCGAAGGTAGATTCGAATTCCAACCAGCTTTCGGCATCAAGATAGCGCTTGAACCTTTTACCACGGATTCCAGTGCTCACTGACCAACCATTCTTTGAACCAATGTACCATTCAACAACCTTTTGCAGGAAAGAGTAACGAAGGACATTATCGAACATGTATTTTGCGAAAGGCAACTCGTCCCGCCAAAGGTATTTGGGTACATAGATTGCATCCCACCAGAACTCATGGACCAGCGTTTCATACTCCTGCCTGGAAGGTTTCTTGATGATGTATTCGGAGAATCTTGGTTCTTGTAAGCCCGTTGTTATATTATCCTTGTCGATGAGTACTCTGTAGCCGTTATCGTAGGCGTCTGGTTCAATACTAGTCTGGTCAGTAATCTGAAAATCGATTCGCACGCCATCTTTGAATAGAACGAGTCGCGTGATCCAATTCTCATGGCCTGTCGACCGCGGCTTTAGCGGCCAGCGAACCATGATAGGGCCTAAGACGCTCAGCCACTCATCGTCTCTCCGGAATGGCTCAAGGTCAGCTACGTACAGTTCAATGTCATAGTCTGACAAGAAATCGGTAACTCCATTAGGATCAACGCGTGAACTAGTCAGCACGGCTACACGGATCAGATCGTTGCTCTGCGCCCACTCATTGAACTGTGTTAGAACTTCCTCTTCTGTTCTCAAGATCTTTCCTCTTGTGGCGCTAACGTCCTCATACGCGCGAGTAATTTGTCATGCTGGTACCACCTCGTACCTATAAAATAGCTCCAGGAAGCAGTTCGTGCAATACATCTCCTGAATCTTGCGGGCTAATAGCACCCGCTTAATCCGCCGGACATCTATCCCCCGATGCCTTCGCTGGAAGGCAGTTCGCTTCATCACTCCACGTTTGTTTTGTGCCGTGATATAGCCCGGTCGGGTTCATACGGTGGTGAGGCCGCCTTCACTCTAGTTGCGCTCTTCCTTAAGGAACGGCGGAGGCCACCCCTTTCTTGTTTCTCCACCCTTCTTCCATCGAAAGTCGCAATTCTCGTAGCCTTCCGCCAAGGTCATTGACCTAGCGAACCCCCAACCTGTTGTCCTGTGTGTAACAAAGTCAAGATAGCAGTAAAACGGGAGAAACTCGTCTGCATCCTGGGCGTGATAGAACTTTTGAGTGCCGCACTCCAGGAAATCGTAGCCATAGTCGAATTCCATACCGTCCCCTTCAACAAACTCCCACACCCAGTCCTCAGGATAATAACGCTCTTGAGATTTCCGCGCTTGTTCTCTTTCCTTCGCTATGTATTCCGCGCTCAACTCCTTGAAGGGGCGAGGAGGAAGTTGGCTGACAACTTCGACTACTGCGTCGTAGACGACCTTGCCGACTTCTTCCGCTGTCTTGCCCCGCGCTTTCATAGCTTTGTAGAGAGCCAGACTCGTGGTTGACCGAACGAGATGGCGGGTCATAGGATTCTCATCGCCGCCGATGTAGGGGATTTCAGGAATCAGAGCCTCATATTGCTCACGGGTATCTCTCAAAACCGTGTCTGCGAATTTATCACCGTAGCAAACGGCAAGGAATGGCCTCCAAGCCTTCGCGTGGGTATCAAATTGTGTCAGGATTTCCGACTTGCGAGACAGATAGTATTCTTTGCCTTCTTGTTCATTCATAGTGGTCTGGACCTCAACAAAGTTGTTCTGTGCTGGGCGGCATAACGGCATCCGCATAACCCGCTTGGCGGATGCGGCGTGGGCACCCTCGCCAGCCGACCAACCCCAATGCGCGTGATCGCTTTGAAAGAAGCGCCGCTTAGCCAAGTCGGGGTCATGCGGTGGTTAGCCGGATTTTTCCCCAACATACAATAGATGATCGGCAGCCCCGTGAAGACTGGGGTCTTGACCAAGCTTATAGCTCAACTCGACCCAGGCTTGCCACGCCTCTCCCGTTAGCTCATTCACCTTGCCTTCGTGTCCGGCCACAATGCCTTCGCAACCGACAAGGCATAGGGTTCTCAAACCCTGATTCTCCATCAAGGGCACTACTTCCCTAGGGTGAACGTAATAAGCCTTTGTGAACGTTATTGGCGGCTGATCATGCACTCCTGTTTCGAGTAATTGCAGTGCATATTCCTGGTTCCCTATCAGCCAATCCGGTTCTCCGTTAGCCACATACCGAAATGGCGCGAATCTTGTGATGAACGCCGCGAACAACCTGCCGTGTGGTTTAAGAACGCGCATTGCCTCCTGTATTGCTCGAACTCGTTCTGTGTGGGACAGCAGATGGTACAGCGGCCCCATCAGAAGAACTGCATCGAAACTGGCCGAACCAAGCTCTCCTAAGTCCAATGCATTCGCGTGAATGAACCCAGCCAATGATACTTGAGCTTCTCCCGCTTTTTCCTGAGCCAGTCTCAGACTTTCTCCCGATACTTCCAGCAAGGTGACAGCGTATCCCTGCCGCGCAAGCTCGATCGAATAGCGACCGGGCCCTCCGCCTATATCGAGGATAGAGCACGGTGGGCTGGACAGAAACTCATTGATGGCTCTCAAACTCACCGCAAATTCAGTGCGATGTTTCTCAAGCCGTCCCCATTCTTTAGGAGTAAAAAGATTCCCCGCCCTTCCGGACGGGGCTTTTCAAAGCAAATGCAACTG
>CBDUVB010000018.1:0-30478 GCA_965370555.1 uncultured bacterium
ATGGGAAGATCTACTTCAAGGTCTACGTTGCCCCAGGGATGGAGGATGAATTCCTTTCCCTTGCCGTTCGCCTGCGGGAGGTGGCGGCGATTGGGGAGGTCATTCGCGGGGAGGACGATGAAGCTCCTGAGACCGGATGAGAGGGCTTCCTCGATCTTTGCGATCGACTATAAAAGACTCTACCGCGACGGGAAACGAGCGCTCCTCTTCGACCTTGATAATACCCTTGGTGGCCGTCGGCCGAGGCGGTTGGAACCGGAGGTGTACGCTCTATTGGAAGACCTGACAACGCTGGGATTCCGTGTAGGGATCCTCACCAACCGGCGCTGGGGGACCGGTGATCCGGTGATCGTAGAACTGGGGCGCAAGTACCCGCTACGCGTTCGGGCGGGAAAGCCGAGAAAGGGTGGATTCAAGGAGATACTTTCTCAACTCGACATTTCCTACGAGCGTGCGGTGATGATCGGCGATCGCCTGTTCACCGATGTTTTCGGAGCCAACCGGCTGGGGATTTACTCCATTCGAATTCATCGTTAGTTCTGGAGTGCACGGTATTACGCTTCCCCACAGCACTATCTCCGGTGTTGGCGGCAACCCCCCGATCGGCTATCATTCGCCTCGTGACAAAGGGGGAAGGAATGCCGCACGACAGTGCATCTTGCTTATCCAGACGAAGTTTCTTGTCCGTTCTTTCTCTTAAAAAAAAACAAGCGATGCAGGAGGTAACAACGGATGAACATGAAGCATCTCGTCTCTCTTGCCGATCTCTCTACTGAAGAGATCTACGAAGTCCTGGAGACGGCACGCAACCTGAAGCTCGAACTGCGTGCCGGGGTCAAGCATAACATGCTCGCCGGGAGGACGCTGGCGATGATCTTCCAGAAGCCGTCCCTGCGGACGCGCGTCTCCTTCGAGAATGGGATGAATCAACTTGGGGGGAACGCGATCTACCTGGGGCCGGATGATATCAAACTCGGAAAGAGGGAGACGACCGAGGATATCGCGATCGTCCTCTCGGGGTATGTGGATGGAATCATGGCAAGAGTGTTCGAGCACCGCACGATTGTCGATCTGGCAAAGTACGCATCTGTTCCTGTGATCAACGCGTTATGCGATCGTTACCATCCGTGCCAGATCCTCGGTGATCTGTTGACAATAATGGAGAAGAAACGCGAGCTTGCCGGGTTGACCCTTGCCTTCATCGGCGATGGGAACAACGTGGCTCACTCCCTGATCAATGGGTGCACCAAGGTAGGGATTCATTTCCGTATCGCCTGTCCTAAGGGGTATGAACCGGAGGAGACGATCGTGCGTGCAGCGCGCGGTGCAGGTGGGGCGATCGAGATCATGCACGATCCAAAGGAGGCGGCACGGGGCGCGGACGTTCTCTACACCGACGTGTGGGCGAGTATGGGGGAGGAGGCGCAAGCTGCCGAGAAGAGACACGCCTTCTCCGGATTCACCGTGGACGAAACGCTCCTCGAACTGGCCGATCCCGAGGCGCTCGTGATGCACTGCCTCCCCGCACATTATGATGAAGAGATCACCTACGGGGCCTCCCGCAGCGTGGGGAGCGCGATCTTCGACCAGGCGGAGAACAGAATGCACGCGCAGAAAGCGGTTCTCGCCCTCCTGATGGTATAAGGAGAATTATGAGCACGCGACAGGTAACAATCGGCTCAGAGGGCAAGGGGGATTGTATCATTACGGTGGCTCCATCTGCATTGCTTAAGATCGAGATCGAGGCGGGGAACGCGAGGCTCGTGGAGCGAGGGATTCGTATTGTCATCGAAGCGACCGCGGAAGCAATGGGAATCACCGCGGCGAAGATCACGGTGATGGATAGGGGTGCACTCGACTACGTCCTTGCCGCGCGAGTGGAGACGGCGCTGCAAACGGTCTTTCCAGAGGTCGCCTCCCCGATACGGCGGACAGTTGAGCGCGCCACGACCGCGCGAGACCGCCTGCGCCGAAGCCGACTCTACGCGCCAGGGAACAACCCGCGTCTCCTTGCGGGAATCGATCTCCACGACGCGGATTGTATCCTTCTCGACCTGGAGGATTCGGTCCCGTTGCAAGAGAAGAGTGCAGCGCGGATCCTGGTGAAACACCTGTTGATGACGCTCGACCTTCCCGAGGCGTGGGTGCGGATCAACCCTCTCTCCTCGTACGGTGCGAACGACCTCGATGAGGTCGTGTTGGGGCGACCGCACGGGATCTGTCTTCCCAAGGCAGAGTCGGCCGCCGATGTTGAGGCCCTCGCGCAAACCCTCTCTGAGAAGGAACGCGAACTCGGGATCCCGATTGGAACGACCTATATCATGCCGATCATCGAGACGGCAAAAGGGATCCTCCACGCCGAAGATATCTGCACCGCAGACGAACGTGTGATTGTAGTCTCCTTTGGAGCCGAGGATTTCACACGCGATATGGGTGCCAAGAGGACGCGCGACAGCCTCCTCTTTGCGCGATCGATGCTTGTCACAGCGGCGAAATCAGCAGGGATCCAGGCCTCGGACACCGTCTATGCCGACCTCACGGACGAAGCAGGGTTGATCGCCGAGACTAAGCTGGCGCGCGACCTTGGTTTCGACGGGAAGGGAGCGATCAATCCGCGCCAGATCGAGCCGATCCACAGTGTCTTCTCCCCGAGCGAGGAGGAGATTGAGGAGGCAATGAAAGTTATCTCTGCGGCAGAAGAAGCGGAGAGGAAGGGAATGGGAGCCGTGGCGCTTGGAGGTAAGATGATTGACCGACCGGTCTTAGAACGTGCCCGCCGCACATTGCGCCTCGCCCGGCTGACTGAGGAGGGATCACGATGAAGAACGCGCTTGGGCGCGAGATACCAAAGCAGATCGACGGCCGCGTGCTACATCCGTTCCAGGGAGCGTTCGGGACAGAACCATCCGGGAGGAAGGTAGCCCGCCCGCAGAAGTTCATCGGGCTGAACGAGAATAAGGTCCTTCACTCGATCGAAGAAGCGATCGAGGCGGCCGGCCTCAAGAGTGGAATGACGATCTCATTCCATCACTCCTTCCGCGACGGCGACCGGCTGGTGAACATGGTTGTCGATGCCTGCGCGCACATGGGGCTGAAGGACCTACGACTATTCCCCACGGCCCTCTTCTCGGTGCACGCGCCATTGATCGAGCACATCGAGAAGGGCGTTGTGACTAGGATCGAGGGCTCGATGAATGGGCCGATCGGTGCTTTCGTCTCTCAAGGGGGAAAGCTTGCAGCCCCGGCGGTCCTCCGTTCACACGGAGCCCGCTGGCGCGCGGTTGAGGCAGGGGACGTCAAGATAGATGTCGCGTTCATCGCCGCCGCGCAGGCCGACCCGTACGGGAATGCAACCGGGATTAGCGGGAAGACCCCGTGCGGCCCGATCACCTTCTCCGCCGTCGATGCGATGTACGCTGAAAAGACGGTTGTGGTGACTAACGACCTCGCTCCCTATCCGGTTTACCCGTTCGAGATTCAGCAGGGGTGGACCGACTATGTGGTCGTGGTCGATGAGATTGGCGACCCGGAGAGCATAGCCTCGGGAACGCTTAAGATCACCCGTTCCCCGACGCGTCTTCGCATCGCCAAGCTTGCTGCCGCTGCGGTGGTGGCCTCTGGGTACCTCGTGGATGGATTCAACTTCCAGGGAGGGGCTGGTGGGATCTCACTCGCCGCGACGAAATTTGTGGGAGAGGAGATGTCAAGAGCGGGAATTATCGGGGGATTCGCCATGGGTGGCGGGACGAAACTCATTGTCGATATGCTACATCGAGGAACTGTACGGACGATCCTCGATGGTCAGGCGTTTGACCTTGATGCAATCGTGTCACTGCGCGAGGATACGAACCATGTGATCATGGATCCCGGACACTATGCGAACTACGATTCCCGCGGCTGTTCTACCTACATGCTCGACGCGGCATTCCTCGGGGCGACCGAGGTCGACCTTGCCTTCAACGTCAACGTCAACACCCACTCCGATGGGCAGCTCCTGCACGGGATCGGGGGGCACCAAGACGTTGCGTCCGGGGCGAAGATGACTGTGATTACGATCCCTTCACTCCGCGGGAGACTACCGGTGATCGTTGAGCGGGTGACTACGGTGACGACCCCGGGCGAGGTGGTCGATGTCGTCGTGACCGAACGGGGGATTGCGGTCAACCCGAGGCGAGAAGACTTAAAGGAACGCTTCCTTGCAGCCGGTCTTCCGGTGCGGGAGCTCGCGGAGATTAAGGCGGAGGCGGATCGTCTCACCCAGCCTCCGCGCAGGCCGATATTTGGAGATGAGGTGGTCGCCATCATCGAATGGCGTGACGGAACGGTTATCGATGCTGTAAGGAGGGTTGTCGGATGGGAGTGAGGGAAGAGCTGTTGGTGATCCTGCCGGAGATCGATCTATTCAAGGATGTGGGGTTGCGCGAGAAGGTCCTCGCCACCTGGGAGGAGGCGCTCGCCCGAGGAGGCTGGAAGCCAAAGGATATCGAACGGATGCCATTCACCCTGGCAAAGAAGGTAAACATCAACTTCGCGCAGCACGTCAGGAGCGTCACCAAAATCTGCCTTGCAGTCGCAGAGACGTTCGACGAGATCTACGAGGGGGAGCTTGTGCTCGATCACGATACCCTACTTGCCGGGGCGCTTCTACACGACGTTGGAAAGCTCCTGGAGATGGAAGAAGAGGATGGCGTCTTCCGCAAGAGCGCGGATGGAAAGCTCGTGCGACATCCGTTCTCCGGTGTTGCCCTCGCTGATGCTAAAGGACTCCCTGCAAAGGTCCTCCACATTATAGGGACCCATTCCAAGGAGGGTGACCCCTATAAACGGACGCCGGAGGCGATCATCCTCCACTACGCCGACTTCATGAACTTCGATCCGATCGAGGAGATACATCCCCCAAGGGGGTGATGGAAATGGGAATGACCTTCGCTCAGAAGATTCTCGCCCAGAAAGCGGGACTCGATCATGTAGAGGTTGGACAGATCGTGGAGATCGAACCCGACTACTGCCTCTCGCACGACAATACGGCCGCTATCGCAAAGACGTTCAAGAAGATCGGGGTCGAACGGGTAAAGTATCCCGAGAGGTTCGTGATCGTCCTCGACCACACTGTCCCTGCCTCGACCGAGAAGTACGCGTTGGGGCACAAGGAGATACGCGAATTCGTTGCAGCTCAGGGGATCCCGAACTTCTACGACGCTGGGGTAGGAATCTGCCACCAGGTCCTGCCTGAGAAGGGGTTCGCCCTTCCCGGCAAGCTGATCTTAGGATCGGACTCCCATACCACTACTTATGGGGCGTTTGGAGCCTTCTCCGCTGGTATCGGCCGCTCGGAGATGGCCGTCCTCTACGCGACCGGGAAAATCTGGTTGAAGACCCCAGCGAGCTTCAAGATCGTCGTCTCCGGGCAGTTAGAAGGACCAGTGACCTCCAAGGATCTGATCCTGAAAATCATCGGTGAGATCGGTGCTGATGGAGCGCTCTACCGCTCGATTGAGTTCGCCGGTGAGGCGATAGAAGAGATGAGCCTCTCATCGCGCATGGTCCTGTCCAATATGGCGATAGAGTGCGGCGCGAAGAACGGGTACATCGCTCCCGACGAGAAGACGCTCTCGTTCCTGGAAGACCGTGCTGTGGCCGAGTACACGCCGGTCTTCCCCGATCCGGACGCCGAGTACGAGAGAATGATCAAGTTCGACGCCTCGACCCTAGCTCCGCAGGTCGCCTGCCCTCACACGGTCGACAACGTTGTCCCGGTCGAGGAAGTCGAAGGGACGAAGATTCATCAAGCGCTCCTCGGCACATGCACCAACGGTCGGTTGGAGGACTTGCGATTGGCGGCGAGGATTCTCGAAGGAAAGATGGTTGCCAAGGGCGCACGCATGCTCGTTCTTCCCGCTTCGCAGGAAGTATTATTGCAGGCGCTCTCCGAGGGGCTGATCGACACGTTTGTTCAGGCGGGAGCAATGGTCCTCAATCCCGGCTGCGGCCCATGCCTCGGCGCGCATCAGGGAGTGCTCGCCCCGGGTGAGGTTTGCCTGTCGACGGCGAACCGTAACTTTAAGGGGCGGATGGGATCGCGGGATGCGGAGATCTACCTTGCCTCGCCAGCGACCGTCGCCGTGTCGGCGATCACCGGCGCGATCATCGATCCGCGCAAGGTATTTGCAGGAGGTGCGAAATGATCGAAGGACGAGTCTGGAAGTACGGCGATGATGTGAATACCGACGTCATCTTCCCCGGCAAGTACACCTATCAACCGATGGAACCAGCAGAAATGGCCGAGCACGCCATGGAAGATCTTGATTCTTCCTTCGCTAAGGAAGTGAAGACGGGGGATGTGATCGTTGCGGGCGCGAACTTCGGTTGCGGCTCATCACGCGAGCAAGCCGCGACATGTCTCAAAGCCGCTGGCGTCTCTGCGGTGATCGCCAAATCCTTCTCCCGCATCTTCTTCCGCAACGCGATCAACAACGGCCTTCCTGTGATCGAGCTTTCAGACGGCATCGACTCGATGAAGAAGGGCGGTACCGTCTCGATTGACTTCGAGAAAGGGATCGTGACTCACGAAGGTAATACCTATCACTTTCCAGCCCTTCCCGTGGAAGTCCTCGCTATTCTAGAGGATGGCGGTCTTATTCCGCACGTGCGAAAGGAGTTGGGGAAGGGATGATTCCCTTTCTGGGAGTGGCAGCGAGCCGATCTTCGGATAGAGTATAGTACAAAACGGATTTTAGTGCAGCTTGAGAATTGGGTTGCGACCTTTGGTGATCATTATGAAAGAACGCCTGCGCATCCATGTAGTTTCCGAGACAGCCTTCATGATGAAGGGCCAGGGAGTTGATACGGCGTTTGTGGATTGTGTCGATCTTTTGCGGAGCTATGGAGACCTCGAAGTAGTCGTCAATGGTGAGGGCTGGGGGGATATCATGCACGCTCACACCTACGGGCCGTACTACTTCTGGAAAGGGCGCCGCTACCGTGGTCGACGGGTCTTCACCGTACATGTCATCCCTGATTCGATCAAGGGGTCCCTCCCTGCTTGGCGGCTCTTGATGCCGTTTGTGTGCTGGTACCTGCGGAGGGTCTATTCCTACGCCGACGTCTGTATCGCCATCTCCCCCACGGTGGGACAAGCGATCCGCAAGATCGGGGCCGACACCCGCGTTGTTCAGATCTACAACCCTATTCATGTAGAGAAATTCGCGCCCTCGCAGAAGCTGCGTGCGGCGGGGCTCGAAAGACTGGGGATACCGGAGGATGCTTTCGTGGTCTTAGGGGTTGGCCAACTTGAAGGGCGTAAAGGGGTCGAAGACTTTCTCGATGTTGCTCAGGCCTGTCCAGATCTATTCTTCCTGTGGGTCGGAGGGTGTCCTTTTGGTGTGCTGACCGAGGGGATTCGCAGGCTCAACGAGCGGATCCGTACAGCGGGAGAACACGTCACCTTCCCCGGAGTATTCGAGTTAGACGATATGCCGACCATCTACAACGTAGCCGACCTTTTGCTCTTTCCAAGCTACCAAGAAACCTTCGGTCTGGTCCCGCTGGAAGCAGCAGCTGTAGGGTTGCCCGTCATTTACCGGGATCTTCCGGAGTACGCTCGGTTGTACGAGAAGCCCTATCTCAAGGCCGGGAACACAGAGGAGTTTATCGCTCTGACCAAACGGATGGCTACAGACCCCTCTTTTCGTGAAGAAGGGCGATCGATCTCCAGGGCTCTTCTCGCCCAGTTTGACAAAGAGAAAATCGGCGAGCAGCTCTTGGCCTTGTACCGCGACATCCTTGCCACGGATCGGGAGCCAGCATCGAATCCGTCCGGTGACGGGGAAACCGTGCCTAGCTGAAGAATAGATCTTGTTTATGTCGTAATATTGTGCCTTATGTACGGCGTTACCGGTACGTGAAGACTCTACTACCACAGCTGGAAGAATAGCGCCGGGGAGATGTCCCAACACTACAACACCGTTTTCTTCTGGTTTACCTTGAGCTACCATGCTGATCTTACTGTGGTGCTCTCTCAATAAGTTGGTGCAGTCTTTTGCAACATATTGAACCACTATAGTCCTGGAATGTGAACCTTCTTCTCCACGGCGTGGAGGAATCGATCGGCGATCGTGACCATCCCCAAGTAGATCAACCCCACAATCAGGAATACCTCAAAGAAGCGGAATGTCTCGTAGGCGATCAGCCGTCCTTGGCCGGTCAGATCGATCAGGGTAACAATGTAGGCGAGTGAAGAGTACTTAATGAGGTAGGCGATCTCATTGGAGCATCCCGGAAGGGCCCTTCGCAGCATCTGAGGAAGGATGATCGATCGGATCGCCTGGATCTTATCCATACCCAAGGCGCGCGCTGCCTCCATCTGCCCGCCTTGAATGGAGAGGATCGCTCCGCGTAGGTATTCGGAGTGGTAAGCGCCGCTGCACAAGCTGAACGCAGTGATGGCGGAGGCGAACGGACTGAGGACAAGACCGCAGTGGGGGAGGCCGTAGTAGATGACGAACAGTTGCAATAGGAGAGGGGTCCCGCGGAAGAGCAGCTGGTACCCCCAGGCAAGAGGCGATAGCACAACCCCTCCGTAGACCCGCCCAAGGGCAATCGCGACCCCGATCACAAGCCCGATAGGTATGGAGAAAACGATGAGCTGGAGCGTGATATACATCCCCTGCAATAAGCGAGGCATTATCTCAATGAGAAAGCTCATCGCTCATCCTCCCTTCCCCGGCCACCTAGGCCGGGAATGTAGGCAAGTCGCTCCACCACCCAGAAGCCGAAAATACCGATATAGGTGAGGAAGAGATAGATCGCAGCCACTGTCAGGTAGATCGACAACGTGGCGCGTGTGTGCACAGCGATGAACTTTCCTCTGGTAAATAGTTCCACCACACCGACTGCAAATGCCAACGCTGTATCTTTGAGAACAATGGAGTACTCGTTGGCAATCCCGGGAAGGGAAAAATAAAGCGCTTGGGGAAGGATAACGAACCAGATCGCTTGCAGCTTGGTCATTCCCAAGGAGCGGGCTGCGTCCATCTGATCCTTCCCCACCGCCAACAAACCACCGCGGTAGATCTGTGCTTGATACGCGACGCTGCGTAGCCCCAGTGCCAGCACAACGGCGATAAACGGAGAGATGGAGAATCCCTTGATGCTCCCTAACCCGAAATAGAACAAGAAGAGAAGAACAAGAGCGGGAAACCCTCGGAAGACCCGATCGTAGATACTGGCGACCAATTTGCCCCAACGCGTGCCGTACACGTGGACAAACGCCAAGGGTATCCCCCCAAGGATCCCAAGTCCGAGGCAGGCGCTGATCAGCGCCATCGTGATTCCTGCTCCTTGAAGGAGTGTGGGCAGGGAGCGCCCGATCAGGGTAAGGGTCTCTGAGAAGGTCATCACTCAACGGAGGGCGGGGGGAGGAAGAGAAAAACCCTCCCCCCTAGAGGCGGTTAACTGCCGATGAGCCACTTCTCTACGAGGCGATCCCATTCGTCACTCGCTTTGATACGCTTGAGTCCCTCGTTCAGAAGAGAGAGGAGATCGTTATCTCCCTTACGCACCGCGTAGCCGTAAATTTCTCCGGTGTTGATCGTCCCTACGATCGCGGCATCGCGACCGGCGATGGCCGAGCGTGCTGTCGGTTCGTCCATAACCGCAGCATCTATGCGACCGATCAGGAGGTCCTCCACCACGAGAAGGAAGCTATCGTAGAGCTTGAGATCGAGTGCCACCCCTTTATCGATGAGGTTCTCCTGGAGCCAGGTCTGTGAGGTTGTCCCACGCTGTACGCCGACGGTCTGGCCAGCTGCGATAGCCGAGAAGATGTTGAACTGGGGAACCGCCTCTCCTTGGTCATCTGCCACTTCCCGCGTGACCACCGCAAGGTCGATCAACCAGTAGGGATCGGTAAAATCGACCTGTTTCAGACGCTCGCTAGTGATGGTCATCCCCGAAGCAATCATGTCGATGGTTCCAATTTTCAGGGTGGGAATGATCGCGTCCCAATCGACAGGAACAATCTCCACATCAAAGCCCATCTCACCCGCGATCCATTGGATCACTTCCACATCAAAGCCAGTCGGATCTCCACTCTCGTCGATGTAAGAGAAGGGGGGGAATGCAGCATCGATACCGTCAACGTAAACGGGTTTATCAGCAGCAACGCCGGAAAGAGAAGCAAGCAGCGAGACCAGACAAAGAACAACAGTAAATCGCATTGAAACTTGTGGAAACATAGTATTCTCCTAATATAAACGCACATAGTTGGGAAACATTCAGTGTTGTATTGAGCAAGTAAAATCCTGCTTATAACAACCCGATAAAACGGCTAGTTAAATATGCTTGGTAGTTTGGAGGGCCCTAGAAAGGGCCGTGATGAGCGTGAAGGTGGGAATACCACGGGGTGATATTACTCTCTAATCGCACAAACCAATCAAACATCTGCATAGAAGCCACCTCCGCTAGTAGATGCTTTCACTCTACTCACTAATCGCTTCCTTGTCAAGGGCAAGAGAGGGCCTGACGGACTGATTGCAGAGGCGCGAAGGGCCGCGTTCGTCAATGTGGTATATTGCACGGCATCGGGGTCTGATCTTTCCTCGTGGCGTTTTGATTCAGCTGACGAGTCGATTTGTAGGAGCCAAGAGAACCTTAGGCAGGGCTTACCTCATCGAGTCCTTCCGTTTGGAGAAACGAGCGAATCCGTTCCAAGAAACGTCTTGACTCCTCCACCCTCTGCCCTGCGACCTCTTGTGAGAAGCTGAGCTCTACATCGTAATCGGCAGAAGCTCTTTCATCCTGCGCATGAGCAAGGATCATCGCCCATTCCTTCTTGAGAAGCCCCTGCTGCACCAGCTCTTTCCCAAAGAGGCGTCTCACAGCAGTATGGCTCTCTGTTACGATATCTCGTGCAAGCAACGCGGCCTTGGCCGCATGAAGGACGGCATAATAGGCTCGCGAGACGGCATCTTCGTAGAAATTCGCTTCCAGCAGGAGTTCTGCTGCCCCCTGGGCCTTCACAGCTCGTCGCCATTCGGCTCGAATTTGGACTTCCCTCACGAGATCACCACTCCCTCCCGCTCCACCGCCTCCAGGAAAGGTGAGCGGTGCTCTCTGCGTTGTTCAATCTCTTGGACGGTGTAGACTGCAATAGAAGGCACCACATCCTTCCCCAGCGCTAACTCATATCCAAGTAAACGGATATGGGGTTTGAGATCTTCTTTCCCTTTGATGATAACGAGCACATCCAGGTCGGAATCGGGAGTGGCATCTTCACGTGCTTTTGAACCGAAGACTGTCACCCGCTTGATCAGTCCAGGGAAGCTGTGGCGGATGGCCTCGATGAAATCATCCAGCCAAACTCTCTCCTCTGATAACAGCTTCATTATCAACGACCTCCTTGACCAGCGGCAGCTTCTCTACCTGATAACGATAGTAGCACAAACCTCCCCTCGATAGTACATTGTCCGATTACTTGGGCCGGAGAGGGATAGGAATCATCGAGTAGTTCTCGCGCATCTTCTTTAGAAACGCGATCCACAACGGCCTTCCTGTGATCAAACGTCAAGAGGGAATCGATACGATGAAGAAGGGCGACACCCTCTCGATCGACTTTGAGAACGAAGCCGTGACCCACGAAGGTAATGAGTATCACTTTCCCGCTCTTCCGGTGGAAGTCCTCGCCATTCTCGAAGACGGCGGGCTGATTTCGCATGTGCGGAAGGAGCTGGGGAAGAATTAGATCCTAGATTGCAGGCCTTGACCTAGTTGCCTTATTTCCTTCCCCTTTGATGGGGGAAGGTTGGGATGGGGGTGATGATCCCCCTCACCTTAATCCTCTCCCACCAGGGGAGAGGAAGTTGTGCATCGAGACGCAGTTGACTCGTCCTCTGCAGGAGATCCTCGAAGACGGCGGCCTGATTTCACATGGGCAAAGGGAATTTAAAAAGGCCAAATGTTGCCTTGCAAGACCAAGCCCCGTGGCACCTGTAAGTCAGACTTCCTTACTTCCTCAGTCTACTACGTTAAAGTAGGTGATAACCTTCTTGTACTCGCTTCCAGCCCACGCTTCAAGGATTACCTCTCTCAGACCCGTTGGATAACCGGCGTAGCCTGTTTCTGACTGCGTGACTGCGGGTGAACAACTATGAGGCCCCCATACAACTATAGAACCATCAGGTTTGAAGTCAGTAAGCCTGACTGTGCAGGCTTTATTTGCGGAGTAGAAGAATGTGCTTGGCTCGTTAATCTGGTATTCCTGTTTGTCTGTCCAAAGGGCGATGCAGAGTTCTTCAGGAGAGCTGATCCTGAAAGTACAGCTAGCCCTGACGCCTTCGCCATCCGCTTTGGCACTGACCTCCAGCTCCTCTGCTCCAGGAGGTCCTGAGACGGTACCGGTAATGGAATGGATCCCAGCACTGACAGCCTGCGATAGGAGCACCTGCGTACTACCGTCCGTGGCGTAATCCCTAATCGTAACTAAGGCGTCTTCATTCACTTTATAGTAAATGGTAATGCGCTCCCCGATTGCGTACGTTGCCTCACAGCCCTTATCCACCCAGGTTTTGGCGGATAGCCCTCCGCTAACCCGCGGGATATGGGAGAGATTAAGATCACGAGTAAGCCATTGCAGCGGACCTTGATATTTAAGAACGGATAGGTAGGCAGGACTTCCTTCGAGCAACTTAGCGATTCTAGTATCTATACTCGCGAGTTCTCCAGGCGTCAGTCCAAAGCTGATCGGAATATCTTCTGCGGATAGATAGTAAGCAAAGCTTAGCGGCCAGACTGTGGACTCCGTCCACGTCCACTCTGCTAGCTGCGGTCCTGTGATGAGGAAGAGCGTGATCTTTGTCTCCCCTGGGATCAGGGTTGAGATCACCAGTGGATAGTAGAGAACCGGCGTCTCAAACTCATACACTATCGGCTCAATGCTGCTCTCCTGCTCGGTTATATCGACGATATCGAAGACGAAGTACCGCACATCATCTTCGATATACTGCTCGATGACCGGTTCTGCTCGACTTGGCAAACTAAACCCAGCCTCACCGACAAAGTTTCTAGCCCACTCTACGAATCCCACGTAGTCATTAGCCTTAGCGACCGTGATGTCGTGGGACCCTATCTGCTCGTGGAAGAGAATCTCCACAGCCGGTGGCGCTATCCCTAGGGTTTCTTGCCCGGGCAACCCAGGGCTTGGTCTTGGCATGTGGATATTGATGAGCTCCTGGATGGTCTCGAAAGAGCTGAAGCTCCCCTGCTCGATCTTGGGCATCGAGGGGAGCGGCAGGACCCGCAGGGCTTTGGTCGCTTGGCTGGCATTGGCATCGGTGGAGAGGATCATGATCTCTTTGCCATCATTCCAGGCGATGATCGCCTTCTGCCCCGGCTCATAGACCGAGATGTCAGGCTGCATAGGGAACATTCCCATATCAGCACGAGCAGGAGAAGACAGAAAAGCCATAGCTGCAATCAGGCAAACAGCTGCTAGCAGAGCAACGGTACAGGTTTTTCTCAACATGGGGCACACCTCCTTTCTTGGTGAACCATTAACGAATGTCTATCCCAGGACATGAGGAGTTGGAGATCGTAATTCATTCATCCCTATGGTCTCCTCATGTCCAGTGCTATTAGCCATGTAGGGTCTCCTCTTTCTCAATCTCTCGGTACATATTGCGCCGTAAAGGTAGTGTTTTCATAAAGGGTCACCCCAATCTGAGTATTCCCGGAGAAACGCTCATCGTTCCTTAACCATCCATCAAAGTAAAGGGGGCCAAAGAGTGTTATGGCCTGTATAGGTGCAACTAGAGTGACCAGCGATCCCTTCCCAAGGCTTTCACTAAACGGTGTCGTTTGTGAGACTCCATTGAGCTGGATCGGCACGTTTATCCCTATGTTCATCGTGATTGGGCCCACTAGAACCCGTGCCATCGCTTTGACGGTTAAAGTTACCGTGGTAGAGTCTCCCGGTCCGGAAGAGCCGATGTAGAAAGTGCAGGTATCTGTTGTTGTCTCGCCACCCGCTTGAGCAACGATCTCCAGTTTCTCTGTTCCTGGAGGTCTGGACACCGTCGCACTAATTGAATTGGTTCCAGCACTGACGGTCCGTGAGAAGATGGTCTGTGTGCTGCCATCCGTGGCGTAGTCGTAGATGGTAACCGAAGCACTCCGGTTCACCTCAAAGGAGATGGTAATCCTCTCACCGATCGCGTAGGTTGCCCCACAACCCTTGTCGACCCAGAGCTTAGCGGTGAGGCCTCCATCAGCTTCGAGTTTCCGGATATAGTAGCCATCCCCGCCATAAGCTTTGATATTGAGCATCCATTGCATTGGAGCCATGGTGTAATACGCTCCATACACTTCCACCTTTGTCCCCTTACCTATCCCTAAGGAGTTACCCCCGTAGCAAATGATGAATCCCCCTGGCCTAGGGGGCTTCAGAAGGACATTGTTAGGATCGCTTATTATCTGTTCAACGTTAACCTGCGTATAATAACTTCCATAGCAGGCCCAAGCCCCCTCTTCACTATGGGATTCCGGGATTGTTGTCGTTCCCTGGAATTTGACGATGGAGTAATCACCCGGTGGTTCATCATCATCTCCGCTACCGTTTTGTTCGACCGTGATCCTAGCCGTATCTGTACCGGTTGCTCCGTTGTCATCCGTGACCATCAGAGTCACTGTGTATACGCCCGCGGCATTGTAGATATGGTTGGCTGTCTGGCCTGTACCAGGAGCTGTCTGATCGCCAAAGTCCCATTGGTACTGAACTATCTGACCATCCTGATCGGAGGATGTTGAGCCGTCCAAGGTTACGGACTGCCCAACGTTCACCGTTTGGTCAGGACCAGCGTCAGCTGTAGGAGGATAGTTTACGGTTATTTGGGAACATCCCTCATTATTGTCCTCATCCCATTCTACAATCCGTCCTTCAATACCCATACCCCTACGGTAATCAGCTGCCGCACAGATTGTGTGCTCTCCTCCAATTGCAACCCAAGTTGTGCTTACTTTTGTTTGACCCCCCGCGGGTAATCCATTGCAAGCTACAGTCGTAAGGGGCTGCTGGCTATCTGGATATACAAAGAACCCAACATCAAAAGGAGCGCAGTCTGCATTGCCAATGTTATGCACACGCACAGTGATCGCTACTGAATCTCCGGCGTTGGGATATTGTTTCCAAGAAGCATTTGGACCTGCGGGCCAAGCGAAAGAGATGTCTTTGTCAGCGGATTCTAGATCAGGCACCGCCAAGGTAATCGTTACTTCATCCGTATCCCTAAGACCATCGTCGTCTCCAACGAGCAGCTCGTAAGAAACTGGGTTTCTACCGAAGGCGTCATACTGGGCTTTGCTGGAAAAGGCAACACCAGGTTGCTCGCTAATCCATCGTTCCGGCTCGATCGGCAATCGATACCATTCGTAACGAACGATGAATCCATCAAGATCATAGGAAGCAGAACCATCGAGGGTGATTGGTTGTCCTAGGCCCACCTGCGCATCACTCCCCGCATCGGCTACTGGTGGGAACCGCAGGGTCAAGCCGGTAACAGTGGCCTCAGCGACAATCTCTCCACTCCTTGAGTATGCCTGAGCGAGTATGAAGCCATTCTCTTGATACCTGTATGTTCTGTCAATCTTCCAGTCGACTGACCACTCCATGTTTCCGGTGCGCTCTGTGGGCGCGTCATCGTCTCCGATTACGATTGGCTTGTGCGCGTGGGGCCACCACTCGAATCTCACGACATCGATCGTCTCGCCCGTTACATTCTTGGTCTCGGCGACAACTCTATCGGCGGTGATCGTCTCGCCTGCCTTTACATTGAGAATTCGGATGGAGATGTTGTCGATGGTGCAGGCGGTTACGTCTTCTGCTACGTAACCCTGCTTCCAAACCTCTGCAAACACTTCGTAATCCCCATCTTCAATGCTAGTCGTATACCAAGTGCAGCTCCAATAATACTCCTTAGGCTCGTACACTCTGCCAATGAACCCGAGCCGCTTCCCATCTTGCCCGTACCAAAAATCGACGAAGCCTGCGTTTCTGGGGGTGGCAAGTGCGGATACCTCGATTGAGCCCTGGCCATAGGTTTCGCCGCCTTTCGGGGAGACAATCTCGCAGAACGGCTCATAGTAGTTGTTCAGGGTAAAGGGATCGCTGTAAGCTGTTTCCAGGAGCGACTCCGACTTGAAAACACGCGCCTCTACAATGTACGACCCATCTTCTAGGGCGGTCGTGTCCCACCGGAGTGACCAATGGCGACCATCCTTGGTCGCTTCGCCAATCCGTCGGCTACCAGGGTCCCCCTCAGCCGAACCGTAGTAGAATTCGACAGAATCAACATCCTTGAAGTACACGTGGATTCCCACGTCGATGGTTCCTTTGTACGACGTCTGCTGCCTTCCAGTGGGCGAAGTGAACTCCGCTTCTGGCACAATGACTGTAATCTGGGAAGTATCGGTGCCAATAGCGCCAGCCTGATCTGTGATCGCTAATGTTATTGTGTGCGTTGCGGCTAGGTCATAGTGAAACCTTATTGGAACCGTCCATTCTCCCTCGCTTGCACGACTGAATACTTCATTTACCTCATCGTAGGGATTTGTGTCGACGCATTCGCCAAACACCCCGCAATGAGCCTGTGTCTCTCCTGACGCGTCTCGTACCCACTGCCCCTCTCCGTCTGCCTTGTAATCCCATTCACCATCGCCATCAATGTCCCATGTGGCTTCATCTATTCTACTGTCAGGATCGCTCCAACGCGCGGTCACGCGAAACATCTCGCCAACCGCCACGGTTTTCGGACACACGGCGGTGACTGTTGGTGCCTTATTTCCTTCTACCCAAAACACATACGAGGAAGAGTCGTTAGCTGAATTGCTATCCTTAGGGCCGATACAGCATAGTTCCCCAGTAACTTTGAATTCCCCATGAGATGGGAATGCCATTTGCCCCCAGCCATAAGATCTAAACTGGTCTCCCCGTTCAAAATCGCCCCACAGCGTTAAATCGACACTAGGATAGTCGCTTTTGTCCACAACGCAGTTGGCAGTTATGTCTCTCCCCTCTTCGTTGTAAACCGTAAACCTTGCAGACAACTCTTTTACTTCCGTCCAACCAACTTTACGTCCAACATTACGTACCACTACATATAGGCGTACATGCTCATTTGCAACCAAACTGCCTGTTGATTGTGTGAGCACTATGCCGACAAGTTCAAGATCTACCTCTTTGGCACCTTCCGACGGCTCTTTGCATTCCTGGAGGGCGGTTCGAAAAGCTTCCGAGATGTTTTCAAAGTAGCCTTTATAGCAGTCAAAACAGGCAAGGGGATCATATTGCCCTGAGCAGATTTTTGTCAAGCAATCCGTACACGCGTCCGCAAAAGCCTTCTTGCTTCCCACGTCCATCTTCTCTATCAAACAGTCGGGATCCACGCCCATTAAGTCCACCAACCCTGATGGGAATTCAATCCCCAAAAGATCCTCATTGGAACCAAGAAGATTGGAAGAGAACAAGATTAGCACCACGAGGAACGTCATTGATAGGTAAACAATCCAACGGACTTTTCTAGTTCTCATAGACTCACCTGCCAAAGGCAACCACCATCAAGCCGTTTTGTCCGCAACTAAGCGGACGAACCAGCTTCCTCTCAATTCCCTCTTCAGGCATTCTCTCTCTCCTCTCGAACCCACCATCGACCTTCCAGTGATTCCTCTAACTACGAACGGCAGAGCAAATGATCTAAACGACAAATTGCTGGCAAGCACATCCGTCAAACGTTCTTTCCACTTACCTCATTATTTACCTTCCAATTCCGGGGACACGGCCCTCATTTCTTGCGGCGTTTTTGCCCGTAACACGTTCAGCGAGTCTCACGAATCCCGTTCCACCGAGAGGTCTCCCGGTTCTCGTGTGCTTGCTTCCTCAGGAGGTCCATCCCCTGGGTATCGATGGACAGACTGCTCTTCCAGTCATTGATCATCTACAGAAGAGGATCGGGATGCGTAGAGTCGAATCGTGGGTTGACTACAAATCCGGTGTAACTGGTTTTGAAGAGAGACGAACGAAGTGTTGTGCCCCTGCAATCCATGACAGATAGGCTCAGTGTTAAGGAGCTCCAACGTAGAGTTGATACCCATACTGTGGTCCGCCTTGATGATTTACATCAGTTACCCGTACATAGTAGTTCTTACAAGGTTCAAAGATACTGAACTCACCCCAGGCAGCTTGGCCAGGGAAATCCCCTTGGCTTTCCGCCACTTTGTTCTCGCTCTCGTCGTAAACCTCAAAACGAGGCCATATCAAAGCGGATGTCAACCAAGAGACCTCTATAATGTAAGTCTCCTCTACGGCATGAAATACGAACCAATCCTCGTCGCAGTTGTAGTCGATAATCCCCTGCACCGGTGGACCTCCAGGCACAAGCTGTCTCGCACTCCCGGGAGTGTTTCCATGGTCTTCAGGCGTAGGAGCAGGCTCGGCAGGCCATATGCATCCATCAACGGTAGTCGGATCGTTAGTACCCCAGTAGACCTTATTCTCTGTGATTACCCACGCTTTCCTTGCCAACCACCCTGGGTCAGTGCCATCCGGATCTGATCCTTCATCCTGATACCAGTGGTGGTGATCCCACCACCCATCTGACACGTTGTCGCTCCCTTCAGCTGGATTGGTTAACCACACCATCCGGCCACTCACACCCCTTGCCTTATCAAGGTCTGTAATCACAAAATCCGGGCCAGCAGTGACCATGAGCCTATCGCCCTTCGAAGAAGGCCAGCCTGGTGGTTCCGGCCTTGTCTCTATTCCCGCTCCTGCAGAGCGTCCAAGCATCACATACCATTGTGCTCCCGGATTGCTAGGATCGGAAACCCATAGTTCGGTAGCATGATCGTAATTCATAGGCTGACCTCCAGGAGCATGGTGGTCAACTACCACGACTCGAGCAGGGATTCCTGCTGATCTTAAGAAAGAACAGGTAGCAGCCGCAAAGGCGGAACACTCAGATCCTGGATTTCCGTAGATGCTATTTCCATCGAGCCAATCGCTGTAGATCCCGCCAAACATGTCGAAATAAGGATCTGGGTAAGCGAAAGCCTTGAGGGGGGAGATATAGTTCTGTATAGCAATGGCTGCATTCCATTGATTGGCCTGACCGTTTATGGCTTTCATGACGTGATCCACAAGGACGTGCTTGGTGTACTGTTTGTTGTCAAACCTTCCAGCTGAGAACAAACTATGCCAGAAATATCCATTGCCTTTGCACCGTTCCCCGTAGTCCCAGTGAAAATCCGTCGATTTGCCAATTGAATCATCCGATGATGCAAACCACATGACAGATATGTCATCTTTCTGGCTGCCTTCATCATAGAGATAGGCCTTAATGCCCTTGGGCGTAAGATGCTCGGCATCGACGTAGTAGTCGTCTTCCAGGTTAGTGTCATCGTGTGAATTTGGCGCAGGTAAATCAAAAATGACGTACAGGTCCATTTGCTTACTCCATACCCCTCCAGGAGCAGCGCAGCCCACATCAGTCACATATTTGCCAACGGTATTTGTTGGGCCTACCCTTACGCTTCTCCCCGCCTCCAAATCGGTTAGGGTAGGATCGCTTTTATCTATGATTATTCCTACCCCTACCCCTTCTATCACTTCAGGGAAACCTAACTTCAACGTCGTTCCTCGTCTAACGACCACTGCATCAAACGCTATGTACTGGTTACCATGCTTTTCCCAACAGAAATAGTCTCTCGTCTTGTAACTGGGATCGTATTTCACCCATATTCCTGGATCCCTAGCATCGTGTGGATTTGTTCCATACAACCGTTCTTCGTCGTCTGTAAGCCCATCGTAATCCGAGTCTTCAGCTCCTCCTGCTATTGTGAAAGTATCGGTATATTGAAGTACACCTTTATAGTAGAACTTAGCACGCCATTGGCCGGGCATGCTGGCAGGAGGCCAGCTGGAGATCATAATATAGGCCCAAAAGTTCCGATACCCAGAACGTTCGCTTGTGCCAGTGATCGTTGTGTACAGCGAGCCGTCGGGTCCGAAAAACTCCCACTTGTAGGAGTCCCCGACACTGGCATTTCTCATACTCACCCAGTTGTAGGCCCTCGCCTCTGTTGGAGAAAAAGCGGTTGTGCGCCCAACACACTGGTTGTTCTCTACACCTTTGCACATCGCATGGTCCAAGACCTCTGTGCCTGCCAGAAAGTCAGAAGGGTCAGCAAGCACTGCCCCACTCATTGCCACTATCGACCCTAGTAGCAACGCTGCTAGAAGTATTCTCAGTTTCATAAAGGCTCTCCGGTGGATACCCCCCAGCTTGCTGGGGGGGAGGAAAGCGGAGATTCGCCGAAGGCGAATCAGCTTGTTGTTCGTACTAGCTACATGAGTTCTCTCAGGATTGTCCACTTCAACGTCGGAGACAAGCTCCGACGCTACGAAAAAAGGGGTGTAGCGTCGTACCTTGTGTGCGACGTTACTTCGGATGCAACAAAACTCTACATGAGATTGTAGCATGAAGACCAACTCCAACTAGATCTTTAGAGCTTTGCTTCTCAATGCCTCGCAGCTTGCTGCGGGTTTTTTTACTTCCCTCCTTTTTAGATTTTGTTCCGTCGGTTACCGTCATTTTGCGTAATCACCATCTGCGCAGACGAGCTGCCTTCTGTGAGACACCTTCGTGAGAGGTAGCTAAGTGCTGATTTCCCCACGTCCTGCGATGCAGAATCTCCTTCAAGATTTTGGGATTTAGCCGTTTTTTCTTGAGGTCAGGGCGATCACCAGACATAGGAGAACTCTGCCTGGTTCACGGATCATGAGTCTTCTCCTTTGTACCACCTCATTGCAAGGGAGCAGGTTGAATAGAGAAGACGATCAAAGCTACGAACAGAGGGAATTAAGCACCTACGGCAACTATTCTCTCCCTTGCCTTCACATTATACACCTAGTAATTGAAGTACAGTCGCTAAACGTGTCCTGTTCTTGTATAACACGGCTTGACAGGGTGGAAGTGCCGTAACCATGCGGTGCCCAGAACTCCGGGGACCCCATGCTTATCTCTTGCGTAGTCACAGACAAGAGTAAGCGCAGAGCATGGCAAGAATTGTGCAGAGACCATAGGGGTCGGAGCTTGCCTTTTGATGTTCTGTCCAACCCGGGGAATCTGTTGGTGACTCCTGGCATTAGATAGAACCGAGCCGAACACCGGATGCGAAAGCTCGAAGGAGTGAATCGAGTTCCTCACGATCCGTCGCCCCAGCGCTTAGTTGTACGCCGCGCGTAGACGCCATAAGCGCCTCTTCTATTGCCGTTAGTGTTTTGGCGAGCATCATGGAAGCCAGATCCCTCCCCAGAAGATATGCACCGGCTGTCTCAAAGGTAAGACCCGCGGTGTAGATTACATCGTCGAATCGACGGGTACCTTGCTCTTCGTATTGCTTCATACACGCTACGACATCCTGTAGATCCGGTCCGTAGCGTTTAGTGGCCGCGAGTATCTTCAAGCTACCAGAATCGGAAGCGGCGCGACGGATACCATGCAATCACCCACTTGTTCTTCTACAGCATGCGTCAACGCTTCTGAGAATCCCAAGGAGGTAAGGCGTTCACCATTTGGGAACTCAATGAATCCTGTCTCTGTGGCCCTCTCCTGAACGGGGAGAATGTCAACCTGCGTTCCTTGTGGCGTGTAGAACCTGTGAGGAATCCTGCCGTGTCTGAGCCCCTGCTTTAGCAGTGCTTGTATGACATATTGGAAGCTATCTTCGACGGCTACGATGAAATCTAGATCCCGGGTCGTTCGCGGCAGTTGAATACCATGGAGCAGGAGGGCATTCGCCCCAATCAGCGCGTACGCAACTCCGATTCTCTGGAGAACAGAGGCGACGAAGCATAGCTCCTTGGCGGTTCGGCCCGCCAGGAGGATCAGGGAATCCATGGCAGGTGTTTCTCCTTTATCAGCAGAGCGGTCTCGCCACAGCGAGGATCATCGGTCGCTAGGAGCTCTGCGTAGACGAGGGCAGGATCGGCCAGCACAAAGCCATGTTCCTTGGATAACTTGCCGATCTCTGGGGTAAACGCGGTGCACACCTCGATCGGGCCCTCCTTGGAAGGAGCGAGCTTCAGGTTTTGTTGAACGGAGTCAATTTCTCCGAGAGGGACGTAGAGCGTTACCGAGCTAGCACGAAGGTATCCTGTGAGGAGATCGGCGGCGTACTCTCCACCAACGACCACGTTCCCAAGCGCGTCGTCCCGCAACCCTGCTTCCAAGAGGGCTGCAACATCTTTGTCGTATGGTGATCTGTAATGTCCCAGAACAATCTTCGGGTGAAGTTTAGCCATAAATGCTTCCACCCACATATCAAGCAGACGCCGTGGATCGCACACCTGATAGCAGCCTTGCCGTTGCCGGACGATGGTTACATCATCCTTGAGTTCATTGAGGAGTTTAGAGATCTTGTCCAATGAAACGCTCGTGGCTGCGCTTAGATCTCGGTATGTTGCTTCTATGTCGGGTCCGTGCGTGAGAAGGTAGAAGAGAAACTTCGCGCCAACTTCGGTGAAGTACTGCCCCTTGAGGGTGGCTACCCGATGCAGACGATTGCCGGTCACGTAGATCAGAAGCTTATCGGGGATTTCCAAGTAGGCGTTCCCTGCTGTATCTACAAACCAGATTTTCTCTTCTCGCATGAGCTGAGCGAGAGGAACGGGTATGTAATCCGAGAAGATTGCGACCTTCTCACAGAGGTTCTTTTTCTTCCAGGCGTTGATGCGCTGCTTGAGTTGTGGAATCATCGAGGGACGGAGGCTTTTTTTAAGTTCAGCACACACTTTGAGGGTGCCAATGCTGGGTAGCATCAGGTCGTAGAAGACATCAGGTACGGTACGATTTATCCCCTCTCCTCCGAACAGCAACGAGTCCTCTGCACCTAGAAGAGAGTCGAGAACCCTTTCACAAGATCGGAGCAATCTCAGATCGATCACTTGTTCGGTATATCCTCCTGTTCGCGATTCGCGAACATATGATAATTCCGAACGCATCACTTGTCAACCATCAGAACGACTACGAGTCTGAATGGGCTCGTGATCCGTGCTATGGATTTCCGTGCTACATTAAGAGGACACCAGCACAAGTACGATGCTTCCGTGGTGAACATCGAATCGCTGCATTGCATCTTCTTTCGGAACCTGATCAACAAAGGCTTCCCTGTGATCGAGCTAAGGGATAGGATTGGCGAAATTGAAGTCATATTAACCGACGAACTGATTCCGATCAAACGGCTTCTTCAGGTTTCCTCTTGACAGTACAGAGATGGAGTCATAGAATGCATAACGTTGGGGGAATAATTGCCTGGCAAGAGATTTTGGGTAGAATAACAAGTTAGAAGATGGATAGAAATTAAAGGAGGTATTTTTATGCAACTAAGTGCAGAGGCAGAACAAAAACTTGATGCATGGATAAAAGTAGATACTTGGCATACAAAGCATATTTTCGATATGGATCGATGGTTTGATTTTGTTGACCAATATCAAAAAGATCATGGTTATAGCATTGATGAATCTGCTCTGCAAGAAATTATTGAAAGGAAGGTTACGGACGGCATTGCCGATGATCTGTTAAAAAAAGAAATAAGAGATAAAATTTCTTTGGCATATGATATTCTTGATTTTCTTAAGAGAATAAGAAGATAAAATTTCTAATAAGGCAATGCAGCTGACCGTTACCCGCCACCTTTCGGCGTCGGGATAACGGCAGCTGATTTTCTCGTTCGCGATTCTAGTAGATTGCATGGTAAATGAGTGGGGCCTGCCTTGCGGCGGCGATCCACGGCACCTTCTCGGGCTCTTCCCTCTGCTCTAGTCTGGAGATGGATCTCATTCACTGCTGGATTCGACCGTGTTCCTGGCAACTTTGCCTCGTGCAGCCGCTTCTCCATCTCGCGCTGTCCTGATTCCTGATCGGTAGCTTCTTGTGTATTGAACGTCTGCACCAACGCGCGACGGGGATTCGGTTCGGCTCAGGCGAAGATCGCTTCCTATTGGTGTTTGGATACCTGTGAAACAGCATTTAATGGGTTCGTTGTCGTGTCGAGTCAGTAGATGTAGACACAACGGAACCAGTACATCTCGCAAAGACGTTAAGCGGTAGGAGGTAATGAGTGACAAGAAAGAGAAAAAGCATTCTCTCGCAAAGCCGCAGAGAGCGCTAAGAACGGCATAAGTAAGCAGGGGAAAAAGATGTTTGGAACTCAAGAGTTAGGGCCTTTCTTAGCGATCTTGGCGACTTGAGCGAGCGTAGCGAGCGAGCGCGAGGAAAAGGCTTGTGCCTCACGCAAAGGACGCGAAGTACGCAAAGGGAAGCGACAACAGGAGAGAAGAGAAAGAAAGGAGCGGTTCTTAGCGATCTTGGCGAACGGGCGAGAGAACAGCCTTGTATCATTTGTGGTCACAGGGTTGTTACCCACTCAAAACGGCGAAGAGCCATTCAATGGATAGGGATTCCTGTCAAGCAGCAATCTAGGTTCTCGTCCGACAGAGATAGCACCTGAGGTTGATGCGAGTTTTTTCTTTGTGGATAGAAGGACATCTCCAGCACCCATCGACTGATTTTCCGCTGTTGCATAGAGGGCACACCACGGCGATACTTCATGACCTGGGGATTGAGGAGGTTCACCGATGGAACTTAGACCGCTCGAGTGGCCACGCGATTTGACGCCTCTGGGGGAGATGATTTTCGACACGTTTCAGTATCCGGAGAACCCGCAGTGGAGCGTTCAGACCGACGAGAAGGAACAGATCTCTCATATGATCGAGAGCTTTCGCCGGATCTGGCCCCTTATGCGGGTTGCGCAGATTCTCGCTCCATCGCTGCGTGACATGTTCCGAGGCTATATGGCTATCGAAGACGGCAGGATGATTGGCGTGACGATAGTTCAGCGCCATGGGACGACGAACGCATGGGTTGTAGGGACGGTCGGCGTTCTGCCCGAATACAGGAGGCGAGGAATCGCACGCGCCGCGATCGAGAAGGCGCTTGAGCTGATGAGAGAGCACAGGGCAGAGAAGACCTGGCTTAGCGTGATTAAAGGGAACACACCCGCGCAGCGGCTCTACGAGAGCCTCGGGTTTGAGGTCTATGATGCTATTGCAGAGTACTCGCTGAGCGATCCCGCGATCCCGTCGGTCTCTCCTCTGCTTCCAGGATTCAGCGTGTCGCGTCTTGCACGCTCCGACTGGAGAACCCGGCTTGACCTCGAAGAGCGGATCGTGCCTGAGGAAGCCCGCCAGTTTGAACCGATCGAGAAGGGACGATTCCGGCACCCGCTCGTGCTCCGCCTTCTTGTCCCACTCCTCAACCTCGTACAACGGGAAAAGGAAGAGGAATTTGTGGTGTGCCAAGAGAGCGATGGCCACGCAGTCGCTCGCTGTAGGTACTCCGCATCGACCAGAGGGAAGGGCGTCAACAGCATCTCCGTCCGCCTTGACCCCGCGTACCCTCAACTTGCAGAGCATCTCGTTGGACTGATGCTCCACAAGGTTGTATCACGAAGCCCAAAGCTGCGAGTCGAGATTGGCATTCCCCGGTGGATGCTAGCAGTCGCCGAGGCGGCTGAGTCACTCGGGTTTGAGAAACGGGTCGAGTACCTGAAGATGGGGCTCGTGTTGTAATCTGCATCTGCCATTGACCGATCCGATGGTCTTTGCCAATCCCCATAGGTGTGTTATGGCTGTGCCTTGTGAGTTGGCACCAAGATTCAGTGCTCTCCTGGGCGATACTGGGGCAATCACCGTTCCTGGCGTCCTTGAAGACGTGGGTCAATCTAGCGTGTGCGGAAGGAGCTTAGATCCATCTTGTTGGCCGCATTATATAGCTGTATAATGTGGCTGTAAAGAATGCCTGTACGGAGGCGAATAGGATGTCAACGAAGATCAGGGCACAAGTGAATCTCTCGGAGGAAGTGGTCCGACAGATCGACGCTGTCGTGGGACCTCGCAAGCGAAGTGAATTCCTGGAGAGAGCAGCGGTAGCTCAGTTACGAAGAGAGGCTCTCGATCGTTGGCTGAAGCTGGGGGAGAAGTTCAAGGGGTTAACCTTGGAAGACGTCTACCACCCTTCGCGCAAGGAACTGGAGGAGCGCGGTGGATAGGCTGGTCATCGACGCTTCAGTGGTGATTGCGAGCCTGCTGCCTGATGAACCGTACAGGGCCGCTTCATTGCGCATTTTGAAGGAGTTTCTATCCGGTAAC
The DNA here is from genome assembly GCA_965370555.1 of uncultured bacterium. Classification (GTDB taxonomy): domain Bacteria; phylum Bipolaricaulota; class Bipolaricaulia; order UBA7950; family UBA9294; genus JAJOKK01. The sequence goes on from CBDUVB010000018.1 coordinate 26,255, forward strand.
TTGGAACTGTTTGCCGTCCCGTTGCTGCGGTTCGAGATCACAAATGCAATCTGGAAGGCCATCTCCAGAGGCAGAACGAAGTTAAGCGATGCACAAGCAGCGCTCCGCGGATTTGAAGCGTTTAACTTGCCTGAGCGCGAAGTTGCAGCTCAGGAGGTCCTAAGAACAGCCCATACCTATAACCGCTCAGCCTACGATGCCGCCTACTTAACCCTTGCGGCAAGCGAGCAGATCCCGCTTGTAACAGCCGATAAGCACCTCTATAACGCAATGAAGGACAGATCCCGTTTGGTCCTCTGGGTGGAGGATTTTGAGCAACCTTCATGACGCGAAGGTGCGATAACTCATGAAGCATTACAGAGCCTGATCTAGTTGTCTTATTCCCTTCCCCCGATTTGGGAGAGCAGATTGGATTTAGAGCAACGACTCGATATCTGCTTCCCGCAGATAGTTGAGGAAGCCTTTATAACGGATGACTCCCTGGCGGTCGATCAAGAACGTATAGGGGACGGTTGGGATATCGTAGAGATCAACCATCCGCAGGTTGTCGGACTTCTCGTCCCAAAGCTTGATGAGGTTGGGATAACCGTTATTCAGAAAGTACCTCGCCGGTGCTTGCACGGTGGAATCTAGGCTGATCGTCATTATCACTAATCCGCGCTCTTGATAGTGCTCACGTAGGGTTTCTAGGTATGGCATCGACTCCCGGCAAGCCGGACAGGTACTGCGCCAGAAGTCGAGGATCACTACGCTCCCAAGGAAATCGGAGAGGAGGACTTCCTCCCCGTTCAGGTTTTGCAGGGTGAACTCAGGGGCTGCTTGGCCGATCTCCGTCCCCTCGGGGACGTTCGCTCTCACCGCGGGCGATGCGGTGGTGGCTCCTCCAGTGATAGGAACGGTGATCGTGGCGACCGCGCTCCCTCCCTTTCCTCTGTTGTCGAAGAGCATCAGGGTCACCTGATAATCGCCGGGTGCCTGGTAAGTGTGTGTCTTGGTGATCCCCGAACCGGTGTAACCATCGCCGAACAGCCATTGGTAGGAGACGATCTGTCCGTCGGGATCCTGTGATTCCGTGGCGTCGAGAAGGATCGCTAGGTTCCGTGCCCCTTCTGGAGCAGTGGCTGCCGTGAAGCGCGCGATCGGTTTCTCGTTGGCGAATCCCAGCCAACCGGTCGCGGAGAGTACGATCAATACAAGAACGGTCGTTTCCAGGGCGTGCTGTCGTCGCAAAGGGATCACCTCGTTTGTGTTGCGTATGATGATCCATTCTTGCCGCGCGATTGCAATGGGATGATGAAGGAAAAGTGAGGAGTTGACGAGGCTGACAGATCGAATGGGCCTCGTCATGAGATATCAGCAAGCGCGTAAGCAGCGCAAACCATCCGGGAGTCAGACGAAAGTGAAAACGTCGGGGCGGATCCCGACGTTTCCACAATCCTCTGCCGAATCCGTTGTTTACATCGTTGGAGGCTCGATCGAGATCGATTGATTCACATTTGTAAGATCCATCCGCCACTCGACAGACCCTTGGTTACCGTCTTCATCGATGCCCGAGGCTGTGAAGATGCTCCTCACCGGGAACCCCTCTTCGGCGATCCAGATCTCCCCGCTGGCCTCGTGGAGGTCTCCCTCGAACCTCTCCTCCCAGCCTGCGTAGTCCGAGGAGTAGTGCAGGGTGGATACTCCGTTGACGACCTCCTTGCCGACGAAGTTCGAGCCGGTCTCCAACTCGCCGGCCATACCCTCCCATGCGTAGACTGGGGCGAAGAGGAAGACCACCTGCATGATGCTCTCGATGGCCATCTGAGGGACTTCTATCCATTCCTCATCCTCGTGCATCCATGCGGTATCCCCGATGCGAATGATCTCAAATCCTTCGCCTGTGGCAAGATCTGTCCAGGTGACGTGCTCTCGATCTGGGGAGGCGTACTCGCCGATGATTTCGATCGAGCCGGTGTCGATTTCATCACCGTCTGTTCCCTCGTATTCGACACGTGTGGTGTAGCGATAGCTTTCCAGTGCGGCCAGAGCCCCCGTAGAACGGGATAAAAGCCCTTCTGGCGGAGCCTCCAAGGGTGTTTCGATCGCTGGTGTCTCCCGTTCTGGTTCTGTTTCACCCGCGGTTGCCGCTGCCTCTGGAGGCGGTGCGGACGGGGCCGACTCGCTGGCCGTTGAGGTTTCGCTCTCTTGAGGAGCCACGGCCGGAGTCTCTTTGGACCCGCAGCCGACGAGAACGAGTGCTAACGAGATTAACACGAGGCAGAAGAAAAGAGTGGTCTGCTTCATCGGTATCTCCTCCTTTTGTACGGTGCTACTGAATTGATAGGAACGATCGATCGGACGCGAGGAATGCGTTCTCTTTGGAGTAATCGCCGTGTCTTCATGCCCCAGGTTAGTACATCGTCTACCCTCCGTCAAGAACGATGCGGGTTCGAGTATGAGGGGAACGAAGGGGCGATGAGCAGCATAGCCCCTTCGTGGTTTACGTCCTCTGTTCGTGCAGTGCAGCGAGGATTCGCTCTGGGGTGAACGGGGTCTTCTTGAGGCGTATCCCCACGGCGTCGTAGATGGCGTTGGCGATCGTCGGAATTGGGGCGTTGATCCCGATCTCGGCGACCGATTTGGCGCCCATCGGCCCGGTCGGTTCATAGGAATCGACGAGGATTACTTCGAGCGGTGGCATGTCGAGGCTCCCCAGGATTTTGTAGTCGAACAGGGTCGGGTTTCGCACTCGCCCCTTGGAGCTTAGGAGCATCTCCTCGGTCAGGGCGTAGCCGATCCCGTTGGCGATCGATCCCTCCATCTGTCCCTGCGCCATCTTGGGGTTTATCGCGGTCCCGCAGTCGATAGCGACTACGTACTTGGGGATCTTGATGAATCCTGTTTCGGTGTCGACGGCAACCTCGGCGAAGCTCGCCATAAACGGCGGGGGGGACTCCTGTGGGACGCAGGAGGCGGTCGCCGCGATCTGGAACTGGTCGGTCATGTACATCGCGCGCTGACAAACCTCGGTGAGAGTGACGCTCCTGCCATCGTGGGCAGTGACCCGTTCGTCCGCAACCATGAGACCTTCTGGTTCCGTTTCGAGCATCGCTGCGGCGACCTCGATGATCTGCTCGCGCACCTTCTCTGCCGCCCGCTCGACCGCGGTCCCGGAGACGTAGGTGGTGGAGGAGGCGTAGGCGCCGACGTCGAACGGGGTGATATCTGTATCCGAGGAGGTGACGATCACCTTTTCGAGCGGGACACCGAGGACCTCCGCGGCGATCTGGCCGAGGATAGTATCCGATCCGGTCCCCAGGTCGGTCGCGCCGATCAACAGGTTGAACGAACCGTCCTCGTTCATCTTAATCGTCGCCGCGCCCATGTCGATCTGAGGAATCCCCGAGCCCTGCATGTGGATCGACATCCCGATCCCGTGCACCCACGACCCATTGCGGGTGCGCTTCCCGCGCTTCTCCGCCCAACCGATCCTCTCTGCGCCGATCTCGATACAGCGGGGGAGTTCGCAGCTCTTGATCGTGAACGCGACCCCTTCTCTCCCTTCACCGAGCTTCTCGAATATCGGGGAGGTTTCTCCGCTGCGGATATGGTTTCGGCGGCGCAGCTCGATCGGGTCGAGGTTGAGCCTCTCCGCCAGTTCGTCCATCGCTGTCTCTAAGGGGAAGTAGCCCTGTGTCGCCCCGTAACCGCGATAAGCACCGGCGACAGGGAGGTTCGTGTACACGGCCTTTCCGAAGAAGTGGACGTTCGGCGCCTTGTTGTACAAGGGGAGGGTCTTCGAGCCGGTATTGGAGAGGACGGTCAGGCCGTGGCTCCCGTAGGCACCGGTGTTGGAAAGGCCTTCCATCTCGATCGCGTGTAGGATCCCGTCCTTGTTTGCCCCGAGCTTGACGCGGACCCGCATCGGGTGGCGCGTCCGTGAGGAGATGAACTCCTCCCGGCGGGTAAGTTCGATCAAGGCCGGCCGGCCGGTGCGTAGGGTGACAAGGCCGGCGAGGTCCTCGAGAAGTACCTCCTGCTTTGTTCCGAAACCACCGCCGATCCGTGGCTTGATCACGTGAATCCGGTGTAATGGAATATCTAGTGCGTAGGCAACGATGCGCCTAACGTGGAACGGAACCTGGGTGCTCGTGCGCAGGACGAGCCGTCTATCCACGTCGAGGTAACTCAGGACAACGTGCGGCTCGATCGGTGTATGCTGCGCGTATTGAGTCTCGCAGG
>CBDUVB010000019.1:0-30050 GCA_965370555.1 uncultured bacterium
GGATGAGTACTACCGCCAGACCGAACGGACAGCCGCACATCAAAAAGCGGCTCAGGATCTGATGGACCATGATCTCGTCTACGAACACGAGGGGGCGTGGTGGTTCCGTGTTCCCGTGGATGGGGAGATGGTCGTGCACGACGGTCTTCTCGGGGATGTGACATTCAAGTATGAGGAGATGAAGGACTTCGTCATCCGCCGCTCCGATGGAAGCTTCGTCTATAACTTCGTCGTGGTGGTCGACGACGCAGACATGGGAATTACGCACGTCATCCGCGGGGACGATCATCTGATGAACACCCCCAAGCAGATCCTCCTCTACGAGGCGATGGGACACCCATTGCCGCATTTCGCCCACCTTCCAATGATCCTCGGCCCGGACCGCACCCGCCTCTCCAAGCGGCATGGGGTCACGTCTGTACTGGAGTACCAACGCCGCGGGTTCCTTCCCGAGACGATGGTCAATTTCTTCGCCCGGCTCGGTTGGTCGCACGGTGATCGGGAGATCTTCTCCCGCCAGGAGCTGATCGATCTCTTTGGCCTGGATAGTGTGGGGAGCTCCGCCGCGATCTTCGACGATGAGAAGCTCCGTTGGCTGAACCAGCAGCACCTCAAGGCGGTCGATCCTCACAGGCTTTCCGATCTCGTTCGTCCGTTCGTCCTCGATCAAGGGATGGTGACGGAGGAGATGTGGAAGGGTGCAGGAGAGGAACGCCTCGCGCGTGCGGCATCGCTCCTTAGGCATCGCGCTCACACCCTCGTCGACCTGGCGAAGATGATGCTACTCCTCTTTCCCGTGGCGATAGAAGTCGAGGAGGAAGTGACGGTCGATGAACGCCAGAAGGAACTGATCACGGCAATCTGCGACGCGTTCGAAGCGTGCAGATCGTTCTCTCATGATGCGGTGGAGGCGGCGTTGCGTGAGGCTCTCACCGCACAGGGAGCGAAACTGAAGGATGTAGCTAAGGCGATTCGGATGTCGACGACCGGTCGCCCCGTCGGCCCTGGCCTCTTCGATCTCCTCTCCGTAATCGGTAGCGATCTCGTCGTCTCGCGGTTGCGCGCCCTCGTGAAAAGAGGAGGCACATGAGCCGGAAGCTATTCGCGATCGCTTTCAGCGTTCTTTGTTTCTCGGTCGGCACGTTCGCGTATGAGGCGGACCTTCACTACGTCGATTCTATCCTCGATCTTACTGGAGCCTGCCGCCCGCAGGGGGTAAAGCTCTCGGCGCCCTCCATACCTAACCTCTCCGAGCCTGACTATCAGGGGACCCCCTCTTATGGAGCGATCCCGCTGAATGGGGATGCATTCCATCTAGTTCTCGACCGAGGGGCAGAGGGATCTGTCCTCTACGTCGACACCGACCGAAGCGGCGTGCTACGAAAGGTCGATTGGGAACGACAGTTATGGGATGGAAGCTTGCTTGCGAGTGTCCCCTTCTCGATTTCTTACGGCGGTTTACAGACTCCCTCAATCTATAGGGTATTTCTCATCTGGAGTCCGCTAACCCCAACGGTCCTCACCTACTGCCACGCTTCCTACCGTAGTGGGGAGATTCAGCTAGGCGACGTCACCTATCTGATCGCCCTGATCGACGATAACACGGACGGGCGTTACGACGATCTCGATCGTGATATTATGTTCATCGACACCGACAAGGATGGGGAGCTTTTCACGACGGCAGATTCGCATGAATGGTATTGGCTCGACGAGCCGTTCAATATCGACGGGACGGTCTACCAGGCCTCATCGGTCAACCCGGACGGATCGAGAATCGCCATCGAGGAGACAGACGATTGGGTGGCTGAGAAGCCGCCACTCGAGGTGGGTTTTCCCGCTCCGGGATTCACCGGTCTCGATATCAGCGGGAAGGAAATCTCGCTCACCTCACTCAAAGGGCAAATCGTGCTCCTCGATTTCTGGGCGAGTTGGTGTGCACCCTGCCTTGAGGAACTTCCGACGCTGAAAGGGATCGCGGATGAGTACGCCAAGGACGGGGTAGTAGTTATCGGTATCGACCTGGATCGGAGCGAGGAATCCTTCACCCAAGCGGTTGCGGACTACGATCTTTCGTACCGACAGATCTACGACGGACCGGACGGTCCGATCGCTGATCTCTACCGCATCTCGGGGATTCCTATGCTCTACCTGATCGATCAAGAGAGTATCATCCGCGAAAAGGATCTACGAGGGGAGGAGCTGCGCCAGGCGGTGCAGGCACTCCTCAGGAGGGAGAACTGATGGGATGGGGTCAGACCTTTGTTTTTGGTGTTTACATACTTCGCCTTATCTCCTCCGCAGTTTGTACGCAAGTTGGGCGGGTAGGCGCATGGTATTCCTTCCACAAACACCAAAAACAAAGGTCTGACCCCAGTTTGAGTATCGTCTTGTCTTTCCTCCTTCTGCTGGTCCTGGTCGGCCCGGGGACTTGGGCGCAGGAACCGATCCTCACCTTCTCCATCGAACCAACTGCGGTGACTCTCTCCCCGGGCGGTGAGGCTGGGATGCGGGTCGAGGTCGATAACACCTCCATCCATGAGGCGGACGACGTCACTGTCACTCTGGTGGAGGAGGGAAGATTGTCGATCCGCTCCGAGACAGGGGTTCTCAAACTGATCCCCCCGTTCACGCAGGAGTGGATGGATCTCACTCTCGTCTCCGACTCCGATCTTCCCCCTGGTCGGTACACCCTTTCGCTTCAGGTGATCTACACCTACTGCATCGATGTGAGTTGCTTTCAGATCGTCGACGAGATCCCCTTGACCGTAGCTGTCGAGGAAGGAGCGGTCTCTCCTCCTCCGCCACCGCCATCAAAGAGATCCTTACCTGGGTGGATTCTCCCCCTGATCGCCGGAGGGCTTCTGGTCGGCGCTCTCCTCCTGCGGCGAACGCGCCGGGTGACCTTTCCCCTATACTTTGTACTCTTTGTCATAGTCGCCGGCGCTCTCGCCTACGGGGTGCGTTTGAACCAGCACGAGCAAGCGCAGGGGATCGCCGCGGTACTGTGTACCTCCTGCGTGGGGATCGAGGAGACGCATCACGAGGAGCCCTCCCTCTCATCCAGCGCGATCGATGCCCTTGCCAAGCTCGATCGCGATATCGAGTTAATCGTCTTCTACGCTCCGTGGTGCCACTCCTGCCCTTATGCCGAGGCGATGGTCGAGAAGATGGCCGCGCTGACTCCGTATCTCAGTTATCAGTTCATCGATGTCGATGCCGAACGCGACCTCGCCGCCACCTACGGGGTGATCCGTTCGAGTCGCACGATCGTCCCGGCGGTCCTGCGGGTCGACACCGATGAGATCATATTCGGGGTGGAGGATCTGGAGGAGCGGTTGCTCAACCTATTGGAGGTCGGATCATGAAGCTCTCCTTTGCGCGGCGGATCAGCCAGTCGTTCGGACTTCTGTTAGGCCTGTTCGGGTTCACCGGGATCGGAATGACGCACATCATCTTCCCTGGGCTCCACTGCTACGCCTGCCCACTCGCGGTGACGATCTGCCCGATCGGCCTCATGCAAAACCTCGTCATCTACGGAACCGTCCCCTACTTCTGGATCGGGGCGATCGTCGCCTACGGCCTGATTGCCGGGCGCGGGTTCTGCGGGTGGTTCTGCCCGTTCGGGACCCTCAACGACCTCCTTGCCTTCCGCAAGGTGCGGATCAACAGGGTCGCATCCTACTCCAAGTACGTCGTCCTTCTCGGGACGATCATCGCGGCGTGGGCGCTCGCCGATACGATCTTCTGCAAACTCTGTCCGGCCGCCTCGATCACCGCCTCCATTCCCTACCTTTTCATGGGAGTGGCAAAGGTGAACCGGCCGTTCATCGTGCACATGATCTCCCTGGGAACGGTCCTCCTGGGGATGGTGATCATCGCGCGCTTCTGGTGCCGCTACCTCTGCCCGATGGGGGCAATCCTGTCGCTCTTCAACAAGGTGAGCTTCCTTCACCTGAAGCTCGACACGAATCGCTGTTCGCGCTGCGGGGACTGCGCGGTCGCCTGTCCGATGGGGCTCCAACCCCACGAGGAGTACGACGACCATAACTGCATCAAGTGCGGGGAGTGCACCGAGGCTTGCTCTCTCGACGCCCTGACGCTCACCTTCTCCCCGCAACGGAAGAAATGATCCACTATATCGTGCTGGGAATCGTGCAGGGACTGACCGAGTTCTTACCGGTATCGAGCTCGGCACACCTAGTCCTTGCCGAGCGCTTCCTCGGGTTCGACCCACCGGGCGTCCTCCTGGAGGCGGCGCTTCACCTGGGAACGCTGGGGGCTGTCCTCCTCCTCTTCCGTCGCGACCTGATTCGACTTGTACGTGGAATCTTCCATCGGGGAAGCGAACGCAGCGAGGTGGGGCGGCTCATCGTAGGAACGATTCCGATCGTCTTCTTCGGCCTTCTCTTTCAGAGTAGGATCGAGGCAGCGTTCACCTCCCTTAGTATTATCGGGCTCTGCCTCCTCGTAACCGGGGCAATCCTCTTCCTCGCCGACTGGGCAGGAAGGAAGGCGAAGCGTCACGAGGTCCGACTCTTTGATTCGATCTTCATCGGCCTATCCCAGGCGGCGGCTCTCCTCCCTGGGATCTCCCGCAGTGGATCGACGATCGCGACCGGGATGGCGCTTGGGATTCGCGGTACAGAGGCGGCCCGGTTCTCGTTCCTCCTCTCGATCCCCGCGATCCTCGGGGCGGGCGTACTCAAGGTCATCCAGGCGTTCTCGACGGGAAGTATCCCAGCTGGGGAGTGGGCGGGACTCCTCCTCGGAGCGCTCACCGCAGCAGCCGTCGGCGCTCTCGCGATCAAGGGACTGTTGGCAATCATCGCGCGCGGCCGGTTGAAGGTCTTCGGGATCTACTGCCTCGCCGTGGGCGCAAGCGCCCTCATCTACTCTGTCTGTTGATCTAGCTGAGGGAATTCGTTACGGGCCCTCCTGAATCCTGTGGGGGGTTCTTTACTCCAAGGCAGGTGTTTCCTGCTTTTCCCATCGATACTCTGAAACGAACCGTGAACCCCCTGGGTAGATTAGGATGAATCCTTCATGGAAGGAATCTAGGGAGGTGGGAAAAGATGAAGATAATATGCTCATGCAAAACGGCAAAGGTACTCATGTGGACTGTTATTCTGGTCGGGTTGATCCTCTCTTGGTCTTACACGGCTCTCGCCAATCCTGGATTGACCCTGTCTGGGAGCGGCAAGACGTGCTACGTTGACTTCTCCAACTTCCCAAGCGGAAGCGCGATCAGACAGGGTCTCGTTGCATGGCAGGCGCAGGGCTGGAGTGGCGGAGCACGGTGCCTGCAACTTGTTCGCACGAGCGGGTATCTGGAAGTCGTGGTCGATCTTCTGGAGAACGTCTCAAAAGCGCGCCTCGCGATCACGCACCGCTCGGCCTACGCGCCCGGCTGTGCGAACAGCGGATTTGCCCCGGTGAGCCTCACGATCAACGGATCAACCCTCACCCAGTACTACTCCCCGCCCGCGGGCGTTCCCGGGTCGGCCAGCTTTACAACAGACCATTGGGACGTAACCGGTTGGCTCGTTCCGGGGCGCAATCGAGTTCGCATCACAGCAGGAACCCTGTGCAGCGTGTACGAGGTGCAACGACTCGAAATCGCGATCACTGCCACTACAAGCCACTTGATCGAGAACTATCAGATGACCCATGGCATCACGAGCAATCGCCCGGTCGACAACGTGTCAGCTTTTTCTTCTGATGATTACCGGGCGATCTGCTGGACAAAGGTTGCTTCGGAAGCGATCGGCCAACAAATCGAGTGGCGATTCTACGACCCGACAGGTGTCCTGTACTACCAAGGCCAACGGCGTGCCGACCGCTACAACTGGGGATACATTGGCGTTGCGAATCGGCGCCCTTCAAACTTACCTGGACAATGGCGGGTGGATATCTACATCGCAGGGAGGTTCCAGGTGAGCGTGCCGTTCACGATCGGGGCTATAGGGTGCTCGGTCAATGCGCCGCGCGTGACAGGGATCGAGTTTCCCAGTGCTATCCGTGCGGATGGAGAGAAGACCAAAGGGTACGTCTCGTTCTTCGATCCCCATGGCGACATCACCTCCGTGAGATTCGACGTGGTGAACGCGGTTCGCTTCACGCCGTTCAGCTTTGAACCGAACGTCAACGGTAAAACCAGCGGCTCCTTCAGCTTCCGGATCTGGGCAACCATGAAGCAGACCGTGACCCTGAAGGTCACGCTGATCGATCAGCAAGGGAACAAGAGCGAACCGTACTACTTCAGCTTCAGAACCACATAAGGAGGTAGGCCCATGAAGAAAAACGTTTGTCGAACAATCCTATTGTACTCGTTGACGGCGCTTATGATCGTCAGTGCCGTCCTGTTCGGAAATACGGGTCAAGAGAAGGAAGAGCCGCAGGTTAACCCGGAAGTCGCAGCGGTCTACGCCGCTGTCCAGTCCGATCTGGTCAATAGCAACACGATGTTTGCCTTGGATCTCTATCGTGCCTTATCCCAGGAAGAGGGGAACCTCTTCTTCTCTCCCTACAGCATCTCCACAGCTCTCGCCATGACGTACGCCGGTGCGCGCGGGGAGACAGAGACCCAGATGAAAGGGACACTCTGTTTCACGCTCCCTCAAAGCGTTCTCCATCCCGCGTTTCGCGCATTGGATACGGACCTCATGCGGCGCGCAAGCGATATCGAGGGCGTTCAGTTGAGCATCGCCAACGCGCTCTGGGGGCAGATCGGATACCCATTCCTATCGGGCTTCCGCGACACGCTCGCTGAATCCTACGATGCTCCGTTGAAGCTGACCGATTTTGCTGGCACCACGGAGCAGGCTCGCATGGACATCAACGATTGGGTCCGCGCTGCAACCAATGGAAAGATCGAGGATCTGATGAAGCCGGGGACGATCACCCCCCTCACGCGCCTTGTTCTCGCCAACGCGATCTACTTCAAGGGAACGTGGGAACTGCAGTTCGACGCGAAGAAAACGGAATTCGCTCCTTTCCACCGGCTCGATGAGAGCCAAGTTAAGGTTCCCATGATGAGGATGCAAGAATGTTTCCCCTACACAAATGGGACGGACTTCCAAGCGATTGAACTCCCCTACACAGGTGATACGCTTTCCATGGTCATTCTCCTTCCCAGAGCCGGCATGTTTGAGGACTTCGAAGCCGACCTCAGCATCGAGCGACTGGACACGATCCTGGCTCAGTTGTGTTCGGAAAAGGTCCAGTTGGCGATGCCGAAGTTTGAACTCACCTCGGAGTTCTCCCTTGCGGACACCCTTGCCGAGCTCGGAATGCCGGACGCGTTTCAGTCGGGAGCCGCCGACTTCTCAGGGATGGACGGCTCGCGTGATCTATTCATCGGCCACGTGGCACACAAGGCTTTCGTCTCGGTCAATGAAGAAGGGACCGAGGCCGCTGGTGCCACCGGAGTGTCGATGGTGCTTTCGATACCCGCAATGATGACGATCGACCACCCGTTCATCTTCCTCATCCGCGACATCAAGACAGGCACGATTCTGTTCATCGGACGGGTGATGGATCCGAGTTAAGGAGCATCTTGAGGATAACGCAGTGGGGACGGAAGAGGTCTCCCAATGAGAAATCAAACAAAGGAGGATGAGGAAATGACTCCACAAATCAAGAGATTCACTCTGGGCCTCACGATCCTGATCGTGACGATAGGGGTGATCGGTCTTTGTTGGAACGTTCTAGCCACTAACGGAGATCAAAATCCATCGCAGGAAGAGACTATTGCCAATGTGGCAACAGCCGATGTAGAAAAACTGGTTACCGGAAATACAGCATTCGCATTCGATCTGTATCAGAACCTTTCCCAGAAAGGCGGAAACCTCTTCTTCTCTCCGTACAGCATCTCGTTGGCACTGGCAATGACCTATGCCGGTGCTCGAAGCGCGACCGAGGAGCAGATGGCTGAGACGCTCCATCTCATGACTCTGGGACAAGATCGCCTCCATCCCGCGTTCAACGCGCTGGCACGAGAGCTCGCCAGTCGGGGCGAGGATACCGGCGACACAGACGAAACCGAAAATGCGGATCGGTTCCGGTTGCACGTTGCCAACGCCCTGTGGGGACAAGATGGCTACAGATTTCTTCCCCCTTTCCTCAACGTCCTAGCGGAGAACTACGGCGCTGGCGTGCAGACGGCCAACTTCATCGACGCGCCGGAACAGGCGCGAGAGACGATCAACAGATGGGTCAGTGACGAGACAGAGGAAAGGATTGAGAATCTGCTCCCACCGGGCTCGATTACCCCATTGACACGGCTGGTGCTCACCAACGCGGTCTACTTCAACGCGACATGGAAGCACGGTTTCGATGCGTGCTATACCTGGGATTGTCCATTCACTCTACTCGATGGCAGCCAAGTCACTGTGCCAATGATGGAGCAGGTCGGGAGGTTCAAGTGTGTCGCGGGCGAAGGGTATCAAGCAGTCGAGATCCCCTACGTTGGCGACGAACTCTCGATGCTCATCTTGCTCCCTGAGATTCACGAGTTTGAGGAATTCGCCGCTACGCTCAACTCCGAACGGCTTGCCTCCATCCTAGGGACTATGACAGATGCGCAGGCCATCTCGCTATGCATGCCAAGATTCGAGTACGCCTCGGAGTTCAACCTGAAGGCAATCCTCATTGATCTCGGCATGCCGGACGCCTTCGTGTTTGGGGCCGCAGATTTCTCGGGGATGGACGGAAGCCGTGAACTCTTCATCGGTGATGTTTTCCACAAGGCCTTTGTCTCGGTGGACGAGAACGGCACGGAAGCAGCAGCTGCAACAGCGGCACCCATACCTTGCGCCCTGCTTCCTGTGCTCAGGCTGGATCATCCGTTCATCTTCCTCATCCGCGACATCGAGACCGGGACCATCCTGTTCATGGGACGGGTGATGGATCCGAGCTGTGGGAGCTGATTCCGTACGTACGGGAGGTACCGCCAAAGACGGCCTCCAGAAGCTCCAGTGGTTGCAATGCCGCCCTCCGCGCGCACCTCGGCGTCTCTCTTCCATTCGCGATGGCCCCCGGAAGCTGGAAGCAACTACCGGAGAAGTAGTAACGCGAAGATCACCACGGCTGCAGCAAGGACAATGAACGAGAGAGAGCGATCTGGAGGAGGAGGGTCGTCCGGGACTGCCTCCTCGTGATAGTCGAAATCCCATCTCCACTCCGCCATGCGGGGTCCTTGCAGCGTCGACACGGCAAGGCGCAGCGTCAACGAGAAGTCCTCGTTTAGGCGCGCTCGTTGCAGCCACGTCGAATCGCACGGCGCAGGCGGGGTTTGAACAGGGCAAATACGCAGGACAACAGTCGATTCCGCCGGGACAACGGTTATAGCTGGATTCGCAGCATCGAGGACCTCAGGGTTCACAACGTGCCACCGTTGGTCGCCAGGCAGCTGAAGAGAAGACCCGTCCCAGTTGATCTTGACTAGCTCGGCGGATACGTTTCGTAACTCGAACTCCAGATCGAACAGGCGGCCCATCGGACCGCCGCGCCCGTCGAAAAGAAGCTTTGCCTGCAGCCCCAAGCCCTCCGGAATAACCCGTAATCGAGCCTCCCAGCTCCCCTGGGCAATAGCGCTACTCCCCACGAGAAGCAGCCCGATGATCAGAACACCACATGCTATAGCTCTCAATCCGACCTCCCTTCGTTTCATTCACAGTAGGGCGTCAACCGCTCCATGAGAAGGTCTGTCCCCGGCGTGTGCGCTGTTGCCTATCCTATTCCTCCGGGCAATACTTGATCAGCCAGAAATCCAATCCCCCTGCGCCGTAAGAAGATGTGCATCCAAGCAGGATGTAGCCACCGTCTTCGGTCTGCTGGACGGAGTAGCCCCAATCAGACTCACTCCCGCCGAAGGTTCTGTCCCATTCTTTGTTCCCATAGGCATCGGTCCTGATCAGCCAGAAATCCTCCTTCCCTGTGCCGTAAGACTCTGTGTACCCGAGAAGGATGTAGCCGCCATCGGTGATCTGCCGGACGGACCAGCCCCAATCAATGTCGCTGCCGCCGAAGGTCCTCTCCCACTGCTTGTTCCCCTGGGCATCGGTCTTGATCAGCCAGAAATCTCCGTCCCCTGCGCCGTACGACCCCCCGAGGAGGATGTAGCCGCCATCACTGGTCTGCTGGACGGAGGTGCCCCCATCCCAGTCGCTCCCGCCGAAGGTCCTCTCCCATTCTTTGTTCCCTTCAGCATCGGTCTTGATCAGCCAGAAATCATAATTCCCCGCGCCGTACGACAATGTCGTTCCGAAGAGGATGTAGCCGCCATCGCTCGTCTGCTGGACGGAGTAGGCCAAATCATTCTCGCTCCCGCCGAAGGTCCTGGACCAAGATTGACAGGCTTGGATGGCCTCGAAGGTGAAGAAGACAGAGGGGCTGGCATTGCCCTCCTGGTCCAGAAGGGTCAACTGCAACGTCACCTTCTGTGATGTCGTTGTGCTGATCTCAAAGGAGAATTCCCCTTCAGTTTGGTCTTGAAGTCCAGAGAGGTCTATCTCAAAAGGCTGGAAATCATCACCGGCTGCAACGGCGAAGATCGCCTTGAGGAGATCGCCATTACAGGCCCTGAAACCGACTGTCCCCTGCACAGGAGTCCCGTCCGCGTTGATCTCCTTGGGGAAGTCAACGTAAGTGATCTCAGGAGGGGAGCCCGCTCCCCTTGAGCTGATCCCCGGTGTGAGAACGAGGACAATCACCATGAGGAAACCAGTTAGCAGCCATTTAGCTTTAAACATGGATATCACCTCCTTTACGTGTTTCCCAAAGCCTCCTTTCTCTGCTTGCCTATCGTATTTCTCCGGGAAATACTTGACCAGCCAGAAATCCGATTTTCCTGCTCTGCATAAATGTAGCCGCGAAGGATGTAGCCACCGTCGGTCATCCACTGGACGGAGAGGCCCAAATCATGCTCGCTCCCGCTGAAGGTCCTTTCCCACTGGTCGCTCTAGGATCAAACCTTCTTTCTTGACTTTTTCGTGACTCCTTGAGCCATTGTAATGCCATCACTTCATGCGGTGACGGTGCTTGCTACCCTACCTAAGTATGTGTGCTCTACCACCTCCTTCTATTCGATCTCGGCGATCACTGTGTGCAGACACCATTGAGGAGTTGCATTCCACGAGACAAGTTGGCTTCAGGTGTTTCGATGTGCAGGTGGTAATGGTTGCTCATCAGGCAGTACCCATGATAGATCCAGCCGTACCTAGCGACGACATCACTCAGAATCTCCAGAAATCGAGCCCGGTCCTTGTCGTCGAGGAAGATCTCTTCTCGCACATTTCCACGGCTAGTAACGTGGTAGAGGGCTCCTGCATATTCCAATCGCAATGGTTTTGCCATGACATCGCAAAACTATCACGAAGAGCATCGAAAATAAAGGTCCTCTTCTCCCGAGCGGGTGATGGATCTGAGCGAGGGTTGATCTTGCTCGGGTTACAGAATAGGATAATCTCCACTCGGGAAGCGATCTGAGTAAGGGGGGTCAAGGTGAGGTTTTCTCTCTGCAAAGGACTTTCATCGCTTGGTCACACGACATACGAAAAAGGGGGCCGATTACTCGGCCCCCGCGTGTAGGACTCACGTGCGGACTAGTCCTTATAGATATTCCACAGCTGAATATCCATTGTGACGTTCAGCGTTGCACCATGAACATTCGGCAGCGAAGCGATGACCATCTCATCGGTCGTTCCCCACAGTGGAATAAATGGAACATCATGCACGCTCAGGATCTGGATCGCCTTGTACAGCTTCGACCGTTTGGTGGTGTCAGCAGTCGCTATCGCTACATCCATGATCGCTTTATATGCGTCGTAGTTCGGATGGTAGTTGAAGAACGTTCCCAACCCTTCCGGCGACTCCGTCGTCCATGGGGCGAGGAAGTTGGAAGACTCAAGGTAGTCCGGGTGCCAGCCGAGGAAGAACATGTCGAATCCACCGGAAGACATGCGCTCAGTATATGCTCCCCACTCGAGCATCTGGATCGAGATATCGATCATTCCCGTCTCTTCCAAACTACCAGCGACAACCGTGGCCACATCGCCCTCGGTTGTGCCGTAGTGCTTCGGGGTGTACCAGAGGTTTAGCTCAAGCTTGTTCGTCTCCGAGTAGCCAGCCTTCTTCAGCAACACACGGGCGATATCTAGATCCCGACCAGGGAAGACATCGATAGCGCCGAAGAACGGAGGATCAACCATAGGAACCATTGTGTAGATCGGATCGACAGTTCCACTGAATACCTGGCTGATGATCGCCTCACGATCGACCGCATAGGTGATCGCCTGACGGACTATAGGATTGTCCACTGGAGGCTGCGTCACGTTGAATAGCAGATAGCGAACACCAGGGCTCGGCGGATAGAAATTGATGTCAACGTTGGGGTTGTCTTCCAGGTCCTTGATGTCCTGCGGACTCAGGGTACGGAAGATGAAGTCGACGTCGCCGGCTTCAAGTGCTGCACGCAGCGCGGCAGCATCGGAGTACATCTTCTCGATGACATCCTTGGTCTTCGGTGCCTTGCCGTAGTAGCCGTCGTAGGCCTCGTATTTCACGTACTGGTCAGGAACGTATTCCACGAGCTTGTACGGCCCGGTCCCAGCGTACACCCCGTTGGCAAAGTCATTCTCAGGGGTCGTCTTCGGCGAGTAGATCAGTGCCGGCGCCATGCTTTCCTCCATTCGCAACAGGAAAATCGCGTCGGCCATCGTCAGGGTAATCTTGACGGTGAGATCGTCAATCACGTCGATGTAGTCGATGACCTTGATCAGCCCGACGGCGCCCTCTGGACCATCCAGGCGGAGGGTTCGGTCAAGCGACCACTTGACTGCAGCAGCATCACATGCAGCGCCATCCCAGAACGTGATCCCCGGGCGAATATGGAACGTGTACTCCATTCCATCGGCGGAGACATCCCAGGATTCGGCGATACCACCCTTAAGTTCCAGGGTGTCCGGATCGAGTTTCATCAGCGCGTCGGTGGTCGCCCTGAGCACGTGCCAGCTGTAGTGGTCGTAGCTGTTGGCGAACGAAAGTTGCGTTACTCGATCGGTCGTCCCCATAATTAACATCTGTTTCATTTTGAACACTGAAATATCATATCCCGTTCCTGCTCCCTGAGCACTGTTGTTGTAGTGTCTGATCCTAACGAAAAACATGCCATCGGTGGATGCAGCCCACTCAATCAGTGAAGCGGTATCGTCACCACTATCATCATCCTCCTCCAAAACTTCACCATTCCAATCCAGAAGCTGAATGACAGTATCGCAGTCCTCCTGCAAATTCGTTGTTTCTATAATGTACGTGGCTCCTTTTTCCGCAACAAACGACACGAGATCTACATCTCCTCTTGGGTAAAAGTCGTGTGTTTGATGCGAACCATCAGTTTTGATATCGCTATTCACGTACAGAGTATCATCCGGCTCATAGGCATCTTCCATCGTGAAAGTGGGGTCTGCAATTTCTCCTTGCGAACTGCACTCTGCCACACACGATAGGAACACAGCAAGAGCCTCTTCACTGCACTCTATGTCGTACTCGTCACATATGTCATAACCCATTTGCACTACTGCTTGCCAACACTTTCCATAACAGTCTAGGTCTTGGGATTGTGCCAACGTTCCACAAGCCACAAAAGCGAGAAACATCCCGAATACCATTACACAACTACGCTTGCTGCATATACCATTCATGCGTTCGCCAGCTACTGTCATCTCTCCTCCTGTCTTTATTTGATGTCTATCGAAATAGAGGACAGACCTATCCCTGCTGCTCCTATAGCAGCCATTCCTCCAGCCTTAGCCTCTACTTTGGCATTGTTAGCATCAAACCAAATAGGAGGACCGAGATAGTAGTTTATGCTATCTCCTGCCTTGAAATCTATCCCGAATAACTTCTTGCATAGGGCTTTGTACTTCGCTACATCTTTCGTCTCCACCATACTGAGTTTTTGAGTGTTATTTCCCTGCCGGAGCTCGGCTTGATACGAGACCGACACCTGTCTTGGATCTACATTTGGGAGACTGCTTAGATGTGAGTGTACGACTATTGAGTGCAGCAAGTTGGTCTTGCCTGATGCTGGGACAGAAAGTTTACATACTCTGTATGTAAACTTCCAGTAGGCCACATGCAAATCCTTGCTGTGACTAGCGGCGAAGCCAACCCCCTCTAAGAGCAAGTAACATTTGTCAAACTCCGTCTTCTTGTACATCTTGAGGCTTTTCGTCACAGAAAGGCCTTTTACAACCGTGACTCCGTCTTTGGCCCCCTCTGCTCCCAGAAAGGTATCGACTGTCGTGCCTGAACCCTTGAGAAGACCTCGCTGGTCTATCTCAACTTCGAAAGTGCCCGGTTGTATTGAGTTCATTGTGATCCATTCTTTGACCACCGTCGTTGATGCGTACCCTCGCTCTGGGGAAGGTGGCGTGTACTTGGGAACCTGAAATCTGAAGCTATCCATACCGGTGGTAGTCTTAAAGGTGATCTTGGCCCTGTATGGGTTTGTGGCATTCACACTCACGATCTCTAGGTTTGGCGGCGTCCCTTTTGGGCTCACCGAAAAAGCAGGGTTGGTTTCATTGCTACCACTGGTGTTGGTTAGATTTTTCTGGTTGCTTCCATCGACAGCGTTCATGATGTAGATCTCTTCGTTTCTATCACGATTGGTCTGAAAAGCGATGTACGCGCCGTCTGGTGACCAAGTGGGCATACAATCGTCCTTCGCGTCTCTGGTAAGATTTCTAAGTTGCGTACCATCGCTGTTCATGACGTAGATTTCCTCGTTCTGATCTCGGTCTGTCTGAAAGGCAATGAGGGTGCTATCTGGAGACCAAACAGGGTTGCAGTCCCTGGCCTTGTTGCAAGTCAGGTTTCGTAGGGTCTTTGTGCTGATATCCATGACATAGATTTCGTAATTGCCATCGCGAAGCGAAGTAAAGGCGATTTTCTGGCCATCCGGTGACCACGCGGGCTGAAGATCATCAGCAGCCTTATTGTGCAGGATTCGCTGATTGGTACCGTCGTCATCCATTAGGTAGATGTCAAGGAATCCGTGACCGGGGGTGCGGTTCGATGCAAATGCTATTCTCTTACCATCCGACGACCAGGCGGGCTGACAGTCCCAGTTGGCGGGGTCCTTTGATAGGTTCTGTTGACGCTGTCCATCCTTGTTCATTACATAGATCTCCCAGTGCCCGCTGCCACGATTTGTATGAAACACAATGCGTCCATCTGAAATCCAGGATGGGTTGTCATCATGGCCAGTCGGACTATTTGAGAGATTCCTCTGTGTGCCACCTTGCCCTTTAACGATGGTCATGCTATAAATGTCACGGTTCTGGTTGGGGGCACGATCGGAGACGAACAGAATTGTTCCGCAATCTTGAGCTAGGGTCGGTATAGTACCGTTAAGATTCCCCAACGACACCAGAACAGCCAGCACCAATAGGCCAATACGCACAAGAAACTTCGATCTCACCATGATTCCTCCCTTTCTCAACGTTAGCCTCTTTCGCAAAGTGACAGCTACCGTTCTTGCCTTGTCCCCTTCTCAGCATTTCTCAGAACTATCTAGGCTGTCCGGTCTCGGAACTGTGTTGACACATCACACCTCCTGAGTCTCCGGTTGATCGATGGCACCCCAGAAGATCTCGGCTGGGGTGCGTCCCTTGGTTCTGTAATCCTGATGTGGCCACTCGAAGTGGTAGTGCTTGAGGAATCCATCCAGCGATGTCTGTAGCTGATGACAGTGTCTGAAGTGGCGTCGACGAAACGCCACGCGCCAGTGCTCGTGCAGGATCGTTCCCTGCAACCACTCCACGAATCCGTTCGATCCGTGCATGACGAGGTCGGGTCCTCGTGTGACGAATATTCAACTCACGACATACCTGGTTGAACTCTCCTTTTGACCCCACTCCTTCCATCAATCCCTCCAGCCATGCTTAGCTCATCACCCCACACTCGGATCGAGAACCTGCCCGATGAATAGGATCATGTTCGTTTCAATATCGCGGATCAGGAAGATGAACGGGCGATTGAGTCTTACGGTTGGTACGTCCGGGGCCACCATATCCCCCGCAGTGGCCGCTACGGCGAACGTTCCGTTCTCGTCCACGGAAACAACGGTCTGATGGTAAAGATCGCCGAGGAAAAGCTCGCGGGTCAGAGCCATCCCCCGGGAGTTCGCCCTGCCGAGGATGAACGCGTCTGTCATGCCCAGAGCCTCCAGGGCGGAAGACAGCTCGAACGACGACCTAAACTCAAATCCGGTAATAAAGATCCGGTACAGTCCGCAAGCGAACTCCGTGTTTCCAGCGACGAGTGCACGCTGCTCGGCGGATAGCACCCCGGAGCGAAGCTCTGGTATCGTCTCTGACTGTGTCCGGCTGCTCTCCTCCGCAACAGCGATAACTCCACTGTGGATCGTGAGCATCCCCACGACTACAATTAAGCCGATAAGTCCAACCAGGCAGATCCAACTGATACGCTTCATCGCGACGCTCCCTTTGGTCGCGAACTGTCTTACGGATTAAGCGATTTTGCCGTTGCTAGAATCAAGTACCTCTCTTCTTCTGTCTTGTTTCCCGAACTATCACACTATCACGGTTCTGTAACGTGAAGACCCTCTTACCCTTCTGGATGTGTACCCTCTACCACCTCCTTTTTTAGGTGCAACCATATCGATCGGTGGGTAAAGAAGGGTTGATGAGGAATGCGGCTTACACGAGAAGCAATGGTTGCGATGTCGTCTTTCTTGCCCAGCACTTTATTCCACCTCTTCGTCAGACAAAAACTGGGTAGACGTTCTCTCAACATACCATGAAAACGGACCAAAGTCAATTTTTCAGTCATTAAACTGAGAAATGTGCGCTCTGTGCCCAAAGTCACGGCATGCAAGCGGCCCAATAAGATATTTTCCACGCGCATGGTCCGGTTTACGTTATAATTGCTTTTTCAAGCTACAGGATAGGGCGTAATAGGGGTAATAAGCTTGCGGTGGCAAAGCAGTTCGACACCATAGGAGGAAGGCTACATGACGGACGCGAAGAAGACGATGGAGAAGATTGTTTCCTTGTGCAAGCGGCGCGGATTCATCTTTCAATCGAGCGAGATCTACGGCGGGATCGGCGGGTTCTGGGACTACGGTCCGCTGGGTGTGGAGATGAAACGGAATATCAAGGAGGCGTGGTGGCACGACATGGTCAGCGGTCACGACGATACCACCGCCCCTACTGGTGCTCCCTCACCTTATGCCATGGTCGGCCTCGACTCGAGTATCGTCATGCACCCGCAGGTGTGGAAGGCGAGCGGCCACTACGACCTGTTCCACGATCTGTTCGTCGACTGCCGCACGTGCAAGGAGCGCTTCCGTCTTGATCAGATTAAGGATAGCCAGTGCCCGCGCAAACCGAGCAAGCACCCAGGAGAACACGGCGACTGTGACCTCACCGAACCGCGCGAGTTCAACTTGATGTTTAAGACCTACATCGGCGCGCTGCACGATCCGACTTCCGAGGCGTACCTGCGCCCAGAGACGGCTCAAGGGATCTTCGTCAACTTCAAAAACATCCTCTCCACCGCGCGGGTGAAGCTCCCGTTCGGGATCGCTCAGATCGGTAAGTCCTTCCGCAACGAGATTACACCGCGCAACTACACCTTCCGCTCGCGAGAGTTCGAGCAGATGGAGATCGAGTTCTTCTGCTCGCCTGAGGAATCGCAGGATTGGTACACCTACTGGCGCGACCGCCGCTTCGCGTGGTATACCTCCCTCGGTCTCGATGGCGAGCGGCTACAACTGCGCGATCACACGGCAGAGGAGCGGGCGCACTACAGCTGCGGCACGGCCGATATCGAGTATGCCTTTCCCTTCCTCACTGAGGGCGAGTTCGGAGAACTGGAGGGGGTCTCCCACCGCGGCGACTTCGACCTGCGAAGCCACATGGAGGGGAAGCTGATCCGCGACGGGGATGGGTTTGCAGTGGAACTCGATGAAGACGGTAAGCCACGATATGCTGGGAGCGGGAAGGACCTCTCCTACTTCGACGAGGCGACGAAGAGGAAGTTCATTCCACACGTCATCGAACCCTCTGCCGGGGTCGATCGCGCGATGCTCGCCTTCCTCTGCGAGGCCTACACCGAGGATGCCATTCCCGACGATAAGGGGGTAGCGCAGGAACGGGTAGTGCTGAAGCTTCACCCACGCCTCGCGCCGGTGAAGGTCGCCGTCTTTCCCCTTGTCAAGAAGGATGGGATGCCCGAGGTCGCAAGCGAGATCTACCGCGACCTGAAGAAGAAGTGGAACGTCTTCTACGATAAGAAGGGGTCGATCGGCCGCCGCTATCGCCGTCAGGATGAGTCTGGAACCCCGTTCTGCGTGACCGTGGACCAACAGACCCTCGTCGACGGGACAGTGACCCTGCGCGACCGCGACACAACAACGCAGGAACGCGTCAAGAGCGCAGATCTCGTCAAGATCGTCGAAGAGAGGCTCAGCGATTGAGAGATTGAATGATCGGGAGATTGAGTGATTGAATGATTGAGCGAATAAACTACTCCGCCGCAAGCGATCGGGTTATTAATAGCATCACGTCACACCGGCGAAGGCCGGTGTCCACGAACGAACCACTGGATTCCGGCATGCGCCGGAATGACGACATTCGCAGCAAGCTGCGGGGAATCCAACCCGCAGAGATTGAATGACTTAACCCCCAATCTCTCAATCTCCCGATCGTTCAATCTATCAATGATCCGATCTCTCACTCGTTAAATCACTCAATAAACTACCCTTTCTGCCACTTTCGCGGGAACTTGCGCACGGCGAGTTCGACGAGGAAGAGGGCTAGGGCGGCAAGGAGGAAGTGGGAGTGCACGTCCGTGTAGGTAATCGCCTCTCCGCCAGCGAGAGGGGTGGGGAGGATCTCATCGTCAAGGAAGCGTCCGCCTGTGGCACGGGCGATCTGGCGTAACGCACCTTCATCGATTCCGGTCGCGCGATACTCGGCCGGGTAGGGAACGCAGATCGGTATGATTACATGTTGATCCCGCGTTCGATCGTCGATTCGTAAGGCGTAACCACCCTCTTCTTTCGCGAGGAAGGATGTCCGGTAGAGACCGGCACCGACCTGCTCCATCGCGTGCGTTCCTCCGGTCGGAAGGAGACCAGTTTCGATGAGGGTCGCTTCCAAGGCGAGGAAGTTCACGAACCCTCCTTGCGGATCACGCGCATCAACCACGGCCTCGATCCCGGTATCGGTTACCTCGACCGAGGGGCGGAGACCGAACGATACGCCGCTCATTGGTTCCGCTGCGGTGAGGATCGCGTCGAGGAGGAGCCCTCCCTTCTCCCAGGAGAGCCACCCTCCAGACCACTCCCCAGCAAGGTCGGTGTTCAACACCGCAACCCTTCCCAAACCAAGGCGCCAACGGGCGACGATGGGATCCTCCTTCCCAGCCGAAAGGAGGACCTCCGCGGTTGGCTTCGGATAGGTAAGGGCATAGCCCGTAAGGGAGGGTATACTGGAAAGCTCGCCACTCGCCAGTGGACCACCAACAGGGAACTCACCAGTGATGAACCGATTGCGAGAGAGGCGCTCTGTCGCCTGCACGGTGATCTGCGGGAGGTAAGAGAAGTCGGAGACGACATACATGCTCCCGTGTCCGGCGGATACAAGAGCCCCGAGTAAGGGGAGATTCGGGGTGGTCCCGATCCCAATCGCCGAGAGGGTAACAGCTTCGTTCTCCTCCAACCTTGAGAGGAGAGAGGGGAAGTCGCGATACTCGTCGACCGTCTTCCCATCGGAGAAGAGGAGGAGGTGCTTCAACCGCGCTTCCACCGGCTCGATTGCGTCCAGCGCATCGACAAGCGGGTAATAGAGGTCGGTTCCCCCGGTTGCATCGAGCGCTCGCAACCCTTCGTAGAGGGCTCTCCCGTCTCCGAGTGGCTGGATCGGAAGCAGCCAGTCGTACTGGCGGTCGAAGGCGATCACCCCGACCAGCGTCTCCTCATCGAGGAGGTTGACGCTCGCCGCGACCGCCTCCTTGAGGATGTCGATCTTCGTCGCCCCCTCTGCGTGCCCGCGCATGCTCGCGGATCGGTCGAGTAGGTAGACCATACACAGGCTCGCCTCGCGCCCTTCTTGCGGGAGAGTGTAGGAGACAGGGAGGAGCTCCTCGATCCCGCCCCCGGCGAAACCACGCAGAGCCTCCTCCCCCTCGACGACAACAAGGCCACCGCCGAGTTCGCCGACAAAGCTGGCGAGTGTTTCAACCGCCATAGGGGGAAGTGCAGCAAGAGGAATCCCAACGAGGAGGACCTCGCGATACTCGGCCAGTCCCTCCAACGTGGGAAGGGTGGCAGCAGAAAAGAAGGATCGCCCGATCGCGTTCAGGAGTTCTTCGACCGATCCTTCCTCATCTACTCCGACGACGAGAAGCCGTGGAAGGTCGACGGTTTGAACCATCGCGCTGAGCGTGTCGTTCTCCGGGATCGGATCGAGGGGCCGTCTGACGAGCGCACGGTAAGAGTGAGTTCCCCCTTCCGCCAGGGTGTCGGTGAGCGTGATCGAGTTCATTCCCTGCACAAGGGAGATTTCCCGGGAGGAGATAAGGGCATCATCCCGGTAGAGGGCGAGGATCCCTTCTCCCGGCCCTTGGGAAAGAATGCGGATCGTGATCGCAAACGGACGGTTCACTTCGACCTCTTGCGGGAGGTTCAGGGAGGCAAGCGCGGCATCGGCCGTTGCCGTTCCCCCAACCGGGAGGGTAGAGATGGGGATCCCGGCCCGCTGCGCCGCGGCCAACGCCGCGTCGAGACCGTCGGTGATCCTCCCATCGCTCACCAGGACAAACTGGTGTGTCCCTCCTTCGGGAAGGCTGGCAAGGGCGAGCGTTATTGCATGATCGAGATCGGTCTCCTCACCGAGCGAAACCGCCCCAAGCGGAATTTCTGTCGTAAACCCGGAAAGGTCTTCAGCAATCGGGTTCGTGACCACGGCTCGATCGGCGAACGCAATCGAGCCGAACCAACACCCTGGGTTAGCAGCAACGATCGCGGTCACCTGATCGCTCACCTCCTGGGAGGTCGTGGTCGCGCTAACGCTTGGGGAGCGATCGACGAGGAAGGTGACCGTCTGAAAGGGGTGCTGTTGTCCGATCTGCGGGCCAGCGAGCCCCACCAACACCGTGAATACGGTAAGAAGGCGGAGGGTATCCCCCACGTGAAACCGGCGGGAGATTACAACTCCCACAAGAAGAACGGCTCCTGCGATAAGAAGAATGGGGTGAGAGAAATGGATCATCGCACCCCCCTCCTGAACCTCCACCCACGGTAAAAGAACGTTTCTACAAGCAGAAAGAGGATCGCCAGCCCGGCGAAGAGCGGCCAAAGAGGGAAGAGGGTCTGTGCCTCGAGGTGGATCGCCTCAGCAAGGATCGGTTCTTCAGAGAGCACCGGTGGTTCGGACTCCCTTAGATCGACGTTCACTGCCAACGGATAGATCCCTTTACTCGTTGTCAGGGTGTAGATCCCCGGCCGCTGTGGGAGGAACGAGCCAGCGTCCCCGAGAGAAAGCTCTTTCCCTTCAGGATCCACAAGCTTGACCGCCTCCCCGTACTCGCGGATCGACCTCTCTTCCCCGACGGTCGCCCAGGTGTAGGTAACGGGTGCAGGGAGGACGGAGAAGCTTGCAAGGATGTTTCGCACAAGGAGGGGAAAGTCGACGGTGAGTGGAAGGTTCGTGCGCATGAGGTCCGGTGCGATCAGAACGATATCCCGCTCACCGTCTCGCAGACGATAGAGTAGAGGCTCGTCGCCGGTTCTCAGGATCACGGTTCCCTGCTCGGGGACGGTTACCACAGGGACGGAACGAACGCGAAAGTTCAAAGGATCGATCCCCTCGATGAGTTGGTCCTCCGAGGCAGCGATCGAGATCGAGAACGCGTTCTCGCCCACACCCCGTTCTTCCCCTATAGTGATGAGGCCGCCAAGGCCAGCATGGATGAGGAGGATGTTCCCTGCCGCCTCCGCGGGGAGCGTGATGTCGTAAGAAAGAATGAGATCGACGGGCCCCTCGTCCTCCTGATCGACCAGGGTGATCCTCCCTGCCGCGTTGAGGGCCGCTTCTAGGTAGCGGTTCTGTCTACCGACCCACCGCACCCGCAGGGTAAGGCTGCGGTCGAGGGTGAAATAGCGAATATCATCGCCGTGGAAATCATCGCGCGGATCGATCCTTGCCGAGAACGCCTCCCCGTGGGATCCAGGGAAGGGGAGGACGTATCCCTGTTCGATATGCGGCGGGAGGAGGATCGAGAGTTCCACCGTTCCGTACCCATCGCTCACCTGCAGGATCGTGTCGACGTAGGAGTCGGTCGCGTTCTTCGCCCTTACGAACGCGGTCACCCCCTGCAGCGCAGGATCTTCGCGCACGGTGAATGCGGTGATCGCCACGTTCTCCCCCCCAGCGATCATCCGCTCCTCCACACGCGGGAGTGGGGTGGAGAGCGGTCGGTCGGAGAGGTAGACGACCCGCTCAAAATTCTCCCCTTCCTCTTGGGTCGTAAGGAGTCCCTGCAGCATCGCTGTCGTCCCGTTCCCATTCCAGGTCGGCTGCGCAACAACGAGCGCGTGGCGGGCTTGGTCATGATCGGCGGTGAGAGGGAGGATAACCCGTGGCGAAGCATCAAGCTGGATCAGTGCCACCGGGGTCGTGGGGTAGGTATCGAGAAGGGAGAGCGCCTGATCGCGAGCGAGGGCGTAGCGGGTCTCACCGCTCTCGGTGCGGGTGCGCATGCTCGCGCTCCCGTCGAGGACGATCGCCATCCCGGAGAGATGGGGCACCGTCCTCGGTAAAGATGGACGCGCAAGGGCGAGGCTGACCAAAGCCAGAATGAGAAGTTGAACGAAGAGGAGCGGCTCCAGCTTGTGCCGTATTCGCGCCGCGCGGGTGTGAGAATCGCTCGCCAGCCCCTCCCATAAAAAGAGGGCCGAGACCTCATATTCGCGGTGACGCGCGCGCAAGAAGTAAAGGAGGATGATCCCCAGACCAAGGGTGAGCAGGTAGAGCGCACCAGCATTTCCGAGGATCACTTCAGCACCCCCTGGCTGCGCATCCGTTCATGAATCAACGTCTCGAGGGGGAGGTCGGTCGGTGCGAGGAGATACGGTATGCGATGGTCGGCGAGAAACCGCTTAAGATCTTGTTCGTGGGCATTGAGGCGCCGCCTGTACTGCGAGAGCGTCCCCTCTCCCACAGTGAGATCGACGTAGCGGCGCGTCTCCGCGTCGGTGATGCGGGTGCTCCCCGTGACGGCCGGGCGAAGCTCGGTCGGATCGACGACCTGGATCACGACGACTTCGTCCCCACGGTGAAGGAGGCGCGAGATCCCCTCCTCGTACCCTCCCTCGCTCAACAGATCGCTGATCAGGAAGACGAGCCCACTCTCGCGGGAGTGAACAACGAACTGCGAGAGGACCCGATCGAGCGAGGTCCGTCCACCGGGCGAGGCCTCCTGCAGGGCGTGGAGGATGTGGGCCATCTGCCCCATTCCGTGGCGTGGTGCGATCGCGGGGAGGAGGTGGTCGGTGAACGGGTAGAGCCCGACCCGGTCAAGCTCACGTAGGCCCAGGTAAGCAAGCGCGGCGGCGAGCCGGGAGGCATAGGTCATCTTGGGCGGATCACCTAGGCGCATTGAGGCGGAGAGATCTAGGAGGAGGAGGATCGGAAGGTCTACCTCGCGTACGAACGTCTTCACTAGTACCCGATCGAGTCTACCAACGATGTTCCAGTCGATGTAGCGGAAGTCATCCCCAGGGGTGTACTCGCGGTAATCGGCGAACTCCAGACTCATCCCGGCGCGAGGGGAGGGGTGCGCCCCAACAAGGTGCCCCTTGCGACGCCCTTTGACGATGAACTTCAGGTGAGCGAGGCGACTCAGGAACGCCTCGTCGATCAACGGCTCCATCAGACGACCACCGTCTTCTCCCATATATCGCGCAGAAGGTCGGAGACCACGATCCCTTCGGCCTCCCCCTTGAAGTTGAGGATCACCCGGTGCACCAACGCGAGGGGAAAGACCGCCTCGATATCGGCCCGACGCACGTTCGGTTCTCCAGCGAGGAAGGCGTGCGCCTTTGCCGCGCGGACAAGGGCGATCGCTGCACGCGGGCTCGCTCCGTACTCGACGTACTCGTTCACCGGACCGAGGGCGTACGGGCTCCCGGGGTGGGTAGCGAGGACAAGACGGCCGATATAACGACGCAGTTCTTCGGCGATCGGGACCTCACGCGCCACCCGCCGACAGGCGAGGATCTCCTCCCCGGTCGCCACCGGCGATGGGAGGACCAACCCCTCTCCCTCCGTGTTCCGCTCGGCGATCGCCACCAATTCGTCGAGGGACGGAGTATCGACCAACGCCTTCAATAGGAAGCGGTCGACCTGTGCCTCGGGGAGAGGATATGTCCCCTCCATCTCGATCGGGTTCTGCGTCGCCAGCACGATGAATGGCTCCTCCAGCGTATAGGTCGCCTTTCCGACGGTGACCGTCCGCTCCTCCATCGCTTCCAAGAGGGCCGATTGTGTCTTCGGGGTAGCGCGGTTGATCTCGTCGGCGAGGACGACGTGCGCGAAGATCGGGCCCGGGGAGTAGGTGAACCGCCGCTCCCCTCCGTCCTTCGTGATGATGTCCGTCCCCAGGATGTCAGCCGGCATCAGGTCCGGGGTGAACTGGATGCGCGAGAAGCGAAGTGAGAGGGCGCTCGCCAAGGAGCGAACGAGGAGGGTCTTCCCCAGCCCCGGAACCCCCTCGAGAAGGAGATTCCCCGCACAGAGGAGCGTGATCAGTGCTGCACGAATAACGTCCCGTTGCCCGACGATCACCTCCGAAATCGCTCCCTCCAACCGCGTGCAGATTGCCTGCGCCGCTTCTAGTTCTCTCTCCGTAGTCATGATCCTCCTTGTGTGATCGTCTCGAAGTATGTGCGAATGATCTCTCGCGCTTCGGTTGGGATGGCTCGCTCCTCCAGGAGGGCACGCAACGCGTCGTAATCGACCAACAGGCGCGTCGTCTCCCCGTTCTGCGTCGGGACAGGTTCGAGCGGAACTCCCTTGGTCATGAACTCCCGAAACGCACCGCTCTCGCCGACCATACCGGCAAGCTCGCTTGGCATGAACCCAGGAGAGGCAGCGAACGGTGATTCCCCACCGGCTGCGCCTTCCTCCCCGCCGAACGACTCCTCATTCCCAGTGGCGAGGTCCTCCTCCTGATCGCTTGGGGAACCGTAAGAAGGGGATCCTGCTTCCCCCTCACTTGCCCCCTCGGATGCCTCCTCGTCCTCAGGTTGCGGTTGCCCCCAGTTGACGGCCGCCTGCGCTTCACCCTCTTCCGACTCTCCGGAAGGAGGAGAGTCCCCAACGGCCGTCTCCTCTGCAGCGGTTTCTTGTTGATCCGCGAGGGACTCTGCTAAGCTGCGGAACTTCTCAAACCCCTCTGTAAGAGCCTGTGGATCATCCTCCTGAAGGAGCTCGCGCAACGCTTGCCGCAAGGGGGCGTTCCCCATCTGCTGAGCCAGTTCACTGAGGGCACGGCGCTCCTCAGGGGTGAGCCCCCCTCCCTCCTCCTTCAACCGCTCCTCGATCCGTTCGAGGAGGTCGGCAAGCGCCTTTGCCCTCTCTTTTTGAGCACGAATCAACTCAGCCGACCCTCCGCTTGCCTCGTTCAATATCCCTTCGGAGGCAGGACTCTCCCAGAGTTCGGATAACAGATCCTCAAGCTCTCGATCCGGGACGGACTCCCCAGGCAAACCCACCTCTCCTCCTTGCGGGACCGCTCCGCCGGGGAGTGTTGGAGGAGTCTCACTCTGAGGAGCGATGGTTCGCACCTCCGCGTTCCCCGAAGCCATTGTAGGATGCACCACCACACTGGAAGGGAGGCTGGCCGGGGCGAATGCTACGAGAAGGACCGAGGCAAGGACAGCCATCCCCCCGCCCAGAAGGGCGAACCGAGCGCGCCCCAGTGGAAGTCCTCGCTTCCACAAGAACGCCTGTCGTGCGACCGCCTCTTCCAGCCGCTTGCGGAAGACGTTACTCCCCCCACGGCGGTGAAGCTCGTATAGGGAGCTCAGCCGCTCTCCCGTCTCCAGGGAAAGATCGATCCTCAACAGCGTCCTCGGGAGGTCGACCTGCCTCATCCAACCGACAATATAGAGGAGTGCTGCGCCGAAGAGGGGAAGGAAAATCAGCCCCCAGGCGCAGGGACGGGTACATCGCAGAAGGCCGGTATACCGGAGGAGAACGCTGATGAGGGAGAGTGCGCCTACCCCGGCGAGGCCTACACTCGCCCGGCGCAGGCCACAGAGCCTTCGACTACGCGCTTCTACCCGTCGAAGAATCTCCGCGAAATGGCTCATCGCAATCCCTCCTTGTGGGTTCGCTCTGCTACCAGGATCAGGCCGAGGAGGAGCACAATCGGGACGAGATAGCCCAAGAGGAGCGGTCCAAGAGCTTTACCACGAAAGATGGCGTCCACCATTCCGAATGGACTCAGGAGTGGGAAGAATCCGAATGGGAGGAGGAGGTAACCCGTGAAGGTCGCATACTTCAGCAGGAACCCACGCGCGGATCGATGCGTCCACGGTGTCTCAATCAGGTGGCTCCCCACTGCACAGAGGGCGGAGACTATCGTCGTATAAAGAACGATCAACAGAATCTCAACGGTTTTTGAGGGGTAGAGAGCCCAGGTGAACAAGAGATAGGGGAGGGTGAGAAACTGCGCTAAGCCGATTCGCTCTCCCATACGGAGGAGCACCCTTCGACCGGTCTTACCGTGTGCCGCGCTCATCGCCCCCAGGCTGAGGCCGAAGATCCCCATAAACAGGGCCTGCGCATGAAAGTAGATCGGGATTCCGGAGAAGATTCCGCCTGCATGGAAATCCTTCACCCTATCCGCAAACGGGACAGAGAGAAGAAGAGCTACTCCGCAGAAGAGGAGCAGGCTGAAGAACGGCTGAAAGTTCTCCCTATCGATCAGGGCATATCCCTTA
The DNA here is from genome assembly GCA_965370555.1 of uncultured bacterium. Taxonomy (GTDB): domain Bacteria; phylum Bipolaricaulota; class Bipolaricaulia; order UBA7950; family UBA9294; genus JAJOKK01. The sequence goes on from CBDUVB010000019.1 coordinate 27,041, forward strand.
TTCATCCTCCCCTCCCGCCAGCACGTACAGGCTCACAACTCTCACTTTTTGGCGCACTCCATCCTGCACGACGAGCGCGTCCGATACACGTCCACTAATCAGCCACACGCCGTTCTCTACACTATACCACGGTTCAATCGTGTCGTAGAACGCGGCGAGGCTCGCATCGTGCAGCTGAATCCTCGCGAAGGGGATCCCCTCGTCAAGGGTGTAGCTCCACGTTCCGATTCCAATCTCTCCAAGCGAGAATGCTTGTCCACCCACAAGGAGGTACGCCTCGGATAGAGACGTTGGGAGTCCATTTTCGATCTCGACCTCTTCGTCGCCGGCGTACCGGATGGTGATCGGGATGGTGCAATCCTTGCCCCCACGCAGGGCACGCCGCTCTCCGTGCGTCAACTGCAGAGAGAGACCCTCACCTTTTACCCAGCCAACGTCGTAGTTCACGTTGCGCAGGTCGCGCGGAAGCACCTCCATGACCGGAAGCGCTTCCTCTCCCCCACAGCGAACAGTGGTTGTACGATTTGCAAACAAACCATACCAATCTATCTGATATCCGAGAGAGGCTTCAACGTATAATGTGGTTTTTAAAGTGTATACATCGTTTACAAGCTTCGCTCGGTTTAGATATAAACCGGATAAAACCAAGAGAACACCTGTCACCGAAATGAGGGAAAGAACGATCCTCTTAGGGCTGCGGACCTTACTGACTATGAGAGTCAGGCTCATCAGGCTGATGCCAACCACGAGGAGCACCGCTGAAAAGCCCGGGCGATCGACCGGGATCTCCTCCAACAGATCAGCGTTCAGGCCGGAAAGGGATACCACCTTAGCCGGGGGAACCTCTGCTCTAATGGCCACACCCTCCGCCACTGTGAGGTCGAACGCGCTGATAGGGATGAGGAGTACCGTCCCCGCACCATAGTTCTGCACGAAGAGAAGCGTGCTCCCATCCGCACGTTCGCCGATGTACCTGGATCCCGGGCGCGCTTCCCCGCCCAGAACCCGTATCCCGTCCTCCCCCATCGTCAAAGAGGGGTTGGAAATCGGGATCAACTCCCGCAAAACAGGCGAATCGAGGGGGTAGAAATCCGCCCCGCTAAAGAGGACGAGGGTCCCGCCTGCGAGCGTCCAGCGAGCAATAGCCTCCCATTGTTCGTGTGAGAGGCCCGCCTGAATGCGGCCGACCCAAAGGGACTTCACCCCATCGTAGGCTAGCCAGTGGACTGGTAGATCAGAGGGCGCAACTGCGACCGCCTCTGTATCGACCGGAGTGGGGAATGCCCCAACGAGGAGAGGGAACGCACTCTCTCGCTTCCGATCGCGCAAGCTCACCTCGGCGTTTGCCACGGGAGTCCCATCGGATGCACAGAGGAAGACCTTTAAGGGATGAGTGAAATCGTAGAGTGGGAGGAGCTGTTCGTACTCCCCGTTGGAGATCAGAGGGATCGGGATCTCTATCAGGCTGGAGGCCTCGCCTCGCCAGGTATTTCCGATCTCCTCCGTGATGCGGAAGGATCCGGAAAAGGGGCGTTCCACCCCTGATACGATGAGATGAATCGGGGTCATCCTCCCGGGGACGAAGCGACCGGCAAACCCGAGATCAACCTCGATCTGTGGCAGCGCAATACCACGCACCGCCACGAGCAGCAAGAGGCATAGAACTAGCTTTCCAACCCGTGGCTGTACCATTCTCCCTGCCTTTCCAGGGCGAACATCGAGGGCTAGGATACAGCTTTGCTCCCGGTTCTGTCGCCAACCGCCCCCATCTTCGCCTGCACTCCGTCGGGGGCAAAGCAATAACCAATATAGTGGCAAGAGGACGAGTTGTCGAGAACCAAACCGTGCGGTTTTCGTACAACCAAGTGCTCCAGAACGATCTAACCAGCGGAGCTCCTATCGGGGAGAGAAGGGATTGAGTGAGTGATTGAACCTACCAATCTCCCGATCATTCAATCTTCCGATCTCTCAAATCCTCATTTTCTCACTGCGGAAGCCTGTCCACAGCGATTACCGCGTCCTCATTGAGGACGTCCGCGTAGATTTGTGTCGTCTGGATGGAGCGGTGCCCGAGTTGCTTCTGAACGAGACGGATATTGAAGTCGGAGGCACGATAGAGAAGGGAGGCGTAGGTATGTCGGCAAGAGTGGATGGAGAAACGCTTCGGAAGGCCGATCTCTTCGGCGTTTGTCTTGAAGATCCTGTAGACCGCGCTACGGGTGAGCGGGCCCCCAGCTCGTGATGAGACAAAGAGTGATGCCCGCCCCGCGGTCGATTCCCCTTTCTCCTCTTTCCAGGCGAGGAACTCCGTTAGATGGGTGCGCAAGGCGTTTCCGATCTTCACCCCTCGCTTCTTGTTCCCCTTCCCATGACGAACGATAAGGGAAGCATTATCGGAATCGAGGATAAGGTCTCGGATCCTCAGAGAACAGATCTCTGAGACGCGCAACCCGGCATCGAGCGCAAGATGAAGGATCGCCCAGTCGCGCACCGGGTGCTTCCGTTCGTCCGGCACCGGGTTCTGCGCCTTCCTACGGCAGTGTTCCTTCAAAGTGAGGGTCTGCTGCGGAGTCATGAAGTCCTCGTGCGTGATCTCAAGCGGCATCTTTGCCTCCCTTTTACCGCTTGAACGGTAGCCGAAGGCGCGAGGAAGGTGCGCGACAACTGTCGCAACAAAAGGGTACTTTTGTTGCGAGAGTTCTTTCTGCGGCCTGAAATGACGTAGATAAGCGGGTTTAATGGTTTACGACAAGAGCGCGTGGCCTGACTGCCATGCCCTGCTCCCCTATTTCCAGCACGGCCGGGGCGGATGAAGCGATTTACGGGCCTCTCATTCGATCGTGTATCGAGTGACGATCTTCTCCTCTTCTCCCTTGACCTCGGCGAGCACCTCGAAGTGCTCAGCGATCCCCGAGCGCTTCATCTTCTCGCGCAGAAGGTTATCGAGCTGAAAGATCCCTGCGGAGTTCGACATCTCGATGTCGATCTTCACCGGCCGCTCCTCCCCCTT
>CBDUVB010000020.1:0-27408 GCA_965370555.1 uncultured bacterium
TATAGATTCCGGTCAGCAGGTAAACGCCGATGACAACGATGATCACAAGCCAACCGATTCCGCCAGGTAGATTCCCCATACGCAGCGGCTGCCTCTCTCCGTCAGGCTCAGGCCGCCCCTCCAGTAGTCGATCTATGAATTTGCTCATATCCCCTCCCGAATCGTTTCAGCGTACTCCTATTATACAGCTTTATACAAGTCGGCCACAAAGCGGAAATCTGAAGGGCGGTCAATAGTGACCTGTGCGAGAGCAGGAGCGGGGGTAAAATAGGGGGGAGAAGAGACAGTGCTTACAAGATCTTATTCTCAAGTACGAGCCGCGGAGAACCATAGATGAACGAACAAGAGAGAGTCATCCTAACCGCCCTGGCAGCTGTGGCTGTCAGTAAGTCATTCCCCGCCCCCGAGAGGAGGTTTGCCGTTCTCGATCATGTTTCACTAGAGATCCCGCAGGGGAGCTTTACAGCACTCATCGGTCCATCGGGGTGCGGAAAGACGACCCTCATCAAGATCCTTGCAGGTCTCCTAACACCTGACTCTGGCAGGATCCTGACCGGTACTCGCGATGGAGACCCACGCGATCGCATCGCCTACATGCCACAGTCCGACACTCTTCTCCCGTGGCGTACGGCGATCGACAACGCCATCCTCGCATCTAGGATCGACAAGCGTCCCAAACAGGTGGCTGTAGCGGAAGCGAAGAATCTCTTTTCCCGGTTCGGTCTTTCTGGATTCGAGGATCTCTATCCAACGGAGCTCTCCGGTGGTATGCGGCAACGGCTTGCCCTCATACGCACCTTCCTAGCTCATCGTGACGTTCTCCTGCTCGACGAACCTTTAGGTTCTCTCGATGCACTGACGCGGGCCAGCCTGCAGGATTGGCTCCTTTCGGTCTGGCAAGAACTGAAGAAGACGATCCTCCTTGTCACCCATGATGTCGAAGAAGCCACCCTTCTCTCCGACCGGATTATCCTCCTCTCGGCGCGACCGGCGCGCGTACGGGAGGTCTTTCCGGTAGAGTTTCTTCGGCCGCGTAGCCGCATCGCCGCGCCTCTGGTCCGTCTCAAAGGGGAGATCCTCGATCTCATTCACGCGGAGGGCTCCGATGCTTGACAGATTCCAGGGATGGATCGCACGCTACTGGGGGACCGTTCTTCTCCTTTCCACCTTCTTCCTTTTCTGGGAGATCGGGGTGCGCCTGACTCACACTCCATACTACATCCTTCCCGCACCGAGCCGAATTTTTCACGTCTTCTTTACCCGACTCCCTCTCCTCTTGGCGCACACCGGAGTGACCGCCATCGAGATCGCTGTGGGGATGATCCTCGCTGCTTGTGGAGGGTTCGCTCTTGCCCTGTTGCTCTTCTACTCTCCCTCACTGAAACGAGCGATCTATCCGCTTGTCATTGCCTCGCAGATGATCCCCGTCTTCGCCATCGCCCCGCTACTAATCCTCTGGTTTGGGTACGGGGTTTGGCCGAAGGTGACCGTCGCGGCGCTGATCGCCTTCTTCCCCATTGTCATCAACACGGTCGATGGCCTGAAGAGCGTTCCCGAAGAGACTATTGACCTCCTGAATTCCTTGCGCGCTACCGAGCGACAGATATTCCTCGTGGCACGATTCCCAGCCGCCCTCCCCTCTCTATTCTCCGGGCTGAAGATCGGGGTGACCCTGAGCGTGGTCGGGGCAACGATCGGAGAGTGGATCGGGGCGAAAGCGGGGCTCGGATACCTGATGATCCAATCGAATGCGCTCCTGCGGATCGACCTCGTCTTCGCCGCGATCCTCGCCCTCTCCCTATTGGGGTTGCTCCTATTTGGAGCCTTGCGCATAATGGAAGAGCGGCTCCTCCGGTGGCGAAGGCCGCGCGAAAAACGGGCTCCTCTGCCTAGTCGGCAGACAGGCAGGCGTTGAAGGCGCAAAGAATCTATGAGGAACCCAGGAATCCAGGAAGACTCACAAGCAGAGATTTCAGGGGACCGGCACCTTTCCTGGATTCATGGCTTCCTTAGAGGATTGCGGTTGACGTCGCTTCGGGTTTTATCGCGAATGAGCATACCTACCTGGAGCGTAGGTAACAGAAAACGAAGGTTTTAAGGGGATAAGAGTGAAAAAACATTTATACATGGCAGTCGTATGGTTTCTTGTTTTTTGTTTGTTATGCGTGGCAGCCGTATGGTTTTTTATTTTTTATTTGCCCGGGATAGCAACGCCAAAGCTGGATGTGATGGTCGATTTCTTCGTCAACCCAAACCACGTTCCGCTCATTGTCGCTGTGGAGAACGGTTTTTTCGCTCAAGAAGGGATAGAGGTAGAGATCCTCGTTCCGGGGAACCCGAGTGATCCGGTTAAGCTTGCAGCGGCAGGAACCGTCGATATCGCGCTCACCCCTCAGATCAACTTCCTCATCGCAAAATCCGCAGGACTTCCCTTGATCGCCGTGGGTTCACTGATCGGTAGCCCGCTCGGGGGGCTGCTCAGCCTGCGTGAAGTGGGGATCGAGACGCTCTCTGACCTGCGTGGACGCTGCATTGGCTACTCCCTCGCCCCGCTCGAACCGACCCTCTGGCGTACGATGCTTGCTTCGGTCGGAGTAGGAGGTGACGAATTCGAACTGGTGAACGTGGGGTTCAACACCGTCCTCTCCCTCCTGACGCATCGCGTGGATGCGATCGGCGCCTTCCGCAACTTCGAGCTCCCACAGGTCGCGCTCCTCGATCATGAGCCGGTCTATTTTCCACAGGAGGACTACGGCGTACCGGATACTGCGGAGATCATTCTCGTTGCCAACCCGAGCCTGGCCGAGGAGAACCCAACGTGGATTCGTGCATTTCTCGACGGGCTATCACGCGGGATCGCCTTCACGAAGGAGTACCCCGAGACAGCGTTCAATCTCTTTCTCTCCGCCCATCCGGACCTCGATGATGAACTGAACCATCGAGCTTACGATGCTACGCTTCCCCTCTACGCGGATGGCGCGAACCTCCCAGACCAACAAGCTTGGGACGCACTCCAAGATTACCTTGTTGAGCACGGGCTAATTAAAGAAGCCTTTCCACTAGAAGAGCTCTACATAACGACGTTTCTATCGACTGAAGAAGGAGAAGAAAGATGAAGGAAGGAGCGATGGGGCGATTGGAAGTGATCACCGGGTGCATGTTCTCCGGGAAGACAGAGGAACTGATCCGGCGGCTGGAGAGGGTGAGGATTGCGCACGGTCAGATCCTCCTCTTCAAACCGACGATCGATGATCGCTACAGCCGGAACGCGATCGTCACTCACTACGGCCGCGAGTTCGAGGCCCACCTCCTTCCCCCAGGATCTGAATCGATCGAGACCCTGACAGAGATCATCGGAGAGGAAGGATTGCACGCAGGAGCGGTCGTCGCCTTCGACGAGGGGAACTTTTTCTCTGAGAAGCTCCCCTTACTGTGCGAAGCGCTAGTTGCGATGGGGAAGCGGGTGATCGTCGCCGGACTCGATCTCACCTTCGCCGCAGAGCCGTTCGGCCCGATGCCGACCCTGATGGCCCTTGCCGACCAGGTGGACAAGCTACACGCGGTCTGCGTCAAGTGCGGTAGGAACGCCACCCGTAGCCAGCGCCTGATCGACGGGGAACCCGCGCCGGTGACCGATCCCGTCATAAAGGTAGGCGGGATCGGTTCCTACGAGGCCCGGTGCCGGGATTGTTATGAAAGGGAATGAATCTCTTAGGAAGCCAGGAGACCAGGAAAAAATGCAAGTTCTCTGTATTTTCTACTGTTGCTTTCTCATGGATTCCTGGTTTCCTCATAGTTATTAGCTTTTTGCTGTTGAGTGGAGGCACATTTAAGCAAGAAGCCGCTTAGGAAGCCAGGAGACCAGGAAAGAGGCATGAGATAGCGGTTCACTATGAAGCCAGAGGAAACGCGTGTCTTTCTTGTTTCCAACTCAAGAATTCTGGCTCTTTTCCTGGATTCCTGGTTTCCTTAGAGCAAAGACGCAGGCAAACTTAACTTTCAGTTACCCGCTCAAGACAATAAGGGACCATAAATATAGAAGACGGGCAGGGATTATCCCTACTCCATCATACTAGGTACGTCTCTCCGTCTTGGCAGATCAAGAGACCCTCAATCGGAGCCGGGGTCTCCCGCAGGTGGGTCGCGAGGACGGTCGCTCCACGCGCCCGTAACCGGGCAACCATCTCTGAGACAGTCTCTACATCCAGATGGCCGGGGGCGTCGGAGGGAACGGCGTGCGTCAGTTCAGTGATCACAATATCAGCCCCAGCAAGTAGACGATCGAGGTGCGGGCCCGCTTCGGTATCGCCGGTGAACGCGATCTCCCTCCCTTTGTAGGTGAAGCGGTACCCATAGGCGTCCATCCCGAAATGCTCCATCTTTACGGCATTAAACGCGATCTCCCCCGCCTGATACTCTCCCTCCCCTTCGATTTCCACAAAGGAGACTGGCGCCCTCTGCGTCAGATTCTCCCTCTTGAGGTCGGGCCAAGCAGCGTGGCACAGCTCCACGGTTGCCTCCTCCATCCCCATTGGACCGATGATGTAGAGAGGAGCATCCCTTGTATAGCGGTAGCAATAGAGGAGGATGAGGAAGGGCAACCCGAAGAAATGGTCGGCATGACGATGGCTGATGAAGATGTGATCGATCGCTGACGGGTCCTTCCCCAGGCGATAGAGCTGGGAAATTGCGGTGGGGGGAAGGCTGAAGAGGATCTTCTCATCGAGAAGGAGGGAGCTCCACAGCCGCTCTTTTGCCAGAGCTGATCCCGATCCAAGGCAGGTGATTGCGATTTTTTCCATCGCTAACTCCGGGTCTGCTCGGCCTCCCGCAGACGCCGCGCGAGTTCCTCCAACATCCCTAGTGCCACATTCGGATTCGCGGCAATGATCCCCTTAAGAACCCACAAGGTCAGGACCAGGCACTTCGTATCCTCCAAAGCAATCACATCGGCCGAGCGCGGTGCTCCGTCGAGAAGGGCCATCTCCCCAAAGAACTCCCCCGCCCTGAGCTTGGCGATCCTCGCACCGCTGCGCGAGACCTCGGTACTCCCAGAAATGATGAGATAGAATCCCGTACCGGTGTCACCTTCGCTCACGATTCGCGTTCCTGCCTTGAATTCCTTCTCAATGGTCACCTTAACGATCGATGCGAGCGCCTTCTCGCTCAACCGCGAGAAGAGGGGGACCTTCTTAAGAAGCGCGTTGGCGTCTTTTTTAGCCATATCAGGTGGTTCCTCCTTTTACGATTACTGCTCCAGCGATTACTGCCCAGCGAACGTTGTCATGATATAATACGAACGATACTTTTCCAAACCGAGGTGTGATACACGTGTCCTGGAGTACAACCCTGAAGAACCGACAACAGATCCGCGCCCGTGTGGAGGCGGATGAAGAGATCGCGGTCATGTTCAGCGATATCCGCGGGTTTACCTCCTACACTGCCCGCGAGGGGGACCGCGCCGCCTATCAGCTCGCCCAACTACACGAATCGCTGCTCAGGGATAGGATCGAGGAAGCGGGAGGAATCATCGTGAAGACGATGGGAGACGGAATCATGGCCGCGTTTCCCGAGATCTCGCAGGGAATCCACGCGGCGGTGACTGTCCAGCGAGCGATCCGCTCCCGCAACAAAGAGACCCCAAAGGAACCGATCGACGTGGGAATCGGCCTGGCAAGCGGGACACCGATCATAACCGAGGGCGATATGATCGGCCACTCGATCAACCTCTCCCAACGAGTCTCCAGCCTTGCCAAAGGGGGACAGATCCTGGTCACCGAGGAGATAAAACGTGAGATCCCCCCATTGGAGGGGCTGCACTATATCCCTCTTGGGAAACGCGAGCTTAAAGGGTTGGGAGAGGAGTTCCTGTACGAGGTGACTTGGATGTCCGAGGTCGCTCGCCTCTCTGATGGCGAGGACCACCTCACCCTCGTACTGACCGAGCGAGGGACGGTCGTCGTCGAGTTGGCGAAGGAGATCCAGGAGCACCTTGAGGATGTGCTCGCAGAGCTGGAAAGCGCAGAGAAGAACGAAGGGGCTTTCTCGATCATGCTACAGCGGGGAATCGCCCGGTTCACACAGATGGCCATCGATAAGTCATTGAACGCCGCCGGGATCATGCGCGAGCAGGATCTGGATTTGGTGAACATCTCATTTCACGGACGCAACGTTCTCGTAAAGTCCGGCAAGAAGACCCTACACTTGAAGAACGTCGATCCCGATGCCGCCGCCGATTTTCGAGTGAAGTTCGCCGCGCTCAAGGAGCGTTCCGACACCGCTAAAGGAGGGGATGCGAGGTGAAAACGAGGCAAGCCGCACACGCGAAGATATGCCAAGGACCTCTCGCGGTCCTCTTACTTGGGTTGATCCTCCTTTCGTTCATCGCTATAGGGGCAGCGCCCCTCCCCAAGGGGGTGTTACCTTCACCACCTGTACAGGAACCGCTGATCCGAATCGCGACCAATCAGGAGACCTACGCCCCGGGAGAACCGATCGAGATCACTATCACGATCGAGAGCGCGCTCTCCGAGCAGAGCTACCTCTACCTCTACGATATCGACCCCACAGGAACAGTGACCCTCCTCTATCCAAATCGATTTTCGCCTAATCCTCAGGTTCCTCCAGGGACAGTGTCCCTTCCCGGGGAAGGGTACCGGTTGATCGTCGGAGGGCCCGAAGGGATAGAGACACTGGTAGCGGTCGCCTCATCGATTCCCCTTCCCGAGCTCACTGCCCCCGCTAAGGGTTCCTTTCGGCAGATGGATGGATCCCCAGAGGCATTCGCGCAGGGGCTTGAAACGAAGCTCAGCAACGCTCAGTGGACATCCGCCTGGGCCCAGTTTACCGTCTACCAACCGAAGGCGGTCGTTCACATCGCTTCCCAGCCCGCGTACGCCCGCATTCTCATCGACGGGAAGCTCCGGGGATACACCCCGAAAGAGCTCGTCCTCCCGGCTGGAAAGGTGACCATTGCCCTGGAGAAGGCTGGATACGAATCCTTCCGCGAGACTCTCACAGTGCGCGATCAAGAGACGTTCGACTTCGAAGCCCGCCTCCAGGAGGCCCTCCCGGTTTCGCCCCTAAGCGGAATGGAGGTTTCCCTTGCCTTCATCGGTCTGGATATAGGAATCGATAGCATCGGTTTTGAGGTCGGGTTCACTCAGATGATCGGCCTCTCCGCGTCGCTCCGATTCACCGGCGAGGAGGCTCCCGTTTTAGGCGGGCTCTACAATCTTGGCCCGGAACTAGGGATCGACTTGCGACTACATGTGGCAATTGCTGAACGGATCTCACTCCTCCTCGGAGCAGGGATCGCCGTGCAAAACCAAGCAACAGCACCGGGTCCTCTCGCCGGTCTTTCACCCCTCGCGATCACCATCGAACCCGATATCGAAACGAATATCTTCCCCAGCTTCATGCTCGGCGTAGAGCTTAGTGTAGGTCATGCGACTGTCTTTGCCTGTTATCATCTCCGACGCGGATTCATCTTCGGGGTGAGTATTTCGTTCCAATGAAAACTCACCTGCAAGCAGCACTCTCCACAAAAAAATCCTCCGTTGGATAACCCCAGCTTGTTGGGGGGAGGAAAGCGGAGATTTGCCGCAGGTGAATCAGCTTGTTGTTTGTACTGGCTACATGAGTGCTCTCAGGAATACCCCCCAACGTCGGAGACGAGCTCCGACGAAAAGATGGATGTAGCGTCGTACCTTGTGTGCGACGTTGCTTTCGATGCAACACTCTACATGAAATTGTAGCATGAAGACTAACTCCTGTTAGATCTTTGGCTTCTGTCTTTCAATGCCCCCCAGCTTACTGGTGGGTTCTTTACTGTATCCATCTCACTCAACAGCAAGTAACAAGAAACGGGCTCTGAGAGATCTCTCAGAGCCCGCAATCATGTGCCCATGTATCAAGGGATCATGCCTAATACTACATGACGCCTACCAGACAATTTCAGTTCCAAGTCGGAACCAACTCGCTCCCCCTTGGATAACGCTAATGTCGAAGTTGATAGTTATGTTGGAGGCAACCCCCACACTGAGCTTGACTCGTGTTTCCGCCCAGTCAAACAGTCCAGTGCTGTTCCCAGTATCGAACCAGGCAAAGGTGGTGAATTTGTAGGCTCCTCCGCAACAGGAGTCACCAGTGATTTCCAGGCCAAAATACTCGTCGTACCCTTCGGTAACCACGCAAACGGGCAGGGTGGCCAGCTCTCCATCCCATGTCCAACCATAGTAGCGGGTAGTAACGTAGTTGAGGTACGGATACCAACCATCCTCATCGAACAGATGACCCGTCTTGAAAGTGATGTTCTCCCAACTGTACGCAAGCTTCAGTGCCTTTAGCGAGAACCCGGTGATCTGTGTCCCCGCGCCTTCGAGAGCGAGATACGGCGTGATACAAGCGGTATCTCCTAACGTGATATCAAAGACCGTATTTACCGATTTGGAAGTAGTTGTGAACAGCACGTCCACCCACTTCAGATTGAGCCACGTAAGCCCAAGATCGATGTCGTTGATCTCAAAGAGCACGTGATCGAACCCAGTGCAAGAGAGGCTGATCTGCGTCAGGAGGTCAAAGCAGGCAAAAGGCATCTCGAGGTACACATCCGCCCCCGTCCAGCTCGCTGTGCAACCACCAGTCTGCACGTCGATGTAGCCCGATGGCTTCTGCCACGTATCGCACACCTTGAAGATGAAGTGGTCGAGGAGCCAGCCGTAGCCATATTTGTAGATGTTGCCCGACGTGTTGTTCATGTTGAACCGCGTCTGCCCCCAAATCGAGAGATCTCCCACCTGTGCCCATCCCCCGAGGGTCAACCCGCTACCCATTGACGGAGTTTGGGGGCTTCCCACGTTATCCAACATGAACAACGCATACAGGTTCACTCCTGCTATTGCTGTCACTCCTGACGCGATCCACGCCTGAAACTGAGCCTCTGCGGCATCGAAGTCGAGGATCGAACGAAGGGCAAACCCGCCCAGCACCCCCTTGACGTCGAAGTAGACGTTGTCGAGACCATCAAGATTTAGAATGGTAGTGGAAGACCACGTCCATCCACTGAGGGAATAATCAACCTCAAGGGCCGATTCGATCGCGATGCTAAACGTTTGCACATCTGACTGAATCGAGAATGACCAGGATCCGCTCAACGGGGCAGCCGTAACAGCTAGAACTCCCGTAATCGCGATCAGAATACCTACCGCCAACACTCTCTTCATGCTTCCCCCTTACCATCCGCTTTGATCATGCCGCCTGAACCTCAATCGAGACCGTCTTTGACTGGCCATCGTCAGTTTGAATGATCAGCTCATAGGTCCCCGGAGCCAGTCCGCTCGTATCGATAGTAAATATATACTCGCCAGTAGTCTCATCATATGTCGCACATCCCCAAGAAACAAGTGATCCATCGGGGCCCAGCAAGGATGTTGTAACGGCAGCATCGGTTATCGGTTCGCCAGTCACCGGATCGGTAAGGGTGAATCGCCCTTCAATTGGGTCACCGACCGCGTAGGTACCCGATATTACGCCTTCCACGGCACCACCACCACCAGCCGCTCCGCCAAAGATGATCTCAGCGCCCGCTGGTGCACCTGCAAATGCACCCGCGCCAGCCACACCTTGGTATTGGATGAACGTATTCACATCCTGACCGAGTTGCACCATCAACCACAGTTGATCGATCGCTGGATCGATCCCGGCTGCAAGACCGGCAGCCATGATCGCGGTGGCGTCAACGTACGAATCGTCCGCGTTCTTCGGCAAGAATGGGTCATAGTCGATAAGACCGGTCGTGCGGGCATCGACGACCGATGCCAGCAGCGTCCCCCAGTAGTTGTACTGCGCGTCGAACGTTCCGGTGCCATTGTTCGTCATGTTCCCATACAGGTCACACCAGTTGATGCTCGATGTTCCGGCATCGTTCCCGGCACCGACCGTCACGTTCCCATTGACCCGGAATCCTTGGAGTGGCAGCCCGACCAGAACGCCGTTCCCGTTGATGCTCATGTTCCCGTTGAGGGTGGTATGCAACGCCGAACCCGGCTGGCTGATGATGTTGACCGCCTCAGTGATCGGCTCGCTACCATCATACGTCCCATGTCGAACTTCGATCGTGTCCGTCGTGCCGGGAAGGTCGTTCGCCGCAGCGATGGCGGTATTGAGGTAGCCTCCGGCAGGTTCAGAGCCCACCGGGGCCACGACGAATAGCATCGGAGAATCATCCGCCGCAAGCCCGAGCCATGGACTATAGGCAACCGCTCCGACTGCATCACCAGCAGATGGTCCGTTGGGATCTCCCCAATAGTTAAGTGTGGCATCAACGGCCCCGGTTCCCTTGTTGGTCAAGGCGCCCAGCAAGTTGTTCCAGTTTGCCCGGATTGTAGACGCATCGGTGCCTGCCGGGACTGTGATCGTGCCGAGGACGGTGAACCCCTGTCCCCGGCGACCGAGCACGACGTAGGACGAACCCAGTGTCATGTCGCCGTTGAGAGTCGTATGGGCGGCGGAACCGGTCTCGCTGACGATGTTGACCGCCTCAGTGATCGGCTCGCTGGCATCGTAGGTCCCGTGGCGAACTTCGATTGTGTCGGAGCCGGGAAGATCATTCGACGCGGCGATTGCGGTGTTCAGATATCCCGCTGTAGGTGCCGGGCCGACGTCGTCGACGATGAATAGCATTGGGGAGTCATCAGCAGGAAGGCTAAGCCATGGGCTATAGGCAACCGCTCCGACTGCATCACCAGCAGATGGTCCGTTGGGATCTCCCCAATAGTTAAGTGTGGCATCAACGGCCCCGGTTCCCTTGTTGGTCAAGGCGCCCAGCAAGTTGTTCCAGTTTGCCCGGATTGTAGACACATCGGTGCCTGCCGGGACTGTGATCGTGCCGAGAACGGTGAACCCCTGTCCCCGGCGACCCAGCACGACGTACGACGAACCCAGCGTCATGTTGCCGTCAAGGGTCGTGTGAGCAGCAGAGCCGGGCTCACTGAAGATGTTCACGCCTTCGGTAATCGGCTCGCTGGCATCGTAGGTCCCGTGGCGAACTTCGATTGTGTCGGTGCCCAGATAGAGATTTGCTGCACCGATGGCTCGATTGAGATACCCGGGCATCGTGTTGACGACCTGCCCCAACACGATTTCCGCTGGCGGTACTGGACCCACGTCGTCTACGATGATCAGCATTGGAGAAACGGGTTGCCAACCCACTGTGCCAGGCTCCGCATCCGTACCGATCCCCAGCCACGGACTGTAGATCACGTTGCCGCTGACAGCATTACCCGTGCCAGCCGGATTATCCGCATGTGCTGGACCGTTCACATCGCCCCACCAGTTGAGGGCAGCATCGATGACACAAGAAGGATCGCCATCGACGTTCCAAATCCCCTGGCTGTTGTTTTCGATGCTGTTTCCGTGCACCTTGTTCCCTACAGAGGCTCCCCACTGGTTGATTCCGTAAGAGTTGTCGTGGATGTAGTTCCCCAAGATGACATTGTCGCACGAGTCATATAGGTAGATCCCTTGAGCGAACCACCAGGTATTATGGTTGTAGATTTCGTTTTCTTCAATGAGGTTGCCATCCGCGCACCAGAACTGTATTCCGTAAGCAGACGGATCAGGGGCATTGGGGTTTGTGTACAGCCCGTTGTCGTGGATGATGTTGCCTGCAATCAAGTTCCCCGTGCTGATCTTCGAAGCATCATCGTACCCGATGAAGATCCCCTGGCGATCGTTGTCAAAGATGACATTCCCGATGATGTCATTGTTGTCGTTGTCACCCCAGAGAAGGATACCGACTCCGGCGTAGTCCGGAACGTTCAAGTTGCCGTACACCGTGTTGCCAGAAATGGAGTTCCCCGATGAGTCCTCCATCTGGATACCAGTTGCATTGCCGTAGATGGTATTCCCGATGAGACTGTTGGCATTCGACAGGTAGAGATAAACCCCTCTCCCGTCATTGTCGTAGATCTCGTTCGCCTGGATAGTACTTGCGTCTGAGGTGTCCAGCACCAATCCATCCACGGCGTTGTTGTGGATTGTATTCCCGTTGACCGTAGTGCCGAAGGCCGCTGCCAGGCCGATACCATAGTCGTTGCCATAGACCTCATTGTGGAGGATCTCGTTCAGATTGCATGGGTAGGCAACCTGGGGGACTCCCCAGTACCCGTTGATCCAGATCCCCGCCCAGTTGTTGTAGACCTCATTGTTTATGATGCGGTTCAGATCACAATCTTTGAGCAGGAAGATCCCTACACCGTTGTCATACAGATTGTTTTTCTTAATCAAGTTCCGGTTCGAATCGAAAAGCTGAATGCCGTAGGTGTTGTTGTAGATATCGTTGCGACGTAGCGTGTTGTTGTCAGCTTCCTCGAGGTAGATACCAGCAGCGTTGTTGTAGATCTCGTTTCTGTTGATCTTGTTGCGGTCTGAATTGACCAGTGATACCCCATCATCCACGTTGTCGTGGATCTCGTTCTTCTTGATGACGCTGCGGTTCGAACCGTCAAGTGCCACGCCATCCATGTTTCCGTTCATGATCTCGAAACCGTTGATGGTCACGCGGTCCGCTGTAACGCTCACCGCGGTTCCAGACCCGCCGCCGTCAATCACAGCACCAGGGTTCGTCCACAGGTTCACCCGCGACGTATTCATAACCAGGTTCTCGCAGTATGTGCCCGCCAGCACGTGAACATTGTCTCTCGCAATTGCGTAGTCAAGTGCTGTTTGAATGTATCCCGCTGGCGGCTCCGGCCCCACGTCATCAACGATGAAGGTCCAATGCGCCTGGGATGGGTCGTTTCCGAGCCACGGGCTGTACGCCACGTTTCCTGCCACGTGGCCAGCAAGTGGACCCGAGTCCTGCCCCCACCAGTTGGCGGTGGCGTCCAGAAGAGGCGCTCCTGTAGCTAAGTTTGCCACATCTGCCGGACTATTCCCGGCAAGAGTATTGCCGTAGATCTGGACGCTACCTGCACTCACGTCCTCTCCGATCGTAATCCCCCCTGGTGTGCCCCACTTTCGGATATCTAGGGTGTTGTTGTAAACCGCGTTATACCGCACGGTGACATCATGAACACTCCACGCAATGTAGATCGCGCCATTCTCGCTGGTACAGTTGTAAACCTCGTTTCCCTCGACAGTCACACCACTCATGTAGACAGATATGCCGTCCTGAATTATATCGTGAATGATGTTGTCTTTTACCCACACATCCATCCTGGACGCATCACCACCGCCCTTGGTCCCTACCTTGATGCCGTCGTTGCCACCGCCCCCACTGTCGCGGACCAGGTTGCCGATGATCTCCATGTGTTCGGATCCGTAGATGTAGATTGCAGCATTCTCGCCATGGATTCCCGCAACCTCGTTGTACCTGATTGAACAGTAGGATGAACCGTCCGCGATGTTGAGGCCATCGCCGGCATTGGCGATTTCGAACACATAGTTATACTCTAGCACGGCGTTGGTGGCCTTCTTGAGCTGTACCCCTTCATCGCCGAGCCCATCGTGAATCATGCAGTACTTGACCGCAGCTCCGCTATGGGTGTTGTTTTGCTTGATCATGTCACCGGTACCGGATTTGACCTCAAGGCCATTGATGACGACATTCTCTGCATCAATCTCGATAATCATCCCGAGGCTATGAATGTTGCCGTCAATCACCGCCTCTTGCGCAGACCCAGCCGTTCGAGTGCTGCCGTACGAAGGTCGTGGGTCGACATCGGCCTGCGGCCCTTCAATCACTAGATTGTTCTTGTTGACCACAATCGTTGAGGTGGGAGTGTACGTCCCCGCTGCCACATGCACCGTTCCATTGTCTGCCACACCGTTGACACCGTCCTGGATCTTCTCAAAATGGGTCACGCCCCAGCCAGATGTTGCGGCAGTATAGTCATCGTCTACCCAGACCTCAGTAACCTGTGCCAACACCGAAACCGCCCCCAGAAGAACAATCCCGGCAACCAGCAATAGCGTCATCCACCTCGCTTTTCTTGAACTCTTCACTTTCTCCCTCCTTGCCCTTCAATTCTCGCTTGCTTGCATCCGCAACGCCGAAAGGAGCGCCTCCTCTTTGATCATCCCAAGCGCCAACAGAACCTCGCCGAGAAGTTCTCCCTTGCCCCTCTGCTGCTGCTCGGCGAGGGCCTGCTGCAACTTCTCCTGATCGAGCACTCCCTGCTCTACCAACAGATCCCCCAGCTTCTTACCCTTTGCCCCGTTTCGCGCCTCTCGAATCTTGAACCTCATCTCAGCAAGAGCGTTCCTGTAACGATCGTGCACGCTCATCGGGATCCCACGCGCATCTTCAACCGCGTAGTCCTGCCGCACCTGCTCAAACTCAAGTAACGCTACCCTCTCCGCCAGCATCACCACCCCTCCTCAACAGAAAAACGCCCCTCGATCACTCGAAGAGCGTTCTCAAATTCTTAATAACAAATAGCCGTCCCGCCAGCACCGGTTCTCTCTCCCCGACCCTGGCAGCCCGGCTATCTCACAAGACCCGTGGCTTTGTGCCCCTGCTTTCCGGCAGGATTACCTTTTTCAAGGTCTAATACATGGTTCTTTCACACTTTCACAAACTATGCTTACTATACAACAAATCCGGGTGGTTTGTCAAGTGTAGGAACAGAAACACCGACTATTTCATCAATAACGCCCCATGACCGCCTTTTTGCACTCCTCTGCGATCACATAGAATAGGTGAAAGACCAGATAGAGAAAAAAGGATGAATAAGCAAGAGGTGCTAATCCCGTGAAGTGATACTTCATGAGGCTGGCCACTTGCGCTTCTGAAACACCTGGGGGTTCCTCTCGTTTAAGCCCTTGCACGTTATAACGTGAACTCCCACAGGGGTTCGACCCACTCAAGTTCGCTGCCGACGGCAGTTAGTAGCCTTTCATCGGCTGTAAGCAGGGTGGCGTTCAGCGCCTCGGCCAAGGCGATGTAAACCATGTCATAGCACGGCTGCTGGTAGGTCAAAGCCAGTTCAAGAATCCGCTCCCCTAGATGCTCTATCGGTTTGATGACAATTCCCAGCTCTAAGAATAGCCTCCAGCGCTCCCGCGCCCCTTCCGCGGGCAGTCGGGGTGGACTCCCGCTCTTCCCTCTAACGGCGAGGTACAAGGCATTCAGCACTTCACAGAGAAGCAAGCCCGGTGAAACGAGCTGAACCCGACCAGTTGAGTGAAGGTCGATCAGTCTGTCTGCGTAGATCTGCGCCTTCTCGCTGGGAAGTAAAGCCGGAAGGAGCGCACTCGCGTCAGCAACAACGATGTTCAACTTCTCTCCTCAAGCAATTCCCTCGATTCTCTATAAATCTCCTCAGCCCTCACCCCGGTCTCCACAAGCTCCTCTCTTAACTCCCGCAACCGGCTCGCCGCCACTTGGCGTTTCAGGGCCCTATATTCGTCTACTGAAATGAGCATCACCACAGGCCGATCTCCCCGGGTAACGGTGATCTCTACTCCGTCCTCGACCTCACGAACAAGCTGTGTTAGCCTGTTCTTCACCTCAGTAATGGAAATGGTCTTTGTCATAGCTATCACCATGGTCAATTATATGGCTATTCGCATAGCTGTCAAGTCCCAATGATCAGTCTTTGGGTCAATTCGCCTGTTAGCTGAATACTCCATATTTGAGCATGAATCCCCGTGTCTCCCTCTCTCCCCATCTCTGCGTGCCTGGGGGGTGTAGTAAATCCTTCTCCAGATACTACACCCCCCGAGGCGGTAAAATGCTTGAAACTACGGTTTGAGTTTGAAGACGAGCAGTAGAAAAGGTTTACGCAACAGGCTCAATACCTATTTTTTCGGCTCCTCTGCCTGGCCGGAAGGCAGGTCACGGCTTGGTGGCCCATGCTGATCGCTGAGCGCTGATCACTCTTTGTACCAGAAGTTACTCATGGACAACAACAAAGCGCTGATTCTGAGGAAGCCAGGAATCCATGAGAAAGCAACAGCAGAAAATACAGAAAACTTGCATTTTTCCTGGGTTCATGGCTTCCTAAGAGATCAAAAAGACTGGTAGTTCCGGGGACACAACACTTATTCCTTGTAGATTCAGGCATTTAAGAACAGCACACCGTCTTTAGCAGCTTTACCCCGGCTTCACAAGGACCCAAACCATTTCTTTCACCACAGTACTGCCAAAGCATCCCTGTCGTACAAGAGACCGCCACTCCTTCTCCGTGTAGACCAGCAAGTCAACAGGAACCGGAAATTCCGTTAAGTCCCACTCTAGTGCTCGCCGTTCGAATGGTTGTTCCGAGCTTCTTACAACGATGACTACGTCCAGATCGCTTCCTACGCCCCAGTCCCCACGTGCGTAGGAGCCGAAGTAGCCGATCCTTTGTATATCCTTTTGATGTTGTCCGACCTCGTTTGCCCAACGACGGATCACCCGGTCCACCATCTGTGCATCAGGCCACTTGAGAATCGATGAACTCAATGATCTCACGGGCATATCGAATAGCCTCCTCGCTCTGTAAAGGGCCATAGTGTTCAAACGGCGCTCCGGCTGGGTGACTGTTTGGGTAGCATGCGGGGATGTAGAAATTATCCAGGACACGCCCCTTCTCAATGAGGTCCTCTAGATTCGTTATGGTATCCGGTAGCTCCCGCAGAAGTTGCGCGATAACGTATCCCCACGCCTCTTGTCCCAAGTGAAGATGCAGGGCTTTGACCGCCTTCTCCGCGGCCTGCTGGGCGGCAAAACATGACCACTCATGCCGCCCTGCTTCACGAGAATCCTGCGCTTGCTCTAAGTCCCTGTGGGCTTGGGCTAGCCAGTCTAAGGCACGGTTTGGCATTGTCTTTCATCTCCATGAACCGCATATCACAGTTGCTTATCGCGATCCATATTACTTCACCGTCGGGGTATTGCACAATAGCACTAACTGGCTCGCGCGGATCGGGGCCAGGTTGTTTCTCGTACAAGATAAGCATGGGCAATGGGCTGGCGACGAACTAGACAGTCTTTCTTGCGTCTCCTTAGCCTTTTAATGTCCTTTGAAAACCGCGTCGTGTAGACTGGGACAAGCATCAAACCCCCAGCTTGTTGAACATGTCGTCCGCATCTTCGCACACTATTAGGTTGCGGGTCGGCATCGGTGTCTTCGAATGTCCTACGTGTGGCTTCGTTCGGGATGATAACGTCAAATGGCAGGCCCTTGCGCATCTGCACTTGCTTGTAGAAGAGAGTAATTGCCTGCGTAACCGACAACCCCAATTTGTGGAACAGTTCCTCCGTCTCGTTCTTTAGGTCGGGCTCTATTCGGGCGTGAACGGTTGAAGTCTTAGGCAGGGGATACCTCCATATATTCTGGATTGTAGCACAAACGGTACATAGCCACAGGTTTACGTCGATGCCCTAATCGTTTTGCACTCCTCCGCACGATTCCATAGAATAGGTGAAAGACCAGATAGAGGGGGCAACAGGATGGGTAAGCAAGAAGTGCTGCAGAGCACGCTTAAGCAGATTAAGAAGGCGTACGGCGATGGGGCAATAATGTGGCTCGGCGATGGGGCGCAGGTGCTAGAGGTAGAGACGGTCCCCACCGGGTCGCTCGCGCTCGATATCGCGCTCGGCGTCGGGGGTGTCCCACGCGGACGGATCGTCGAGATCTTTGGATCGGAAGCGAGCGGGAAGACGACGCTCGCCCTGCACCTGATCGCCGAGGTGCAGAAGCGCGATGGTATCGCGGCGTTCATCGATGCGGAGCACGCGCTCGATCCCACCTACACGCGTGCTCTGGGTGTCGACCTCGATCACATGCTCCTCTCGCAGCCGAACTCGGGTGAGCAAGCACTCGAAATCACCGAACAGCTGATCCGCAGCGGGGCGATAGGTATCATCGTCATCGACTCCGTGGCAGCGCTCGTCCCCATGGCGGAGATCGAAGGGCAGATGGGAGATTCGCAGGTAGGATTGCAGGCACGCTTGATGAGCCAGGCAATGCGCAAGCTCTCTGGGGCGATCTCGCAGTCGAAGACAATCGTCGTCTTCACCAACCAGCTCCGTTCGGTGATCAGCGGGAGTCGCTTCGGTCCATCGACAACCACGTCCGGCGGCCGGGCACTGAAGTTCTACGCCTCACTGAGGTTGAACATGTGGCCCTCGGGGAGGATCGAAGAGGGTTCTGAGCAGGTGGGAACTCACGTAAATGTACGCGTGGTGAAGAATAAGGTCGCCCCGCCGTTCAAGGAGGCAACATTTGACGTGATCTACGGGAAGGGAATCGTTCGCTCGCGCGATCTGCTAAACACAGGAGATGCGCTCGGCGTGGTCAGCCGTAGCGGGTCCTGGTACTCGTTTGGGGATACACGCCTCGGACAAGGGATAGGAAATAGTGCCAAGGCCCTGGAAGAGGATCCGAAGCTTGCCGACGCGATCGAGGCGGCGGTCCGCGAAAAGGCGGGATTGAACCCCACACCTATCCCTGTTGAGGAGGCCGCAGACGCCGAGTGATCCCTGGCAGAGCCTGATTCGTCTTCTTCGTTATCGTCCTCGCAGCGTCGTCGAGGTACGAAGACGATTGGTCGCGCAAAGGTTCGACCAAGATACAATCGAAGAAACGATCCAGAAGGGAGAAGCAGCGGGCCTCCTCGACGATCGTCTCTTTGCCAAGCTGTGGGTAGAGGACCGCCTCCTTTATCACCCTCTCTCGCGCCGCGCAATCACGCAAGAACTCGCGGAGAAGGGTATCGCACCGGAGATCACAAATGAGCTACTGGAAGAGCGATACCCCCCGGAGAAAGAGAAGGAGATCGCGCTAAAGCTTGCCCAAACTCGCCTCGCCCGGTATGAGAACCTCGATCGGGATCGGCGGATTCAACGGACGATCGCCTTCCTCACCCGGCGAGGGTTCAACATTTCACTCGCAACGCGAGTGGTACGCGCGGCGATTGAAAAATTGAATGATTGAGTGATCGGGGGATTGAGTGATTGAAAGAGCAGAAGAAAACTCATTAGAGAAAGCGAAAGAACTTCAGGCGCGGACGAAGAGCTTTGCACTAAGGATTATACGGATGTTCAGAAGCTTGCCGAAAACCGAAGAGACAAGAATCCCAGGCAGGCAGGTGCTTCGATCAGGCACATCAGTTGCCGCCAACTATCACGCCGTATGTCGTGCACGATCCAAAGCGGAGTTTACCGCAAAGCTCGGCGTAGTTGTTGAAGAGGCCGACGAAACGGCATTCTGGTTAGAGCTTCTTGTGGAATCTGGGATTATCTCCGAAGAGAGGGTTCGCAACTTGATGAACGAAGCCAATGAGCTGCTGGCAATCTTTGCCGCATCAAGACACACAGCGCGCAAGCAATCGGGAGATCGAGGAATTGAATGATTGAATGAGCGGGAGATCGGGGGATTGAGTGATCGGAGGATTGAAAAGATGAAAGATAACTCAGCAGAAAAAGATGGAAGGGGTTGCTGGTGCAAGCAACCACTCAATGATTCGATGGCTAAATCATTGAATCACTCAATGGTTCAGTCTCACAATGATTCAATCACTCAATCACCCGATCACTCAATCACTAAATGCCGTGTCGGTCTAGGGCTCGATTTTCACCGTCTGGTGGCGGAACGCCCGCTCGTCCTCGGTGGGGTGAGGATTCCGTACGCAAAAGGGCTCCTCGGTCATTCCGATGCCGATGTCCTCACTCATGCCCTGTGCGATGCCCTTCTCGGCGCGGCCGGGCTGGGGGACATCGGAACGCACTTTCCGGACACGGACGAACGCTATCGCGGTATCGAGAGTCTCAGGCTCCTCGATCAAGTGATAACCCTTCTCTCGCAGGAAGGGTTGCGTGTGGTGAATGTCGATGCTACTGTGATTGCTCAGGAACCGAAACTGACCCCACATTTTCCGGCGATGCGCACCAAACTCGCAGGGACCCTTCACATCCCCCCCGATCGCATTGGACTCAAGGCGACGACGAGCGAGGGGATGGGAGCGCTCGGGCGCAGCGAGGGGATCGGCGCCATGTGCATCTGCCTCATCGAAAGAGCTTGAGGATATCCTGGTAGGTGATGAGGAGCATCAACGCGATCAGGATGAAGAATCCAACAGCGTGAATCATCCCCTCTCGCTGCGGCGGGATCGGTTTCCCTCGGATGATCTCGTACAAGGCGAAGGCGGCGCGACTCCCGTCGAGGGCCGGGAAGGGAATCAGGTTGAGGATCCCGAGGCTGAGGCTCAGGTAGGCAAAGAGCTGCAGGAAAACGCTCGCCCCTTCTTTCGCCCAGTCGCCAAGCATGCGCGCGATCCCGATCGGGCCGGCGATTGTCTCGCTTGCAGCGATCCGCCCGGCGATGACCCCACGGATCCACTGTACGATCAACCGCACATAACCCGCGAACTCCCCTGCCCCCATAGCAATTCCCACGACGAAACCGGGGCGTCTATAGGTGATCCCGAGGTCGGAGAACGTCACCCCGGCGAAGATACGATCGAGATCCAATCCTGTCGTTTGCACGATGTGCGATTCTTCCACCCCCGCACGTAGAACCATGACCTCGATCGAATCGGTTGGGAGGTGTTCATTCACACGCAGGAGAACATCGAGCCCCGCTTCTGTCGCCACACCCTCCACCGATACAATGGTATCCCCCACCCGAAGGCCTGACGCAAAGGGGATCGATGAGGGATCGAGAGCACTCAATCTGTTCGTGTACGTGATCGGGCTCGGATAGATGCCGATGAGGTATCGCTCCTCTTCTTCGTCGAACTGTGGGGTGATAGTGAAGATGTGCCGCTCGCCGTCCCGTTCGATCAGCACATCGATCGATTCTCCCTGGGAACCCTGAACCGCGTGGTCTAGGTCTGTACTCGTATAGATCGTAACATCCGCGATCGAGATGATCCGATCGCCGGGGAGAAGGCTGACCGCGGCCGGTTTCCCCGGGATCAGTCCACTTACCTGCACTAGAGGGATCCCAAAGGCCCATAGTGAGAAGGTGACGACGATGAGAGTCATCAATAGGTTGGACGCGGGACCGGCTAGACTGATCAGGATGCGGGTGAACGGCGGTTTGCTGTATAGGAGTCTTCCCGCAGGGATTTCAGGATCGGTCTCTTCGCGATCCTCCCCGGCCATGCTCACATAGCCACCGAACGGGATCGCGCGGATCGAGTATCGCGTCTCCCCACGCCGGATCGATAGAAGCCTCGGGCCGAACCCAATCGCAAACTCCTTGACGTACACACCCAAGAGCTTCGCCGCCAGGAAGTGCCCCCCCTCGTGAACCCCCACGAGGACAATGATCGTTCCCAAGAAGAGCAGAAGCGTGATCACGTGAGTCTCTCCTTCCGCATGATTAGAACCTTCTTCGTCTCCGATGTCACGCGGACCGCATCCGAAAGGCGCAGTCCAACGACCCAAATGATCTTCTGTCGATCACAGAGAAGCGGGATCCTATCCCGATCATAGAACGGAACCCGTTCGTCGATGTAGAAATCCTTCAGCTTCTTTTCTCCTCCCAACCCCAACGGGGCGAACCGATCTCCGGGACGCCGACCGCGCAGGTATAATGGAAACTGTACCCGATCCGCATCGGCCACCTCCACCTCTCTATCCTCCGCGATTTGAGATTCACCGGATCTAATCCGGTCCTCGATCGATAGATCGAGGGAGATTCCCAACGACGAGATCTCCGTTCGACCGAGAACGACCGGGACCTCAAACGAGAGAGGGTTGTCCGTCTCTCCCTCTTCCAACGTGAGTTCGTCCCCATGAAAACGCGCGACAAAACCAGGGAGATCCAGCTTCCCGTGAGCACGATGCGAGGCTACAAGGCCTAATAGCGCGTCGATATGCACCTTCTCGATCCCCTGAAGATCCCCACGAAGGCGTGCGATCCCTCGCCGCAGGAGAAGCGCTTGTACCCCCTTGGAAAGTTGGGAAAGGCGCTCCCTCTGGATGACGATTCGGTTCTCCGCTTGTACGATGAGAACTTTCACCCACAAGGGAGCGAGGAGATCGTCGAGCGCAAGCTCTTCCGTAGCGAGGAGATCCGCCGTCCGCTGCAATGCCGCCAGGACGCGTGGGTTCATTTCTCTCAAGAGTGGGAGAATCCGATGGCGGATCCGGTTGCGCGAGAAGGAGAGGTCCTGATTCGTGCAGTCCTCGCGCCAGGGGAGATCGCATGAACGGGCGTAGGTGAGGATCTTCTCGCGGGAGACCTCGATCAACGGGCGAATCACCGAGCGGTTCACCGGCCGGATCCCCACAAGGCCGGTCGGGCCGGCTCCGCGGATAAGGTTGAAGAGTATGGTCTCTCCTCGATCGTTCTGTGTATGCCCGAGGGCGATCTTCGTGGCACCAACCTCGTTCGCAGCCGCGCGAAGGAAATCGCGCCTGAGTAGTCGCGCGCCCTCTTCAATTCCGATCCGCTTCTCCTTGCTGAACTCGGCTACATCGAGCTTCTTCTCAATGAGTGCAAGCTTCTCTTTCCGTGCTAAACGAGCGACAAAGCGCGCATCCTCCCGTGCCTCTTCTCCTCTAAGTCCGTGGTCGAGGTGAGCGATAGTGAGCTTGAGCGTGTACTCCGCTGTCAGTCGGCATAGAATGTCGAGGAGGACGACCGAATCGACCCCACCGGAGACCGCGACAAGGACACGTTCCCCCTGTTCAAGCATCGTGTAGCGCTCGATAGTCTCTTTCACCCTCTCTAGCAGCATAACAAGGATTGTGGCCCTTGTTTCCTACGATGTCAACGTAGAATTGAGTGCTCGGGAGATCAGGGAATTGAATCATTGAGAGATTGAATCATTGAATGGCTGGGCGACCGTGCTTACTTACAGCTCTTTCACCGCCGTCCACTACGCTGTCGTTCATCTTCTCAATCGCTCAATGGTTCAATGATTCAATCACTCAATCACCCGATCACTCAATGATTCAATGTAAAACCGAGGTCGCCGGTCGGCAATTAGATCGTTGTACTGGTTGAGGGTCTTATCGCGTGCCTTCGCAGGTTCGATCTCAATGATCTTCGTCTCTTCTTGATCCGGCGAGAGGCGTGCGAGGATCTCCCCTCGTGGAGAGATGATCTGACTCTCTCCGGTGAAACGCAGGGTCTGTGCCGCGCGGGCCTCAATTCCCACCCGGTTGGCTGTAGCGGTGAAGAGACCGTTCTCCAGGGCGCGCACCCGCATCGTCAGCTGCGCGTAAATAGGCATCACCAGGTTGGCCGGATGGGCGATGATCTCTGCCCCTCGCAGGGCAAGCGTCCTCGCTGCCTCGGGGAAGAGATGGTCGAAGCAGATCATCAATCCCACCTTGGCAATGCTAATATCGATCACGGGAAAAGGTCTGTCGCCCGGGGTGAACCAGCATTTCTCCTCGAAGAAGAGGTGGATTTTACGGTAACGCTTAAGAAAGCCGGAGGGCCCCACAAGGACCGCAGTGTTGTAGAGGGACTCACCAGCGATCTCCGGGATCCCGGCAACGATATGACAGCATCTCGCCTGTGCAATATCGATCAATGCCTGCGTCGTATTACCGTTGGGGACCGGTTCGGCGAGCCGTTCGACCTCATCACGCGAAACGAACTGATACCCGGTCGCGAAGAGCTCCGGGAGCACCCACAGATCGGCTCTCCCCTCCCCCATGAGTTTCTCCACGCGATGGAGGTTCTCCTCCACCTTGCCGAAGATCGGACTTGACTGGACGATTCCGATGCGCATGATGCTAATAGTAGTTCGTAAGACCGAAAAGAGCGAGGTGGGCTGTCGATGATTCGAGATTGGACAAAACGAGTTTTCATCCTCGCAAACCTTGTCGGGTATTGGGGAATCCTCCCTTGGCTCCTGACTCTCGCCGCAGATCGAGTGGACCGAGCACTCGGCCTTCCGCGGATCCCGGCTGCCATCGCAATCGGCATAGGGGCTTTCTTCCTCGCGGCCGGACTTCTATCCTCTCTCTGGACGGTGGTAACGCTCTACATGCGAGGCGGTGGTCTGCCGATTGCCCTTCTTCCTCCTTACCGGCTCGTGCGCGAAGGGCCTTACGCCTTCTCCCGCCACCCGCTCTACCTAACATTCACCATATACCTTGTGGGATGGGGTGCGCTCGCCTGTTCAACCGGTTTCTTCGCGGTCATTCTTCCTGGGTTCACTATCTTGTGGATAGCCTACTCCTTGGGACACGAGGAGCCGGTCCTTCTCCGCCGCTTTGGGGAGGATTACCGCGCTTACAAAGAAGAGACACCCTTCTTCTTCCGCTTGCAGCGAGGATACCCAGGCCCGGGAGTACTCTTCACGCTCGCCTACTCCTTCGGCAAGATCATTCTCAGGGTCTTCTTCCCGATCACGGTCGTGGGACGCGAGCACGTACCGAAGACCGGCCCTGCATTGATCATGGCGAATCACGCCTGCTATCTCGATCCGATCTTCCTTGTCGCGGCAAGCGACCGCTACATCCGCTTCTTCACCACCGCGGAGATGATGCGTACTTCCCTTGGCCGATGGCTGTTCACCCGCCTCGGTTCGATCTCGCTCCACCGCTACCGGAACGACCCCCAGGGAGTGCGCGAACTCCTGCGTGCACTCAAGGAGAAGGAGATCATCGGGCTCTTCCCGGAAGGAGAGCGCTCCTGGGATGGAAACCCATTGCCTGTTTCGGATCGAGTCAAGAAGTTATTAGCCAGGCTCGATGTCCCGATCGTCCCTGCTCAGATTGAGGGGAACTACGCCGTTTTCCCTCGCTGGGCGAAGATTCCGCTTCCCGGACGGATCGCGGTCCGCTTCCATCCCCCAGAACAGCCACCGTTCTCAGAGGAAAAGATCGCGTCGCTCTTAGCAAAAATCGCCGCATCAAGTGGAGGAAAGACCGCACTTCTCCGTTCTCCAGAGGGGATCGAGAAGCTGTTGTGGACCTGCCCGGATTGTCATTTCATCGGCAGTATCTTCACTGAAGGGCCTGTTATCCGCTGCAAGGAATGTCACGCGACATGGCGACTAGACCGAGAACTCATTCTCCACAGCGCGGATGGAAAGAGCATTCCTCTTGAGAAGCTCTCAGCATCCCTTGACGAAGAGGAGATCTTCGCGGGAAGAGATAGCCTTATCTCCATTGGTAAGGTCGATCTTCTCGAAGGAAGGGATCGACTACGACTCATCGCCTCAGGAATGCTCTCTTATCGAAAAGGAAGCCTATCGATCGAAGATCATCCAATTCCGCTCCACAACGTCCGCTCACTTACGATCGAGGGGAAGAACCGGCTCGATATCGGGCTTCGTAGCGGAGAACGGATACGCCTTCGTTTCCGAAAGGACAGCCCGCTCAAGTGGCAGAGATTCCTACAAGTGCGACCACGGATCGATGTGTAGCTCTCCCTCCGCAACGCCCCCATGGACTTCATCTCGCTCGCTGCTTGTATACCATATATGTGGATTCGAGCATCAGAAGAAACACGGTAGCCTGTCGCTGACCGCCTCGTCCTGAATCTGTTCCATCCACGGCCCCAAACAGCGGTTATCCTTGCGATCGTAGCGGCCGAACAAGGCAATGTTTCCCGCTTTGCATCCGCCGTTACAGATATTGGCGTAAGTACAATCCTTGCATTCTGCCGGCAGTGATTGAAACTCGATGAACTCTGGTACGTTGAATCGATCTCGCATGATCTCCCAGATCGATCTCTCCTTGATGTTCCCAAGCGGAATGTCGGAGATGAACGGGCAAGGGGTCACTGTGCCGTCCACCTTCACCGTGAACACGAAGTAGCCGCCGGAGCAAGCCGAGCCAACCAGGGTACTAAAGTTCCTGACAAAGCGAGCATGTGGCTTGTTCGCCTCACAGAGGACGAAGTGCTTCGCCGCTGCCCACGCCTCCTTGTCGGGAATGAGGGAATCACCTTTCACCTGCGGTATGTACTGGTAGAAGAGGGCGTGTGCCCCGAGCTCCTTCTTGACGAACGCGTAGATCTCCTTGACTCTATGAACGTTCACCCGGTGGAGAGCACTGAAGGTGTACACCTCAATGCCCGTTTCCCGGAGATGCGCAACCCCGCTTGTCGTCTGTGTCCAGGCGCCACCCACGCCGACAAACGCGTCATGCTCCTCCTCGTCACACGAGACCAGATTAACAATCGCCACGTCCAGCCCCGCGTTGTGAAGCTCTTCAGATCGAGCGCGATCGGCACCCAGTGCGTTTGTGTAGAGGACGACCTGCGGAACGTGCGCCTCCTCTTTCGCGTAGCGGATGATCTCAGCCAGATCATCCCGCAAAAGAGGTTCTCCGCCGAGGATCTCAAGGCGCGTTCCCGCATTTGCAATATCATCGAGCAGCCTCTTGATATCGGCCATCGGGAGGAGATCCTCCCCTTTCTTTGTGTAGCACATCCGACAGGAAAGACCGCAGACGTTGTTCACCTCAAGTTTGATCGACCAAAGGACCCCGCCTACGAGCCGTTGTAGGGCTCGACGAAAGGCGCGCGATCGGAACGAACCGATGGGGAGTCGATCGATCATCCCGAGGATAGGGTCCTGCCAGCGCAACGCAAGCCGCGTTTTCAACCGCGGTACACGATCGAGAGGCGTGCTCTTAAACCGGATAAGCGAGCTCGATCTTTCCTTTGTTTTCTGCACTTCCGATCGATCCTCCAAAATGCGATACCACACTTGACAAGGATACCACTTTCTCCCTACGATGAAACTACTATGAAACGGATACGGATGCTGATCTGTTTTTTGATGGTGGTCTTAGTTCCCGGCCTCTCCGTTATCGGAAACGATCTTCCTGCAGACAAGGTGGAGCGAGTACGTACCGGGATGACGCTCCTTGGAGCGGTTCTCGGTCTTGGAGGGGGAATGGCCACCGGTCTCGGTCTTGTTCCGGCGGGTACCCCTCTCTCCGAGTCGCTTCTCGTCGCTATTCCCGTTGCCGCTGTGGCTGCTGTCACCGGTGCGCTGGCCAGTCGGTGGATCGCTGAGATGACCCTGGTACGTCAACCCTCGCTCCTCGCGTCTCCCTTCCTCGGCGCCGGCTTGGGTTTTGTAGGGTGTGCCGTTGCCGGAGGAATCAGCTTCGCGGTTGCATTTGCGATCGCCATGCCCACTGTCGCTGCTCCAGAAGGGTACTGGGGCCAGTTCAATTACCCGCAGGGGATCGGAATGGGGTTTCTGGCTGGGGCATTCTGGATGGGGCTCGCAGGTATCCCGATCGGGGGAGTGATCGTTCCGATTATCTCTCTCTATGTGGGGTTCTAGAATTGAAAGATTTAGCGAATAAAGAAATCCCTTGAAATTGACTATCCCCGTAGCAAGACTACAGGGTATTCCGCCAATTTCATTTTGACCTGAAGGTCAAAACCGGGATTTCATTATTTCACCTCACCCCGACCCTCTCCTATCAAGGAGAGGGGGTATAAGGAAACCCTGTGGCAAGACCACAGGGAATCTCAAGTTGAA
>CBDUVB010000021.1:0-25251 GCA_965370555.1 uncultured bacterium
CACAAGATCGGCCAGGCTTAGCCTGGCGCACCGAAGGACACGAAGAGCACGAAGGAGTTAAAGGACGAAGCGTTTGATCCCGCTTTTAATCTTGGTGACATTGACGTTCATCAGGAGTCCGATTTTCACCCCCGCCAGCTTTATGTAGGTCAGCAACTGCGCCTCATGGATGCCTTTGGGAACGTGTTCCCTTGGGGAAGTGTCCCCTTGATCTGCTCGACGCTCTTCAACTCGATGAGGAGCTTCAGGGCGCTCTGAAATCCTTTCGCGGCACGACGGTCAAACCGTTGCGAAGGATAGAAACTAGCCCTGCCGCATGAACTTTCGCCCTATGACTAAGACTGCTAACGCAATGAGAACTGCCCCAAGGGTTGCTTCAATAGATGTCAGCACCATACCCAAGCGTGATGACCCCGGCCCGATGCGACCGAGCCCAAGTGTAGCAAAGGTTGTGACGCTGTAGTGAATGCCGACAATCCAGTTTCGAAGCGACCACACCTGAGCGCCAGCGCGCTCAATGAGCCTTGGTACCATGGAGAACGTGATGCCAAATCCCCCAATTACCAGGAACCACGTGAGGAACAGCCGCGCTACACTAGCACCGTAGGCAGTTGTCCAGCGAACGAACAACAAGTCCAACAAGAAAAGGACCCAATACCCTGGCCTTATTATCCAGTTTTTCCACAATCGTTTTATCCCGGTCTTATCAGCATCGGCCTTGTTCTGTCGAAGGACTCTCCAGCGGTTGAGCCGTTCGAAGTAGAAGGCAGCGTCAGCTTTTTCCCGTTCCCCCATTCTACTGAAGACGCGTTGTGCCAAACGCCAAAATGAGACAGCAGCTTCTGGATCGCTGATGAGAATCCCACATCTTTCGTTCCCCCATCCGCGAATGCGCGGCTTGTTGAGCCGCAACAGTAGAGATCTACAGTCACACCCGTCGAACGAGGCCTCCCCGTCGATCTGCACGTCGGCGAACGAGGCACCCCCCTTGATCTGCACGCCGGCGAACCAGACACCCCCCTCGAACTGCGCGTCGGCGAACTGGGCCTCCTCCTTGATCTGCGCGTTGGCGAACTGGGCCTCCCCCTTGATCTGCACGCCGTCGAACCAGACACCCCCCTCGATCTGCGCGTCGTTGAACCAGGCCTCCCCCTCGATCTGCGCGTCGGTGAACCAGGCCTCCCCCTTGATCTGCACGCCGTCGAACAAGGCATCCCCCTCGATCTGCGCGCCGTCGAACTCGGCATCCCCCTCGATCGTTTGTGGTAGCAGTATCCTATCTATTGGTGAACCGCTTACCGCTATGGTTGTAGGGAATACGTAGCCAGTAAAGGAATACCGCCCATTGCGATCTTCAGCAAGACCAACCTCATTAAGCTGGTCCGATAAAGCGCTTTTGAATTTCTCTAGATCCTTTGGGCTTGGACTATGGAAGATACAGAACTTGCTACCGGCCTCGACTGGAACATTGCATCCTTTGTACTGGCAGGACTGTGCCATGCTATGCCTCCGTCATCCTTCTTACCCCTTTATGTATTCCAGGATCGCCTCAACGAGGGGGTAGTTGATGGAACGATTCTTCTTCTTCCCCAGCTTGATCAACCGTTCTACTGGCTTCTGCAGCATCTTCTTTTCAGGGACATAGATCGACAGTTTGTCGAAGTTCCGCTTCCAATTTGGCATTCCTACCACCTCCAACTTGATATTTCGTTTGGTGCTCTAGGAGGAAGCAGGGCTGGCAACCAATACCAACACTTTGCCTACTGGCTAGGCCCCCGCCCGTGCTTCGTTCAGGAGGTTACACATGAGAGACAGATTTCTTGTCTTTCGTCGTATCCTAGCATATTGCGCAACGCAAGACAATAGACGATTCAGACACACGCCGCGCCGGGGTAAGATCTTTATTTTTGGTGTTTTCGAAATTTGGAAGTACCGCTGGAAGCGCGCTTCGAGAAGCAAGCTTCGTGGTTACCTTGAAAAAGGGAAATCCCTCTATATAATAAAGCGATAAAAAGATCGTTTTATCTGGAGGATGTATGCTCTACTCGTTGACGACAAAGTACGCGGTGATCGCGCTCGTAGAGTTGGCCCGTCGGTCGAGCGATAGGCCGGTTCTGGTGAAGGATCTGGCAGCGAAAAAGGAGATCCCAGCGGCATTCCTCGCCAAGCTTGTACCGCCCTTTGTACGAGCGGGAATCCTCAGCTCTACGCGGGGGAAGAACGGGGGGATAAGTTTCGCCCGCTCGCCACACCAGACCAGCTTGGCAGATGTGGTGCGCACAATCGAGGGCGATAACTGGTTTCGAGAGTGTGTATTCGAGCTTTCTCCTTGCGATGGACGGCTGGATTGCCCACTGCACAGCGTGTGGGACCCGGTGCGCGATCAGATTATCGCCTTCCTCGAACAGACAACGATAGGAACCGTGGCAGATAAGCTAGCAAGCACTAGTCAGGAGGCATAATGAGTGAATTGACCGGAGAAAGGAAAGAAGCCCTGCGGGGGATGATCGCTCGTCTACATGCGGGAGAAAGCCCGGCAAATCTCAAACAGGAGTTCGAGCAGCTCTTGGGAACGGTGACACCGCTCGAGATCTCACAACTGGAGGCAGAGTTGATCAAGGAGGGTGTCCCGCGTGAGCAGATGGAGAAGCTGTGCGATGTCCACATGGAGCTGTTCCGCGCGACAACACACGCGGATCATCCTACCCCTACTTGGCATCCGATCCACATCCTGATGGAAGAGCATGCGAAGATGCTCAAGATCGCACGCCGATTGGAGGAGATCTCCCGTCACCCCGAAAGGACCGGTGCGGACAAGCAGGAGATGGATCTCCTCACACAGCAGCTCATCGAATCGGAGTCACACTACCTGCGCGAGGAGAACGTCCTCTTCCCGTACCTGGAGAAACACGGGATAACTGAACCACCGGCAATCATGTGGATGGAGCACGACCGCATCCGCGCGGCACGCAAAGAAGTGGTCGATCTGGTGAACGATGATCCGGAAGAGAGGCTCACCGCAAGCGCAAACGACCTAGCAGAACTGTTCGCCGGGCACTTCGAAAAGGAGAACAGTATCCTCTATCCAAGCGCACTCGAGGTGATCGCCGAGTCGGAATGGCACTCGATACGATCCCAGTTCGATGAGATTGGCTACACGTCGTTCACCCCCGATGCCCCTCCTCCACCCGCAGGCGAGGAAGAGACAAAACATCGGGACGAGCAGGGTAAACTTATGTTCAGTGCAGGTTCGCTCTCCATCAACGAGATCGAAGCGATCTTTGACAACCTCCCAGTGGATATCACGTTCATCGATAATGAAGACACTGTGCGCTACTTCAACCAAGCGCCAGGCCGCATCTTCGTGCGCAGTGAGGCGATCATCGGCCGCAAGGTGCAAAACTGTCACCCGCAAAAGAGCGTGCACGTGGTCAATCGGATCTTAGATGACTTTAAGTCCGGGAAGCGCGATGAGGCGTCATTCTGGATAGATCTGTCGGGAAAGACAGCCTACATCCGCTACTTCCCGGTGAAAGACAAGGACGGGTCGTACTTGGGGACGATTGAGGTGACTCAGGATATCAAACAGATCAGAGAGCTCAACGGAGAGAAACGCCTCCTTGACGGTAACCCAAAAAAAGATTAACGAGATAAGTCTCTCGCCGAGCCGCAGAGATCTGTATGCCGTCGTATTCTGACAGGCGGGGGGAAGGGGGGACTCGGGGACACGGAGACACGAAGAGTGAAAACCAATATTCCTTGGCAATCTTGTGTCTAGACACTTGGTGTCGTGACACCTTTGCGGCTTGAGTAAGCGTAGCGAGCGGGCGAGAGAAAAAGGATTGTATCTCGCAAAGGCCTGTCTGCCGTACCGGCACAGGCAGGCGCAAAGACGCCAAGAAGAGCAGAAAACAAGGGGAAAAGAAGAGGAGAAGAAATCACAGCACATAGAGATAGAAACGATGTTTTCTCTACGATCTTAGAACCTTGGCGAGAGAAAGGGGCGACAGATGAGATATGACTATGATTTAAGCGTAATCGGACTCGGCCCGGCAGGGATGGCGGTCGCCGTGATGGCCTCCAATATGGGCCTCCGGGTACTCGGGATCGAACAGCGCGCCTTAGGCGGCGAGTGCATGACCGTCGGATGTATCCCCAGCAAGGCTCTTCTGCGCATGGCGCAATCCAGGCATGTGTTCAAAAAACTGGACAGATGGGCACTTGAGGGCGGCAGCCCACCACACCCGGTGAGACCGTTCACCCGGATCGCCGAGCATCTAACCTACGTCAACGACAAGAAGACGACCGCCATGTTCAGCAAGGTGGACCTCAAGCTGCGCGAGGGTGCGGCATCGTTTATCGATCCGCACACGGTTGCGGTAGGAGGGAAGGAGTACACCGCCAAGCGGGTCTTCATCTGCACCGGAACTCGCCCTGCTGTTCCACCGATCCCCGGAATCGACAAGGTCGACTTTCTAACCAATGAGACCCTCTTTGCCCTGAGCGAGATCCCGGAGAGCATGGTAATCATCGGCGGAGGGGCAATCGGAAGCGAGATGGCACAGGCGTTCAGCCGATTGGGGTGTAAGGTTGCGGTAGTGCATATGGATCCACACCTCATCCCTCAGACCGATCCGGAGGCCGGTCAGTTACTGGAACAGGTCTTCTCCGATGAAGGGATCAGCGTGTACAACGGCCGCAAGATCACCGGTGTAGAGAAGGAGGATGACCAGATCGTGGTTCATACAGACCGCGGCGAGAAGTTGCTTGCTGAGAAACTCCTTATCGCTGCCGGCAGGCGGTATGACTTCTCATCCCTCAAACTGGAGAACGCCGGTGTGGCTTACGACAAAAGAGGAATCAAGATCGACAAGACTCTGCTCACAAGCCAACGGAACATCTACGCTCCGGGGGACTGCAATGGAGCGCACCTGTTCTCACACGCGGCGATGCACCAAGGGATGATCGCCCTGATGAATGCGCTGCTTCCGTGGCCGTTCAGGATGAACTTCCGTCGTTACCTCGTCCCGTGGACCGTATTCACCGAGCCGCAGGTCTCCCATGTCGGGGCGATGGAGAAGGACCTCAAAGAGAGGGGGATCGCCTACGAGGTTGTCGAAGAGCGATATGCAGACTACGGCGCCGCAATTGCAGAGGGAATCGCCATCGGATCGGTGCGGGCCTACGTAAGCAAGACCGGCCGAATATACGGCGCAACGATCGTCGGCGAGGGATCAGGGGAGATGATCGGTGAGTGGGGATTGGCCATTCAGAACAAGCTACGGATGCACAAGATTATGTTCCTCCAGCACAGCTTCCCCACCATGTCCTTCCTGACCAAGCGTGTCTCCGAGACCTGGATGATGAACCGCATGAAGAACCCGCTCCTCCAAGCTATAGTGAGGAGACTATTCTAAGGAAGAAGCACTGGGGTCAGGCCTTCATTCTTGGTGTTTTCGGAGGAAGTATCTCCGGAAGCGCGCGTGGCAATCCTGATTTGCATAGGATAGTTACGGCTAGCAACGAAGATGACTGTCGTTGAGATTTCACCTTGCCTCATTTTCGGTTACCATCACGTTCCTATGACGATTCGCGTGGCACTCTTTGACATGGATGGAACGATCTGGGATGCTCCGATCGATTGGCTGGCCGTACGTCGCGAGATCGGTCTCCCCTTTGATGGCCGTTCGATCTACATGCAGCTCATGGATCTGGCGCCACAAGAACAGGGACGAGGTATCCAGATACTGGAGCGCCACGAAGCCCTGGGGGTCGAGAACGGAACACTCGTCCCTGGGACAGAGGAGCTTCTCCGATGCTTGAAGGATGCTGGTGCCAAGTGTGCTCTCATCACCAACAACTCTCGTCGCAGCGTTGAGAGCGTCCTCGGCCGTCATCCTCTTTCGTTTGACCTTGTCCTAAGCCGCGATGATGGAGCACTCAAACCTCATCCACAGGCCTTTCTTTCCGCTCTGGAGCAGCTGGGCGCACGCCCTGATGAGGCGCTTGCAATCGGAGATGCGCACCTGGATCTCATCGCGGCCGAGCGAGCCGGGATTGGAGAGTTCATCCTTGTCGGGAGTAAACCTTGGGTCCGCGACCTATTGCCTGCGGGTGTGTCCCACCATAAGGCCGTCGACTTGATTGAGGC
Source organism: uncultured bacterium (assembly GCA_965370555.1). Classification (GTDB taxonomy): domain Bacteria; phylum Bipolaricaulota; class Bipolaricaulia; order UBA7950; family UBA9294; genus JAJOKK01. The sequence continues at coordinate 6,152 of CBDUVB010000021.1, forward strand.
AAGAGCGATTGTCACACGGCTCTTGGAGCCAACTAGACGATGATCGTCTAGCTCGCGTTATTAAGGTGTCAATACCACCATTAGCGCTTAGGGATAGGGTTCTCTTCTAAGTCGTTACCGTTTTGAAACTAAGGCTACGGACCAGTGGGCTATAGCCAGATCTGGCTATAGCCCGAAATGGCTACATGCTGGCGATCCACGCTGCAAACACCCGGTCGGTTATGTAGTAAGATCCATTCTCTCGCCTTTGCAAGATCATCATATCCTTCAGCCTTGAGATCGCTGACGAGATGTCAGGGGAGTGAACCATCATCTCAGCAGCAATATCCTTCAACCTGGCTTCACCGAGCTCGGAAAGTGCTTGTACGATGCGTCGTTGCTGATTGCTAAATCTTGAGAGCCAGCGAACTTCAAACTCGCTATCCAGCTCCTCCAGCATGGCGGCGAAGGCGTTGTCAACATGGGAAGGAGCAACCGTAGTTCTTCCTTCTGACATGGCGGATTGGGACACAATAACGCCCAGTTTCTGGATATAATACGGGATTCCGCCTGTTAGCTTGTGGAAGATCTTGGCGGTGTGTTGCATGATCGAGAGGTCCACAATTGCCAGCCGTTCCTGAACGAAGCTGACAATATCGTCCTCCTGTAACGCTTTCATGTAGTGGCGAGAGACCATGAGGTAGAGCGGAGCGTCTTCCCGCAGGAAGATATCAGATAGCATCTTCATTGAGGAGCCGGAGAAGAAATAGCGAATGGTAGGAGCTTCATCTAGTTCTTTCTTGAAGAGATTGAATAGATACCCGTTAAATTCCGCTGCCTCCTGGAATTCATCGAGCAGGAAGAGAATCCGAACATCTTTCTCTTGCGCGAACGAGCGGAAAAATCTGAACGCTGCTTGTACAAGTTCCCGTTCATCTACTGCTTGCTCACGAAAGCGAAGATACATCCGGCCCACTTCATCCAGACTTCCTCCAACCTCCTCAATCTGCTTGATTGCCTTTAGAAACTTTGCTTTGAATACGACACGGAATGCCTGCAAAAGGCCGGCGATCCGCGTCTTTCGTTCGTACTCGGAAAGAAGGGCCATAACTGTCGCGCGATAAAAATCGGCGTAGCTTGCGATCTCCCTACAGTTGACATATGGAATCAGCAGGCCTGATTCTTGTTGCAGATTGAGCTTTAAATTGTGTAGTAGGGAAGACTTCCCGTACCGCCGCGGCGCAAGGATCAGATTGTTCTGTGTGAGGTTCCTAGCATCATCACAGAGCTTGGCCAACTCTTCTTCTCGTCCGACGAAATACGGTGGCTCAACGAGACCTCCCACTTTGAACGGGGTTTCCTTCATAATCTCCTCCGTAGCCATTTCTGGCTATAGCCATACTTGGCTACAGAGTATCCGAATTCCGTACGAAGTCAAGTTATCCACGCGACAACGAAAAAAAGCCCGAGAGCAAACGAAGCTTTGAACAGACCTGTGACGATCATGTGTCAGCGGCTTCTTTCGATAGTTCCGCCAATGTGTTGAACTCGTCTTTCAGATCTTTGTACAGGCGGCGATAAACACGATAGTACTGATTGTACAATGCGTGCCGCCTAGAATCGGGTAAGAATGGCTCTGTGTAGCGTATCCACTGCCGGATTTCTTCGCGGTTATCCACCAGGCCTATCGTCAATCCGACAAGAAAGGCATCGGCGAGTGGGGCCCCGATCCCATCCGTTGCCAGTGTGCGAATGGGTATCCCAGTGATATCGGCAAGAAGGGAAAGCCAAAGAGGGGATTTAGCAACTCCACCTACAACTATGGTCTCTTTTTTCAGTGGCAAAACGGCCGTTTCTCCCTCCTCGATTGAGTGCCGGAGTGCATATGCTGTTGACTCGAGCAGGGCGCGGAAAAGGTGTGCTTTGGTGTGCGACAAAGTGAGACCGACCCACGCGCCGCGTGCATGTGGATCCCAGAGAGGGGCCCGTTCCCCCATAAAGTACGGCAGAGCCAAGAGACCCTCACAGCCCGGTCTCACCTTTTTCGCTGCTTCATCGAGGAGCTGAAAAGCGTCCTGTCCCGTCTGTCCGGCCTGTTCTATCTCAGTCTGCGCGAGGGTATCTCGGAACCAACGGGCCAACGCTCCAGAGGTAGCTGATCCCGCCCACGTGTAGATCTCCCTTTCGCTATCGATGACATGGGGCATCGATACAAGCCGTGGTGAGAAACCATCGCCAGTATGGATGATCCCCCAGCAGGTGGATGTCCCCATCATTGCCACGTTATCTCCCCGTGAGAGGGCCCCGGCGGCGAAGGTGGCCATCGGAGCATCGACTCCTCCGGCAAGCACAGGGGTTCCTGGCGTCAGACCGGTGAGCTTAGATCCCTCCTCCGTGATCTCCCCGATCACCTCTTGGGAAGCGACGATCCGCGCTGGCATACGGTCGATAGGGATCTTCAGCGCTTGTCCCATTTCCTTCGACCACCGGTGGGCGTGGATGTCGTACAGTCCGCCGATATTCCCCGCCGAAGATCTATCGATCGCCACCTCGCCCGTGAGACGGAAATTGACGTAGGCGTTGGGTGGGAGAAAGAGCGCGGTCCTCTGCCAATTCCTCGGTTCATTGTTCTTGATCCACAGGATCTTTGCATACCCGAAGTACGTATCCACCCAGTTTCCCGTGATGGAGAACAGACGATCGAGGTCAACGTTCTGCTTTATCCATTTCACCTCTTCGGTTGCGCGACGATCCATCCAGATCAGGCAGGGGCGCACCGGCTTCATCTCGGCATCGAGTGGGACGCCACTTCCACCGTAGAGTCCGCTGATGCACACCCCGGCGATGGCGCGCGCGTCCGCCCCCTGAAGCAGCCTTCTGATCACCGCGCAGCTCGCGTCGAGCCAGACATCCGGCCATTGCTCCGCCCAGAGAAGATGTGGGTGCAACACCCCGTATTCCACGGTGGCTGTGTTCAAGACGACACCGTTTGGGCTTACGAGTACTCCCTTTGTCCCTTGCGTGCCGATGTCGACCCCTATCAGAAACTTCTCCATCTTTCTCACTTCGTGAAGAGCCGATACGGAATCTGGAGCATCTTCGCCACCCAGATGAGCTCATCCACCCAGTCACCGTAGACGGCATGGATGTGGTTTGAGTCATACTCGGAGAGAAACTCCTCTGGACCTACTTCGAAGCGTGCATAGGCATGCGGCCAATCGATCTGCACCTCTCGAGCCTTCCTCTCCGCGTCTTCTTCGGGCAGTTCGATGAACTCTCCGGGGACGATCGCCAGCCAATACTTGCCGGAGCGGCGAGCGAGGCGGGCGAGCGTAACCTTCCCGGGCGCCGCGAAGTGGCGCACAGATGCTCCCCCGGCTGGAAAGTAGAAACCCTGAGGATAGAACTGCACCTTTGGAAGGTTTACGTCCGGATCGAGGGACTTGCCTGCGAAGAAAGTCGGGTGGTTCCCGGAGTTGCAAAGGTCGAAGACACCGAGTTCCTCGTCGTAGTGGCGCAGGTCGGCGAACATGATCGGGGCCCTGGTGATGTGCTTCAGGATTTCCATGGTGAGAGCCCCGTCCATGTCGGCCTCGGTAGCGGTGACGATCGTCTCCTTCGGACCGTTCCAGTCGTAGGGGTCGTTCAAGAGCGCCTCGGTTACGTCCATGGTGACGAAGTGGTTCGTCAGCTCAGGCTGCCCCTTGAGACCGACGAAGTCGAGGGTCATCTCGTCGATTATCTGTCGTACTGCGATGTAGCTTCGGATCTGAAGCTTGAGCTTGTCCGGCGTCAGTTGCTCTCCATCGTAGTGGATCTTCCCGATCTTGGATGACAGCCACTCGAACGCGTGCTCGACTTCCTCCTTGGGCACCTCTCCCGACCGGCGGATGATCTCCGATTGGTCAATGTGCTCAACATCGATTCCGAACTGGGCCATCCACTGGTCGCTGTTTGCGACTGCCGTGTACATCCCCATGGGGCGGCCGCCGAAGAGACCAAACGTTTCTCCCTTGATCCTATGAAGGGAAGAGCCCGCTCGGATGAATGACATCACGCGACGCAGCACGGCCTCGTGGGTGATGTCTCCTGACATACGACCGTGAAAGGTCCCGATCTGGTCGAGAGCTCCTGCCGAGGCAAGCATGCCCACCATACCCGGGTACTCTGGGTTGATATTGGAAAGGAGGAGAAACGGTCCTGGGGCGAATCGCGAGGCGATGGCTGCCAAGTGCGGGAAGCTCCAGACGGCGAAGTTGAAGATGGTCAATTCGCATTCCTCGCGCGCCAGCCGGGCGGCTTCCTGTTTCGCTAGTTCATTCGTCCAGATGATACTCTGACCAACAATGGGCTCCACCTCGCCCGTTTCTCGCAGTGCGTCCGCTAGTTGCTTCTGATACTGAAGATTCAGCGGCTCCACATCCTTGTGAACCGCAGCCCGTCCATCTGAGAAGGTGAGGATGCCGACCTTTCTCTTCTTCATTGCAGCCCCTTTTCCCCGTTCTTGGCCAAACCCTCCAACAATTCGTCCTCGGAGAGCGCCACATGCTTGATCGCCCGTCTTTCGTAGGTGTATGTGATGTGAATCAACCCATCATCCGATTGAATGACCGCCGGATAGCTGTAGACGCTGGGGCCGTCTTCCAGTCTTATTGCTCTTTTCCACGCAACCCCTTCGTCCACGGATACCAAGACGTCGAGCGGAGTTCTTAGACCCCATGTATCGAAATCAACCGGCATTTGAGCCGGCCAACCTTGGTCAAGCTTGTCCAGCCTGGCATTGGATGTGGTTGGATTGCAGACGAGTGCGAGATTCCCAGACCTAAGCCTCGCGACATCGAGCCCACTGTTGTTGTTGGGAACGTCCGTGGGCTTCGCATGGGACCATGTCTTGCCATTGTCGTGCGAGTAGGACGCGAATATGCGGTCTTCCTGTGATCGCATGTACACCACAAGCCGGCCATCGGACAACCGTACCAGCGATGGCTGGATGAGGTGCGCGCCCGCTTCTCGTCCAAGGTCGCCGTATACCTCCCACGTCTTGCCTGCGTCCTCGGTGCGGAGAAAACAAGTACTCCAGGAGACCTCGTATTCAACAGGCAGAATGCAGAACCGACCCTCAACCAGGGGCTTGTTCTTCCCGAGAATCCCCGGCTGGAAGTGAAGAAGCTCTAGATCACTCCAGGTTCTTCCTTCATCGCGAGATCGCTTGAGGAAGAGCCATGTGCCTCCACTGCACCACGCGCCATAATCCACAGGAGCAACCAGCCAGACTTCTCCATCTTCCGGACCCATGAAGATTCGAGGATTCCCGGCTGCGCGGTTCGCCACACTCACCCAAACCTCCGGGCGGCTCCAACGTCCTTCTTGTGCCGTGTAGCGACTTCCGATGATCACCTGGTCTGGAGATCCTTCCTGCTTACCAGTATAGCAACAGACCAGGAGGTCGCCGCCTGGCAACTGGCAGATGCTTGAGGCATGACACATTGGATGCTCAGGTGTTGTTTCGATGCAAAACTCTTGGTTCATTAGGTTATCCTTTTATACGTTATGTGTCGACAGTGCGACATAGGGATCCTCTTGCATCCGGCTATCCTTTCGTTCCCGAGCCCGCCAATGAGAAGCCGCGGATAATATGCCGACGCAGCAGTAGGAAAACGATCATTGACGGAAGTGATGCCATCAACGCCCCGGCAAGGACTAGACCGTAATCCAGTTCATAGGCGCTCTGTAGGAGTCTCAGTCCTACCGGAAGCGTGACGACGCTGATCTTCTTCAAACAGATCATTGACCAGAAGAATTCGTTCCAGGCGAAGTTAAACATGAAGACCCCAAAGGCAGCAAATACAGGTTTGGATACAGGGATAATCACTCGAAGAAGAATCCCGAAGCTTGTACATCCATCAATTTTCGCTGCATCCTCGAGATCTTTCGGTATGTTAATGAAAAATTGGCGCAACAGAAAGACTCCGATCGGCATCGCAATCATAGGAAGCGCTACACCCTGAAAGGTATTCAAGAAGTGGAACTTGGACATCATGAAGTAAAGCGGCACGATGTTCACTTGCCAAGGGAGCAGCATGAACACGAGCAGGACAACAAACAGCGTGTCTCGGCCGCGCCACTTCATTCTTGCGAAGGAGTACGCAGCAAGCGTCGATACAACCAAGGAACCGATCGTCACGCTCGTTGCCATAATGAGGCTGTTCAGCAACCAGCGGAAAAACGGCCACTCGGTGAACAGACGAGACACGTGTTCCAGACTGAAATGACTGGGAACCCAAGTCGGCGGAATGCGGAAGATCTCGCTCTGTGGCTTGAATGCGGTATCAGCCATCCAAAGGACTGGGATGACCCACAAGAACGCGATTCCGTACATCACAACATAGGGCAAATACCGGCGGATATATCTCATTGGAGCTCCGATTTCAGCCCCAGGAGACGGATGCCAACCAGGGTCATTCCGAGGATCATCAACAGGAGGACAATGCCTGCTGCAGCTGCTTTGCCGAGATTGAAGTAGTCGAACCCGGTCAAGTACATGTACATGGCAAGGACCTCCGTTGCTCTTCCAGGGCCTCCTTCTGTCATCATGAGTACCTGCCCGAAGGTTCTGAATCCCGAGATAATGGTCAGGACCAATGAGAACAAGAGTGCTGGCTTCAGAAGCGGGATGATAATATGGATGAATTGCTGCCGGGGACGGGCGCCATCGAGGGCCGCGGTTTCAAATAGCTCCGCGGGAATCTCCCCAAGGCCTGCCTGGAGAACGACCATGCGGTAACCAACCAACCACCAAGCCGTTGCAAATGCAATCGCAGGAAGGGCCCAGCCGGGATCACTAAGGAGTACGGGGGCTTCTACGAAGGCTGTAGTCAGGGACCGTTGGACAAGCCCGAAATCACGATCGAGGAGCCACCGCCAGATGATGGAGACAATCGAGACGGTGAGCATGTATGGAAGAAGGAGCGCCACTTGGATAAACGCCATGCCCTTGCGTGTCCGTCCCCAACCCCAAACCATCAATGCAAAGAGAAGACCAAGCCCCATGATGAGAGGGATCACCATTGCTACGAACTTGAAGGTGTTGGCAACAGCGTTCCAGAATCGTGGCTCCTTGAACAGATCTATGTAGTTGGCAAACCCAACAAACTTCGAACCCTTCATTGGATTCCAGTTGAAGAGGCTGATGTAAAAGCCATAGCCAACAGGTGCCGCAAGGAAAACGGTCCACAGCGCTACAAAGGGAAATACGTAGAGTAGCCCTTCGATACCCTTGTGCCGATAAAGAAATTCACCTAATCGTTGCTTCATAGTTGTGTTGTGAAAGGGGGCGGAGTCGCGCTCCGCCCCACATGAGGTTCTGCTAGTTGCCCTGCAGAATACGATTGCACTCCGCCTCGGCTCGATCCAGAGCCTCCTTCGGAGTGATCTGTCCAGTCACAGCAAGCTCGATGTTCGACTGAAGCGCACTCTCCAGTTGTGAGCCCTTCGGATGGTTGATTGGGAAGTGAACTAGACCAGCGTTCGCCATTTCGGCAAGAAGGTACCCGGATTTCTGCCAGTAGTCGGAAGCCAACAGATCAGTGTCCCCCTGGGCGTCCAGGAACGCAGTGATGTGGCCTCCGGACATGGTCCATATGCTGGAGTGCTGGACGATATACTGAGCCACCTGCATCGCCGCAGCATAGACCGCGTCAGAAGTACCCGCCGGCTGGAATGGAATGACGATGTTGTGAGAGTTGCCCCACGTGTATGCAGTGCCGAAGAGGTTCGGCATCTTCATGTAGCCCCAGTCGATGTCGCTTCCGGTCATCAGCCCATAGTACCAGTTGCCCCCGGTAAGTATGCCGAGTCTCCCGGCGACGAATTGGTTGGGCCCATTTCCACCAACCCCGTTGTAGCCGAAGTCGTTGAAGACGTCCACGAGGAATTGGAGAGCCAGCAGACCTTTCGCATTGTTGAATAAGGCCTTCGTATATCCGGCGTCGAACAGCTCTCCACCCATTTGCCAAAAGTTCACATACCAAGAACGGCGGTACTTCCGAGGTGCCCCATCCTCTGCCGGGTGCCAAGCGTAGTATCCAGCAGCCTTGATTGCATCACAGGCGTCAAGGAGCTCTTCCAGTGTCGCCGGAGGGTTATCCGGATCGAGGCCGGCCTCGCGGAAGATGTCCTTGTTGTAGAACATGCCAAATCCGTGCGTATCCAACGGGATCATGTACTGCTGCCCGTTAAGCTGCCCGGCATTCCAGTTCGCCGTCCCGAAGTCATCCGGTCCGATCCCGACGCCACCGAAAAGGTCGTCGAGAGGGGTAAAGAAGTCCACCATCTCAACAAGCTTATTGACGTGACTGATGCCTAGTTGGGGCGCGTTCCCGGCAATAGCCGCAAGGCGTAGTTCAGTGTAGTACGACGTCCAGCTTCCCTGGATCAACTCAACCTGTATGTCCGTGCGAGAGGCGTTGAAGCCATCGATGATCTGTTCCATTGCTTGCGCATCGGACTCGTGGAAAGGCGTGTTGAACGTGATCTTTATCGGGCCTGCTGCTAGCGTCTGCAAACCCACCACAAACAGTAAACCTACAAGCAAAATCCCAAGTTTCCAAGTTTTATGCATGATTTAAATGCACCTCCCTTTCATTTTCGGTTCCGATTACTCCAGAGACTACTGCTTCTTGCTATCACCCCCTTTCTTAATCAACTGTGCCACCCTGCCTTCCAGGATCATGAGTTGCGCTTTTAAGTCGTCGCCTTCCGCGGCCGGCACGGGACGCAGCGGAGGCAGAGGAGGCCCAACCTCCCATCCCAGGAGCGACAACGCCCGTTTGATCGTGGGAACGTGACCGCGGCGGGTAACGCGGCACAGCTCGGTTATCAACATCTGAAGTCTCTTCCCTTCTTCGTAATCACCACGTTTTGCGGCTCGGTAGAGGGCTGCATAGAGGTCCGGAAAAACGTTCGCTCCGCTTGAAACAAGGCCGTCCCCTCCCAGCAAGAGGAGCGGAAGACCCATCTCGTCCTTACCGATCAGAAGGTGGACCTCGTCGGCCAATTCGAAGTATTCCTCCCACGCCTCCCAATCACCGCGGCTGATCTTGGCCCCAACAATGTTCGGTGCCTCGGCGTGCAGTTCGCCTAGGAGATCCCCGCTCAACGGGTTTCCGGTGGTAGCGGGAATATCGTAGAGGAAGAGCGGAAGCTCCCCGATCGCGGAAGCAACTTCCAGGTAATGTGCCCGCAGTTCGTCCTGCGTGAACCGGTATCGGCAGGGAGAGGCAGCCGCGACTGCTGCTGCTCCGATCTTCGCGGCATGCCGCGACAGGTCACATGTCACCTCTGTTCGATCGTGGCCGGTATGCACGATAACGGAAATACTTCCCGCAGCGACCTCCAATACGGCCTCGGCGAACGCCTCCCGCTCATCGGCGGAAAGGAGCGTCCCTTCACCGGTGGTTCCCAGTATGTACAGGCCCGTGACTCCAGCTTTGGTGAATCTGTCGATAAGCCTTCCCAGGACGTCACGGTCCGGTGCCCGCCTCTCGGGATCCCACGGGGTTACCATAGCCACCCACACACCCTGAAAGCCATCCCTCGCTATCTTCACGTCGACCCCCGCACTCTAAGCATCACCGGCACACGAACCTCCTCAAACGCTCCTTCCTCACCGTTATCAAACCGGGCAAGGAGGATACCCATAGCGATCTTTCCGATCTCATAAGGATTTTGGGTGACCGAGGTGAGCGGCGGTTGAAAGAGCTCACCGAGATCGAGGTCATCAAAGCTCACCACTGCCATGCCCTGTGGAACGACGATCTTGCGGCACGCGAGGGTCTTGAGCGCCCCGACCGTCATCAGGTTGTTCGTACTGAAGATCGCGCTCGGCGGCTTGGGAAGGGCGAGGAACTTCTCGGTTGTTGTCCGTCCGCCCTCCTGCCTGTACCCGCCGTATGCGATCAGCTCTTCGGATACGGGGATCTCGGCCTCATCGAGCGCCTTCCGATAACCCGCCAGCCGTTCCTCGGTGGTCGTCGCTCCCTTGATCCCGAGGATAAGTCCGATGAGGCGGTGCTCTTGTTCGATGAGATGTTTAGTCGCCTGGTAGGCCCCTTGAACGTTATCGGAGAGCACAACGTCGGCTGCTATCTCCTCCACCCGGCGATCCACGAACACGAACGGGATCTTCCACTTGGGGAGCTCGTGAACGACGGAGTGGGAGCCATCTCCTACCGGAGAGATGAGGAGCCCATCTATCTGTCGACGTTGCAGAAGCCGGACGTAGCGATCCTCTTTTTCCAAAGATTCATCACTGTTGCACACTATAAGGGAGTATCCTGCTTCAATGGCCGCGTCTTCTGCTCCTCTGATCAACGTGGCAAAGAAGGGGTTTGTGATATCTGAGATAACAGCTCCAATTACATTGGTCTTTTGTGTGCGCAGTGACTGAGCAACAGCGTTAGGGTGATAATCGAGCTCCTTCATCGCCTGGCGGACGCGTTGGATGGTCGCCGGGGAAACCTTTCGTGTGCCATTAATAACATGGGAAACGGTCGCTACAGAGACCTTTGCCCGCGCTGCTACATCCTTGATCGTTGCCACTAACCCTCCTAGCAATCGTTTACCGTAATCGATTACGGTAAACGATTACCACCATAGCGCAATTTATTACGCATGTCAAGTGTCGCCAGAGAAATGTGCTTGTAAACCGAATTTGATAAATCCGGAATGATATCAAACACACTAATATCAGCGATCTGTTATCGGACAAGCGTGTAGCCAAAACTGGCTGCAAAACAACGGCCGGACCACGTGGGCCCGGCCGCATGATGTTCCAGGCTGAGTGAAGCTGAGCCTATCCCTACCCCACCTTCTCCGGTCGGTCCGGGACGTCGTAGAGGATCTCGTCCATGGGATGGCGGTAGAGCGGCTGCTTGAGCCGCTTCTGGTCGAAGTAGTGTCCCATGAAGCCGATCGAGCGACCGAGGACGAACAGGGCGTTGAACAAACCCGCAGCGATCATCTCGTCGATCTCGGCGTCGGAGAACCGAAGCTCCTTCAACAGATCAACGAGGAGCACACCGATGCAGCCATCGACGTTCATGATCAGGTTGCTCTTCTTCTGCGTCGTCACCGCTTCGACCGATAGCGTGTAGTCGAGAAGTTCGGTCTTCTTGAAGTGCGCTTTCGCGTACCCCTTCATGATCTCCACGCGCTTGTCCGGGTTCTCCACCGTGTGTAGGCGGTGGCCGATCCCCTGAATCCGCACGTTCCTCTGTTTCATCGCGTCGACAAACTCCCGAGGGGGAAGCTGGTTGCGGAATCCGTAGAGGAAGTGCTCGGCCGCCCCGTTCACCGCGCCGCCGAAGCGGGGGCCGATCGCCAATAGCCCGCTTACAAGGGAACTGATCAGGTCCTTGCCCGCGCGTGCGGTGACGATGGTGTTGTGCGCCCCAGCGACTGCCGGGCCGTGGTCGGCGATGATCTGCAGGACGATCTCGATAAACTCACGCGCGTAGACCGGGATATCCTTCTTGAACCACAGGAGTCCGACAACGCCGCCGATTCCATATTTCTTGTCGATCACCTCATCGATAGGGATACCACAGTAATTGTGAACCTCGCCCGACTCATCGCAGATCGTGCTGATGAACCCGGTCGGCTTGCGCACGAGCCCCTCGGCCACAGCCTGCTTATAGTCCATCGGGATGTTCGGCGGGGTGAAGTCCTCAGCCGGGGTGATCACACCGTCGGCAACAAGCTTGTCGTAGGTCTCCTTGATCTTCAGGTGGTAATCGTCGAACGAGTTAGGAACGATCACTCCAGCCTCGCGCAGGGCGGCGTTCTTGGCGTCGGCTGTCTCCGAAGCCGAATCGGCCTTGGCGCCAGCGTGTCCGAACTGAACCTGGCCGGGAAGGACCTTGGCGCAGGTTCCGGTCACCCACATCACGAGCGGTTTCTTCAGTCGCCCGTCCTTGACCGCTTGCGCGATCTCGAGTTCAGCCGTCCCTCCTAACTCACCGAGACAGACTACCATCTTGATCTCCGGATTTACCTCGTAGCGGAGCAAGTGATCGAGAAGGGAGGAACCAGGGAAGGCATCACCGCCGATGGCGATCCCTTCGTACAACCCATCTGTGTTGCGGGCAATGACGTTGTACATCTCGTTGGAGAGCCCCCCCGAGACGGAGACGAAGCCGACTGAGCCTGGGCGATAGAGGTTTGCCATCTTGATGTTCTCCATCGTCCCGGCAGCGTTCCCGATCTTGAACGCACCGGCTGTGACTCCGCCGACCGTGGCCGGACCGATGATCCATTTGCCCTTCTTCTTCGCCGTCACGGACATAATCCGCGCTTGCCGCTCGGGAATACCCTCGGCAATGACGGCCACCGTGCGGATCGTATCGCTATCTAGCGCCTCCATCGTCACGTCATATGCCGATCGCTGTGAGGCAAAGTTCACCATCACATCGGCCTCCGGGAACCGCGCGGTCGCCTCTGCAATGCCCGTGATGCATGGGATGCGAACCTCCTTGGTCCCCCAGAAGAACTTCTCGAACCCGCCTCGTTCGGGGGTGATCATCGCCACCACGCTCGGGGATTCCTTGCGACACATGTAGTCGAAGTCGAGCATGCGCTGCACTGCGCGGGTCTGCCCTCCGTAGATGAAGGCCTTAGTCTCTCTTGTGAACAGCCTGTAGTCTTCCATCACTTGGCCTCCAGTGCGAGTGATACGATGCGGGTCATGTGGGTCTCCGGGCCGTAGACCTCAAGGGGAACCCCGATCCGTTCTCCTACCCGTCGCATGTTCTCCAGCCCCTCCTTGTAGTTGGGGCCGCCGCGACGCACGTAGATCTTTACGTTGTTCTCGCGCAGTTTATCCTTGTAGTCCTCAAGTGCCTTGATTATCCCGGTGAAAGTCTTGGCAACATCGGTGAAATTGGCGATACCGCCGCCGATCAAGAGGTACTTCGGCTGACCATCCGGATCCGGCTTCCGCGTCATCAGATCGAGGACCGTCTTGGTGTACTCGTAGGTCAACTCGGTCGTCGGGTTTCCACTGTACTCCCCGTAGTTTGCGAGTTCTTTTCCGTACCCCAGATCGACGACCGTGTCCGCGTAGATGACACTCGCCCCGCCGCCGGCAACGAGCGTCCACACGCGTCCCTCGGGATTGAGGAGGGTCAGCTTGAGCGATGCTCCGGTCTTTTCGTCAAGGGAAGCGATGTACGCCTCTTCCTTGGTGGAAGTGCTCCCAAACGCCTTGGGAAACTCGATCTTCCCCCACTTCTCGGTGCACTGGAACGCAGCAGTGTCGTCGAGTTTTGCCACCGTGTCCAGGGGGACGACGGTATCGCTCGAAAAGGCGATCGGGTTGAACTCGAGATAGGCGAAGTAGTAGTCGCGGTAGATCGAGAAAAGAGCCTTGATAAACTTGGCGACCGTCTCCCTCTTGGCAATGTCGGGTAAATGAGAGATGATGTCGGCCTCCGCCACGTCGGCGGCCACCGGCACCTCGATCGTCACGACAGAATCCCACACCGCCTCGATGTCCACCCCGCCTTTAGTGGAGAAATGGATGACATCCACATCGGCTTTGGAGGTGAATGCCAGGTAGTACTCCTCCTCGTGGGGAACGAACGGCTCGATCAAGAAGTGCGTTAGCCGTCCGGTGGTCTCACCGGTCGTCTGCACGATCGTCACCTCTTTATTCATCCGCTCTTCGATCCACGCACGCGCCTGATCGAAATCGGCATCGAGGAGGAGAAGATTATTCTTCCCCCTCTTTCCGAACAGCTGATCCGGCTTGACAACCAGCCGCTTACTCTTCAGCCACGGATTCTCCGCCACCAGGGCAGGGAGGTCCGTCTCCGGGGAGACAAGCACCAGCTGTCCCTCGAAGCGGAAGGTTCCATCCGAATACTCGGACAGAGCCTTCGCAATGAGGCGCTTGGCGTCGTATTCACGTATCCCTTTCTGTGCCATCAGTCATTCACCCTCTTTTAAAGGTTTTTGATTATCTCGTCGCCGAACGCAGAGCAGGAGAGTAGCGTCGCCCCTTCCATCTGCCGTTCGAGGTCGTAAGTCACCCGTTTGGACGCGATCGCACGCTTTATCCCGGACAGGATCAGCTCCGCTGCCTCGCTCCATTTCATGTAGCGGAGCATCTCCACCGCGGAGAGGATAACGCTCCCCGGGTTGACCTTGTCCTTGCCAGCGTGCTTGGGTGCCGTCCCGTGCGTCGCCTCGAACAGGCTTATCCCGGTGGTATAGTTGATGTTCGCCCCGGGAGCGACGCCGAGCCCGCCGACCTGGGCCGCGGCTGCGTCGGACATGTAATCACCGTTCAGGTTCATCGTGGCTACCACATCGTACTCATCCGGGCGAAGGAGCATCTGCTGGAAGAACTGGTCCGCGATGCGATCATTGAGGAGGATCTTCCCCGCGGGAACGGTCCCCCCATGATTCTTGTACACCTCGTCTTCGGTGATGATCTCCTCGTACTCACGTCCGACCTCGTACCCCCAGTCGCGGAAGGCACCCTCGGTGAACTTCATGATGTTCCCCTTGTGGGCGAGGGTGACCGACTCGCGCCCGTTAGCGATTGCGTAGTCGATCGCCGCGCGCACGAGGCGCTTCGTCCCTTCCTCGCTGATCGGCTTGACCCCGATCCCGCACATTTTGGGAAAGCGGATGCTCGTAACGCCCATTTCATCGCGGAGCCAGGCGATCACTTTGTCCGCTTCCGGGGTTCCGGCACGCCACTCAATTCCGGAGTAAACGTCCTCAGTATTTTCGCGGAAGAAGACGATGTCCAGATCCTGCGGACGCTTCACCGGAGCCGGGGTTCCTATGTGGCAGACCGGCCGCACACAGGCGAAGAGGTCGAGGATCTTACGCATGGCCACGTTTAGACTGCGAATTCCGCCCCCCACCGGTGTGGTTAGTGGCCCCTTGATCGCAACCAGGTAATCGCGGACTGCCTGGATCGTCTCCTCGGGGAGATAGAGATTCTGCCTCTCGTCGGGAGGGATCGCAGCGATCTGCTCTTCGGATAGATCGGGATGATTCTTAGCGATCGCCTCATCCCCGGCCCAAATCTTCAGCCACTCGATCTTCCTCTTGCCGTTGTAGGCCTTCTCCACAGCGGCGTCGACCACCTTCAGCATCACCGGGGTGACATCCACCCCGATACCATCCCCGCGGATGTAAGGGATGATCGGTCGATCCGGGACGTTCAGGCGCCCCTCGGTAATCGTAATCGCGGTGCCGCTCTCTACTTGGTTGTTACTCATCGACCTCACTCTCCTTTTCTTCGTGGCTTGTGTCTCATTGAACCTGTTGTGTCAACAACCCTTCCGTGATCCTCCTGGCGGCGGTGACCACCAGCTTAATAGTATGTTCACGTTTCTTCCCCGCGAGCCGGTGCATCGGTGCGGAGATGCTCAACGCTGCGAGGGTCTTCCCCGATTGAGACAAGATAGGTGCTCCGATCCCGTAGGTTTTGCGGATGACCTCGCCATCGCTCTCCGCATACCCTTGGGCCCTGATTTTTCGCAACTCTTCTTTCAGTTTGCGCGGATCGGTGATTGTGGTCCCGGAGAACTTGGTGAATTCGATCCGGTCGATGATCTCATCGCGCTCGCTCTCATCGAGGTAGGCCAGGAGTACCTTCCCTGAAGCCCCTGCATGCAAAGGCATGGTCGCCCCGCGCCGGTGAGAGACGCGCAGGGCGTGGTGCCCCTCCACCTTCTCCAGGCAGACCCCATCATGGTTACGTAGTCCACAGAGTATGATGCTCTCTCCGGCCTCATTGGCCAGTTGAGTCATGATGGGAATTGAGATCTGTTGGAGGGTCTTCTTGGGAACAGCGCGGGCGAGTTCAAGGATCTTTGCACCGAGGGAGTAGCCATCTGTTCCTGCCGCCTCTTCGATCAGCCCGGCCCGTTTCAATGCGGAGACGTAGCGGTAGGCTGTGCTTGTGGGAAGTTGAAGGCTCATTGCGATCTCGGGAACGCTCATCACAGGCGTCCCTTCGGTGAACAGGGTCAAGATATTGACGAACTTCTCCAGTGTGGTCAAGCCACTTACACCCCGAGTTGATTCTCATATTATGAGAACGGCTCTTAATATGCGAGTATAGTAGCCCCTGACCCGACCCCTGTCAAGGGCGCAGGAGGAAAAGAGAAGCGCACCGCTCATGATCGAGCGGTGCGCGCGGACTCAGGTTCGTAAAGGGAAACGGGTTAACGCTTCTTGTTCTGCGCTGTCGTATAGGAGAGGAGACCTCCCATCTTTATCATCTCCACCTCGCGCGGAGAGAGATCGTGACGAACAGCGAGCGTCTCGCCCTTTGTCTTGTTGGTAAGGATCATGTCGCCATCCAGATTGGAGACATCAATCTCCAGTTGATCCCCCTGATCTAAGGCGTCGGTATCGCAGAGAAAGGGGATAATCCCCACGTTGATCAGATTGGACCGGTGGATGCGTGCGTAGGTCTTGGCAAAGACCGCCTTGATCCCCAGCTGCCACGGCGCAAGGGCGGCGTGCTCGCGCGAGGAACCCTGGCCATAGTTGTCGCCGCCGACGATGAACCCACCTTTCTTCTCTTGCGCACGGGTCGCGAATTCCTTGTCCTCGTAGAAGAAGGTGAACTTGGCAATCTCGGGGAGGTTTGAGCGCAGGTGCTGGGTGAGAGGTCCGGCTGGCATGATCGCGTCGGTCGAGATCCCGTCCCCCAGCTTGAGCAACACCTCGCCCTTCAAGATCGGGGAGAGTGGCTCTTGCGGTTTGAGTTGGACGATGTTCGGCGCGCGTTTGATCTCCATCCGATCTCCCACTGGATCGAGGATCAGGTAGTCGTCCACCGTGAGTCGGTCGATACTGATCGATACCGCCGGAAGTTCACGCGGGTCGGCGATCCGGCCGGTGAGGGCGGATGCGGCCGCGACCTGTGGGCTGCACAGGGCGAGCTTCCCAAACTTGTTCCCGCCACGTCCCTTCCAGTTTCGGTTCACCGTGCGCAAGGAGAGGTGGCCGTTTCCAGGGACGAACCCGATCCCGATGCAGGCGTTGCACCCCGGCTCGATCATCCGCACCCCGGCCTTGGTGAGGGCGAGGAAGCTACCGTCCTCCATCAGCATCTCCCAGGCCTGACGTGAACCAGGGGAGACGATCACATCGATCGCGGTTGAGACGTGCTTCCCCTTGAGCATCTCCGCGACGATCTTGATATCGCGGAAACTACCGTTGGTGCAGGAACCGATGAACACTTGGTCGAGCTTCGTTCCAAGGACCTCTTCGATGTCGTAGACATTGTCCGGCATCCCGGGCATCGCGACGAGCGGCTTCAACGTTGAAAGGTCGATCTCGATCGTCTGGTCGTATGTCGCATCCTCGTCGGGGGAGAGTTCGGTAAAGTCCCCTTCACGCCCCTGCATCTTCAAGAATGCAGCGGTGATCTCGTCTGCAGGGAAGATCGACGAAGTAGCTCCTGTCTCGGTGCACATGTTGGTTATCGTCGCCCGTTCCGGAACGGAGAGGGTCTTCACCCCAGGCCCCGCAAACTCTATGAAGTAGCCGACGCCGCCCTTCACCGAGATCCGCCGCAGGAGCTCCAATGCCGCATCCTTCGCCGAAACACCCCACAGAAGCTCGCCAGTGAGGACGACCCGCATCATCTTGGGGATGGTTAGGTAGAAGAGCCCCCCTCCCATCGCCACGGCCACATCGACCCCGCCGGCACCGATCCCGAGCATCCCCAGCCCACCCGCGGTTGGAGTATGGGAGTCAGAACCGAGAAGAGTCTTTCCCGGTGCGCCGAAGCGCTCGTAGTGAAGCTGATGACAAACCCCATTCCCGTTCTTTGAGAAGAGCGCTCCATAGTGGGACGCGATCGTCTGGAGGAAGATGTGATCGTCGGTCGACTCCCCCTTAAACCCGAGAGAGGTATGATCCGAGTAGGAGACAACCTTCTCCGCTTTAACCCGTTCCAGCCCGAGCGATTCGAACTCGAGCCAGGCCATCGTTCCTGTCGAGTCCTGCGTCAAGCAGTGGTCAATTCTGATCCCGACCTCCGCCCCCCGTTCCAGGCTCCCTTCGCGCACATGGCGTGAAAGGATCTTCTCCGTCATCGTCTTGGACACTATAACCACCTCTAAGCGCGCGATTATAACTATTCGCCGTCACGATGCAATCGCACGCATCAGAGAGGAAAGATTCCCAGAGGCATCATGCTGGACAAGACGGGTGCGGGAAAATCGTACACCTGCCTGCAGCAGGCAGGTCTAGTTCGGAAGGGGAAGGGACCGTGAATTTAGTCGGCCTTCCCTCCCCTATCAAATACCCACGCGAAACGACAAAGAGCCGAAAAGGGTTACACAACAAACCCCGACGCTGCAAAAATGGTTACAGCGTCGGGGCTTTCCTGTCTATTGGCAGACGGGCAGCACAGTGAAGGGCTTCTTACAGGATGGTCTGCTCGCTCTCGCGGTCAAAGAGGTGAAGGCCATTCATGTCGACCGCCAGTTTGATCGTGGAGTCGATCTCCACGCGCTGGTGCGGGTCGAGGTTTGCCACCACTCGGTCCTCCCCACAATCAGCGTAGACAAGAAGCTCGTTTCCCAACGGTTCTGTCACCAGCACCTTTACCTCAATGATCGACTCCCCGTCGGTGACCGGACCGGATAGGTCCTCCGGACGGATGCCAACGAATACGTCGCTCGGAAGTGTATCCACCCGTTCCTTAGGGAGAGTGAGTTGGAACCCCGTCCCGACGAGAACGATCATCTCTCCTTTGCTCTCCACCTTCGCCGTGAGGAAGTTCATCGCTGGACTCCCGATGAACCCCGCCACGAATTGGTTCGCCGGATGATCGTAGGTCTCCTGCGGCGAAGCGTACTGGTGGATCACCCCATCCTTCATAACCGCAATTCTACTACCTAACGTCATCGCCTCCACCTGGTCGTGCGTCACATAAACCGTCGTTGTCTTGAGCTTGTGGTGCAGTTGTTCGAGTTCTGTCCTCATCTGTACCCGCAGCTTCGCATCGAGGTTCGAGAGCGGCTCGTCGAACAGGAAGACCTTCGGCTTGCGCACGATCGCTCGCCCGACTGCTACCCGCT
>CBDUVB010000022.1:0-23563 GCA_965370555.1 uncultured bacterium
GACTGAGCGCCGCCAGCGGCATCACCAAGGAGAGGGAGAGTGGCCCTTTCATCACTCCGCCGATTGCATACAGGGCCAGGCCAAACGCGATGCTCCGATGGATGATGGTGGAGCGTTCCTTTCGCAAGGGCACAATGTTTCCCAAGAGGGCAACTCCCAAGAGAACAAACGGGAGGGCGTACGCCAGGCTATCGACACGCGCCTGAGGGGAGATCAGGATAAGAAAGACCGCGTTAAGGGAGAGTATGAGATCGATCGCAAACTGCCACGCTGGCGAAGGGGCCACCCGCTGCAGCCCTTCCCGCAGACGAAGGATGACAAGGACCCATAAAATGGTGAGCGGGATCGCGAGGGCATGGAGGTAGAGATAACCCCCTGCAGGATTTGTCACGAACTGAATCCGAAACCCGGCTGCTACGGCCACACTCGCGGCGGCGATTCCCTGTACCCATGAACCGATCCCTTCTTTCGGCGTCTCGAACGAGAGGATCAAGAGGCCCACAAAAAGACCGAGAAGCTCGATCCGCCCCCCAACAAAGGGGAGGAGAACGAGGGAGGGGAGTAGCGACCATGAGACTCGTCCCCAGAGACCTATCCTCGAGGTGCTCGACAGGGATAACATAACATTACCCATCTTAGTCCCTCTGTCTGGAAAGGGAAAGACTCGCGTCTTCAGCGGCTGCCACGCCCTGTCCGCTCTGCGCGGGACAGGTGTCACTTCCCCACGCAGAAGCGCCGGAAGAGCTGGTCGAGAACCTCCTCGCTCACATCGATCCCCTGAAGCTCACCGGTGATCGTATACGCGTCACGCAGCTCCTCGCCGATCATGTCGGGGGATAGGCCTTCACTAACGGCATCGCCTGCTTGTGTCAGGGAGGTATCTGCCCGGCGTAGGAGATCCCTCTCCCAAGTGTCGAGTAGGAGGACCGTATTCCTGGTTGGGAGATCCCCTCCCACGAGGCTGTCGAGGATCCCCTTTGTCAATCGCTCAATCCCAATTCTCTCTTTTGCCGAGATCTCGTAGATCGGGTTGTTAGATCGAGGTTCGAGCGGTTCGACTCTGTGGGGAAGATCGGACTTATTGAGAACGAGGAAGAGGGGACGATCCCAGTCTCGCGCGAGGAGGTTCCGGTCCTCTGTCGTAAGCGGGGCGCTGCGGTCGAGCACGAGGAGGAGAAGATCGGCCCGCACAACGGCGTCCTCCGCTCTCTTCACCCCCTCCGCCTCCACGGGATCGGTCGGTTCGCGCAGTCCAGCGGTGTCGATGAGGCGAACCGGGATCCCCCCGATCACCGCCCCCTCTTCGACCGTGTCGCGCGTTGTTCCCGGAATCTCGGTTACGATCGCCCGTTCCTCCGAGAGAAGGGCGTTCAACAGGGTCGACTTTCCCACGTTCGGCCGTCCGATGATCGCCACGGTGAGCCCCTCACGCACGACCCGCCCCTGCTCTCCCTGAGCGATGAGCCGGCGCACCCGCTTTGAGAGGGCGAGGAGCCGTGGGAGGAGAGGCGGCCTCTCCGTGTCCACATCGGGAAAATCGATCTCCACCTCGATCTCGGCCAGAAGCGCGGCAAGATCCTCCCGGATCGCGGCGATCGCTCGGGAGAAACGCCCGCCGAGCTGATCGACCGCCGCCTCCAACCCGAGTTTCGTCTTGGCGCTGACCACGTCGGCGACCGCCTTTGCCTGGTCGAGCGAGATCCGCCCATTCAGGAAGGCACGCTTGGTGAATTCCCCTCTCTCGGCAAGCCTCGCCCCGTGAGCAAGGACGAGGTCGAGGACGGCACGAGTGGCGACGATCCCTCCATGACAGTTGATCTCCACGATCTCCTCGCGGGTGTAGGTGTGGGGGGGGTGCATCACCGAGACCAGGACCTCATCGACCCGCTCACCGTCCGAGACAATGTGCCCGTAGTGAATCGTGTGGGTGGGGACTTGCGAGAGGAGGATCACTCTTGCGGGCCGAAAGATCGCTTCCGTAATCCTGACCGCACGCGGTCCACTCAGGCGGACAATCCCGATTCCGCTCTCTCCCAACGGGGTGGAGATAGCGACGATCGTGTCGCCGGAGAATGCACCGTGCATCACGTTTCGTCGGGCTCGATGACCACGCGACGGACGTCGCTCTGACCGATGCTGTAGGTCTTGATGCCGGGGAAGTTGGCAAGGGTAATGTGGATCGTACGGCGTTCACGCGAGGGCATCGGGTTCAGGCGGACCCGCTTGTGCTCCTGACGAACCGACTCCGCCGTGGAGAGGGCGAAGCGGATTAGCTCGGCCCGCCGCCGCTTCACTGCGCCGTTCACGTCGATCACAATCGCGCAATCCTTCCCCATCTTGCGGTGTATGGTCACGCGGAGGAGGTGTTCGAGCCCGGCCAAGATCGGGCGCTCATCCGGGAGGGAGAAGAGGTTCCCCGTCAGGTCTATGTAGATCTCATCGTCGGGATCACCCTCGATCTCGAAGCTCGCCTCCTCCTCCAGGATCGCGAGGAGGTCCGTGAGGTAACCCTTAATCTCCGCCTGGATTGCTGGATCCATCTCCATCATCGCCACCTGTTAGCTCCTCGGCCTCGATGTCGACCAGATCGTCTGACACAGGCATGCCTGGGATCATCCCTCCATCCGCCTTTGCCATCTCCCAGTTGACGAAGTACTGCTGGCCAACCTGAAGGAGCGTCGTCAACAGGTAGTAAAGCCACATCCCCGCCGGGAAGTTGTACAGGAAAAAGGCCATCATGACCGGCATGAAGTAGCCCATGTACTTCTGGGTCCCTTTCGTTTCACCGGTCGTCATCGGGGTCATCAGCTTCTGCTGCAGGATCATCACCGCGGTGGTGAGGATCACGAGGATGAAGTACGGATCACGCAGGCTGAGGTCGGAGAGCCACAGGAATCCGGGTGAGAGGTGAATCTGCTCGCCGGAGTAGAGGATCGCCCGCCACAGGAGGATGAGGATCGGGAGCTGGACGAACATCGGAAGGCACCCGCCCATCGGGTTTACTCCTTCCTTCTTGTAGAGTTCCATCAGCTTCTGTTGCATCAGCTGGCGGTCGTCCTTGAACCGCTCCTGGAGCTTCTTCATCCGTGGCTGCATCTTCTGCATCTTGGCCATGGAGTGGTACTGCTTGCGCATCAACGGGAAGAGGACCACCCGTGTGATGAGGGTGAACAGGATGATCGCCCAGCCGTAGTTCCCGGTGTAGCGGTAGAGGATGTCGAGGAACTGAATCACTGGAATCATCATCCGCGCTGCGGTCCCTGGATCATCGAGCTTCCCAAGGCCGGAGTGTTCCATCAGGAGGTAACGCCGCCGCCCTCCGTAGAGGGAGAAGGAGTAAGAGGTCGTCCCCTGTGACGCGGAGAGCTCAACGCCGAACTGTCGGGTTCCAGAGGGAACACTTTTAACGAACGGATTGACCCCAAAGGCTAAATCTGCCTTAAGGAAGAAGACCGTTGCTTTGTCCATCAGACCGAGGCCGTCGAAGGACGCGTACGATCCTTCGGCAAGGATGCTCCCGCCAGGGGTCTCGTCGAACTGGTAGACCAACGATCGTCCCTTCTCTGTCGGAGTGTAGTCCCCCATCGTCATCCGCAGGGAGGCGGTTTCCGAGGTCCGGTTCTCCACGGTCACCGTAAGATCGATGGTGTAATAAGGGTCGTTGTAGATCACAAAACGCTTGATGATGGTGAGGCCATCCGTTTCCCCTCGGAACTCGACGACAATCTCATCCGGAGAAAGGCGGTCGATGTGGGAGGTGTAGGTTCCAACCGGCGTCTCTTCCCCTGCTTGCACGGAGAACGGGTAAAGGATATTGGCGTTGTACTTCCGGCTCATATCATTTGGATCGGTCTCCGTCCCCGGCACAAGCTCAACGACCTTCGATCCGTAGGGAGCGAACGAGAGGAAGATGCTCTTCAGCGTTCCCCCATCTTCGGAGAAGAGGTAATTTGCAAGCGCGGTCGTCACCTCGATCTCTTTGTACCCTTCCTGTTCGATCACACGATAGGACATATCCTTGCTCGTCTCCCCCGCGACTCCGATGACCGCGAACGCGGAGAGAAGGAGAAGAATAATCATGAACCCTAAACACACTCGTTGTTTACACACAATGACCTCCTGGCGGATAGGGTACTGTAGGGATAGGGCGTTTGCAACTTCATTGATCAGCGTTCTCGGTTGCGGTACACTCGTTTCCGTCGATGTTTACGGGGATTATTGAAGGGATAGGTCTTGTACGTAAGAAGAGCGGGAACGCCCTCGAAGTGGGGCTTCCCCGTGCGTTGCATGAGCGGCTCACCAAGGGTGCGAGTATTGCGTTGAATGGGGTCTGCCTCACGGTCTTTGCCATCACGGAAGGGACCTTCGCGGAAGGAACCTTCAGCGCGGATATATCTCAGGAGACAATGTCGCGCACGGCTCTCGGAACTCTGCGCCCCGGGGTGCGAGTCAACCTGGAGCTCGCGGTGAGCACGGAGCGGGCCCTCGACGGGCATATCGTCCTCGGGCACGTCGATACGGTCGGAAAGATAAAGGCGATCCACCGCGAACGGGAGAACTGGTCTCTCGTCGTATCCTACCCGGCCGAGTTTCGTCGCTACGTGGCGGAGAAGGGTTCCATCGCCGTAGACGGGATCAGCCTCACCCCGTACGCACTGACAGGGACAACGTTTCGCTGTGCGGTGATCCCGACCACGTTCAACGGAACGATTCTCAAGGATCGGCACGTGGGGGATCCGGTGAACATCGAGTTCGATGTTCTTGCGAAGTACGTAGAGGGGATGATCAGACGTGTTGATTGAGATAGAACAGGCGATCGAGCGGATCCGTGCCGGTAAGATGATGATCCTGGTCGATGACGAAAACAGGGAGAACGAAGGGGATCTCGTCGTGGCGGCGGAGCACGTCACCCCGAAGACGATCAACTTCATGGCCAGTTACGGCCGCGGCCTGATCTGCATGCCGATCGAGTCGGCGCGGGCAGAGGAGCTCGCCCTCACCCCGATGGTCCCGGAGAACACGGCCCTGCACAAGACCCACTTCTCCGTCTCCGTCGATGCTCGAACGGGGATCACGACCGGAATCTCGGCCCACGATCGTGCGCATACCGTCAAGGTGATAATCGACGAAGGGACTCTCCCGAAGGACCTCGCTCGACCAGGGCACATCTTTCCGCTCGTTGCGCAGGAAGGAGGTGTACTAAGGCGTGCCGGCCATACCGAAGGAGCGGTCGACATATCGCGGCTCGCCGGTCTCAAACCAGCCGCGGTGATCTGCGAGATCCTGAACGACGACGGGACGATGGCTCGCCTCCATCAGCTCGAGACGTTCGCCAAGAAGCACCGGCTCGCGATCGCCAGTATCGCCGATCTCATCGCCTACCGTAAACGCCACGAACACCTGGTCGAGCGGGTGGCGACCGCGGCGCTTCCCACCAGGTACGGGGACTTCAAGATCGTCAGCTACACCAGTCCGATCGAGGACGAAGAACACGTCGCTCTGGTGAAGGGAGATGTTGTTGGGAAGGAGAACGTCCTCGTGCGGGTCCATTCCGAGTGTCTCACCGGCGATGTCCTCGGATCACTGCGCTGCGACTGCGGAGACCAGCTCCATCGCGCCATGGAGATGATTGAGGAGGAGGGATACGGGGTCCTCGTGTACATGCGTCAGGAAGGGCGGGGGATCGGCCTGAAGAACAAGGTCTGCGCGTATCGCCTGCAGGATGAAGGGCTCGACACAGTGGAGGCGAACGAGGAACTCGGCTTCGCAGCCGACCTGCGCGACTACGGAATTGGAGCTCAAATCCTCGTCGACCTCGGACTCTCCACGATCAGGCTCCTCACCAACAACCCCAAGAAGGTCGTTGGCTTAGCCGGCTACGGCCTTAAGATAATCGAGCAGGTTCCGATCGAGATCCCGCCGAACGTGCACAACCGCCACTACCTGAAGACGAAGAAGGAGAAGCTTGGCCACCGTTTGCAGGGCGTCTAATGATTGAGTGATTGAGTGATCGGGGGATTGAATGATTGAAAGAGCGGAAGAGCGGAATAATTGAATGATCGGGAGATTTTGATGTTCAATCACTCAATGATTCAATCACTCAATCGCTAAATCCAAGAATGAAGGAGGAAGAGATGGGAAAGACATTTGAAGGGACATTCGACGGAAAAGGTCTACGCGTGGGGATCGTCGTCAGTCGATTCAACGACCTCATCACGACCCGCCTCCTCGACGGAGCCCTCGACCGGCTGCGCCGATCGAGCGTGCCCGAGGAATCGACCGATGTTTGCTGGGTCCCAGGAGCGTTCGAGGTTCCTAAGGCAGCAAAGAAGATGGCGGAAAGTAGCCGCTACGACGGAGTGATCGCGCTTGCCGCGGTGATCCGTGGGGCGACTCCGCACTTCGAAGTGATCGCCAACGAGGTGACCAAGGGCCTGGCCAAGGTCAACCTGGAGGCTGACGTCCCCGTCACCTTTGGGGTGATCACCTCGGACACGATCGATCAGGCGATCGAACGAGCAGGGACTAAGCTTGGAAACAAAGGCTCACAGGCCGCGGAGACCCTTATCGAGATGGTGAACCTACTTAAGGAGCTTTAGATGGCCTACGAATCGGTACGCGGTATGCACGACATCCTTCCCGAGGAGACAGGTTACTGGATCTTCCTCGAAGAAGCCGTGCGTGAGGTCTCTCAACGCTTCAACTACCGCGAGATCCGCCCTCCTTTAGTCGAGCACACCGAACTCTTCTCCCGTGGGATCGGAGAGGCGACCGACGTCGTCACGAAGGAGATGTACACCTTCCCCGACAAGAAGGGGCGAAGCCTCACCCTGCGTCCGGAAGCGACCGCCTCGGTCGTCCGCGCCTACGTCGAGCACGGATTTCACACCAAAGAACCGTTTCAGAAGCTCTACTACATCGGACCGATGTTCCGCTACGAGAAGCCACAGAAAGGAAGGAGCCGCCAGTTTCACCAGTACGGGGTGGAGGCGATCGGCTCGCTCAATCCCGCGCTCGATGTAGAGGTGATCGCCCTTGCGTGGGAATTGATGAAACATCTCGGACTGACAGGCCTCTCGCTCCGGTTGAACAGCATCGGCTGCGCCGATGATCGCCAGGGGTACCACGACGTGTTGCGCTCTTACTTCGCCGATCGCATCTCTTCGATGTGCGATGATTGTCAGCGCCGCTACGATGATAACCCGCTACGCATCCTCGACTGCAAGAATTCGGTCTGCCAGCCGCACATTGAAGGCGCCCCAGGGAGTGCCGATCACCTCTGCGAGGCCTGTGCCGAGCACTTCGCCACTGTACGACAACACCTCGATCGACTCGGCCTCTCATATACGATCGACCCTAGACTTGTTCGTGGCCTCGACTACTACACGCGCACCGTCTTCGAACTCGTATCGAAGGACCTGGGTGCGCAGGACGCCCTCCTCGGCGGCGGCCGCTACGACGGCCTCGTGGAGATGCTCGGCGGCCCCCCTACTCCTGGCGTAGGCTTCGCCGGCGGAATGGAACGGTTGATCCTCGTCCTGAAGGAGCTGATGCCCGCTTCTCAGGACCAGCCGAGGCTCGACCTCTTCCTCGCAACCCTGGGAGAGGAGGGAGGTAACCTCGCCCTCGAACTCGCCAAGAAACTGCGCTCACGCGGGGTCTCGGTCGACCTCGACTATCGCGGACGGGCACTGCGCAAGCAGATGAACCAGGCAAACCGGCTAAAAGCCCGATACCTCCTCGTCCTCGGAGACGCCGAGGCCTCCTCTAGGGCAGGAAAACTAAAGGAGATGGATAGCGGTGAGGAGACCGAGGTGATGCTCACAGTAGAGGAGATAAGACAAGCGATTGAGCCATTTAGTCATTGAGAGATTGAGTGATTGAATCATTGAGTGATTTAAAATCATCCGATCTCTCAATCCTCCGATCACTCAATTTTCTCGGGAGGCTACGATGGAACTGAAAGTCGTCGAAATAGATAATCCAAACGAACTTAACTTCATCCTCGGCCAGACCCACTTCATCAAGTCGGTAGAGGATCTGCACGAGGCGTTGGTGACTGCCGTACCGGGGATCAAATTTGGCCTCGCCTTTTGCGAGGCCTCCGGTCCATGCCTTATCCGCCGCTCGGGGACCGACGAGTCGCTCGTCAACCTCGCAGTGAAGAACGCCGAGGCGATCGGCGCCGGGCACTCGTTTATCATCTTCCTCGACGGCTCGTTCCCGATCAACGTCCTCCCCTCAATCAAGGCCGTACCCGAGGTCTGCCACATCATCTGTGCCAGTGCCAATCCCGTGCAGGTGATCGTCGCCGAGACCGAGCAGGGCCACGGAATCCTCGGGGTGATCGACGGTTACTCACCAAAGGGAATCGAGACTGAGAGAGACATCGAGGACCGCAAGACCTTCCTGCGCACGATTGGCTACAAACTGTAGCGGCTTGCGTTCGGTAACTGTGTAACATCGCTTGGAAGATATTGGATGGCGCTAGCCAGCACGCTGCCAGCTTGCGACCGCTATCCGAGAATACCTTATGGGGGGGCCTGTCTGTGTTGACGCGCTGGTTAGCCCATCGTCTCTTGCTTCTTGTGAAACTCGACGTTATCGAGTCCTTCGAAGTGCGAGTCCTGCGTCCAAAGCACAGCGTCCTCCGCACGGGCGGTGGCAAGGATGATCGCGTCAGCCATCGCAAGGCCGATCTCGAGTGAGAGCCGAGCCGCATCAATCGCCAGAGTCGCCGAGAGCTCGACGACTCGTCCCTGCAGCATGACGGCGATGGCTTCGAGTGCCGTGGTCTCATCTGTGAGCTGACGCGTCCGCTTGAAGACCTCGAACAGCGTCAGCGTGGGGATCGCCAGCTCGCCAGGGGATTCGATCGCCTCTGCGAATATGGCTGCATTGGGTCCGTCTCCGAAGTACTCGAGCCAAGCCGAGGAATCGACGACATTCACACGCGGTCCTCCCTGTCACGCTTGAAGCTCGTGTCGAGTCCGCGTAGGATGCCACGAAGCTCGCGGGCCGGTCTGACCGGGATGAATTCGATGCGGTCTCCATAGGCGATGGCCTGCACCTTCTGCCCGGGGACGAGCTTGAGTTGCTCACGGATGGACTTCGGGATAACAACCTGGAACTTGGGCGAGATGGTCACTGTCTCCACGGACGACCTCCTTAGTGCTACGGATAGTCTATCGATGCGGATACCGTTTTACAAGCAGTGTCGTTGGGTGGATCGATACCGCGGATTTCGAGATGATGTGGCTAACCTTGAATACGCTGAGAAGGCTCACCGCGGAAGTGTCCCGCTTCTTGGAGGAAACTCCGACGGTTGATGACTTGCAAAGGATGAGAAAGCTTGGGGTCTGACCCAAGCTTTTTTTCATGCTCCCTTCTTCGAGCCATTTTGCATCCCGCTGGGCGGAAAGAACCTCTTGCTGTTTTGGATACTGAGGGGTCTGCTACCAAAACCCAAACCGACGAACGCCAGTCTCCCCGGTGCCGGTCGATGAAGAGTGAAGGGCGTTGCCGTGTCGGGACGTTAGGGGCGCCCACGAAGGCTATCTCGACTGGAAAACAGATGTGACACGCGTCATACTTGCCTCTGGCCCGCCTTCTGTGAGCAAACGGCCCCGTGGACGATAAGAATGAAGACCTGAAACTCTCGCACGTCGGGCCTGAGATCAGAGTAGGGTGCACATACGAGCTCTAGGGAATTGCCGGGAGAGCTAAGGAAGTCAACGCGTGGCTGTCACCTGCCAATGACTGCAGCTTGTAGGCCTGCAAGGCTGAGCTCAATCCGCAACTTAGTCATGTCTGATGCAGTAAATATCCCCGCTACCAAATGACGTGTCAGCCAAGTAGGCAGTCGGAATAGGGCATACAGCCCAGGAGGAGAGGCCTGCATGGGAGCAGATCGCCATTGCGGCGGTCAGTATCGTTAGCTTGGGGCCAAATGGGAAGAGCACAAGTGGGCCGTTCTCGTCGATAGCGCTCGTGGCAAGACGCTTCACGATCGCTACAACGGTACATGGATCATCAAGAACATTTCCCCTTTCCTCCCAAGCGTAGACTCCCGCTGGTTTTCCAGTACCTGGTATTCGAAGAGAAAGCAGCCGCTTGACCACCATTTCATTTACTTCCCGGCCTCTTTGAAGGAAATCAGGTCGGTCTCTTGTCATGGTGTAGAGAACGATTCCTCCATCGGGTTCGTATTCCTGGAGTGCTACGCCAAGCCGTTCCGCGTCGTGGCCGGCCAGAACCAAGCCACGTGCATAACCTTCATTTGTGGCTGGGTGAGGCTCTCCGAGTGGGACGAAAAGGACATCCTTCCAGCCCGCATAGCCGATCCTCTCAAAGCCGTAGAATCGCGGTGTCGTGTAGCAAAGATAGACCGGGTGTTTCCGTCGCGGGGTAAATTCTAGAACACTTACTAGAGCCAAGAGGTGAACAATGGTCATGCATGTGAAATCAAACACAATGGGAAGATCGACATAGCGGTTAAGAAAAGACCGAATTTGCTTGCTGAGTTGGTTATATGCGAATGGATTCGCTCCATCTTCGGCTATCGGATCTCTTCGGATCCCGGATCGCAGGATCGTGTCCTGCTGTCGGAGCCGAACTGTCTCTGCCTTGTCGGGAGATCGACGAAGTCTAGGGTAGTCAATCAGGTGGAGGGCATACGGGATCTTCTCTTGATCAAAGAGGAGCTTTGCACAAGCTGTGCTTCTCTCCTCTGGGCTCCTCGCCATGACCAAGGCGAAGCGCCCCGAATTCAGCACCGTGAGTATCTCCTGAAATCTCTGAGGCACAGGTTCTGTCAAAAGTCAACCTCCTCATGCAGCTTCTTCTTCCACAAATGGTACTTTTTGCCATACGTCGCTAGTTCCTTCTGAAGAGTAGTCTGATTCACCACTACTATGTAGTCCTTAGCCTTCAGAGCTGCGCTTGGCAAACCAGCGGTTGTCTGCCCATTGGCTAGCACAAGAATCATTCGTCGTCGATGCTTGTATCGCGAGGCCCCTGCTGTGGGTTTTGCCATAACCAGACCAGTAGAGAAGCATGTCAGGCTATCGCTTTCCGTTCCGTCTACGCAAGAAACCACAAGGCTTGCGGACCTGATCGCTTGAATGAGTCCGGGATCATCGGAGTCAAGTGAAGCTGCTCCTGGATCATAGCGTTGAACCTGAAGCCCTTCACGCTTGGCCATGGTCTCAACCAGTTCCCCAACAACAGCTTGATCACCCGTTCCCCCAAGGACAACAACACTGGTTGGGTCCGGTGATACCACGCCTTGATGCCCCTTCGGGCGCCGCTTCCCTGATTCCAAGGGAGTTGAGATTGAGTTCACAAGATGGCGCCATCCCGCGTCGGTGTCAAATTTGCCGACTATCAGGTCCGTCATCCACTCAGGAAGGCTGTCAATGAGGTTCGCCGATCTCACTGCGGGGCAAAGTTTCTTCCCCATTCCCCATGCGAGTCCACATTCGAACAAGACATCGGGTCTTAGAAGCGAAAGATCAGCAATAACGAGCCATGCTTTATCGAGCTTGTCCCGAATCTTTGTCTTCCAAGGATCACCTACGTAACCGTGACCATCAAGTACCTCAATTCCTCTTAGAAATTGTGATTGGTTCAGCTGTCGCTCCAGACGAGCGCGAAACGCTTCCCCCTGCGGTGTGTCAAATGCATACGCAACGAAGATGGATGGGGTGCTTCGTGATCTGGGGCCACTGCCAGCAATGTCTTTGCGTTTGAGGTAGTGAACTAGATACTTGACCATCTGTCGCCCTCCCGCCAAAGAAACACTGGGAAGACCTCTGCTGCTTCAACAGAGGCGTAAGGATGCCATGCAACGCCGTTCAGGGTCGTGAGAAGCCCCGTGCGCAGGGCTAATTGTACGAATTTCTCATCGCGTGTCATATCACGCAGTGATCTGCCAACTTCAAAAAGTGCAGGAGTAGAGGTGGTCTCCAATGCGATGCATACTGGTAGAAAGAATTCATTACCGTGTTTTGAACGAATCCGGTTGAGAAAACCCGAGATGTCTGGGTTGAGATGCCGTAGCTGACCTTGGATGCTGTCGAGAAGTACGATCCGGAGTGTATTTAGACACTCTAGCGTGCGACTCCATTGGAATTCTCCGTGCTCATCGATTGAACTGTGAACCAGTTCCAGTGCACAGCGGAGAGAATCTCGCGACAGTCTTAGCAGGAGCTGACGCTCCGGTTCTGGAACCGCTGCCAGTGACATTGGAATCCACGACTTGAGTGCTGCCATCCGGAAGTCCTCCCACTCGGAGGAGTAGGGTTCGCACCCGAGATGATGAATCGCATAATGGTCGCCAGGCACTGGGCTATCAGGTGACAGTGATTGGTCTGAACCCATTACTCCCGGTCTTGTTGCCACGATCGCTGTGAAGGTGTTTGTTTGATCGAGAAGAGTGGTCACAACATCAATGCATGGATACGCAATCCTTTCCGCTCGATCCAGCAGAATCAGTATTCCACTTTCACATCTCGAGTCTTGCGCAGTCTCGTTTATTAGCGTGGTTAGAGTATGAACGTCTGCGCCTCTCCGGAAATCATCCAAGCTTGACCACGCTAGGGGGCCATATAAGACATCTTGAATTCCCGTACTCTTGGAATAAGTATCCTGTAGCGATGGAGGCAGAATCCTACGTAAACTCTCTCTCTTGACCGGAATGCCCAATTTTTCACACTGTGAGGCGAACCAGAATCCGAGCAAGCTAACAGTTTTTCTTCGTATGGCTTCTTCATCACTTGGCCGAATTACGTCAAAAGTGAGTCCTGCAGCTCCTGTATCGCTCGAGATCGGGTTAAGGATTGTTCGGAGATCGCCATACATTGCGAGGCCATCGTGACTGTGCTCCAGTTTCCTTAGGAGCATCGTCTTGCCCGAACCACGCCTCCCAACGAGAAGAGTACCTCGAATGAATTCCGAACCGACTCCTGGTGGAGGCTTAAAACGTCGAAGAAGTTCATCGGAAGCGAGTATCTTTTCAGCATCCAGTCTTGGTTTTGCCTCGCGCAAATGTCACCCCCGATCGAATCCGGAGAATAGTCATGTTTCACACACTGCCAAGTATATAGTGTTCTTACCAAGTTTCCTAGCGTGACGTAGGGTGCAAGTTTGGTGCCAAGATAGACCCGAGAGAACTGGAACGCGCAATCATCCAAGGGAACCGGTATTCCTCTCGTGGTTGGGAGTAGTAGACGCCCTTAGAACTCTTCCGGACTATTCTATTCTTGAAGTCTGCCGACTTAGGAGGTGAGTTTACTCCACGCCTAACCCGACACTTCTCCGCGGAAGCTCGTTTCCAGTCTTGAAAGCAAGGCCTAGAGAATCGGCCTTGCCATGGTGCAAGGATTTGACGAGTTGAGCTGGAGTATCTATAATGGAATCGTGAGTATGATCGAACACTCATCGCTGCTATGGTGACGACTGACCGGAGGCCCATTTGACTGATACCCAAGTACAGAAGCTGATTCTCAAGAACTGGCAGAACTGGTCTTCAGGAGGAGTAGCGTCCGACGAATTACGACAAGCGGCTGCCACTCGGATACTCGATCGCCTAGGGGAATGGCTGTCTAGCAATACTTCGATTGCGCCATCTCTACCGCCAAAGGACCTGCTAGATTTGACGACTTGGTGTGCTTTTGGGGCAGATCGAATACTGCTGCTTCCCTCGAACATTCGGGAGAGGGAGATTCAGAGTGTCTGTTCTACCTACCATATCGATAGAGAGAGCATCCCAGCTCTTGTGAACTCTGCCGTGAGGAGCTACACATAGTGGCCGCTTTCATCGTATTTGAAGGCATCGATTCGAGCGGGAAGGCGATCCAGCTTCGGCTTCTATCGGAAGCGCTAACTGCAGGCGGGTATAGCGTTCTTGGATTGTCCTATCCAGTCTACTCATCGTTTTTCGGCAAGAAACTGGGGCAGCTGTTGGACCGTGCCCACTCCGGTTTGAATGCATCGATCGTGGACCCACATTCAATGGCATTGTGGTATGCACTGGATCGATGGATGGATCATAAGCCGGGCTCGGATGAACTCTTGCATAGTGATTTCGTTCTCGCAAACAGGTACTCCCTATCCAGCATGGTATACCAGTCTTTACGAAGCAAGGATCCTGAAGCAACCGCGGCCTGGGTTGAGGAGCTCGAAACAAGAGTGCTCTGCCTTCCTCAGCCGGAACTGTACATTATCCTCGACATATCTCCTACATCCGCAGCCGCAAATACTAAGAAGAAGGGCAAACGCAGCTACACCAGTCAGGTATTCGATGAGTATGAGGCAGATTCGCAACTCCAGGAAGCTGCCAGAGCACAGTATATTGCTTTTGCAAATAACAACGACATATGCGAGGTTGTATCTTGCCAAAACGGAGAAACGCTGAGGACGCCAAAGGATATCCACCACGAGGTGATGTCTGTCGTCAGGAGGCGATTCAAGGAGGTATTCGAGTCGAGTACGACTGCACTAGGAATGGTTTTGTAGCAGGAAAGGGCAGTGGGAGTCACGCGCGCGTCGTAGGTGCGATCCCCCAGGTAATGTTTCACATCACCAACAGGTGCAGGTTGGCCTGTCCGTATTGCTTCGCTGAACGGAACGATCTGGATTTTCCGGCCAAATCATCTGTGCGGATGGCAAATCTGTTTCGGATTCTTGGCATCCAGAAAATAGACATTTCCGGGGGAGAGCCGCTTCTTCACGAGGGACTTGAAGCAATCATCGCCGGAGCAGCTCAGCAAGGCATCAGGCTGACGATCACGACCAGTGGAGTCGCACCCCAATCCGCGATTCGCTTCCTTCTCCGGAATGTTGATAAATTCTGCCGAGTGATTGTGAGTATTGATGGCCCATCTAGTGATGAGCATAACGCTCTACGCGGGAGTGAAGAAGCCTGGGACTCCGCTGTTAACCTCGTGCGGGAGCTCGTGGCGCTAGGCAAGAGAGACTTCCTGCGAGTAAACACTGTCGTTACACAACCATTTGTTCGCAACCAGTGGGTGGCACCGATGAGTGAGGTTGTGCGCTCTCTTGGGGTCTCCGAGTGGTGCTTGATACAACCACATCCTGCAAATGAGAAGGCCCGATTCTCCAAGTTTGCCGTTTCCTTGGACGATTTCCAACGCACTGCAAATGTAGCATCCCCGTCTCTTGGATCCATGAGATTGCTTCTTCGCCCGCGCACGATGTACTCGGAGTACTTCGTCCTGAACCCTGAAGGGGATCTTACCCAGCATTCATCATCGTCAAAGGAGCATTTTCACCTGAATTTGCTAAGAACTAATCGAGCAGAGCTCATTCGCAAGCGCGCTGAGTTCTGTACAATCGTACCGCTAGTTGAGGAGGGATCGCTATGACTGATGGAATTCGGATCACCAACCCGGAGGCGTCTAAGGAGGTCGGCTTTTTTCTGGACCAGGTGTACAAGACCCTAAACGCACGCCATCCCGGTCAGGTTACAAAGGAGACTGAACCCGGTGAAGGGAAGGGACCTGTGCTTGTCGCGATTCTCGTAGCTGTTGGAACAGGGATTGCCGCCAACGCCGTTTACGATGTCCTTCGACTAGTCTACCGGAAGGTGCAATCGCGCATGTCAGGCGAGGAAACGGTGATTGTTAATGGTGAGCGCATCAAGTTATCAACGCTCCATATGCTTCGTAAAAAAGGTGAATGACGCAAGTGACAACGCACGATATGAGGCTGCTTGCCATTGGTATCGCTAGCTACCCCAACGCCGCTGACCTCGAGTGTCTGGACTCAGTCGCTCAGGATCCGCATTTGCTGTATGACGCCTTGAAGGCCGCGACTGATACGCGTTTCGACGAGCACGGAAGTGTTTCAATGGTGGACGTGAGTGCTGGAACAGTAAAGCTGCTCCTTCAGAGCCTCACAAACCAAGCGGATGAGATTCGGACGCTAGTCATCTACTTCAGCGGACACGGAACGGACTCAGACAATACTCTTCGACTCCATTTTACAGATAGCGAAGGCTCCGAAAAGACGATAGGGACAATCGCAGTCACAGAGCTGCACGACCTCATACCTGAGCATATCACGGAGATCCTTCTGATCTTGGACTGCTGCCACGCGGGGTTCGCAGCCCCTCTCTCCGCGTCATCTGATCCACTCCTTCCATCACGTTGGACGATCCTGGGGGCAACACCTCTATTCGCTACTTGTCAGACAGGGGAGGGGGGCACCAGCCCGTACACCTCGGCACTTGCGCTCACGCTCCGTAGGAAAAAGGAACTCGGTGAACGTATCACAGCCCTGAGCTTGGATGAAGCTGTAAGAAGGAACAAGGATATCGACGAGCCCCCTGTATTGTACCTTCGAGGAGAAATGGGGGATCTTGTTCTCGCAAAACCGTCTGCCGAAGGCCATAGGAATACGCCGTTCCCCAAGCGATTCCAAGCGGCACTCTTAACGGCGAGCTATCAAGAAAGGGAAGCTCTCTGGTACGCGCTTGGGCACGAAGACGAAGGAACGATTGTAAACGTGTTCGCTGGCCTTCTCGCGAGTCAATCCACAGTAGGATCGCCGGGAATCCATGAACCGCTTTGGATCGTCCGCAGAGCCGCGGGGACAACTCTTGCCCAGATCCAGCACCTGCAAGACTTAAAGAAGGATCTCTGCCTCAGACTCCTTCGGAGCCCCGATTGGATGGATCAGTGCATCGGCGTCATTGGTTGTAGATACGACCTCCCGGAAGAGACAGCCCTGTTGACAGAAGTACAGCTGTTGCTTGAGGTCGGTAGTCGCATGGATGTCAAGTGGCTTGCGTTCTTGTATCTCGCTGACACGGCCCGCAAAGGCCTTGCCACGCTGGACGGACATAGACTCCGTGCAAGTGGGTTGCTAGAGACCGCCTGGGGAGCTTGCGAAATATGGGAGCATTACTGTCGAGACCTAAAAGAATGTGAGCAAGCAGATCCTGAGTGGCTACTTGATCTCTGCACGGTGGAATCACAGAGAATTGCGTTCTCGACGCTCGCTGCTCTGGAGATCCGCGATGCAGGAGAGGCAATCCCTGCCGCAATCCAAGACAACGCAAATCAGGAAATCCTAAAGTCAACTCTTCTGTCGAGTATTGCTCTCACAACCGAGCGGGGTGTGTATCGCGGCAAAGGGATCACGAAATGGCTCGATTCCAAGCTTCTCGGCGTCTGGCGGGGGGGAGTGGCCGATCAAAATTGGCCATTGCTACAGAATCTTGCTCCCGCTCAGCTTAAGCAAGTGCTCGGTCTGTCGAGGTTTCTTCCTCGGGTCTCTTCACGGATGTCAATCTTCCAGGCTGCTCAACTTGCATGTATTCACTTCGCAGAACACAGTCAAACCTTATCCTGGGGATTCAAGGACCTGCATCTGTGGGTCAGGAGGACAGCCGTTATGTGGCTGCACCATTGTAGCTTTCAGAGTACCCCTGACCACCTTCGAGATTTGCAGAGCGCTCTGGAATCGCCTTTCCCTGACCAGATGCCGGGATTGCTTGATCTCACACATCGAGTGCTCGTATTGGCGCGCCACTGGGATCTTCCGATCGAGAAGCAACAGAGATTAGTGCATTCCACGGCTTCGAGATTCTCTTTTGTGGAACATGAGGCCATGCAGAGATGTCTGAACAATGATCTATGCAGAAGCGACGCCCTAGTCGCTCCTCTGCATGGCCAAGGGTGTCCGATGTAGCTAGCGACGCATGTAGGTCGGGAGACCTCTCGCACACACTGGTAGGTCTTCCACCAGTTAGTTGCAGGGCCTTGGGGCCTGGTCTTTATTCTTGGTGTTTCGCTTCTTCCTTCCCAAAGATGCAAACATAGCTGGATGAAATAGAAGGCGAGGCGGCAGTTCAGAGCGAGCAGTACCTTATTACAGGTCTGCGAATCCCACGAGTCACTGGGCTTGCAGTGATCAACGGGCAATAGACATATCACCTCAAGAGACGCTAGGCTGTAGCTTTCAACTTGGGCCTCGAGCTGATGGGCTCCTCCGCATCATCTCGTTTAGTCGGTATCTTGCGATTACGGTTTCATGCGGCAACCATGTGCTTCGCGCTGATGGTTGGAGACCGACGTCTCCAGTTGCAAGGCAAATACGATTTACGGCTTGTAATATTTGTAAAAGACTTGTAAAATTAGCGCAGGTGATTGTGATGAGAACGACTGTGACGAAGAGAGCTCAGACAGTAGTCCCGGCGGAGATCCGCGCCCGATACGAAATTAAGGGAGGAGACCTGCTGGAATGGATCGATGACGGGAAGAGCATCAAAGTAATCCCCATCCCTCGTGATCCGGTCGCGGCCCTCAGAGGGTCCGCACGCGGTGAGGGGTTAACTGCCAAGCTCCTGGAGTCCCGCGATGATGATCGCAAGCGTGAGTGACGAACGCTACCTTCTTGATACGTCAGCGGTGCTTACATTCCTCGAAGACGAGGCCGGAGCGCAGCGGGTGGAAGAGATCATCCGTGCGAGTCGAGCGGTTATCCCGTTTCTGGTGCTGTTGGAGACCTACTATATCAGCCTGCAGGAGACAACTGAGGCGATTGCCGAGAAGCGCTATGCTTTGCTGAAGCAGCTTCCCGCGAGGTTCTTATACGACGTAGATGAGCCGAC
This sequence comes from uncultured bacterium, assembly GCA_965370555.1. Lineage (GTDB taxonomy): Bacteria > Bipolaricaulota > Bipolaricaulia > UBA7950 > UBA9294 > JAJOKK01. Next base: position 18,638 of record CBDUVB010000022.1, read on the forward strand.
GTTACTGACTGCTGGACGATTCAAGGCGCGGCATCGCCTTTCGCTTGCCGACGCTCTTATTGCCGCGTTCGCTGTGCGCGAAGGAGCTATCCTTGTGCATAAGGATCCGGAGTTCAAATCGCTATCCAAACAGGTGAAGCAGGAAACGCTCCCATACAAGTGACACGACGTTGAAGGAAAGAACCCCGTCTTAGGTGTTGGTGCCTGGTCTTTATTCTTGGTGTTTCGCTTCTTCCTTGCCAGGCAAATACCGGCTGAAAAGAGATCCTTCCCAAAGATGCAAACATAGCTAGATGGAATAGAGAGCGGAGCGGCAGACAGGCGACGCACAGGCAGCCCCGTCAAGTAGACATTCTACTTAACAACGGCATGCCCGCCCCGTGAAGCAAGTCCAATCCTTCTACTTCATGGGGCCCATCATCTGTAAAAATCAATGGTAGACCCCTTTCTGTGCAACACAAGAATTGAGTGCAGATCGCTACAAGCTCAAGGTAACTGCAGCGTAATCTTGAGGGCTTGCTCGATTTGGCGCATCGTATCGGGCTGAAGTTCACCCAAGCGCAAGAACAGTCGAATCTTGGCCACCGCCCGAATCTGTCCCGTCAGCACCACCGAATCCTTGGTGAGCCCACCCTCCGGGGCCTTTACCAGAACGTCACTCGGATAGGACCGAGAAACATGGCGCGCATCGGTCAACGGGCAGACAACAATCACCGGGCTAGCCTGATTGATCGCATCGCGCGAGACGACCACCGCAGGCCGGGTGCCTCGCTGCTCCGAGCCTTCCACAGGATCGAGCCGTAACGAATAAATCTCACTGCGGCGGGGAGGCGACCCTGCAGACGCTTGAGGCGGAGAAAAGCTCATGATTCCTGGCCTTCACCGAGCTGGTATGCCTCCCAGTCGGAATTCTCTAACTCTTGGGTCACCTGCAACGCCAGCCTCTGGTATGCTTCATCCTCGGCCATCGTCTTGAACCGGGCATCGATCTCGGCCTCTTCCAGCCTGTGGAGATACACATCAATCGCTTGGGTAATCAGTTGGTTGCGGCTGCGGGCTGCCCCCCGCTCAACGGCCATATCGGCCCACTTCACCAACTCCCCGGGCAGATCGACCGTCAAACGCGTCTTTGCTCCTTTCATATCATGTTCCCCCTGATTTCTGACCTTGAGCCAGCTTGCTCATTGTATAAAGTGCTATCGAAAAATGCAATCACAATCTGAAGGAAGCTAGATAGAGCGTTGGTGCCAGCGTTGGTGCCTGGTCTTTATTCTTAGTGTTTTGCTTCTCCCTTGCCGGACAAATACCGGCTGAAAAGAGATCTTTCCCAAAGATGTAAACACAGTTGGATGAAGAAGATGACGGGGGCGGCAGTTCAGAACCGAGCAGTGCTTTTACAGACCTGCAGACCCCGTGAGCCCCCCAAGTAGAATGTCTACTTGACGGCGGACATCATCTGCAAAATCAATGATAGATCTCGGTGTACAGCGAGCGCCACAGGACGGATGCCCTTGATTTGTCTCCAGTTCGTGGCTATGCTTCAGCCTAGCATGAAACTGTACGGAATGAATACTCTTTATCGCAGACGTACATCGGTCGGGTAGCCCTGACCGTGCGACCATTCCATCTTTCTTCGTAGTTCTCCCTTTCACACGGCACAGGAGTAACCCGGCCGCCTCGCGCAACTTCGTCAACCCCCTATTCCCTGGCTGATTGTGGCCAAAAAGAAGCATGAAAAGGAGAAATATGAACATGAAAGCACCGAAAAAGGTACTGCTTGCGTATTCCGGAGGACTGGACACGTCCGTCATCGTTCCGTGGCTCAAGGAAACCTACGACTGTGAAGTGATCGCCTTCACCGGCGACGTCGGACAGGGTCCCGACGAGCTCGATGGGCTGGAGCAAAAGGCTCTGCAGAGCGGGGCGAGCAAGCTGATCGTCGCCGATCTACGGGAGGAGTTTCTCACTGACTACGCCTTCCCAACACTGAAGGCCGGTGCGATCTACGAGGGGCTCTACTACCTCGGCACCTCGACGGCCCGTCCGGTGATCGCCAAGCACATGGTGCTGGCAGCGCAGCAGGAAGGCGCCGACGCCCTGGCACACGGCTGCACCGGCAAGGGCAACGATCAGGTACGATTCGAACTGACATTCAAAGCGTTCGATCCAAGCCTTCCGGTAATCGCGCCGTGGCGAGATCCGGCGTGGACCATCACCTCACGCGAAGATGCGCTCGCCTACGCCGAGGAGCACGGCATCCCGGTCGCTAGTTCGAAAGAGAAGATCTACAGTCGCGATCGGAATCTCTGGCACATCAGCCACGAGGGCGGTCATCTCGAGGATCCCTGGAACGCGCCGGACGAGAGCGTTTTCTGCCTGACCACAGCGCCCGAGAACGCGCCGGATAAGCCTGAACTGGTGACAATCGACTTCGGGTCCGGCACGCCGGTTGGGATCAATGGCCAGCCGATGGGCGCGATCGAGCTCCTGACGACACTCAACGAGATCGGCGGAGCGCACGGCGTCGGGCGGGACGACATCGTTGAGAACCGGCTGGTCGGGATGAAGTCGCGCGGTGTCTACGAGACACCCGGCGGGGCGATCCTCTATAAGGCGCTCGCCGGACTCGAGACGCTCTGCCTCGATCGGCAGTCTTCGCACTACAAGGCGCTCGTCAGTCAGAAGTACGCCGAGCTGGTCTACGACGGGTTGTGGTTCACGCCGCTTCGCGAGGCGTTCGATGCATTTGTCGATAAGCTGATGGAACCGGTCACCGGATCGGTCTGCGTCAAGTTGTACAAGGGAAGCTGCGTCGTGGTCGCCCGAACATCCCCGTTTAGCCTGTACAGCGAAGATCTCGCTACATTCAGCAAGGACGACGTCTACGATCAGGCCGACGCGACCGGGTTCATCAACCTGTTCGGACTGCCGGTGACCGTCGCTGGGGCGCGGAAGCGGAAACAGTCGGTCGGAAGCCTCCCCGAAATCGGGGCCTCGATGCAGGCGATCGGGAGCCCGGTAGGATGACGGCCGGAACGAAGTTGTGGGGCGGGCGGTTTGCGACCGCCCCTGATTTACAGATGCGCGTCCTCAACGATTCGTTTCCCTATGACCGTCGTCTTGCCTTCGTCGATGTGCGTGGGAGCATCGCCTACGCCGGCTCGCTGTTCGACATTGGTCTGCTCACGTCGTCCGAACACGCGGAGATCGTCGCCGGGCTGGAGAAGGTCGCCGAGGAGTTCGCCTCGGCGACCTTCGAGCCGGCTCTCAACGACGAGGATATTCACACCGCGGTCGAGCGACGGCTCACCGAGCTGATCGGCGCGCCGGCCGGCAAGCTGCACACCGGGCGATCGCGCAACGATCAGGTGGCAACCGACCTCCGGTTGTATGTCCTCGAGGCGATTGACGCCCTCAGCGATCAGCTGCGTGGTTTGCAGTCCGCCGTGGTGACCAAAGCTGAGGGGCACCCGAACGTGGTGATGCCCGGGTATACCCATATGCAACAGGCGCAGCCGATCCTGTTCAGCCACTGGTTGATGTCGTTCTTCTGGAAGTTCGAACGCGATCACGGCCGACTGCAGGATGCACGGAAACGTACCGCGATCAGCCCGCTCGGATCGGGTGCCCTGTCCGGGACTCCGTTTCCGATCGATCGAGAGGCGCTGGCCAAGACGCTCAAATTCGCCGCCGCCTCGGAGAATAGCCTTGATGCGGTCGAGGATCGCGACTTTGTCGTCGAGTTCCTGGCCGCTGCCTCGTTGCTTCAGGTACACCTGAGCGTCCTGGCCGAAACCCTGATTCTCTGGGCGAGCGAGGCATACTCGTTCGTCCGCCTCGACGAGGCGCATTGCACCGGGTCAAGTCTGATGCCGCAGAAGCGGAATCCAGATGCCCTCGAACTCGTCCGTGGCAAGACCGGACGCGTGCTCGGGCACCTGACCGGCATCTTGACGACGCTCAAGGGACTTCCGTCCGGCTACAACAAGGATCTCCAGGAGGATAAGGAGGGGCTGTTCGACGTGATCGACACGCTGTCGATCGAGCTGCCGATCGTCGCGGACCTCGTGCGCAAGCTGAAGGTGAACGCAGCCAACATGGCTGCCGCGCGCGATAGCGCGATGTTGGCGACCGATCTGGCCGACTACCTGGTGAAGAAAGGAATCCCGTTCCGCGAGGCGCATCACCTCGTTGGCTCCATTGTACGCGTAGCCGAGACGGCAGGACGTCCGATCGACATCCTGCCGATCGAGACATACCAACGGGTCCATTCCGCGTTCGACGCCGATGTCTACTCCGTCTTCGATTCCCACCAGGCCGTGGGGCGCCGGGCAACCAAAGGCGGGACGGCCCCGGAAGCAGTCGATTGCCAGATTCGGAATGCGAAGAGCCTCCTAGGTTCTCAAGTTTCAGAACACTGTTCGCAGGAGGATGGCTGAGAGGCTAGGGGTCATTGGGGCCTGGTCTTTATTGTCGGTGTTTCGCTTCTCCCTTGCCAGGCAAATACCGGCTGAAAAGGGATCTTTCCCAAAGATGTAAACATAGCCCTAGATCGAGGAAATAGGAGATCTATTACGAGAGACGGCATTTGAATGCCCCGTCCCGGAAGGGCGGGGATGAAAAATGCTTGCTGCCGAAGGCAGCACTGTTTGTTGTAAAGTGGAGGCATGGTTACAAAGAGAGGCAGTCACTGTGTGTACGACACGAAATATCACTTGGTATGGGCACCGAAGTATCGGAAGTGGATACTTCTGGGAGAAATACGAGATCGGGCGAAGGAATTGTTTAAAGAGGTGGCGCAATACCATGGGTTTGAGATTGAGGAGATGGAGGTTGCTGCAGACCACGTACACATTTTCATAAGTTTTCCGCCGAAGTATTCGATAGCGAAGGTAGTAGGGATTCTGAAGGCAGTGAGTGCGAGGG
>CBDUVB010000023.1:0-22493 GCA_965370555.1 uncultured bacterium
GTACGTACCGTTCTGTTGGGAGGGGGTGGCCCACGGGCCACCTCCTACCAGATTGACAAACGCCTTGTACAATTGTGAGCCATGAAGGAGGAAGCTTATGATCAATAATCCCGTTCTTGCGACGATGCTCCGTCGCAAGTCGATCCGCCGTTATACGGCTGAAATGCCGTCCGATGAGATGGTGACAACGATCGTCCGTGCCGGGCAGCAGGCACCGTTTGCCGCTCAGCTTGGGAGCCTACTCCTCTCACGCAAGCAAGAGAAGAACCCTTTTGGCGCTCCGCTCCTGTTTACGATCTGTGCGGACATCTACCGGCTGGAGCGCATCATGGCGGTGCGTAACTGGGAATTGGTAACAAACGACCTGTCGATTCTCCTCTTTGCCGTTCAGGACGCCGCCTACATGGCACAAAACATGGTGATTGCCGCGGAGAGCCTGGGGTTGGGGAGCTGTTTCTTGGGGAATGCCCCCTATCGTGCCGAAAAGATCGCCGAGGAGTACAGACTGCCCGAACGAGTCTTCCCCGTCGTTCAACTGACGATCGGTTACCCGGATGAGAATCCTCCGGTGCGACCGCGCTACCCGATCGGGTTCACCCTCTTTGAGGACAGCTACTCCGAACCGAGCGAGGAGGCCGTCCGCGAGGCGATGGATGTAATGGACGAAGGCTACCTTGCCCAGGAATACTACGCTCGCGCAAACTACAAGATCCCTCTTCAACTAGAGCGGGAAGAGACGTTCTCCTTTGAGAATTACGGGTGGACCGAACACATGTGCCGCAAGTGGGGACAGTGGCTCTCCTTACCTGACGACCTGTTGGAGCAGCTCGAGAAACGCGGATTTCACCTGACGAAAACCTGATCCTTACAATCAGGTATGGACGTATTGGAGGAAAAACCTTGAAGATCGCTTTGAGGAAGGCTGTCGCAACGGATAAGGACCGCATAGCTGATATCTCATCCCAGATCTGGGAGGGCGATGACTACGTGGCCGGTGTATTCGATGATTGGCTGGCCGATTCGCACGGAGAGGTCGTCGTCGCGACGCTTGATGATGTCTTGATCGGCTTTGCACGGCGAACATACCTCCTGCCGGGCTATGCGTGGTTTGAAGGGATTCGCACCGATCCCGCGTATCACAACACTGGAGCAGCCAAGGCGATTACTCGCCACTTCCTCGACGCAGTGAGAGAAGAGAATGCGGAGCGGATCGGTCTATCAACCTACATCGACAACGAGGCGTCGCTTCACATCATCGCTGCTAATGGATTCACGCGGGCGGCATCCTATGTTTACCTAGAAGCTGGTCCCGATGCCCCGGTACGTCGAACGGGCTACCCTTCCAAGCGTGTCGTGGAGGTCTCCTCGGAGGAGGCGATTTCCTTCATTCGTAACTCCGATTTTCTCAAAGTGGCGCAGGGCCACTTCCCGCACGGGTGGAAGTTTTACCCGTTTACTCGCGATCCAGGAGCCGTACTCTCCAAGATGGAGGCCCTCATCGGTATTCGGGAAGCAGGTCACCTGAGTGGCCTCCTCTGCGCAGGACAGCCGCTTCGCCACGAGGGGGAATACACGATCGATTTCATCGATGGCACACCCGAAGCGATCGAGGAACTGCTTGTTCACGCCCTCCACCTTGCTAGAGATCAGCGGGTAGTAGAACTGATGGCCCCAAAGTGGAAAACAAAGGAAGCACCAGCCCTTCCAATACTGCGCAAACTCGGCTTTGAATCCTGGAACGACTTCGAAGCAGACGTCTTCGTCTACGAGCGAGATCCCTAGCCGGGAAGTTACCGCACCTGGAGAACATAACGTTGGGGTGATTGCCGAGATGCAAGTGGTGATTTAATGCAGCGGAGCAGCTTGCCTGTGACGGAACGGCAGACAGGTCTGTGGCAGTTGCTCTTAGGTCAAATGCTTGTGCAGGACGGCAAGATCGCGACCGTGCCTCTTTATCCGAGCATCGACGATCGGGTCACCATACCGGACGGTGGAGACTACCTCAGCAGAGTCTTGTCTCTTGTAGAACGAGACGGCCCATACCGCTTTGGAGTCGGTCCAAACTAGGATCTCACTAATGCCTAATCCCCTCGCGTGCCTTTCGATGTGGGAAAGAAGGACTGAACCTATCCCGCCTCTCTGAAACGCAGGTAGCACGTACAGCCGATAGATAACTCCGATGCTGGACCCTCTCTCCTCTAATGCTCCAACACCGATTGCTTGATCGTCTTCCTCACAGAGGAAGAAGTCCATCCGCTCGACTTCCCTCGCTAGCTCATCTAAGGACATGAACGGATCTTTGAACCTCTCGGGTGGAATGATCGCTTTGTAGGAGACCCTGTTAGTCTCGTTGATGACCGACAGGGTGGCTTCGAGGTCATCCCGTTTCACTAACCGGACCGCACGCTTTCCATTCATCGTTCCACCCTCGCGATCGATCTAATACTCCGTCTGTTGAGGGTACATAGGGTACGCGCAGGCTATCAACTGTTCGATCGACCCTGTGTGGCAGGGATGAAGAACCACATGTCCAGCTACAACGGATCGCCGCCATCAGGAAAACGTCGCCAGGTCTTCTCATCGTTATCCTCATCCTTGAAAGGTGAGGTCTGATCGATGACTGTTCCCTCAGGGTCGATCAGCTTTACAATGCCTGGAGTGGCGTTTGTCAGCCTAAGGCCAGAATAGGTGTACACGAAATGCTTACCAGGCTCGATTAGGGTCGATTCCGTAGCGATTACTTGCGTTTCCGGACCACGATACGTGTAGGAGATCTGCCAATCCTGTAGATCGATCGCCGCATCCGTCGGATTGTACAGCTCGACCCATTCGTTCCCCGTATCGAAACCGGCGGGATTGATCTCGATCTCGTTGATCACAAGGTGTAGCGGTGCGGTCTCCTCGTTTATTTCGGCGAAGCCTCCAACACACAGACCCAGCAGAACGACAAGCAGAAGGTAGCCCCACCGAAAGCCTCTCGGTAGATTCAGCAAGTACCGTGACATAAGGGAAGCCTCCTTTTCATAATAGCAACATAGACTGCAAGAGGAAAAAAGACAAAAACCCGTACCAGATCGCAAGGCAAGGATGGAGGTCGGTGTTCTGTCTTGGGGATTTGCGTGCTCTCTAGTATCGGATCACCGCAAAAGAACGATGAATCCTAGAATTAGGAAACAGGACCGCTCTTGTCCTCTGGACCGGAGCAGAAACCAACAAAGCTCGGAAGAATCCGAGCGCATCAATCCCCGTTAGGGTTGAGTCATTCTCTTGTGCCGACGGCTATCCCCGGCTGGCGCAGTGGTACAGAGCAAGCAAGAAAACCCTTTGCTCTAGGTTACCGAGCCGAACCCGGGGATGCCGCCGACAACAACTGACTGTTTGTCACGCGATCACCCCCTTTGTAGTGGACTCGCCTGTCAAGCAGGCGGCGACTCCATTATAGACCGATTTCGACACAAGACAAGTCATCGCTGGAGCGAGGACGAAGATCGTGGCAATCAATGCACCACATTGACGGACGTGACCTCTGGAGGAGTCAAGTGGAATCATCCAGGGTAGTATGTCGTGGGTGAAGGAGTCGGTGGTCAGTAGAAAGCGTGTGGTGTAGAAGTTGTATGGGAGGGCGTGGATGCGTTATGGTGGTTCATCGCATAAACAAAGGAGGTGATTTGTATGGCGACTTACATTCTTCTCAGTCGGCTGACCGATACCGGCGCGGCGACGATCAAGGACAAGCCAGATCGAATCAAAGAAGTGAATCACGAAATCGAGACCTTCGGTGCTCGTGTTCTGCACCAGTATGCTACCCTGGGAGCCTACGATTTTGTGAGCATCGTTGAAGCGCCCGACCTTGCATCGATCACACGCGTCTCTGTGGAGCTTGGTTCGCGCGGGAGCGTGAAGATCCAGACCTTGTCTGCTATTCCTATCGATGAGTTCATCGCCAATCTGAGGTAGTTCCTCTCGACTCTTGACTTGCAGCGATCGTGACTCGATGGTGTAGATGTGCCTAGGGAACCGGTTCCAGGTCGCCTGTGAAGTACTTTGTCTCGCTCCAGACGGCGCTTGGCATTACCTCGAAGTGCTGTATTCCGGTGAGGTCGCCGCTTGTTTCCGTCCCGTTGTTGTCTATGTCGATGAAGAAATCCAGGAAATAGCGACGATGGGTTTCAATCTCATTGAGCGTGGTCATCTTGGACCAGGCATGGTTCTCTGTAGCGGGATAGCTCTCAAACGCTGCGGTGATTGCCTCGATCAACGTTCCACCCGGATTGTCCAGCACGTCCGCATAGACCATCTTCCCGTTGTACACACGGGTGTCGATCACCAGCGCGAACGTTACTCGCTGTTTACCCGTCGAAACAAGGGTTCCTATCTGGCAAGAACAGAGAAACAGGATCGCTCCCGTCAACAGGGAAAACATGAGCAGCCGCATGACCAGCTTCATTACCCACCTCCTTTGACTCCATCGGATTCCGTAGGTTGAGAGCGCCTTATCCGCGGTGAGGTCGGGCTAAATCCGCCACAACAGCTTATCCCGCTGGGGGTACGATCACCTTGAGTGCTTTAGGGGCGATGGCGACCTCGAACGGGCTTTTCGGAAGGCGGTATACTTCGCCGTCGATGTGGGCAATCAGCTTCGCCGTCGAGGAGACCGTGACCGATCTGTCCTGATGGTAGTGCACCTCGTTGAGTTTCAGATGGGTTCCTTTACGTGCCTTTGGCAGGTTGATCAGCCGCTTGAAGCGAGATGAGAAATCCTCAATCGCGGTAATATCGACTAAGCCATCGTCTATCTCGGCGCGTGGGGCAAGCTTGAATCCGCCACCGGCATACTTGTTGTTCGCGATTCCAAGTGAGATGAATTCCCTTTCCTCAGTCCAATCGGTGCCGGTCAGCTTCACTGGGAAGGCTTCGAAGCGGATGACCTCCTTAATCGCAGCGTAAAGATAGGCGGCCGTTCCCCGAAGACGCTCCATCTTCAGGACATCCCGGGCCACCTGAGCGTCGATTCCGATGCCTAGGCCGTTGACGAAGTAGCGCTCGCCAACAACGTGCCCGAGGTCGATCGTCCGTTCTTCACCGGAGACGAGGGTGTCGATCGCGCGCATCGGATCGACCGGGATCCCAGTCATGCGCACGAAGTCGTTCCCGTTTCCTGCCGGGATCACTCCCAGCGGGTAGGATGCCTTTGAGTTCAGAATGCCGTTTGCAACTTCGTTGATCGTCCCGTCTCCGCCCATGGCGACGATGTGGGTGAATCCGGCCTCGATCACCATTTGGGCGACATCCATCGCTTCCAGGGGTTCGTTGGTGAAGTGGAGGTCGTAGTCGAGCCCGCGGCGGTCGAGTTCGGCCTTTACCTGGGGAAAGATCTCTTTGCAGTGGCCCTGTCCGGCGATCAGGTTTACGATGAGGAAGTACCTTCTCTTATCCATGGAAGTGATCCTAAGACGAATCTTGGTCCGCTGTCAAGTCGAGGGGAAATTGCGTCCATCCCCATTCCTAATTCGGTGAACATTGCGGGTGGCGACGAGATTAGCGTCGGTGCCGAGCAGATCTTCTGCTATAACCTGTCCGATATCTACCGGTGCCTCTACCGCGAGGGCTCGTACGAGTTCCATTATCTCTGCGATCAGGTGTTTCGGCACGGGGCGATCGGTCTTTACCGAGACGAGCGGCCATTCCCCATTGCACACCTTGATGCTCGTGGGGAGCACTCGCATTGGGGCGATTGTCTCCTGGCGAGCGTAGGTTTCTCCGCGTGGGCATCGATTCCCCGTGATCTCTACGACCCTATCTCCTTCGGTCTTTACCGAGATCTCACAGCCCACAGGACACGAGACACAGATGAGTTTCTTCTCCATCACGTCCCTGTCACCTCCACTAGGATTTTGGAAGACTGCACTAACTCCTTTAGCTCGTCATCGGAGATTTTGATCTCTATCATCTCGCTCGGGCGCACTCCCATCTGCTTCCGGGAGAGTACTCTTCCGACCTTTATTTCAGCCTGGCGCATAGGGCGGGTGACCCGCAGGTAGAGTGTTGTGGGGATCTCCGGGGTCAACGCGGTGGGGGCGAGGTGGAGAACGTTGTCGCCGCGCACGAGGGGGATAGGGCTGTGAGGAGTGAGGTCGTTCCGGGCGTAATCAGCCGCGAATTGGCCGGCCTTCTCGCCTACGGCGGCGACGGAATCGACCAGGTCAAAGATGACTACGTTGTTTCCGGCGGCGAATAGCCACGGGGTCTCTGTCTGCATCCTGGAGTCTACGCGCGGTCCCTTGTTCAACGGATCGAGGTTTACGAACGGCAGGATCAGTTCGTTCTCCGGGATCAGGCCGACCGAGAGGATCAGGGTGTCCACCTCGATATCCTCTTCGGTATCGGGGATCGGCCGTCCGGCCTCGTCCACCCGAGCCAGAGTGACCCCGGTTAGCCGATCACGGCCGTGGATTTGGGTTACAGTGTGGCTCAGCAAGAGCGGTATATCGTAGTCCTCCAGGCACTGGACAACGTTCCTCATCAATCCGCCGGGGAATGGTGCGAGTTCGGCAACCGCGGCGACCTCTGTCCCTTCCAGGTGGAGGCGTCGCGCCATGATCAGCCCGATATCACCCGATCCGAGTATGAGGGCGCGCTTCCCGGGAAGGTATCCGTGGATGTTCACGAATCTCTGGGCAAGACCGGCGGTGTAGATCCCTGCGGGGCGGGGCCCGGGTGTGAGCAGGCTTCCGAACGGCCGCTCACGTGCACCGGTCGCCCAAATCAATGCCTGTGGACAAATCTGCATTACTCCTTCCGGGCTGACCGCTATGATGTAGGGGCTACTGTGTTGTGGGTCGATATCGATCACGCTGCAGCGCGAGAGAACGCGCGCATGTGATCGATCCAGCTCGGTCAGTAGACGGTGGGCAAACTCGGGTCCGGTCAGCTCCTCCTGATACCAGTGCAGGCCAAACCCAGGATGGATGCACTGATTCAGGACACCGCCAGGTTCCTCATCCCGCTCCAGGAGGAGCGTCCTCGCCCCGGCTTGGGCCGCCGCAGTGGCTGCAGCCATCCCTGCCGCGCCACCACCGATGACCAGTACATCCACGTTATTGCGCGTCACTGGCGCACCACCCCGTTCATCATGCGGCTCCCATTTCCGCGCAGTGTGACGTCTTTCGGGGAGACTCCGAGCTCGCGTGCCAGGATTAGGAGGATCCTGTCTGTGCAAAAGCCACCCTGACAGCGCCCGAACCCGGCCCGTGTACGGAACTTCACCCCGTCCAGGCTGCGCGCGCCGCGATGGATCGCCGCTACGATCTCCCCTTCAGTCACGCGGTTGCACTGGCAGATAATCCGTCCGTAGCGCGGGTCCTTGCTGATCAACTTATCCCATTCTTCATCCGGGAGCTCGGTCACCCGCGGCAACCCAGTGCGAAGCGGTTGGAAGGAAGGTTTCTTTGCGAGGGAGAGCTCGCTCGCCATCACCTCGTGAACGAGGAAGCGGACGACGGCTGGAGCGGCGGTGAGCCCAGGTGAGCGCATCGCTGCTGCCTGGAAGAATCCCTGTACTTCACGAGAACCACGAAGGATGCTCCGCCTTGTAGGCGGGGAGGTTCACTGGCAACTCGACAATCGAGCTTGTCCGCACATGAGGCCCTTATTCGAAGAGGTCGACCAGGTAGAGGAGCCCCGGATCGACGGGACGGGGGGCGCTCAATGCCTCTTCCAGGCTCACCGGCTCGATCTTCATCCCGTGTATGGCTGTCATCACATCGAACCGTCCTTCGAGGGCGAACTCGACCGCCGCCGCGCCGAACCTCGTCGCGAGGATGCGATCGAACGGAGACGGGCTCCCTCCGCGTTGCAGGTAGGCGAGGTTTGTCACCCGCACTGGCATATGCATCCGCGCGGATAACTGGTTTGCGATGTACTGTCCCACTCCGCCGAGACGAACGTGTCCGAACGCGTCGACCTCGGCCTCGGCGAGGACCTGTTCGTCCTTCCCTCCCGGTTGTGCTCCCTCGGCCACGGTGATTATGCTGAAGTGTTTCTTGCGTGCCTGGCGGTGAAGGATCTTCCGGTGGATCGTCTCGATGTCGAACTGTTCCTCCGGGATGAGGATCACATCTGCTCCCCCAGCTACCCCGCCCATCAGACTCAGCCAACCGGCGTCCCGTCCCATAACTTCGAGGATGAGGACGCGATGGTGGGAGAAGGCGGTCGTGTGCAGCCGATCGAGGGCGGTAGTGATTACCTCTAACGCGGAGGAGAAACCGATCGCGTAGTCAGTCATGCCGATGTCGTTATCGATTGTCTGAGGAATTCCGATCGCTTTCACCCCGTACTCGGCGAGGCGGTGGGCAACGCCGAGGGTATCGTCCCCTCCGATAGCTATCAAGAAGTCGACCGCGTTCTGTTCGAGGGTGTCGAGAATCCGCTCTACCGCTCCCTCAACCTTAAACGGGTTCGTCCGCGAGCTACCGAGGATCGTTCCCCCGATGTGGAGAATCCCGGATACGTCACCGATCCCCAGCGGGCGAGTCAGTCCCTCAATCGGACCCCTCCATCCCTCCAGGAACCCGATCGTCTCCACGTCATGCTTGAATCCGAAACGGACGGTCGAGCGGATCGCCGCGTTGATCCCTGGGGAGTCCCCCCCTCCAGTCAGGAGTCCTGCTCGCTGCATGTCAGTTTCCTCCTAGTGTGCGCCCGGCGCTTCCCGCCTGATCGATCAACTCCATCGCCACCTCTTTGATCCGTGTCTGCACCGCTCGCCCCACGGCGCGTGGGTCGAAGTCTGCCTTATTCGGGGTCCAGTCACTCCCAGAGAAGAGGCCGGTCGCGTCATCCACGGTTCCTTGTGGGGGGACGATCGAGAAGGCGTGCGCAACGTAGAAATCGTAGGCCGTGCGCGCGTACTCGTACTGGTATCGCGTATCCTTGTTCAACTTACAGATTCCGTAGCGGACGATCTCCTCAATCTGTGCGGCGAGAAGCCCGGAGGTTCCGTGGAGGACAAGCGGAACAGGGTGTCTGCTCTCCGCGAGTCGATCGCGGATCTTCTTCGCGATGTCGGTACGCAGGACGACATCGCGCCCCTTGGAGACCCCGTGCTGGGTTCCCACCGAGATCGCTAACAGGTCGGCACCGGTGCGTTCGATGAACTCGACTGCCTCATCGGGGTCGGTGTAGAACGCCTCATCCGAGGCGATCTCATCCTCTACTCCCTTGATCTTCCCGAGCTCCGCTTCGATCAAGATCCCGCTCCCTTCTGCCATATCTACGACTTTGCGGCTGATGTGCACGTTCTCCTCGAAATCCTCCTTGGAAGCGTCGATCATGATCGAGGAGACAAGCCTGTTCTCGATCGCCTCCTTGATCAGGTCCATCTCACCAACGGTGAAGTGGTCGAGGTTCAAGAAGACGCCGATTGGGTAGTGATTTCCAAGTTCACGCACCTGGTAGGAGAGGCTGCGTAGCCCGGCGAGCTTATCCCCCCCGCCAGCGAACTTCGCCGCTCCTGGACTCACCTGTACGACTAAGTCGGAGCGGCACTCCGCATACCCCTCAAGAAGACCGATGAGGATGTTCGTCTCGGCGATGTTGTTCGCCATGAACGCGTACCCCTCACCCTGCGCCTGCTGATAGACCTCCCTGAGTCGCTCTCCGCCATAAAACGCCATCGTGATCACCCTCCGTCATGTTTACTTTTTATACCCGTTCCTTCTACATTCCGCAAGGGAAGATCGGTTACAGCCAAATAGAAGAGCTGCTCACCATGCACCTACGGTTGGAGGCGGTGGTTATGAGAAACCTGGGCGTGAGAGAGGAAGCTCAAGGGATTAATCCCAACGCTCCGAAAAGCGAATGATCGTCTCTTAAGCACCTACTCCGTTAATCTCGAGTCCTGTCACCCATCGAGGGTGTGGTACCGCCCTACCGAACGGTAGCGCTGATAGCGAGTGGCGAGCAGTGCTTTAACTGGCTCCGCACAGAGGGTCGTGAGGTGGTGAATGAGGCGCTCCTTCAACGCAGAGGCCGTCTGCGGCAGATCCTTGTGCGCCCCGCCAAGGGGCTCTGGAATTACCTCATCGATCACTCCTAGATCGAGGAGGTGGGGGGCCGTTAGGTTGAGTGCCGCTGCCGCCTCCTTAACCCGCTCCTTCTCCTTCCACAGTATCGCGGCCGCTCCCTCGGGGCTGATCACAGAGTAGATCGAGTTTTCGAGCATCAGTATACGATCGGCCACCCCAATTGCCAGCGCCCCACCCGATCCACCTTCACCAATGACAACGGCGATCGTCGGGACGCATAATTCCGCCATTGCGAGCAGGTTCTGCGCGATCGCCCCCCCGATGTTCGCCTCCTCAGATTCCAACCCGGGATAAGCCCCCGGGGTGTCGATCAGGGTGATCACCGGGAACGAGAATCTCTCGGCAAGGGCCATCACTCTTCGTGCCTTTCGATACCCCTGTGGGCGTGTCATTCCGAAGTAGCGTTCCTTGTTCTCCTGCGTGGAACGTCCCTTCTGCTGAGCGATGATAATGATCGACTGCCCATCTAGCTTGGCAAGACCAGCTAACAGGGCACGATCGTCCCCGCAGAGTCGGTCCCCGTGCAGCTCGTAGAAATCGGAGAAGATCTCCCCGATGTAATCGAGCGCGTAGGGACGCTTGGGATGGCGAGCGAGCTTAACCCGCTCCCAATCGCTCAGATTTGCGTAGAGGTCCTTGCGCATCGACGCGAGCTTCTTCTCCAGCCGTTCGATCTCGGTCGTGAGATCGATCTCATCAACCTTGTTGAGCTCACGCAGCTCCAGGATCTTGGTCTCTAATAGGTCAAGCGTTCGCTCGTCGCTCATTCTCCCTCCACAAAGAACCCAAGCACTGTTTCAAGTTCCTCTCGCAGGTTCTCCCTCTTGACGACCCGATCGATGAATCCGTGTTCAAGGGCAAAGGAATCGGTCTGGTAGTTCTTCGGAAGCTCCTCGGCGATAGTGTTCTGGATCACACGGCGCCCGGCGAACCCAATCATCGCTCCCTTCTCGGCGATGATGACGTCCCCTAGGCTGGCGATCGACGCCTCCACTCCCCCCGAGGTGGGGTAGGTCATCACCGAGATGAACGGGAGGTGTTCCTCGGCGAGCTTGGCGCGTACCGCCGTGGTCTTTGCCATCTGCAAGAGGGAAAAGATCCCCTCCTGGATTCGTGCCCCGCCTGAGGAGGAGATGAGGATGAACGGCACACGGCGGGCGATCGCCTCCTCCATCCCATGGCAGATCTGCTCCCCCATTACCGACCCCATGCTCCCGCCTATGAACCGGAAGTCCATCACCCCGATCACCACTGGGGTTTCCGCGATGGCGGCACTTCCGATGATGATCGCACTTGCCAGCCCAGTCGCCTCTTGCGCCTCCTCGATCCGTTGAATGTAAGGCTTGCTATCCTCGAAAGAGAGCGGGTCCTCGGCCATGATTGGCTGTGAGATATCCTCGAAGCTCCCCTCGTCGATCAGCGACTCGATCCGCTCCTTCGCGGTGAGGAAGAAGTACTCGCCACAGTGCGGGCAGATGTTGTTGTTCTCTCGCACACGACGCTTGAAGACGAGTTCCCCACACGCCTTGCAGCGCATCCACAAGCTCTCGTCGGGCTCCTTCTCCAGGTTAACACGAAAGTAATGCTTGTCCTTGAAGATCGCCATCTTCTCACTCCTTGTGAAGCTTGAACAGGCTAAATCGAGGCCGTTTCTCTACCCTGGGGCCCTCTTGCAGGCTGTCCGGAAGAGCCGAACCGCTGGAGACTATCATCGACAGAGCATCCTCCGCCGGGATATCGAGGTAGGTTAGCTGGCTTTTGGGGATGATCAACATCATACCCGAAAGGGGGTTCGGCGCGGTCGGGGCGTAGACGAGGACGCAATCCTCACCGATCTCGTTCTCCAGTATTCCCAGGTGCTCGTTTGTGACCAGCCCGATGACGTTGATCCCCGGTTTGGGGTACTCGAACATGACCACCTTCTGAAAGGACGAGGTCCCTTGATTGAGCAGGGCATGCGTGAACCTCTTTAAGGTTGAGTACATCTTGCGTATCCCGGGAACGGATCCAAAGGCCCGATCCATGTAGTACTGGAGGGTCCGGCCGAAGAAGTTGCGGGTTACGAGACCAATAAGGAGGATGAGGATCGCAGTCATGTAGATCCCCATCCCGGGAATCCACCGGCCGAGTGTCTTCTCTACCATCATCCCGAACGGCGTCCGTCTCCCGACAGCTCCGTCGATCAGGTTATAGAAAAACCATACGAGATAGAAGGTCGCTCCAACAGGAATAATAGCCAGGAGCCCGCTGATAAATGTATCCCGCAGATTGCGTAAGACCTTTCTCATAGGATTTCCTCCAGCACTTCTCCCATTACTCTTCCCTTCCCATTCCCGTATTATAAAGGATTATGAAAGGGCGAGCACCTTGGAAGAGAAGGATCGAAGTGATCATGCTTCTCGTTCTTCTTTTACTCCTCGGGATCGGAGCGCTCAAACTCCTCTATCCCCTTCGTTATGAGGACGAGATAAAGGTCTGGACAGACAGTTACTCCCTGGATCTGTACCTTGTGGCAGCGGTGATCCGTGCGGAGAGCCGTTTCGATCCGCACGCCCTCTCACACGCCGGAGCGATCGGTCTTATGCAGATCATCCCCACAACAGGGGAATGGATTGCTGCACAGATCGGGGAAGAGGGCTTCACCCCAGAGGACCTCTATGATCCAGGGGTCAACATCCGCTTTGGGACGTGGTATTTGCGGTACCTCCTCGATAGATTCGGTGATGCGGATGTTGCCCTCGCCGCCTATAACGCCGGGCCCTCAAACGCGATCCGCTGGCAAGCGGGGGCGGGGACGATCTTTCCCGAGACCGCACGCTACATCGCCCGGGTAAAGCGAGGGCAGATCGCCTACCGTACCTTCTATGGTCTTCCTTGGCTAGGCTGGCTCCTTCGAGCTATCACACACTAACTGTCTCTCTCATATCCTGGGCGTTGGAAGATGGAACGGCAGATCGCTTCCCGGTCTCCTGATCGTTCAACAACACTTGGCCCAACCGGGCAGTCACCAGGCTCAAGTTCCGAAGATGCGATCCCCGGCGTCACCCAACCCGGGGAGTATGTACCCGTGGTCGTTCAGTCGCCGATCGAGGGCGGCGGTGTAGATCGGCAGCTCGGGGTGGGCTTGGGAGAGGGTTTCCACCCCCTCTGGGGCCGCCACGAGGCAGAGGAATTGGATCTTCCGCCCGCCCTCGCGCTTGAGGATATCGACCGCGACGATCGCGCTCCCGCCGGTGGCGAGCATCGGGTCGACGAGGATGATCTGCGCCTCCGGGAGCTGTGGGGGGAGTTTGGCGTAGTACTCCACCGGGGTCAGGCTTGCAGGATCGCGATAGAGGCCGATATGCCCAACCTTCGCCGTGGGGATCAGGTTCAGGACACTACCGAGCATCCCTGTTCCCGCACGTAAGATGGGAACAAGGACCACGGGAACGTCGAGCACGTTGCCTCTCATCTCTTCGAGCGGGGTTTTGACTGTCACCTCACGCACGGGGTAGCTGCGAGTGATCTCGTAGACCATGAGCGAGGTAAGCTCTTCGAGCAGGAGGCGGAAGTTGTGGTTATTCGTCGCGACATCGCGCAGCCGGGTCAGCTTGTTCTGGATAAGTGGATGCTCAAGAATATGTAGGTTCGACATCGATCTCCTCCGAGAATTTGTTCACCGTTTGAAGATACCCGATCGGGCGCGGCGCGCACAAGGCTTGCGGTTAGCCCAAAGCGGATCGCCCCCCTGTTGGGAGTGAAGAAGAGCGGTCGGTATAATCCGCGTGCGGGAACCTAGTGGCGAAATCACAGGGAATCTTAAGTCGATACGACGAGGCGAGATAAGGGAGGTAAGGAGAGATTATGCAGGCGATCCGCGGAGGAACGATTTTCACACCGAGAGAGAAGATCGAGGAGGGTGTCATCCTCATCGACAAGGGTAAGATCGTTGAGATAGGACGGGGCGTCACCATCCCGAAGGATGCGGAGGTGATTGAAGCGTCCGGCAGGTTCATCCTCCCGGGGATGATCGATGCCCACTGCCACACCGGGGTCTTCGCCGATGGAGTGGGGTGGGAAGAATCCGACGGGAACGAGATGACCGATCCTATTACCCCCCACCTGCGGGCGATAGACGCGATCCACCCCGACGACATCGCGTTTAAGGACTTGCGGGATGCCGGGATCACGACGATCAACACGGGTCCGGGAAGCGCCAACCTGATCGGCGGACAGACCGCGGTTATCAAGACCTTCGGGAGGACGGTTGAGGAGATGGTCCTCGCCGCTCCGGTGGGGATGAAAATGGCGCTTGGGGAGAACCCCAAGCGGGTCTACGGCGAACAGAAGAAGACCCCGTCGACGCGGATGGGGAACGCCGGTCTCCTGCGGGAGTGGCTCGTAAAAGCCAGGAACTACCGCGAGAAGAAGGCACGCTACGAGGAGAAGCTTGCCGCTCACCGTGCGAGGAAGGAAGGAGCGAAGGAACCCGATCCGTTCGAGATCGACTTGAAGCTGGAGGAACTCTCGCGAGTCCTCGGTAAAGAGTTCCCCGCACACATCCATGCTCACCGGGCAGATGACATCCTGACGGCGCTTCGCGTTGCAGAGGAGTTTGATATCGACCTCGTCTTGATTCATGCGACAGAAGGGTACAAGGTAGCCGATATCCTCGCAAAGAAGGAGGTCCCGTGTGTGGTAGGCCCGATCCTCTTCTCGCGCATGAAGTATGAGTTGAGGGAGATGACCCCGAAGAACCCAGTCCTCCTCGCGCGTGCGGGGGTGAAAGTTGCGATCCAGACCGATGAGATGTCGGCCGTTCGTTACATGACGTTGAACGCTGCCCTGGCAGTGAGTGAGGGAATGGATGAGGACGACGCACTCGCAGCGATCACCATTATCCCGGCACAGATACTCGGGGTTGCGGATCGCGTAGGCAGCCTGGAGAAGGGGAAGGATGCGGATATCGTCATCTTCTCCGCGCATCCGTTCGATATTAAGGAGTGCCACGTGGAACGGGTACTGATCGATGGAGAGACCGTCTACCAGCGGTAGAATTGAGGCTGTAGCACATACTCTTTCCGCACGGGTTGCGGAGCAAGGCCGGAGGCCGAACAGAGGTTTTCTCCGTAGAGAGGGGGAGAGGAAGACGCGGGGACGCGGAGATTCAGAGCTTCTTCGTGTCCTGTTCTCACATCCTCATGCAGTAAAGTCCTGGTTCCTTCTCGTTTCGAGTGGGTAATGACTCTTAATCTCGGTTCGCACAAGACTGATGCCGGTTGCGAAGCAAGACCGGAGGTCGAAGAGAATTCACCACGAAGAGCACGAAGGACACGAAGAATGGAATTCGATGAGCTGTCGAATCGGGTAATTGCCTGTGCGATTGAAGTGCACTGGGAACTGGGCTCAGAATTGTTGGAATCTACCTATGAGCAGTGCCTTGGTTAGAGCACCGGGATCAATCCGGGGAGTGTTCGCTTCCTCCTCTGGCAGCTTGACCCGACGATATGGGAAAGGTAGGTCACACAGGGTTATCCTGATCCGTATCCTCCCTACTTCATGCGCGGATCGAGGACATCGCGGAGGCTGTCACCGAGGATGTTGAAACCAAAGACCGTGATGATGATGCACAGCCCTGGGTAGACCGCCATCCACCATGCCGTGCGCATGAATTCCTGTGCCTGC
Source organism: uncultured bacterium (assembly GCA_965370555.1). Classification (GTDB taxonomy): domain Bacteria; phylum Bipolaricaulota; class Bipolaricaulia; order UBA7950; family UBA9294; genus JAJOKK01. The sequence goes on from CBDUVB010000023.1 coordinate 15,753, forward strand.
TGCAGCATCGCTCCCCACGATGGGATCGGGGGGCGTATGCCGAACCCGAGGAAGCTCAGCCCCGCCACCACAATGATGTTGACCCCAATCGACATCGTCGTTACAACCAGCAACGATGCAATCGCGTTCGGCAGCACATGCCGCAGGATGATGCGTCCGGTGGGGGCACCGACCGCGCGCGCAGCGAGGATGTAGTCCTCTTCCCGCACCGAGAGGACCTCGCTGCGGATGATCCGCGCCGGGCCGAGGCCAAAGATGCCGAGAACAACGATGAGTGTCAGAATGCTCGACCCCCACATGCTAATGATGAGCAGAGCGAGGACGAGGAAGGGGATCGAGTTGATGATTTCTAAGAATCGCATAATGACAGCGTCGGAGACGCCGCGAAAGTATCCACCGATCAATCCCAAGAAGCCACCGAAGAACATGTTCAAGACGGTGGCCATTCCTCCGATTCCCAGGGCAACGCGGGAACCGAAGACGAGGCGATCGAGGACATCGCGGCCGAAGTTGTCCACGCCCAAGGGGTGTTCGGCCGAAGGCGGGGAAAGGAAGTTCACAAGGTCCATCTTAAGGGCGTTTCCCCTCGCGTAGAATGGCGCGAATAAGGCCACATAGCAGACGAATAGGATAATTAGCAGTCCCACGATCCCCTTGGGATCCTTGGAGAAGCGTCTTGCTACGATCTGCCAGTAGCCGCGGGCATAGCTCTCCTCACTCCTCATTCGGATCGAGCGGCGTAAATCAAAGAGGGCAAAAGCCCAAACCACGAAGAAAAGGAGGAAGAGCATCGAGGTCGAGAACCAGTACTCGGACGGACTCTTGCTCGCCGAATACGCGCACCACGCCAGACGCCCCCGCAGGATCGCCAGGTGGAGGGTTCCCCCCTGAATGGCAAGCAAGGCCCAGAAGACAAGTCCCTTACGCCACCAGCCGTGCACAATATGCCCTAACCCAGGAAGGAGAAGCGAGAGAATATAGTCTTGTGGCCGCATCTTCTGGGATACAGCAGTATCTTGGTCGGTATCAGTCATAGGTAATCCTCGGATCGATGTATGCGTACATAAGGTCTACGATGAGATATGAGAACATGTAGAAGGCAGCCATAAATAAGGCTAACCCGAATACGACCGCCTGATCGCGGCGCAGGATCGCCTCAAACATCAACCGTCCGATTCCTGGCCAGGCCGTCGTCGTCTCGGTCAGCACCGCCCCGGCAAAGAGAGCACCGATCTGCAGCCCGATGTTTGTCACCACGGGAGCCAGGGCGTTGCGAAAGGCGTGTTTAACCAACACTACCCGTTCCGCTAATCCCTTGGCGCGGGCGGTGTCAATGTATTCCTGGCGCATCACCTCGAGCATGCTCGCCCGGGTGAGCCTGGCGTTAAACGCCATCTGCACTGACGAGAGAGCCACTGCTGGGATGATCAAGTGCCGCAAGCCGTCCACCGTGAGAAAGGACCACCCCCAGAGAGACGCCCCTCTACCAGAGACCGGAAGAACATGTAGGATCACCCCGAAGACCAACATCAGCATCAGGGCAAACCAGAATACGGGGATGGAGATTCCGATGAGTGCTACTGTCGTCACCCCATAGTCGAGCGGGGAGTTACGGTAGATTGCCGAGAGGAGCCCGGCAGGGATGGAGATGAGGAGCGCGAGGATCATCCCCGCGGCTCCAAGCTCCACCGTTGCTGGGAGCCGCTCGATGATAACCGTCCACACGGGCTTGTGGTAGGTCATCGCCTGCAGCTGCCCGTTGAATAGACCGCTGATCAGCCGCCAGTACTGAACAGGCAAAGGCTTGTCGAAACCCAGCTTGACGCGGATTGCCTCGATCGTCTCGGGCCGAGCGCCGAGCCCGGCCATCACCCTCGCCGGATCTCCCGGCATCGTTTTCAGGAGAACGAACATCAGTACAGTGAGCCCAAAAAGGACGAAGATCAGTTGCCCCAAACGCCGTACAGCATAGCTAAACATGGCTGACTAACCCCTTAGAGCAATAAACACCTGGGCCGCGTTAAGCGACCCAGGTGTCTCTTTTTATGTCAGCTCTTCAAATAATGAGCCCTATTCCTCTTCTACCCACACGTTCACGGACGGGTCGCAGAGTGCATGCTCAGACAATGGACTGATCTGGAAGCCTTGCACCCGTGTCCGCACACCACGTGTCTCAATGTAATGATAGCCCGGAATGTGCGGGTAATCAGCGAAGATCATCCGCTGCGCCTCCACATACAGGGCTTCCCTTGTCGCCTGATCGCATCCTGCACAGGTAGCAGCCTGCTTAATGAGGGCATCGGCCGCTGGGTTGGAATACCATGAGAAGTTATTCGCCGTCCCGATGACCGCGTTTTCCGTGGTCAACAGGTAGTAGATGAAGTTGTCCGGATCCGGTCCTCCGCTCCATCCCATGATGAAGATCTCGTAGCTCTCTCCAAGCGGATCGGCCTCGCTTCGATACAGCAGGTCGAGTAACGGACCCCAATCGAGTGGCTGCACCTCCGCATCGATCCCGTTTTCCGTAAGATTGGTAGCGAGGATCGTCGCAATTTGGGTGCGGCGAGGATCAAGCGGGCAGTAGATTGTGGTCTTGAAGTTCGCGGGGATGACCCCTTCCGTCTTCAGTTGGTCGAACAGCGCCTTGGCCTCTGCATCGTCCTCTTCCAAGGCGACGGTGTCCGCCAGGTACTCCCGGTCACCTCCCCACAGCGCGGGCGGGGTGCATCCGTACGCCCTAACACCGGTCAACCCCTGGAAGATGGAGAAGATGGCCGCATCCATATTGACCGACATGTAAACGGCCTTGCGGAAGCGAACATCGCTTGATGGCTCATGCGAACAGTTAAAGGCGATGTAGAAGTAGGAGAGGCTTGGAACCTGCAGTACCTCTACGTCCGCCATCTCCCGGAAGCGCAGGACATCCTGGGCCGGCATGTTGTCAGTGATGTCGATCCCGCCCGCTTCTAGCTCGAGCATCATCGTGGCAAGCGTGGGAATCGGGCGGTAGACAACCTTGTCGAGATTCGGGTAAACGAGCCAGTAGTCTTCGTTTCTCTCCAGGGTGATGCGATCCCCAACCTTCCACTCCACGAACTTATACGGCCCACTTCCAATCGGCGCCAGATTGAACGCCTCAGGCCCCATCTCCTCACACGTGTCCTTGGGAACGATCGCTGCGCTCTCACTGACTAAGCCGGGACAGTACGGCGTCCAGTCCGGCTTGTTGATGAACTTGACCGTGTACTCGTCGATTATGACCACTTCCTGCAGAAACTCGTACTCTGACAAGTTCGGTGAGCCATTCGCCGGATCGATGATCCAGTTGAAGGTGTACGCCACGTCCTCGGCGGTCAGGTCCTCACCATTGTGGAACTTGATTCCTTCATTCAGATAGAAGGTCGTCTCCGATCCATCCGCAGCTACCTCCCACGACTTAGCAACATGCGGGATGGGCGCTAACGTATCAGGATCAACCGCGACCAGATCGTCGAAAATCTCACCAATGACGTAAAAGTCATATGCCGAGTTTGAGATGCGGGGATCAAGGTCTATGAACGTCTGGCTAACGCCGATCGTCAAAGTTCCCCCGACGTGCGCTCCCGGCGTCTCCGGGATGGCTGTCTCTGCGACTGCCAACAGTCCGAACAGCAGTAAACTAATTCCTAAACAAAGTGCAATCTTCCTGTACATTTGCAATCCTCCTTTGTAAAGAGAGAAGCCCCCTTCACTAGCTGTATCTCCCTATCTCTTCTGATGGAGACACAGTTTTACCGTTACTTGAACCAGAAGGCGTTTGTCACGACGGCATCGACCCCGTCACCTGAGAGCGTGACCTGCACCGTCCCGCCAGGGACGACAATGACATCGATGAAGGCGAAATTGTTCGAAACCGCTACCAGGGTAGCCATTTCACCACCAAAAGCGATGACATCAGACGTCGAAAGCGTTATCGCCTTGTCGAAGATGATCGCAAGCTTTGTGATCGTAGCGCCCGTCTCATTGTCAAACAGCAATACACTCACCGAACGTGGCGTGACAGCAGTCTGTGCAAGCCCCACCACTCCCAGTACCAACACCAACATCAATGTAAAACAAGCAACCCTTCTCACTGCAACCTCCTTTGCCAAGGAGCCCCTTCCTGCCGCGTTTCCTTTATGAGAGCCCCTTGAACACTCCGTGAACCTCTGACGCGGCCCAGTGTCTAGTGGAAGACTTCTCCAGTATAGGGAGCCTTGGAGAAGAAGTCAATACTTTCATATCATGTCATGGGAGAATGAGGATGCGCCGAACAGAAGGGCAATCTATGTCTTTGTGGGCGCCAAAACCTGAAAGAACCCTCCGCGGTTTTATGGTTGCGAGGTTGACAAGCGGAGGGAAAGATCTGGGGTAAGATATGAAAACGGAGCACGCTGATACTGCACTTCGTTCTTCCTTCTACAGTGTTTAGCGCGTCTGTTTAGGATCGAACGCGTCGCGCACCCCATCTCCCAGGAAGTTGAATGCGAACAGGGTGATCGAGATCGCGATTGCCGGCCACAGAACGAGGTGGAAGTGGGACCGCATCCCAACGTACCCCTCACTCAACATCATTCCCCAGCTTGGTGTGGGAGGGTTCACCCCCAGGCCGATGAAACTCAGGAATGCCTCGTACAGGATGAATCCCGGGATTTGCAGTGCCTGCGCGACGATCGCCGGTCCGAGGACGTTTGGAAAGACGTGGCGGAAGAGGAGGCGCCTCTTGGGTGCGCCGACCGCTCGGGCTGCTTCCACGTACTCCTTCTCCCGTACGGATAGGACCATTCCCCGTACCAGTCGGGCCATTCCCAGCCAGGAAGTGATCCCGATCCCGATGAAGATGAAGAACATCCCTCCCATAGATCGATCGATCGCCGACATGACCCCACGGAAGGTTCCCGGCTCGATGACGGAGAAGGTCGACTTAAAATAGACCATGAGGAGGATGATCAAGATCAGCGTGGGAAAACCGAACATGATGTCGACAAAGCGCATCATCACATTGTCGACCTTCCCCCCGAAGAACCCTGAGGTAAGGCCGTAGACAACCCCAATAAGAAAGCTCGTTAACGCTCCCACAAACGCCGCTGAGAGAGAGATTCGTGCCCCGTAGATGATCCGACTCATGATATCCCGGCCCATGAAGTCGCACCCCATCAAGTGCTCACTGTTTGGGTGGAGGTAGTTGTCCTGGATGCGCCCTTCGGTGTAGGTGTACGGAGCGACCCAAGTGGCTCCCACAGCGATGATGATCAGTGCGATGATGATGAAGCCACCAACGATTGCCGCCTTGTTCCGGAGGAGTCTTCGCCAGGCATCACGCCACAGGCTGCGTGGCTTGGGAGTTCGTTCGCTCAGTTTTCTTATCTTCCGCTCTTTGAACACTTTTGTGACACGCCTCCGTTCTAGTTGTAGCGAATCCGGGGATCGAGAATCCCGTAGGAGATATCGACGAGCATGTTCATGAACACGACAGCCAACGCAAAGACAAGTGTGGTCGCCATGATCACCGGATAGTCTCGATTACCCACGCTGGTCACGTAGTACTTCCCGATTCCGGGAATGGCGAAGATCCGTTCGACGATCATCGATCCGGTCATCATCCCGGCGAAAGCCGGTCCGGCGATGGTGGTCACGGGGATGAGCGCGTTGCGCAGGGTGTGCTTCAACATCACCCAGATCTCGCGCACTCCCTTCGCTCGCGCGGTCTGGATGTACTCCTCGCGGACGACCTGCAGCATCGATGCGCGGGTCATCCGGGCAAACATCGCCATGTACGCGGTCCCTAAGGTGAGTGCGGGCAGCACGACGTGGATCGGACTTCCCCATGTGGCTACAGGGAACCACTCGAGTTTAAGTGCGAAGATCCAGATCAGAAGAGGCCCCATCGCCATATTGGGGATGGAAAGACCGAGCATCGATATCCACATTGCTCCGTAGTCGATCAGCGAGTTCTGCTTGACCGCACTGATCACCCCCAACGGGATACCGAAGAATACGGCGACCCCGAACGAGGCCAGGCCGAGGAGACCTGTCACCGGCCACTGCTGCGCCAGGATGTCGTTCACCGTTCGCGACCTGTAGGATATCGACGGGCCCAGATCGAAGCGCATGAATCCCCACATATAGTCGACGTACTGTTTCCACAAGGGATCATCCAAGTGGTACTTGGCGTTCAGGTTATCTATGATCGCTTGAGGAAGTGCCTTCTCGGCATCGAACGGCCCACCAGGGATGGAGTGCATCAACAAGAAGGTAATGCTCGATACGACAAGGATGATAGGGATAACCCACAGAATCCGTTTTATCACAAACTCAAACATATATATTTCGACCTTTTACAGATTAGCAAGGTGGGGCAGCAATCAAGCCGCCCCACCATATCTTTAGCGTATTGATCCTTTCACCTAGTGCGGAAGGATATCCCACTGCTCCCAGTGCTCGCCACCGAGCGGGGCGTACGTCCGCACGACGTACGGCTTCGTCAGTACGACCATCGTGTAGAAGTAGATCGGTGCGATGCCAGCGTCGGTATCGCAGAAGAGGGTCTCCGCCTGGTGATAGAGGTCGAGCCTCGTCGCCGGATCGGTCTCGCGTGCCGCCTGCTCGACGGCTGCGTCGAAGTCAGGGTTATTGTAGTTAGCGTAGTTCGAGCCCGACTTGGAGTTGAAGACCTCGTTCACCCAGTTGTTGGCGTCAGGATAGTCCGCGCACCAACCCATG
>CBDUVB010000024.1:0-21698 GCA_965370555.1 uncultured bacterium
GGCTTGGTGGACTCCTGGGCTGGGGACATGCCGATCAGGTCGCGGGGATCGTTGTCGGACTGATGGTCGTCGTGGCCGGTGGCAGGACCGTGCGTGATGTTCTCCATGAGCTGGTAGAAGGCTCTCTTTCGCGGGTGGATCTCGAAATGATCCAAACGGCGATCGAGCAGGTCCCTGCGGTGCGAAGTTGGCACGCACTTCGCACCCACAGCGTGGGGCGCGAACCGTTCGTTGACCTGCACGTCCTCGTCGATCCTACCCTATCGCTCTTGCAAGGCCATCGCATCTCGATGCAGGTGGAGGAAGCCGTGAAGTCGGCCTGCAAGCGCCCGGTGAACGTAATGGTGCACGTAGAGCCCGATACGCCAGAGCTCAGTGAGCACAATCGGCCTGGTACGAGTTAGCTCAGACGAGTCGTGCGATCCGATCGATCTCTTCCAGTGAAAGGGTCTCTCCTCGGACGGTGGGATCGATGCCAGCGGTTCCCAGGATATCTGCGACCTGTTCGACGACTAGGAGATCTCGCAGGGCACTTCGGATCATCTTACGCCGCTTGCCGTAGAGGGCGCGCACGATGGTGAAGAATTTCTCTCTGTCAGCCGTGAATCGGGGCTGCCTCAAGAACGAGAGGCTCCACAGGGTCGAGTCGACCTCGGGAATAGGATAAAATGATGCCTTCGAGACGCGCCTGATCACGTGGATATCCGCGTATGCCTGAAGGAAGACCCCCAAGGCCGATCCGTTCCGGCCTGGACTCGCCGCGACCTTCTCCGCAACCTCGCGTTGCGTGAGAAGAAGCGCCCCACAGATCGACTCCCGATTCTCAACGAGGTGCTTCAGGATTGGAGCGGTGATCCTATAGGGGATGTTCCCAACCACGAAGATGGGTCCGCTTTTGCTCGCATGGCGAATATCGTACGCAAGGATATCCTCGCGCACGACCTCGACGTTTTCCATCTCCCTGACGGTCTGTTCGAGGATCTTTGCGAGCCGCCGGTCGACCTCGATTGCGATAATATGATCGGCGATTCCTGCGAGCTCGCGGGTGACCGTCCCCAGCCCGGCTCCAATCTCAAGGATCTCACGCGGGGTGGCCCGCTCTACCTCAATGATGATCGCATCGAGGACCGCGCGATCGACGAGGAAGTTCTGCCCCAGACGCTTGCTCGGGTGAACGCCTGCCGCGTGGAGGAGGGAGGCGACTTCCTCCTTCGATATCAGATCGTTACTGGGCACTGTGCTCGCTAATCCATCCTGTCACTCCCTCAATCACTCTCGGATCGACGGGCTCGTCCAAGTGACGGTAGACCAGGTTTGGTTCTTCAGGGTGGTGGCGCATCAGGTGGTTCAGATCGGGGAGAAGATCGAGAGTGACGTCCGCGTTCCCTGCCGCCGCCAGGGCCGCGGCAAGGAGGTTCGCCTCATCGGCTGGGACCTGAGAGTCCTTCTCTCCTTGGAGTATCAGCACCGGGCAGGATACGTGTTGGATCGCCTCGATCGGATCGTGGAGGAAGTGTTCCCTCAACCAGGATAGGGAGAGCGCAGTGATCTGTGGGAGCATCTCCTGTGTGAGCCATGGCATTGCACCTTTGAGATCATCGAAAGGATAGTCGGGCCATTCACCCTCACTCGTGCGAACGAAATCGAGGTATTGATCCTCTTGAGCGAGCGCGGCCTGTACCTCCTCCTCGCTCTTTCCCGCCGCCTGGTTCAGCCGTTCGACCTGCCCGCGGATGATGATATCGAGCGAGTGAGCTGCCCCGGCAAGGAGAACGATCCCCGCAAGGTTATCCTCGGAGGCGATGATCGGAGCGAGTATCCCTCCCTCACTGTGCCCAACGAGGAAGCAGCGTTCCGCATCGATCCCCTCGACCGCTTGCAGGGTAGAGAGGGCGGCGCGTGCATCGGAGAGGAGATCCTCCATCGATGCCTCGCTGAACAGGCCCTCACTCTCCCCGACGCCGCGCTTGTCGTAGCGTAGTGACCCGATTCCTGCCTTGGCAAGGGCATTCGCAAACTCACGGAAGAGATCGATCTTCAGACCTGCGGCGTTCTCATCGCGGTCGACCGGTCCCGATCCGTGGATGAACAGAACTCCGGGAACGGGATTCCCCATCTCCTTGGGCAGGGTGAGCGTCCCAGCAAGGGTGACCCTTTCGTTCTCAAAGGTGACTTCCTGCTCCACTCCCTCGACGGCAGGGGCCTCCTGTTCCTCGATATCGAGGAAGATCCCGTTGGGAAAGAGGTCAGGGTTGTAAGCGCGAACGGCCTGTGCTTCAATAAAGATCCCGACAAGACGTCCTTGATAGACTACGAGTTCAATCCGGATATCACCCAGGCGGATGGTGTAGAGGTCTCCATCGTAACTGTTCGTTTCCGATACAAACTGAATCGCTGTCGGTCCATCTATATGCGCGGGTAAGGAGAGGAGAACTTGCGGGATCGCCGATGTGAAATCGTGCTCGATCGCCCCTCCCTGGTAGGCCATCAACAGGACGAGGTAATGGCTAACGAGGTTATTATCGAGGATGGCTGTGTTGCGAGCATCCGGGATGTCAACACCCTGCTGCGAGGTTCCGGCACGCGTCTCCATGTGCAACCCCGATAGACCGATCTGCGCGGAGATGATCTGCGATCCTGAGGGCGTATCCGCGGCCAAATGATAGAGGATCGGCAAAAAATCGCGATCGAACTGGTATTGTTGTGCCAGAGAGATCGTCTGATCTCCCGTTGTCACACGCGCCTCTGAGAGGAGCATGTACCCCTCTGCCGGCGAGAAGAAGATGGTATATTCCTCGTTTACCACCGGCGTGCCCGCTTGTTCCAAGACAAAGTGACCAGCCTCGATGAGCTGCCCTGTTTCCAAGATCGGAGAGGTCTCCTCTGTTCGGGGTGCGAACAGGCCGACCAGTAGAATCGCTCCGATCACCGCGAGTGCGATCAAGATCTTTGAGTCCATCTTTCCTCCCTCACTTCCACCGTGTCAATATCTGCTCCCGACGAAATACCTTGATAGCAAAGTATAGCACGATGCTGCTTGCGGCGAGTAATACGAGCCCCTCCACCCCCACAAGCCACAGGCTGACAAGCGTCTTCCTGCTCGTGTAGATGATGAGTGGCACGATCCCCGGCAGGATGGCGAGGCTCGATACCTGGTAGGCTGCTCGGGCGTCTGAAGCCCGCGAGGAAACGAGCATTGTCACCCCGACGGAGAAGAGGGATAGGAGCGGTGACAGGCCGAAGATCGCGGCGATCCATGGCGGAGTAAGGGCGTGCGGTGGTATCCCGCCGATGAACAGGATCGATACCCCTAGGAAGAGGCCAAAGCTTCCCCAGGTCAGGATAAGCGCGGGGATCACACTCGCCAGCGCCTTCCCCAGGAAGAGTTCGAGGTCGGAGATCGGGGTGGCAAGGAGCGGTTCCAGGCTCCCTTGCTCCTTCTCGCCGATGATCGAGTAGGCGGCGATGGCGAGTGGGATGACAGCCGGCAGGATGAGGAAGTACATCAATGCCGTGTTGAAGAGGGCAATCTGTGCGCCAGGAACATCGATACCTTTCCCCTGATAGACCATCATTACCGCGGCACCAACCATGAACAACGGCAGGAAGATCGCCCCGAAGAGAATCATCTTGTTGCGCAGAGACTCCCGCCATTCTTTTAACAGGATCACGCTAATTCGGTGCATTATTATCCTCCATTAGATCGAGGTAGAGGTCTTCCAGCGAGACGCGCAGCTCGTTGACGTATTGAATCTTCGCTCCCAGTTCGACGAGTCGGCTGACCAGTAGTGGGTTCTCTTCCTCCGGATTGGAGAGAGAGACGACGAGGGTATTGTCCACCCGTTCGATTTTCTTAACAAAGGGGAGATCGATCGACTCCTCGATCCCAGGGGCCGGGTTGACGAGGTGGATCACGGTGCGACGTCCGTACAGACGTTCCTTTAACTCCTGCGGGCGGCCGACGGCCACAAGCCGCGTGTTGAACAGGGCGACACGGTCGCATAAGCGATCGGCCTCATCAAGGTTGTGCGTGCACAAGAAGATCGTCCGCTCTCTTGTGCGCAAGGTCTCGATCAAGTTGCGCACCACCTTGGCTGCCTCTGGGTCGAGACCGGCGGTCGGCTCGTCCAGAAACAGGATCTGCGGTTCGTGCAGCATCGCCCGTGCGATCGCCAGTTTCTGCCGCATCCCCTTGGAAAAGGTCCCAGCAAGATCGTCCCTGCGATCCCACAGTTCGAACAGCCGTAGGTATCGTTCCGCCTGTTTCTGTGGTTCGGAAACTCCGTACAGTTTCGCGAAGAATAGAAGGTTATCTATGGCCGAAAGGCGCTTGTACAGACCGGGTGTCTCGGTGAGAACACCGACATGCTGTCGGATCTCTCGGTTCTCCTGCCCGATCCGCAGTCCAGCGACCGTTGCTTCTCCGCTTGTTGGGGCGATCAGTGCGGCGAGCATCCGAATCGTTGTCGTCTTGCCAGCGCCGTTCGGCCCGAGAAACCCAAATACCTCTCCTTTCTCCACCTCAAGATGGAGGTCCTCCACCGCGGTGACATCCCCGAATCTTCGGGCCAATCCGTTCGTATTGATCACGTCAACCCCCTGTATATGGGCATCTTATCAGTAGCCTTCAATAAAAATCCTCCGCTGAGTACCCCCCAGCTTGCTGGGGGGAGGAAAGCGGAGATTCGCCGCAGGCGAATCAGCTTGTTGTTCGTACTGGCTACATGAGTGCTCTCAGGAATAAACCCCTCAACGTCGGAGACAAGCCATGCATGGCAAGCTCCGACGCTACGAAAAGCTGGATGTAGCGTCGTACCTTGTGTACGACGTTACTTCCGATGCAACAATGCTCTACATGAAATTGTAGCATGAAGACCACCTCCGGTTAGATCTTTGGCTTCTGCCTTTCAATGCCCCCAGCTTGCTGTGGGGTTCTTTACTTTATCAATTGGGAGAGGAACGCTGTCAGGACAGAGGCTGTCTCCTCTATAAGGTCGCGGTCGGCTTGCGTGAACGCCGCTCGTGTATCGCTGTCTATATCGATCTCACCGATCACTTCCTGTCCTAGTAAGAGTGGCACGACGATCTCCGCGCGCGTATGTGGAAAACAGGCGAGATACCGCGGATCGGCGTTGACATCGTCGACGACCACGGTCTCCCCTGTACGGGCGGCCAACCCGCAGATCCCCTGACCTACTGGAATGCGCATATGCTGCGTCGCTTCCGGGCCATCCCACGCAGTCAATGCAAGTTCCTCGCCTTCTCGCAGGTAGATTCCTACCCAATCGAAGTGCGGCCAGTTGATTCGCAGCCAAATGACGGTGCGTTGGCAGGCCTCGGCAAAGGAGACGGCCGTGCGGATCGCTTCAAAGAGTCCTTCTTCCATCGTGTTCATCCTCGGAGGGATGATACCCACTCGCTTAATGAATTTCCTCCCGCAGTGGGGTATGATGCCTCGCCCGTACTGCCCCTAAGCGAGCGGTGCGGAGCAAAGAAAGCAAGGGTGAGATACAGATGAACTTTGAGGAGAGTCTGCGCACACTTTTGATGCGTTCGGCCATCGTCGATAACCCGACGAGGGAGTCGTTGATCGAAGAGGCCGTCAAGAACAGGGAGGCGTTCGTCAGCGCCTGCGGTGCACTCGCAACCTGGACCCCCCCTGAATCGACCGGGAGAAGCCCAAAGGATACCCTCACCGTAAGACGAAAGGAGAGCGAAACAGAGATCGATTGGGATTCGCCGAACAATATCCCGATCGATGAGGAGACATTCGATATGGTCCTCGAAGACGCGCTTTCCACCTTCACAACGAAGGGGCGTATCTATGTCACCGATCGGGTTCTCGGCGCGGATTCTTCTTACGCCCTCCCCGTCAAAACGATCAGCGACAGGGCCCTCACCGCCCTCTTCACCGACAACATGTTCCGAAAGGTCCCCGAGGATATCTCCCGGAGTGTCTTCTACGCCCGACCGTTCACTATGCTCGTCCTCCCTTATGACAAACTCGACCCACAGCGCTACAAGGGACGGTTGCGCATCGACCAGCGGCTTGAGGGGACCTCAACGATGGTGATCGGGATGGACTACGGCCGTCGTATCGGCATCGTCTATGGCTCGGCCTATGGCGGCTCGGTGAAGAAACTGATGTTTACGGTAATGAACTACCTCCTCCCAGCGGAGGGAATCCTCCCGCTTCATTGCTCGGCGAACGAAGGGGAAAACGGGCATACGGCACTCCTGCTGGGTCTCTCCGGTACGGGGAAGACAACCCTTTCCGCCGACCCGCGGCGGGCCCTCCTCGGTGATGACGAGCACGGATGGAGCAAAGAAGGGGTTGCCAACTTCGAGCATGGTTGTTACGCCAAGCTGATCGATCTTGATCCACAAAAAGAACCGGAGATCTATAACGCGGTGATGCATGAGGATGACTACCAAGAACACGGATCGATCGTGGAGAACGCGATGTTCTACCCCGATGGAAGCTTCGACCTCTTCGACGATCGCCTCACCCCCAACTCACGCGCCTCTTACCCGCTTACCTACCTCTCCAATATCAAGGCCTCCTCGAGTGGAGGCCACCCGAGGACGATCCTCTTCCTCACCGCTGACGCCAACGGTGTCATCCCCCCTATCTCCAAGCTGACCCGCGAACAAGCGATGCTCTGGTTCCTTATGGGATACACGAGCAAACTCGCTGGGACAGAGACCGGGATCGTCGAGCCGAAGACGACCTTCTCCCGCTTCTTCGGTGAGCCGTTCATGCCACGCAACCCCGATGTCTACGCGCGGATGCTCGGGGAGAAGATGGACCAGCACGGAACCGCAGTCTACCTGGTGAACACCGGCTGGAACGGCGGGCCGTACGGGATCGGAAAGCGAATGGACATCAACCTTACGCGAGCGATGGTCCACGCGGCCCTCTCTGGGGATTTGGCAAACGTCGCCTATGATGAGAGCAAGACCTTCCACGTACTTGTCCCGCGTGCCTGCTCCGGGGTTCCCTCTGAGATCCTGAACCCAAGAAACACCTGGGAAGACAAGGCCGCCTACGACACGCGCGCGGCGAAGCTCGCCGCGGAATTTGTCGTCCATTTCGATAAGGCGTATGGGAACAAAGGGATCGACGAAGCGATCTCTTGCCAGTGCCCGGGAAAGTAAGATAAGATTGTAATCCCCTGAGGCTCCGGTCGGTTCATAGTTACCTCCGGAGCCTCATCCCTGGCGACTCAGGGCCACAAAACGCATTACTTGTACAGCCTAAGCGTACACAATCGACGCATACTGGGAGCGAAAACTCTGCTCCTTTGGACTCCTCCGTTGTAGAATCAAAATGGGATCAACCGTCGCTCAGGTAGAGTCTGGCCAGATCCAGCACGTAGATGGGGAGCTGGAGATAGCCCATCACTCCGGATCGCATCCCTTCAAACTGCGGTATGTCCTGAATCCAGACGGCCATGGCGTCGCTGGCGATGATCGTCTGTACCATCGCATAGATCGTCTTGCGTTCTGCTATGTCGAAGGTCTCCTTCCCACGTGTGAGTAGCTCGCGCACGAACGGGTTGGAATACTGGAAGTAGTAGCCAGAACCGCCGTCTGCCTGCACCCGTTCAAACGGTTTGGTGAAATTAACAGCCGGCTCGACTCCCTGATCGTGTCCGATCACCGTCATGTCATAGTCCCACTGTGAATAGACCCGCTCGATCCACTGCCCCCATTCGAGGACCTGCAAGGAGCAATCGATCCCCACCTCCCGCAGCTGGTCGGCGATGATCTCGCCGGTGCGGATGTGAAATTCAAACGGCTGCGGCAGATAGAGGGTGGTTTGGAACCCGTTTGGGTACCCAGCTTGCGCCAGCAACTGACGCGCGTACTCCGGATCATGCGGGTACATACCGACGAGATTGACGTAGAACGGGTTCAGCGGCGACATGTGCGAGCCAATAGGTGTCCCCCATTCGGGACGGGCGACCGTGCCGGCGATGATCTCGTCACGGTCGATGGCATAGCACAGGGCGCGGCGGACGAGAACATTGTCGAACGGCGGGCGGGCGTTGTTGATTGCCAATAGCTGCGGCGTGTTCATCGAGCCGGCGATTACCTTGAACCGGGGGTTGCTCTCCAACACAATAGCGTTCTCGGAGACCATCTTGTCGATCATATCCACATCTCCGGCCAAGAGCGCCGCAAACGAGGCGGCTTGATCCGGGATGAACTTGACGATCACCTCGTCCAAATAAGGGCTTCCCTCTTTCCAGTAGTGATGGTTTTTCACTAAGGTCAGGTGGTCGCCAGGGGCCCACTCAGCGAATGCGAACGGTCCGGTTCCGATTGGGTGGGCTTTTAGCTCTTCCATATCCGCCCCTGTGGGGATGATTCCCACCCCTTTGTTCGACGCCAGGTAGCCGAGGAGCGGGGCCGCCTTCCCTTCCGTCATAAAGCATACGGTTAGGTCGTCGATGACCTCAACGTCTCGTAGGAACGAGAACGGGGTCGCGTTCGGCGAGGCAATCTCCGGATCGAGCAGGTAATCGAACGTGTACTTGACATCGTAAGCGGTGAACGGTTTCCCGTTGTGGAAGACGACCCCGGAGCGCAGGTAGAACATGTACCGTGCTCCGCTCTCGGTCTCTTCGATCTCGTAGCTTTGCGCAAGCAGCGGCACAAGGGCACCATCGGCTGTGTAGCGCAACAACGGCTCCACCACGTTGTACATGAGCAACTGATAGGTCTCCGCCGACGGGGTAAGAATAAGGTTCAGCCCGAGCGGTTCCCCTTGTACCGCCACTTGAAGCGTGCCTCCGGGGGTCTGCGCATAGGCAAACCCTCCCATCAAGATCCCGATAATGAAGAGCATACTTCCGATATACTTCGTTATTCGCATTCTCTCCTCCCCTGTTCGGCCTTCCGACACAGCGAGCTATGGTGTCGCGCGTAAGATACATTGGGGGATCTCCGGTTTCAAGGGAAAGAAACGGCTAGTACGCGTCCTTCAACCTCGGGTCGAGCAGGTCGCGCATCCCGTCTCCGAGCAGGTTAAAGCCCAATACGGAGAGAGCAATGGCCACCCCAGGGAAAACCGCTAGCCCCGGCGCCAGTCCCATGAAGGTCTGCGCCTCGCGCAGCATGCGTCCCCAACTTGGATAGGGGAGCTGCGTTCCCAGGCCGAGGTAGCTCAAGGCGGCCTCTGCGAGGATGGCGGCCGCGAACTGGATCGTCCCTTGAACGATGAGGGATGGAAGGATGTTGGGCAGGATATGACGCCAGGCAATCGTCCACCGTCCGCGTCCGAGGCTGTAGGCAGCGAGGACGTACTCCTCTTCTCTGGCTCGCAGGACACTCCCCCTTGTCAGCCGCGCGAAGATTGGAACATTGTGAATTCCGATGGCGATCATGGCATTGACGATCCCCGGTCCGAGGATCGCCACTAACAGGATCGCGTTCAACACCGCGGGAAACGCATAGACTACGTCCATCGCCCGCATCACCGCCTCGTCGCTCCAACCGGAGGAGAATGCGGCCCAAAGCCCAAAGAACACCCCGAAGACCATCCCAATCCCTACCGCCATAACCCCGACCAAAACGGAGTTCTGCGTCCCTTCCATGACGCGGCTCAGGATGTCGCGTCCGTACTGATCCGTCCCCAACAGGTGGCTTAGGCTCGGCCCTTGCAAGCGGTCCTCGATTGACATCTTGATAGAATCATAGGGGGTGTAAAAAAGACTGACGCACGCGGTGAGGATGAGAAGTCCCACGATCACCGCGCCGATGACGAAACTAGCGTTTCGCTTCGACGAACGCGTTCTCCGTGCTGGTCCTGGGTACCTCGTGCGCATAATCCCCTACTCCAATCGAATCCTCGGGTCGAGCAACGCGTAGGCGATATCGACCAATAGACTCATCCCCACCACCAACACGGTGATCAACAGAACTACATCCTGGACAACGGGAAGATCGCGGGTATTGATCGCCTGATAGGCGAGCCGCCCTAACCCTGGCAGGTAGAAGACGTTCTCGATGATGATCGTCCCCCCCAGTAGAGAGGCAAACTGCAGCCCAACCAACGTGATAATGGGAATCAGGGCGTTCCGAAGCGCGTGTTTATAGAGAACGATCCGCTCGACCAACCCCTTGCCTCGTGCCGTGCGAATGTAGTCCTCGCCCATCACCTCAAGCAGGGTGGAGCGCGTCAGTCGCGCAATCACGGCGGCGTGAATCACCCCCAGAGAGAGGGAGGGGAGAAATATCGATCGGAGTGCCCCCCCGATGCTCTTCGACCAAGGAATGAACCCACCCGCCGGAAACCATTGCAGCTGCACAGAAAAGAGAAGCATCAACAGGATCCCTGCCCAGAAAGCAGGTACAGCCAATCCAAGCTGTGAGAAGGCCATCACTCCATAATCGCCGAGGCGATTGCGATGCGTGGCCGCGAAGGTTCCCAACGGGATCCCCAACCCCAGCGCGATGACAACCGCTAACAGCGCCAACGGCCCGGTGACCGCAAAGCGAGACACGATCAACTCGCCGATCGGCTTTCCATAGCGGATCGATTCCCCTAACCTTCCGGTGAGAAGGCCGTTGATCCACGTCCCGTACTGTACATAAAAGGGTTCATTGAGCCCGAGTCGTTCCCTCAACGCATGGAGCGAGGTTGGGTCGGCTTCGGTTCCGAGCATAATCTGCGCTGGGTCTCCCGGAACCACCCGGATGGCAAGGAAGACCAACAGAGAGACCAGGATCAGGGCGACGATCAAGCCGATGAACCGCCTTCCCAGATACGCTGCCACGTCTTCCCCCTCCTTTGCTACCGATCTCGACGATTATACCACCCACCGCTGGAACCACCCCACTCGATCCCCGGCTTGCTTTCAACTATGAGACCAATGCCACACGGGTGTACGTCAGGGTGGGATTCACAAAAATCCTCCGCTGGATACTCTGCTGTTTACTGCGTAGATGAAAGCGGAGATTCGCCGCAGGCGAATCAGCTTGTTGTTCGTACTGGTTACATGAGTGCTCTCAGGAATGAACCCCTCAACGTCGGAGACAAGCTCCGGCGAAAAGATGGAGGTAGCGTCGCACCTTGTGTGCGACGTTACTTTCGATGCAACAAAGATCTACATGAAGTTGTAGTATGAAGACCAACTCCGGTTAGATCTTTGGCTTCTGCCTTTCAATGTCCCCCAGCTTGCTGTGGGGTTTTTTAATGAACAGCGAAGAGGTTTTTTTGTAGGACCGTGCGTTGGTAACCAAAGACAGTCCTCGTTGTTCGAAAAACCGGGTTAGAGAATAAGGAGGTTAACCCTTTTTCTCCTCTCTTCTCAAATATCCAAGAATCGCCTCTACGACCATATAGTTGATCGAGCGGTCCTTCTTATTCCCCAGCCGGATCAGGCGCTCGACTGGCTTCTCTTCCATCTTCTTCTGTGGAATGTAGATGGAGAGCTTGTTAAGAATCTCCTTCTTTGCCATGTGATTCACCCCCTTACCTTTTCATCCTGTCTATCGTAGCAGCTATGGCTTTGGCGGTCAAGTGTGGAAAGAGATGTCGACTGATCGCTTGTCCCTGCTCACTCATTACCGATCCTTTACAACTGCCGGCATTGAGCTATGCACACAACCGCAAAGAGAAGTGTAAGCGTCATCTCTCCTCCGTGATCCTTCTCGAAGATTGCAGAACGAGCTGTTTCAAACTAGATAGTCGAACCCTCCGTCGCAACGATGTGATCGGCCCACAGGGAATCGATGTCGTAGAATTCGCGTGCCTCGCTTACGAATACGTGCACCATGAGTTCCCCGTAGTCGAGCACGATCCAGCGCCTCTCGGATAGCCCCTCGCGATTGATCGCTTTCAGCGGGAATTTTGACATCAGATTGGAGACGATTGCCTTGACGTGAATAGGATTCTCCCCTTCGGCGATCACGAAGTAATCAGTGGGAATCGGGGAGCTCCTAAGATCGATTACGACGATATTCTTCCCCTTTTTCTCAGCGATCAGGTCGATTGCCGAGCGGAGGAGCCGATCGTCATCCATTCTCCACCGTGAACCCTGCCCCGATGACCAACAGGAGATCCGTCCCTGTCGGTGCGGCGGGGAGCTTCTCGTAGCGTGGGGCGAATTCCTCCGGGCTGACGACGGTCGCTCCGATAGGAAGAACCTGCTGCAACACCCATGCCTTTGCGGTCTCGGTCAGAACTACGATGTATGTCTCCTCGTATTCGAAGCTGTCGGCGTTGCTCGCCGGCAGGACCTTGAACCCCTTCCTCTTCAGGTACTCGCTCGTATCCGCGGCCGCACGTAAGGTTCCATTTCCGTTGTATACCGCAACGCTGATCTCATCGGGTGTGAGGAGATCGATTTCCTTGATGAGCTGCGCAACGATCTGCTCCATCTCCACTGTCTGCGGCTCCAAGTAGCTGACCTCATCGATCGTGACAGGGGTTCCAGGGATGATCGCCATTTGGATCTGGTTCAGGTTCAGTTCCTGTACGAGCTTGGCCAGGTCGTACAGATCGATCAGCGAGAGGTCTGTGTGCAAGTAGGGATAGATCTCCTTCACCGTCTTGCGGGTCGAAGCGAAATCTTCGTTCTGAAACCCTTTTGCCAGCAGAGCGGCGATAAGCTTCTGCTGGCGCGCGATTCGCGCGATATCTCCTGTCTCCCCACGGTAACGGATGTAGTCGAGGGTCGTCTTTCCATCGAGCGTCTGGCTCCCCGGCTGGATGTCGATATGGAGTGGCGGGTCGGCCCTCTCGTCGTCGTAGACCATCCTTTCCTCTACGGTGAGAGTGACCCCGTTAAATAGGTCGATCAGGTGCTCAAATCCGGCATAGTCCAGGGTGACGTAAAACGGAACCTCGATCCCGAGGAGCGAGGAGACCGTCTGGCGAGCGAGCTTTGCCCCACCGTTTGTGTACGCAGCGTTCAATTTGTGGAACTCGCCGTTTGCGAATTTCACCCGCAGATCGCGCGGAAGTGAGATCAGCACAACGTCCTTCTCCGGGGCAAGGCTGAGAAGCATCATCGTGTCGCTTCGGTTTGTCGTTCCGGCCTTATCGAGACCGAGAAGGAGGATGTTGGTCCGCTCCCCTTGCGCGACGAGGTGCCCCACGTGACGCTGAGTGGCGAGATACCACCCTATCACAATCCCGACAACGACCACTATCAATACTGCGGCGATCAGGATCTGTTTACGCATCGTTTTCCCCCTCATAAGTGAGCCTTAAGGTCGACGCTATCACAAGAAGAGGAGAATGTCAACCGCTATGGAGGTTGACAGGAATGAGCAGGGGGGTATCCTTGCAAGTGCGAGAAGGGCCTCGCGGACAAACCTTTTTTTCTATGAAACAGGTATTTTCAGTGCAAAGAGCGCAGGACAATCGTATGAGGGTTGAGTGATTGATTGATTAAATCTTAGCTTCTAAATCTCTTAATCCCCCGATGATTCAATCTATAAATTATGCGATCTTCCGATCTCTCAATTCCTCAGAGGCCCGAGTGGAGGCTCTTTATGACGTCGGAAAATAAACGTATGCGCATAGGCATCCTCACTTTCGGGTGCCGGGTGAATCAGTACGAGACGCAGATTATGCGCGAACGATTGGAATCGCGGTACGATATCGTGCCCGGTGACGCCGACCTCTACCTTGTGAACGCTTGCACGGTCACCTCCCTTGCCGAGCGCAAGGCTCGCCAGGCGATGCACCGCCTGCGCCGGGAGCAACCAAGAGCGAGGATCGTTCTCGTTGGTTGTCTTGCTGACGCCGTCGCACAGGGATTGACACAGGTTGCGGAGGCTGACCTCCTCGTGGGGAACGCATGGAAGGCGAGGATCGAGGAAGTAGTGGCACGGGCATTCGCCGGTGAACTAGGAGTTCTTCCTGAGAAGCCTATGCCCTCACTCGATAGGGAAGCGATCACCTCACACCTCGGCCATGTGCGGGCCTTCCTCAAGGTGCAGGACGGTTGCGACCTCTCGTGTACCTTTTGCCGCACCACTCAGGTCCGTGGACCCGCGCGCAGCAAGTCGGTCGACGCGATTCTCAACGAGGCCCACTCACTAGTCGAAAACGGCTATTGCGAGCTCGTCCTCACGGGGATCAATCTCGCCCAGTACGCGCCGCCCGACGGTGATCTGGCGAGTCTAGTCCGTAGGCTCCTGCGGATCGAGAAACTCCGCCGCCTGCGCCTCGCCTCGATCAATCCGTACGGGATAACCGCTCGGCTCGTGGCGGCCTTTGCCGAGGATCCGCGTGCCTGTCCTCACTTTCATATCCCCCTCCAGAGCGGGGACGATACCGTCCTCCGCCGCATGCAGCGGGGATATACCTCATCTTTCTACCGTTCGCGCGTCGAACTGATCCGCCAGGTCATCCCGCAAGCCACGTTCGGGGCCGATGTGATCGTCGGCTTTCCCGGTGAGGATGAGGCGGCCTTTGCACGAACCTGCGCGATGATCGAGGAAGTCGGGTTTGCGAACCTTCACATCTTCCGCTACTCTCCCCGAGAAGGGACCGAAGCAGCAAGCTTCGCCGCCGCGGTCCCCGAACAAGACAAGAAGAGAAGAGCCGGAATCCTCGATGAACTGGGACGAAGCGTACGTCGGCGCCTATTTGATGATTTGGTAGGAAGCGAACAGGTTGTACTGATCGAGGAGAAGAAGGACGGGTACTTCCGCGGCTACACGCGTGGGTACATCGATACCCATCTTCCCGCAGGAGGAACGATGAATACCGGCGACGAGGCGCGGATCGCGATCACAGGAGCGACAGATACGCATCTCTTAGGGGGTGAGATACGATCGAACTGACGAGTGCAGAGATAACCCTGCGGGATAACGCGGAATCGACAGCCCTTCTGGGCGAGTTTAACCGCAACCTGAAGGAGATCGAGAAGGAGTTTCCGGCGCGGATCATCGCTCGTGGGGAGACGATTCGTATCGAGGGGACCCCGGAAGAGGTGGAACAGGTCCGCTCACTGTTCGAGAAGCTCCTCGATATCATCGAGTCGAAGCATTCCCCCAACCTGTCCGAGGTCCGCTACCTGATTGGACAGATCAAAGAGGGAAACGGAGTGGAGGGGGTACTCGCCGACGTGGTGCGGGTGACCCACTGGGGGGAGGAGATCCGCGCGAAGACGGTCGGCCAGCACCGCTACATCGAGGCGATCCGCAAGAACGATATCGTCTTCTCCATCGGACCGGCTGGGACGGGGAAGACCTACCTTGCAGTGGCCATGGCGATCGATTACCTGAAACGTGCGAAGGTAAAACGTATCATCCTCACCCGCCCAGCGGTGGAAGCCGGGGAGGAGCTCGGATTCCTTCCTGGAGACATTCAGGCAAAGGTGAGCCCGTACCTGCGCCCGTTGTACGATGCGATCTTCGATATGATCCCGGCGAGCGAGTTCGAGAAGTTGACGGAACACGGGCGGATCGAGATGGCTCCGCTTGCCTTCATGCGCGGCCGTACCCTGAACAACAGTTTTGTTATCCTGGATGAGGCGCAGAATACGACCTCTATCCAGATGAAGATGTTCCTCACGCGCCTCGGATTTCACTCCAAAGCGGTGATCACTGGAGATATCACCCAAGTCGACCTCGAGGACGGCCTCTCAGGGCTTGCGGCTGTCCGTTCGATCCTGGGCGGAGTCGACGGGATCTCTTTCGTTCACCTTGATAAGTCCGACGTGGTTCGCCATCCTCTCGTAGCGCGGATCATTGAGGCCTACGAACGTAGCGAGCAACAGACAAGGCACACGAAGAGCGAGAAATAATCACTTCCTTGCACGCTCTTTCCCCGGATTACTCCTAATAGAGAGCTACGGGGAGAGGAATACATGGGGAGAATATAAATCTCCGTGTCTTCGCGTCCCCGTGTCTCCCCCTCTCACCTCTCTGCGCCCTCGGCGTCCTCTGCGGTGAAAACCGCTGTTCTGTAAAGGGAAAGAGTTTATGTGACAGCCTTCAGTATCTTCTGCATATGGATGTTCGTCGTGACGTACCCGGCTTTCTCATACAGCGCGCGAGCAGCGTAGTTGTGGCCAAAGACGTGCAGGCGGATTGTGTTGACCCCTAACTCCGCGACGGTCCGTTCTAAAGCGCGTAACGCCTCCGTCCCGTATCCTCGACGGCGGAAGGGGCCATCGATCAGAAGATCGTAGATGAACGCCTGCCGGCCTTCACCTTGGACCTGTATCCCCACCCAGATTATCCCGATGGTCTCACTGCGAGCCGTTTCTTCGATCGAATATAGGTGCTGTCCTTCCGTAGCGAGGCCATTCGGCAAGATCTCCTCGAATTGCTTACGTGCTCGTTCGATCACCTCCTCCTCACTCCAACGCCCTGTCTTAACATGCTCGGCCGCATAACTACGAATCGACGCCTCTTGCCAGCGTTGGAACTCCTGTTCCATCATCGGGCGCAATCTTACTACCACGCTTCCTCCTCTAACTTGGTCAACGACGCTAGCTGGTCGTGCCAACTTCCAATCCGGTTTTCTTGAATTGGGTGATCCTCCCTTCATGCTTCAGCCGGGTGAAAAGCTTCCCTGGAAGGGAGGATCGTCCTTCGATGGAGAGTATACCAACCGGTTTCAAGAGTCGATGGATCTCCCGCAGAATGCCTTTAAGATCGCCGATCGGATGAGTGAACCCGAAGAGGAAAACAAGATCAAAGCTCCGATTTGGTAGACCTGTTTGAGCGGCATCGGCGAGGAGAAACGCAACGTTTTTCATACCGTCCTTCTCGACCTTCCGCTCTACGATCCGCACAGCGTACGGATTGATATCCAACGTGGTAACGCTCCCCTCCGTGCCTACGATCTTTGCTGCAGGAACGGTGAAAAAGCCAGGACCACAACCGATTTCCAGTACCTGTTGGCCCGACTTGAGTCCTGCCGCGTTTAGAGCTTTATAGGGATCTCTAAAGATGCTGTAGAGGGTTCCATGGACAAGAGATATCATTCCGAAGTGGATTTTATCTGTGAGTGATGCGGCTCTTCTTCCTGTCATGTTTCGCCTTCTTCTCCGGTCTCATCCGCTGTCGGTGTCCCATGGAACGCCTCAAACATCCCCCCCAAGAGCTCCGTGACTAGCGATCCCTTGACAAGAGCGATTCCCTTGTTTAGATCGCCAAGGACCAACAGCTTGTCGCCCGCCTCGATCCCGAAGTCTCCCCTGGCAGCGGCCGGGACAACGATCTGTCCCCGCTCGCTGACGGTGACCGATCCGTAAAACCTCTTCCTTCCGTGGTGTCTCACTACTATCGCCTCCGATTGATCTTGTAAACATAATTTACAAAACAAATCTTACTAATCGTGTGGGGGTTTGTCAAATGCCCATCGGCCTACAGGCTGGATCGCAGGAGTGCGGATGATCAGGGCCGATAAACGCCTGTACAACGAGGAGGATTTTCCTCTTCGAGGAGATTTCTCCTACACTCTTTCTATGCGCCGTTACACGCCAGAAGACGATCCGTTTGTGGGGGAGCGGAAGGCGATGGTCGAGCACCAGGTTCGGTCTCGCGGGATCGTTGATCTGCGGGTGTTGGCGGCGATGGAGCGAATTCCGCGCCATCGCTTCCTTCCTCCATCGCTGTGGCAGGAGGCCTATTGCGATTTTCCTCTCCCTACTGATGAAGGGCAGACGATCTCTCAGCCGTTCATCGTCGCCCTGATGACGGAGGCGCTGGAACTTGCAGGGGAGGAGAAGGTCCTCGAGATCGGAACCGGTGTCGGCTATCAGACGGCGATCCTCGCCGAACTGGCAGAGAGCGTCTTCACCATCGAACGGATCGCCTCCCTGGCGCATGCGGCGCAGGAACACCTATGGGCGCTTGGATACAAGAACGTCCATGGCACGGTGGGCGATGGGACCCTGGGCCTTCCTCGAGAAGCGCCGTTCGATCGTATCATCGCCACCGGTGGGCTTCCCTCCCTCCCCCAGGCTTTCCAGGACCAGATTGTGGATGGAGGAATCATCGTCCTCCCGGTCGGGGAAAGGTGGGACCAGTATCTTGTGAAGGTGAGGAGGAGCGGTTCCACGTTTACCCAGGAGAGACTCTGCGCGTGCCGGTTCGTCCCCCTACTCGGCGAGTTCGGCTGGGATAGAGGGACGTCCTTCGGCTGCTAACGCAGGATGGTCCTCACTTAATGGTTCCTTGTCGGTTCGAGTGGGTGGCTGAAGATACGGTACGTAACAGAATTCCTCTCGCAAAGACGTGAAACAGTGATGCGTAATGAGTGAAGGGTAATGAGAAAGAGCAAGAGCGTTTTCTCGCAAAGACGCAGAGAACAGCAGAAACACGGTGATGGGTAATGAGTGACGAGTGATGAGACAGAGCGAGTGAATCTTGTGCTTTAAGCTGACTGCTGAAGGCTGAGAGCTGAGATCGCGACTTGAGTGAGTACAACGAACAGGCGAGAGAACAGCATTCTATCATTTGCAACCAGAAGCTTGTTACCCACGCCAAACAGCAAAGAGCCTCACTTATGGACGTGCTTGAGGAACGCCTCGATCCCGGGGACGCCTCCTTGGAAGATTAGGTACCCGTCGTGCGGTTCGCGTTCGGTGATCTCACCGCTAATCGGGGTGAGCATGAGTTCCTTCACCTTCTTCAGATCGTCCGTCTGCCCCAGTGCCCACCCGAGCTTGATATAGGCGACCTCGGGGAGCATGTTCTCAGCGGGGATGATCCCTGCAGCCATCAGGTCGCGTCCGGTATCATAGACGAACATATGCACGTATCCCCACAGGGTCTGTACCGTCATGTAGATCGCGACGCCGGCATTAATCGCACGTTTTATGGCGGGATAGAGCGGCTTGTTGACGTGCCCAAGCCCCGTGCCTGCGATGACGATTCCCTTGTATCCATTGGCGACCAGTGCATCGATGATGTCGGGATGCATGTTGGGGTAGTAGTAAAGCAAGGAGACCCGTTCCTCAAAGTAGGGATAGATCTCCACTTGGCGGTCATCGCGCCGCCGGTTGTAATCGTCACGAAGCGGTCTGACGCCGTCGCGAGTCACCGTGGCGAGGGGGATATCACCGATGGTTCGGAACGTTGAGCGGTACGAGGAGTGCATCTTGCGCACCCTGGTGCCCCGGTGCAGCAATCCGTATTCGTCGGATGTAGGCCCGAACATACAGACCATCACCTCAGCGATATCCCCTGTTGCCGCGGTCGTTGCAGCGTGGATCAGGTTGCGCGCAGCATCCGAGGAGGGGCGATCGGACGATCGCTGAGAACCGACCATCACGATCGGAACGGGGGGATTCTGCACCATGAACGCCAGCGCGCCCGCGGTATGGTGCATCGTATCGGTACCATGGCCGATGACGATCCCGTCGATCCCGTTCTTTATCTCTCGTTCGATCGCCTTTGCCAACGCGATGTACTCCTGCGGCCCCATGTTCTCGCTGAAGACGGCGAACAGCTTCTCCGTCGTGAGGTTGCAGATATCAGCGAGTTCGGGGACCGCTCCGTACAGTTCACCCGGGGAGAATGCAGGGATAACCGCACCGGTACGGTAGTCGAGCCGCGAAGCGATGGTTCCGCCGGTGCCGAGCAGCACAACATTTGGTTTTTCCGGAGAGGAAGGAAACTCCTGCTCAGGAATCTTGTAATGGGCCTCCTTATAACCGATAGCGTGGACCTTGGTGATCGTATTCACGTCGATGCCGACGTTGTAGCCGGTGGAAAGCTTCAGCACGAGATGGGTATCGTCATCGTTCTCCGAGCGCGGCAGGATTATCCCTTCGAACTTGCCCCGTGTTGTATCGATCGTCGCCTCGCTCCATACACGAACGTCGAACTTCTTCAACAGGGCCAAAGCCGCTCCGCGGTACCCTTTGAATACGTCGTTCATCCTTCCCCTCTTTCGATTGCCTGTGCCAGCTTGGACAACCGGATGTTCCCCAAAGCCAGCGGTCGCAGTTGTCCCATGATCCAATCCCGGGAGGCGAACGGTCGGTTGCTCGTCCGCCGTCTTTCAAAGGCTTCTCTCAGCTTGGGAATACGTGCGACGATCTCCTCTTCGGGGACCGGGCGATGATCAATGTCATCCAAGATCTTCTCGAAGCTGCGCTGCGGTTTCATCAGCGCCGATGGAGCCATGACCTTCAGTATATCACGGTCTAAACCGCGCTCTCGGACGTATGATAACAGGGCAATGAACCGCTCCGCGCTCCCTTTTCCATCGGGCGATGGCGCGTGGTTGAGGTGCTTCATGGTGTGAGCGATCAGCTTGCCGACGAACGTGGGATCATCCGGCATCTCCTCGATGATCCGTGCGACGATCCCAAAGAGGTTGCGCCGGAGGATGGTTCGGCACGCGTCCTCCGGGACCCCCCACGCTTCGAGTTTCGCGAGTTGTGCCGGAATATCCTCGGGGAGAGATCGATGGGCAGCGGCGATCATCGTTTCGCTAATCGGGATCGGTGCCGAATCGGTATCCGGGTACATTCGATTTGGTCCAGGGAGAACGCGCTCGAAGAGCGTTGTCCCGTTGGCAAGTGCCTTACGGGTCTCGTTGGGGACACCGACAAAGGCCAACTGGCACCTCTCTTCGATCGTCTCGACCGCTGTCTCGATGTCGGCTATCGGACCCCACAGGAGGAGCTGTGCGTCTTTGGGTCCACTTCCGAGGAGCGCGCGGAGCATCGACCAACCATCTTTCGTGACCATGGGGGCTAGGGATTCGGAGTGGGTCATGTTCGGTTTCTCCAGGCAGGCGATGACTTTCAGTCGGTCGGAGAGCTCATCGCCAAAGATCTGACCGGGTTGAGTGAAAAAGGAGAGGATACCAGCAAAGGACGGGAGGTTTACGGCCACAAACCTCTTCCCATGCGTGGCTTCCTGCTCAATGAGGCCGGGAATATCGCTGATCTGATCGTCATTTACTGCCACGGAACGAACTATCCATGCGCTTGGATCGCTCACGCGGGCGGATAGAACCTCGCGGATTTCGAGCAGGGCCTTCTGGCGGAACGCCTCGTTGTGAGTGAGTTCAGGGATCCAGCGGATGTGGGAGACCCCTTTGATCTCGACCCTCGTTCCACCAGTGATGCTTACGTTCACGTCCTGGCGAGCCGCGCCGATCCCCGTGTTGACCTTGCCGGTGCTGCGCGCCAGGTAGCGGAGGTGTTGCGCCGCCCTTGCTGCCTCGTCGGGGGTCACCATGTCCGGATAGGTGACTGTCTCGATCAACGGTATCCCCAGCCGATCGGTGGAGTAGACACGCTCGTGCCCCACGTCCGATACCTCACGACAGGAATCTTCTTCGATGCTCAGTTGAATGATGCGTATTTGCTTGTGGGCAAGGAGGATACTCCCCTCGATTCCGATGATGGCGGTACGCTGGAATCCAGTAGGTATGCTCCCATCCAGGTACTGCTTTCGTGTGATATGCAACTCGCCGACGATGCTCGTCTTGAGGAGCAGTGCAATCTCCATTGCGATGGCGAGCGCCTCACGATTGATGGGAAATGGTGGCGTATCGTCGATATCGTAGGTGCACGCCGTCTGGCGTTTGAGCCGATAGGTTATGTTCTTCCGCGTCTTGAACTCCATCAGGGCCGTGCCGTCGTACTCTCCCAGCTCGCTCAGAGTCGGGCGCATATGCCGGATGACCTCGGCATCGTAGTCATTCTTCCGTTGATACAGACCGGCCGGGCAGCGACAGAACAGCTTCTTCTCGGTCT
>CBDUVB010000025.1:0-20769 GCA_965370555.1 uncultured bacterium
CGCGGACCCTCATAAAGGTAACGCGCGATGAGGTAAAGGGCGAAGGCATCGCTGAAGAGTCCCGGGAGAATGAGGAGGATGCCGGCCAGGAGGAGCGAAAGATCGTGACGGAGGAGCGTGTGCAGGGAGAGTCGCCCGACAAAGACATTCACCATGATGTTCTTCAGGGCGGAGCGCCCTGTCATTTGCAGGAGGATCAGCCCGAGAACCCCGGAGAGAAGGATCTCCCCGAGGACCGGCCCCCCTCCGATTGCCTGGCCAAGCTTTATCAGACCAGCAATCTCCACACAGGCAAGGACAAATACGATAAATGGCACCTTATTCACCGGTTGGTGATCATAGCCGAACGGGCCGGTCTCCACAACCGTAGCGCAAAGCACGCGTAAAAGCACCCCTTGGCAGAGAGGCTATAAACGTATAAGATCTTTTGTTGATGAAACGACCCGCGCGCCAGATCTTGATCGGGCTCAACCTGATCCGCGAGCTCACCCCGCATAGGAGGAACCTCCTCCTCGATCGCTTCCGTTCCCCGCAGGCAATCTGGGAGGGATCGGAAGCAGAGATCTCCGCGCTCCCCGGTTTCTCCGAGATCGCAAAGGTGATCGTTGCTGCGCACCGGGAGGAGGCGCTCGATCACGAGATAAAAGAGGCGAAGAGGCTGGGAATCCGCATCGTTACCCTTCTCGATTCCGACTACCCGCGTCTGCTGCGGGAGATCGAGAACCCACCACTCGTCCTCTATATGCGCGGAGAGGAGGAGATCGATACGACGCGCACCCTCGCCATCGTGGGGACGCGGCGGACGAGCGGCTATGGGAGAGGGATGGCCAGGCGCCTCGCCCACGACCTGGGAGCGCTCAGCCTGATCGTGGTGAGCGGTCTCGCGATCGGGATCGATGCGGCAGCACACCGCGGCGCACTCGACGCCAAGGGACGGACCGTCGCCGTCCTCGGCTCGGGGTTCCTCCACCCCTACCCGGCGAGCAACAAGAGGCTGCTCGATGAGATCGGTCGTAGCGGGGCAGTTGTGAGCGAGTATCCACTCGATACTCACCCGGCCAAGTGGACCTTCCCCCAGCGGAACCGCATCATCGCCGGCCTCTCACGCGGGGTGATCGTGGTCGAGGCCCCACAGCGGAGCGGGGCCCTGATCACCGCCCGCCTCGCACTGGAGGAGGGGCGCGAGGTCTTCGCCGTCCCCGGGAACGTCACCAGCACGGGAAGCGCGGGGACGAACCGCCTGATCAAGGACGGGGCAACGCTCGTGGAGAGCGTCGAAGATGTCCTTTTTGAGTTTCCCGATCTAAACCGGCTCATCGCCCCGAGCGAGAGGAAGAGCGAAGCCGTCCTCAAGACCCTGACAGACGAGCAGAGACGGGTTTACGACCTTGTCGGCCTTGAACCGCTCCACATTGACGATATCATCTCCCGTGGGGAGCTTTCCCCGACAGATGCTGCTCACATCCTCCTTCTGCTCCAGATGGAGAACCTGATCCAGGAGGTCGATGGGAGGCGTTACATCAGAAGGCCGTAGGAGGTATCGTCGATGAGTGTGCAACGCACATTGGTTCTTTGTAAGCCCGACTCCGTACAACGCGGACTCGTTGGGCGGATCGTCGCGCGTTTCGAGGACAAAGGGTTCAAGATCGTTGGCCTGCGGATGCTGCATGTCGATGAGAGACTCGCCCACACGCACTACCAGGAGCATGTTGAGAAACCGTTCTTCCCTGAACTGGTCTCGTTTATCACCTCTTCGCCGATCGTCGCCATGGCGGTCGAGGGGGAGAACGCTGTCGAGGTCGTGCGTGGAATCATGGGGGTCACCAACCCGCAGACTGCGGTGCCAGGGACCATCCGGGGGGATTTTGGACTCAGTCTCACGAAGAACCTCGTGCACGGCTCCGACTCGCTCGCTTCAGCTGAGCGTGAGCTAGCGCTCTTCTTCCCTCCCGAGGAGATCTACGACTACCAGCTCACCCTTTCGAGCTGGCTCTAACAGGGGGGACACACGTGTCTCGACACGGATTGTGCCTCGGCACACGTGCCTAGACACGCGTGTCTCTCTGATCGAACCGCTACGATGAGAATGTGGTCGATCCGGAGAAGGAGAACTATGGAGCTTTCCAAACGCTATCAACCCTCCGAGGTGGAGGGGAAGCTGTATCATTTCTGGGAAGAGGGAGACTTCTTTCACGCCGAGATCGGCAAAAAGAACGCCAAGCGCTTCTCTATGGTGATCCCACCGCCGAACATCACTTCGGCAATGCACATCGGAAACGCGCTTCAGTACACGTTGCACGACATCATCATCCGATACAAACGGATGGACGGCTACATCGTCTGCTGGTTCCCGGGGATGGATCACGCCGGGATCGCAACCCAGAACGTCGTCGAACGCGCGCTGGCAAAAGAGGAGTTGACCCGGCACGATCTTGGCCGTGAGGCGTTCGTTAAACGGGTCTGGGAATGGAAGGATCAATACGGCGGCCACATCCAAAAGCAGATGCGCGCCCTGGGGACCTCCCCGGATTGGCGGCGGGAGCGGTTCACCCTTGATCCCGGTCTTTCTCGAGCCGTCCGAGAAGTCTTCGTCCACCTCTACGAGGAGGGGAAGATCTACCGCGGCGAGCGGATGATCAACTGGTGCCCCCGTTGTGAGACCGCTCTGTCGGACATCGAGGTTGAACACCATGAAGTGATGGGGAGCCTTTACTACGTGCGCTATGCGTTACGGGGTGGAGGGCACGTGGTAATAGCCACCACTCGGCCTGAGACGATGCTCGGGGACACCGGCGTAGCCGTAAATCCGCACGATAAACGGTATCAACACCTGATCGGCAAGACCGCGATCCTCCCTCTCCTCGACCGTGAGCTCCCGATCGTCGGCGCAGAGGAGGTCGATCCCGAATTCGGCACCGGCGTCCTCAAGATCACGCCGGCCCATGATCCAATCGACTTCGAGATCGGTAAACGGAACCGCTTCGCGTCGATCAATATCCTCCGAAGCGATGGCACGATCAACGAGAACGGCGGCCCATTCGCTGAAATGAGTCGCGAGGAAGCGCAAGAAACAATCGTCCAAGCCCTGCATGAGAAGGGACTACTGGAGAAGGTCGTACCGTACCCGCATGCAGTGGGGCACTGCCAACGGTGCGACACCTTGGTTGAACCGCTGATCTCCAAGCAATGGTTCATGAAGATGGAGGAGCTGGCCGCTCCAGCGATCGAGGCTGTGCGCTCCGACAAAGTGGAGTTCGTCCCCAAGCGATGGAAACGACTCTACTTCGACTGGATGGAGAACATCAAGGACTGGTGTATCTCCCGTCAACTATGGTGGGGTCACCAGATACCCGTTTGGTATTGCAATGACTGCAACGAGATGATCGTCTCCCGCGAGACCCCGACAATCTGTCCTGCATGCGGTGGCACAAACCTCCGCCAAGACTCCGGCGTACTCGATACATGGTTCAGCTCCGCTCTGTTCCCGTTCTCGGTGATGGGGTGGCCGGACAAGACACCGGAACTCGAGTATTTCTACCCCACATCGCTCTTAATCACGGGGTTTGACATCATCTTCTTCTGGGTGGCTCGGATGATCATGATGGGGCTCCACTTCATGGGTGAGGTCCCGTTCCGTCAGGTTTATTTCACCCCGCTCGTCGAGGATGAACACGGGATGAAGATGAGCTCCTCACGAGGAAATATCATCGATCCCCTGGAAGTGAAGGAATCGTACGGAATGGATGCGCTGCGGTTCACCCTCGCCCAGTCTTCCTCCAAGGGACGGGGAATGAGGGTGGCGATGCGCGACATCGAAGCCAGTCGCAACTTCCTGAACAAGGTGTGGAACATGAGCCGGTTCATCCTGTTGAACCTGAATGACGAGAGGCCGTCACTCCCAAGCAAGGTGAGCGAACTCGATGATCGATTCATCCTCTCTCGCCTTGCCGCGACCGTCGACGACGTGCGGGAGAACCTCGATGCCTACAACTTCAACCTGGCGATCGAAGGTCTGTACGCCTTTATCTGGCACGACTTCTGCGACTGGTACATCGAGCTCGCCAAGGTGCGGCTTAACAGTGGCGAGGAGCGAGCAGCAAAGGGGATCCTCTACCACGTGTTGAAGGAGATCCTGAAGCTCCTCCACCCGTTCGTCCCGTTCATCAGTGAGGAGATTTGGCAGACGCTCAACGAGGAACCGGAGTCCATCTGCATCGCCCCCTTCCCACAGCCAGGCGCGCGCGCCCCTGAGGCGGAAGAGGATATGGAGCGCTTCCGCGAGGTCGTCGGCGCGGTGCGGACGATCCGCGCGGAGCTGAACGTCCCCCAGAGTGCGCGTCTCACCGTCTTCGTCAAGACATCCTCCCGAAAGCTCGCCAACCTGATTAGGGAGAAGACGGAGGCACTGAACGCCCTCACCAACGTCGAGGCGTGGCAGGTAGGGGAGGACCTCTCCGCTCCTGCGGGATCGGCACGACAAGTCCTCGCCGATGCGGATCTCTTCGTCCCTCTCGCGGAATGGATCGATATCGAGGTCGAGCGCGCACGGCTCAGGAAGGAACTGACCCAGGTCGAGGCAGATCTCAAGAAAGTCGAGAAGAACCTCGGTAACGCGGCCTTCTTGAAGCGGGCCCCGCGCCCCGTGGTGGAGAAAGAAGAGTCGAAGCGAGAGGAGTTCGTCGCGAAGAAGAAGCGGCTGCAAGCGAACCTCGCGGCACTGGAGGGGTAAATGATCTACGCCGAGGCCCGTCGCGCACTGGAGGGGCTCCCCTCTCTCGACGTGAAACCGGGCCTCGACCGGATCCTCCGCCTTCTCGATGCGCTCGATCACCCCGAACAAGCTTTCCCTGCAGTGCACATCGCCGGGACAAACGGGAAGGGGTCGGTCGCGGCGATGCTCGCGGGCGTACTCTCCCAGGCCGGCTATCGGGTGGGGCGATTCACCTCCCCTGACCTCATCGATTTCCGCGATCGGATCAGCATCGACGATATCTGGATCGAAGGAGACGAACTAGCCCGTACAGTTGAACAACTTCTCCCTATCTTCGCCGCGGAAGACCCTCCCACCCTTTTCGAGGCGCTCACCGCGATCGCCTTCCATCACTTCGCCACAAACAAAGTCGATCTGGCGGTGGTCGAGGTCGGGCTGGGAGGGCGGTTCGACGCCACGAACGTCCTTTCGCCTCTCCTGACGATCCTCACCACGGTTGGGCGCGATCACATTGCCCTCCTCGGAGGGACGATCGAGAAGATCGCGTGGGAGAAGGCAGGTATCGCCAAGGAGAGCGTCCCATGCCTCGCCGGTGATCTCCCCTTAGAGGCACAGAGGATCCTCGTTGCGGAGTGCGCTCGTGTCCACGCCCCCCTCACCGATTGCCACACGATCGACCTCGAACGGGTCTCTTTCGACTGGGATAAGGTGACCTATCAAATCGAGGGACCGAATCTCCCCAAAGAGATTCTCCTCCCCCTCCTCGGGGGATATCAACAGGAGAACCTGCGGGTAACCCTGCACGCGATCGAGCTCCTGCGCAAAAACGGGCTCACGATTCCGAGCCGCGCGGTCGCTTTGGGACTAGCCGCGGTCCGCTGGCCCGGACGCTTCGAGGTAATCTCGCGGCGTCCGATCGTCATCCTCGATGGCGCGCACAACCAACCTGGAGCGCTCGCCCTCGCCAAGGATATCGAACGGACCCTACCGGAGCAGATTCACCGTCACCTTCTGTTCGGTATCCTGGCTGACAAGGAGTTAGAAAAGATCGCACGCGCCCTCTTCCCACTCTTCTCCTCAGTGACCCTCACGAGGTCGAAGAGCCCGCGAGCAATGGCGCTCGAACCGCTGTTGGAGACAGCAAGATCGCTCGAAATCGTCCCGCTTCGGTCGTCCAGCGTCCGCGAGGGGGTGACCAGCGCGTATAATAGCCTTAAAGAGGAGGATGCTCTGGTCGTCACTGGCTCGCTCACCGTGGTGCGCGAGGCAAGACCGATCCTGCTGGAGGAACTATGTCGATGCTGATCGAGAGAGTCAAGGAACGCGGATTACCACGGCACATCGCCTTGATCATGGACGGGAACGGCCGCTGGGCGAAGGGACGCGACCTCCCCCGCACCGCCGGGCATCAGGCGGGAACGCAGGCCGCCGAACGCCTGATCCGCTTTGCCGGACAGCAACTTGGCCTTCCCTACCTCACCCTCTTTGCCTTCTCTACCGAGAACTGGGACCGCCCCTCTGCAGAGGTCGATTTCATTATGGACCTCCTCGACCGGTTCATCAGCGGGAAGCTCTCCGAGTTCAAGAGGGAAGGAGTCCGCGTGGTCGTCTCAGGGGATATCGAACGGCTTCCCGAATCACTACAACAAGCGATTATGAACGCGATCCATACGACTGCCGAGAACGACCGTCTCGTGCTGAATGTTGCCTTGAACTACGGAGCCAGGGAGGAGATCGCGCGCGCCTGTCGCGACATCGCCCGCACGGTGATGAAGGAAGGGGTCGATCCCGCGATGATCGACAAGGATACCGTCGCCCGTGCTCTTTATACCCACGAGATCCCCGATCCCGATCTCATCATCCGCACAAGCGGCGAGATGCGTCTCTCGAACTTCTTACTGTGGCAGGCGGCCTACGCTGAGCTCTACTTCACCACGACACTGTGGCCGGACTTCACCCCGGCCGAATTCTTGCGAGCAATCGCAGTGTATCAGGGACGCGAGCGGCGTTTTGGAGCTGTTGAGGAAGGAGAATGAACCTCACCAATCTGATCAAGCGACTCACTAGTGCTCTTGCAGCAGGAGGGTTCGTCTTTGCGATCCTCTATGGAGGAGCGCGTTTCAACGTGCAGTGGATCGTGGGATTCCTGATCCTCCTCGTCGCCTATCCCGCTGCCGTGGAGTACCTGCAGCTGATGAAACGGTTAGGGGTCCCGCTCGCGGCCCCGGAGTTCCTTATCTGGATTCCCGCCCTCACCTTCAGCTACGTCATCTTCGACGGCCAATACGGAGACGTTGTCCTCCTCCTTGCGATCACCTATCAGGTCTTGCGTTACCTCGGGAGCCTTCCCCATAAGATGGGATTCTTACAAACGGTGGCGGGGGTATTCGGCCTTCTCTACATTCCTTGGCTCCTTCACTTCTTCTACTTGATGTACATCAGCAGCCAGGGCGGCTTCCCAAGCGTCGGTGCCTCCCACGCGATCGTCCTCCTCCTCATGGTGTGGGGATACGACAGCGGTGCGTATCTATTCGGGAGTCTGATCGGACGCCATCACGCATTCCCGAACGTGAGCCCGAAGAAGACGTGGGAGGGGATCGCCGGCGGGTTCCTGTTCACGATCATTGGCGCTCTGGCGGGCGCATCGCTCTCTCCGGTGTGGAGACAGTTCGCCTTCTGGGAGGGATTCCCGCACATACTCGCCTCCTCGTTCCTCGTAGCGTGTGCGGTCCAGCTAGGGGATGTCTTCGAGTCGAAGCTTAAGCGTGCCGCCGAGGTGAAGGACTCGGGAACCTTCCTCCCCGGACACGGTGGGGCCCTCGACCGGATCGACGGGCTCCTCTTTGCCCTCCCAGTCTTCTATTTCTATTACTACTACATCCTTCATTTGATATAGGAAGTCGATGGTTCTGTGAAGGATGAGTTCAGGTTGCAAGCACGAGTGGGAAGCTTGCTGGATTTGACTGAACAGATTCGCCTCTGTATGATTTTGTGTGCGAATAGGAATGTGAATATGTGGGAATGGGAGCTAGGATTCGAGGAGCGCGAACAACAGTGATGCACAGAAGCAGTGAACATGGATAATCGGTTCTTCGAACATCCTGTCCTTAACTCTCCATACGAGGAGCCAAGACTTCACTGGGAACTTGATGGCGAAGGGCAGCCAACTCAGAATACCATCGAGTCGCGACGTCGTGCGTCGTTCATAACGCCAATCCCGAAACCGAGAAAACACAAGAACTCCGGCGCACAACAGCTTGTCTTCGATGAAGGCAAGGGACTCTCAACGCCTGACCAGGTCTACAATGTCACTTCGATCATCAACCAGGTGCGCGAACATGTGAACGCGTGGCGCAACAAGCAAGATCCAAACGACTGGCACGTCACACCGGAAACGGCCCGACTTCTGCAGCACTGGCGACACCACCATTTCAGCGATATTCGGCCGTTCTTCTGCCAGATCGAGGCTATGGAGACGATTATCTGGCTGACCGAAGTTGCCCCGCACTTGAGGAAGAAGGAGAAGACGCTTCTAGAGTACCTGGCAAACGCCAACAACGATGCCAATCCGGACCTCATGCGCATTGCCCTCAAGATGGCGACCGGAGCCGGGAAGACAACAGTGATGGCGATGATCATTGCATGGCAGACGATCAACGCAGTTCGCCGTCCTGCCAGCAAGCGATTCAGCCGTGGCTTCCTGGTGATGACGCCCGGCATCACGATTCGAGACCGTCTTCGCGTGCTTCAACCGAACGACCCTGACAGCTACTACGCCAGTCGAGAACTCGTTCCACGCGACATGCTTGATGATCTCAACCGGGCGAAGATCGTCATCACCAACTACCACGCATTCATGCTTCGCGAGCGGATGGAGATCTCCAAGGGCGGACGGTCTCTGCTGCAAGGGCGAGGAGAGCCGCTGAAGACACTGGAGACCGAGGGGCAGATGCTCCAGCGCGTCATGCCAGGCCTTATGGGGATGAAGAACATCCTCGTGCTGAACGATGAGGCGCACCACTGCTATCGCGAGAAGCCGGGCGAAGCGGACGAGGGTACGCTCAAGGGCGATGATCGGAAAGAGGCAGTGAAGAATGCCGAGGCCGCGCGGGTGTGGATCACGGGTCTGGAGACTGTGGCAAAGAAGATCGGCGTTTCCCAAGTTATCGACCTATCCGCTACGCCCTTTTTCCTCAGTGGATCAGGATACGCAGAGGGTACGCTGTTCCCCTGGACCATGAGCGACTTCTCCCTCATGGATGCCATTCGAATGTGGAATCGTCAAGCTCCCCCGGGTGCCGGTGGCTGATAACATTCCTGGTGAGGAGATGCCAAAGTTCCGCAACCTCTGGACTCACATCAGAACTCGAATGCCGAAAAAGGGTCGCGGCAAGGCCAAGGCTCTCGATCCATTGAGCCTGCCCGTCGAACTCCAAACAGCGCTCGAGGCGCTCTATGGCCACTACGCCAAGACCTACAAGCTTTGGGAAGAGGCAGGTATTCGCGTCCCGCCCTGCTTCATCGTGGTCTGCAACAACACTTCGACGAGCAAGCTTGTGTACGACTATATTTCGGGATTCCCCCGTGAGAACGAAGATGGAACAAGCAACATTGTAAACGGCCGATTCGAGCTGTTCCGCAATTTCGACGGGTACGACAACCCGATCCCTCGCCCAAGAACCTTGCTGATCGATAGCGAGCAGATCGAATCCGGCGATGCGCTGGACAGGAATTTCCGCACCATGGCAACAGACGAGATCGAACGATTCCGACGCGAGATCATCGTGCGCACCGGCGACCGGCGCCAAGCTGAGAACATCACCGATCAGGATCTGCTTCGAGAGGTCATGAACACGGTCGGCAAGAAAGGACGCCTCGGAGAGTCGATCCGCTGTGTGGTATCGGTTGCCATGCTGAGTGAGGGCTGGGATGCCAGTACCGTCACGCACGTGCTCGGGGTGCGAGCTTTCGGAACACAGCTTCTCTGTGAGCAAGTCATCGGCCGCGCCTTGCGACGTCAGTCGTACGAACTCAATGATGACGGCCTCTTCAATGTGGAGTACGCTGATGTCCTCGGCATTCCGTTCGACTTCACCGCCAAGCCGGTGGTCGCTCCACCGCAGCCACCGCGTGAGACGGTGCATGTCCGGGCCGTTCGTCCCGAACGAGATGAGCTTGAGATCCGATTTCCGCGAGTCGCCGGCTACCGTGTCGAGCTGCCTGAAGAGCGATTGACTGCGCAGTTCAATGAAGACTCTATCCTGGAACTCACGCCGGACATCGTAGGACCGTCGATTACCAGGAACTCTGGGATCATCGGCGAGGGCGTTGACCTGACCCTCATCCACACTCGCGATCTGAGGCGTTCCACACTGCTATACAACCTCGCGCATAGATTGCTGGCGACGAAGTGGCGCGATCAGGGGGAGGAGCCGAGATTCCATCTGTTCGGGCAGCTCAAACGGATCACCAAGCAGTGGCTCGATACGTGCTTGGTCTGCAAAGGGAATACCTACCCGGCTCAGCTGATGTACCAGGAGCTGGCCGACATGGCGTGCGAGCGAATCACCGCAGCCATCACGCGTTCGATGCAAGGGACGTACCCGATCAAGGCAGTGCTCGATCCCTACAACCCGACCGGCTCAACGAACCACGTCAGCTTCAACACGACGCGAACCCATCGTTGGGAGACGGATGCGCGACGGTGCCATATCAACTGGGTTATCCTTGATAGCGATTGGGAGGCCGAATTTTGCCGTGTGGCCGAGGCACATTCAAAGGTTCTAGCCTACGTCAAGAACCACAACCTTGGGCTGGAGGTTCCGTACAAGTACGGCTCGACGATGCACGTCTACATTCCGGACTTCATCGTCTTAGTGGACGATGGGAACGACAATCCACTCCATCTGATCGTCGAGATCAAGGGCTACCGGCGCGAGGATGCCAAAGAGAAGAAATCTACTATGGAGACCTATTGGATACCGGGTGTCAACAATCTCGGTCAGTATGGCCGCTGGGCATTCGCCGAATTTACTGAGGTCTATCAGATCGAAGCGGACTTCAAAGACAAGGTTGAAGTCGAGTTCGGGAAGATTATTGACGATCTCACATCCGAGAAGGTGTGACCGCCACATCTGCCACACGGCTATAATGTCCAAGAGTGTTGCAATGTTGGGAGAGCAAGAAATGAGCCATAGGGACCATGATGATCCGCGAAAGAAGAAACCAAGGCAATGCGCATGCGTTCGATGAGTAGCAAGCTTCCCATCAACCTCGAAGACCTCCTGCGCCAGCGCACAGTTGAGGGTGAACGTATTGAGTACAAGACAGGCTGGAATTCGGATGCGA
The DNA here is from genome assembly GCA_965370555.1 of uncultured bacterium. Lineage (GTDB taxonomy): Bacteria > Bipolaricaulota > Bipolaricaulia > UBA7950 > UBA9294 > JAJOKK01. The sequence goes on from CBDUVB010000025.1 coordinate 11,060, forward strand.
TCATTCGAACCATCTGCGCATTTGCCAACGACTTTGAGAACCTCGGGGGTGGCTACGTCGTCATCGGGCAGGATTGCGACGACATGGGACAGCCGATCTTTCCCCCAGTCGGATTGCGCGGCAACCAGTTGGACAAGATTCAGCGGGAGCTTCTCTCGTACTGCAATCTGATCCAACCACCGTATTTTCCCATTCTGAGCATTGAACGATTCCAAAAGCGGAACCTCATCGTGCTGTGGGCACCTGGCGGGCAAACCCGGCCTTTCAAGGCGCCGCGGGCTGTGACGGCCAAGAAAAAGGAGTACCACTATTACATTCGCCGCTACTCAAGCACGATCGAGGCACGAGGAGAGGATGAGCAAGAGCTCCTCAGTCTTGCAGCGACCGTTCCCTTTGATGACCGGTTCAATCAGTTTGCGTCCGTAGAGGACCTGTCCCCCCGCTTGATGGCCGAGTTCCTGCGCGAAGTAGAGAGCGATCTTGCAGATGAAGCAGACAGTCTCTCGATTGAAGCACTGGGACAGCAGATGAATGTCGCGGGCGGACCCTCGGAAGCCGTGCTACCGAAGAATGTCGGCCTGCTCTTCTTCAACGAAGAACCGTACCGATTCTTCCCGGCAACGCAGATTGACGTGGTGTGGTTTCCGGAGGGTCCAGGTGGCGATCGCTTTGACGAGAAGAGCTTCAAAGGGCCTCTTGCGCGCATCACGCGAGAGGCGCTCGACTACATCCAGCGCAACTACCTGCGGGAAACAGTAGTCAAGCATCCGGATCGGGCCGAAGCCGAGCGGTTCTGGAACTTCCCTTATGCTGCCATTGAGGAGGCCGTGGTCAATGCCGTTTACCATCGGTCCTACGAAGAACGCGAGCCGATTGAGGTACGCATCACTCCGGATGATCTTGTGGTGTTGAGCTTCCCTGGACCGGATCGATCCATCAGAATGGAGGATCTACGGGTCGGTAAGGCAATCACCCGTCGCTACCGCAATCGCCGAATCGGGGAGTTCCTCAAGGAGCTGGACCTCACTGAAGGACGTTCAACCGGTATTCCCAAGGTATTGAGAGTGATGGCAGAAAACGGCTCGCCCGCGCCTGAGTTTGAGACCGATGAGGAGCGGGTGTCGTTTCTGATTCGGCTGCCTGTTCATCCCAATGCAAAGGTGCAACTTGAGGGGAAAGCTACCCCGCAAGTCACCCCGCAAGTCACCCCGCAAGTCACCCCGCAAGTCGATCGCCTACTACGTGTTTGCGAAGGCGACCTACTGAGAGAGGAGCTTCAACAACGTCTAGGACTCCGTGATCGGGAGAACTTCCGGAACTCGTATCTGGTTCCAGCTCTCAAGGCGGGCCTTATCGAAATGACCATTCCGGGTAAGCCACAAAGCAGTAAGCAGAAATACCGACTTACAATGGCTGGGCAGGCGGTAGTTGCACAGATGAAAGATTACAAACGAACGAGACCATAAGGACGCAAACATGGCAAAGAGAACTCCCAAGAAGAAGACGCCAAAGCAGGTTGAGACGTTCACACACGAGGAAGCGTCCCGCAAGAACATTCCCACCGCCGAGTATCAGTCGGTGATGCGTAAGGAGGAGCAGACCCCGCTTCGCATTGCCTACGAGCGACGGAACCGGGATCTCGATCCACAACTTGTTTGGCGTGGCAAGGATCTCGTGGACTGGTCGGACCTGGTAGTCCCCGTCCCACCGCTCTACATCCAGGAGAAGGTCCACCCCAAGGTGTTGATTGACGACCTGATGCGCCAGACGAAGGAACGGGAGGAAGCGGGCCAGTTCCAACAGATCGATCTGTTTGCCGACTTCAATGGCCTGCCGGACGAGGGAGCGAAGACCGAGTTCTATCAGCACGATGCCAACTGGACCAATCGGATGATTCTCGGCGATAGCCTGCAAGTCATGGCATCGCTCGCCGAGCGTGAAGGACTGCGGGGCAAGGTGCAGTGCATCTACCTCGATCCTCCGTACGGGATCAAGTTCAACTCTAACTTCCAGTGGTCAACGACAAGTCGAGTTGTTACTGACGGGAAAGCTGCCCACATCACACGTGAGCCGGAACAAGTGAAGGCGTTTCGCGATACGTGGCGAGATGGGGTTCATTCCTATCTGACATATCTGCGCGATCGGCTTGCGGTTGCGCGAGACCTATTGACGCAGTCTGGATCAGTCTTCGTGCAGATTGGGGATGAAAATGTCCATCGTGTCAGAAGCCTGCTGGATGAGATTTTTGGGGAGGCAAACTTCTGCTCGTTGATTTCGGTCCAGAAGACTAGTGGCACCAGTAGCCCTATGGCCGGAACTATTGTCATCTCGTCTGTGTGCGACTACATCCTTTGGTACTGCAAAGACAAACCATCAGTGAAGTTTCGGCAGTCATTCTATCAGCAACAGATTGCAGATGAAAGGAGTGCATATAGCTGGCTTCAGCTACCTGATGGAGAGAGGAGGAGGCTTACCAGAGACGAGAAGCTTGGTCTGATGAAGCTTCCAGAGCAAGCAAGAGTGTTTCGCCAAGGGGACCTGACTTCTCAGTCTGGAGTGGATAAGACTAGATACACTGTTGAGGTCGCTGGACACGCGTTCAGGCCTCATCCCCGTGTGTGGGCTACAAGCGAGGCGGGCATGGGGCGTCTATTGCTGGCAAATCGAGTCACTCCCCTAGCGCGCACACTTGCCTATATCAGGTTCTTCGAGGATTTCCCTGTGATTCCGCATACGAATCTCTGGACAGATACGAGCAGCTCCGCTGGTGCCGAGAAGACATACGTAGTGCAGACGCATCCACGGGTAATTGAGCGATGCCTCCTCATAACCACAGATCCTGGTGACATCGTTCTAGATCCAACTTGCGGCTCCGGCACCACAGCCTACGTCGCTGAGCAGTGGGGCAGACGCTGGATCACGATTGATACGTCTCGCGTCGCTCTTGCGTTGGCCCGTGCCCGAATCATGGGCGCTCGTTACCCTTACTACCTGCTTGCAGACAGTCGCGAGGGACAGCTCAAGGAAGCCGAAGTCGCCCGCACGGCTCCATCCGGAAAACCTACGTACGGCGATATCCGCCAAGGCTTCGTCTATCAGCGCGTACCTCATATCACGCTTAAGTCCATTGCTAACAATATCGAGATCGACGTCATCTGGGAGAAGTACCAAAAGAAACTGGAACCGCTACGCATGCAACTCAACGAATCACTCGGAGAGAGCTGGGAAGAGTGGGAGATCCCGCGCGATGCACAGGATGATTGGCCAACCGAGGCGAAAGAGGCTCACGCTGCTTGGTGGGAGCAACGCATCGCCCGGCAGAAAGAGATCGATTCATCCATTGCCGCCAAGGCCGACTACGAATACCTTTACGACAAGCCGTACGAGGATAAGAAGACGGTTCGTGTTGCCGGTCCGTTCACAGTCGAGAGCCTGTCACCACACCGCGTCCTGGGAGTCGATGAGAACGACGAGCTGATCGATCCGCTTGCCGCACCGAGCATCGAAGCCAGCGATGAGGCAGGGTTCGTGGAGATGATCCTTGATAATCTGAAGACGGCTGGCGTCCAGCAGGCCCACAAGGAAGACAGAATCACATTCACATCGCTTGCTCCGTGGCCCGGCTACTACATCTGTGCCGAAGGGCGCTACATCGAGGGCAGTGAAGACAAAGGCATCAGCAAGCGCGCCGCCATCTTCATCGGACCCGAGTTTGGCACGGTGAGTCGCCCCGATCTTGTTGCCGCAGCCCGTGAGGCAGTGGACGCCGACTTCGACGTACTCATCGCCTGTGCGTTCAACTACGACGCCCACTCATCCGAGTTCAACAGTCTCGGTCGCATTCCCGTGCTCAAGGCGCGGATGAACGCCGACCTGCACATGGCAGAGGATCTCAAGAAAACAACCAAAGGGAATCTGTTTGTCATCTTTGGAGAGCCAGACATCGATATCCTCGACGCCGGTGAGGATGGCGAACCCGAGCAGATTCGCGTGAGAGTCAACGGTGTTGACGTCTTCGATCCCAGCACGGGCGAAGTGCGCAGCGACAGTGCCGAAGGGATCGCCTGCTGGTTCATCGACACCGACTACAACGAGGAGAGCTTCTTCGTCCGCCAAGCCTATTTCCTCGGAGCGAACGATCCGTATAAAGCACTCAAGACCACGCTGAAGGCCGAGATCAACCAAGAAGTGTGGGAGACGCTGCACAGCGATACCTCGCGTCCCTTCGACAAGCCCGAATCGGGCCGCATCGCCGTGAAGGTCATCAACCACCTCGGCGACGAAGTGATGAAAGTGTTCAGAGTACAATAGTGGAATCTTTGCAACTATTAGAAAGGGCAGGAACCACATGGGAGGTACGTTATGCTTAGAGCCATCAGATTCAGAGTTCAAAACTTCAGAAACATAGACGATAGCAGCTGGATCCCCATGCAACGGGTAACTGTGCTTGTTGGACGAAACGAGTCTGGTAAGACGGCACTCCTTAAGGCTCTTCACAAGTTCAACCCTGCAACTCCAGAGCCGTACAATCCACAACGGGAATTTCCTCGAGATCGATACACTCGCGAGTTCAAGGACGGCGCAGATTGGCCTGTCTGTTCCGTAGAATTTAAGCCAGATGAACAACTGCAAGAGAAGATTGTCTCCCTCTTGGGGGATAATTCTGTGCCTAAGAAAATAGTCTGCACAAGGTACTATGACGGTTCTCTCAGTATCCAATATGATCCACTCATCGAAATAAAGCCGGTCGAGCCAGATCTGATTATCGCCACATTGAAGAAGCTTGCAGCATCAGCAAGGCGTTTGGAAGCACCGACACCGGAAAAAGAGGAGGAAACTCAGGCCCTTCGCACCAAACTTGTTGCATGGGCGTCTGATTGGCAAGAGAAGTTGGGCACACTGAGCGATCTTCAAAGCGACAAGGGAGTTGAACTTCTTTCGTCGCTCGGTAGCCAATCTGAGAAGTGGGCCAGACCAGACTTAGCAGACGCCCTCGAGGCGTTGCGAGCAAGAGTTGATGCGGTCTTCGAGGAGGCCCAAGAATCCCCCGCCCTCGAACAGATCGATGAGATCATCGAAGAGGATCTGCCGGTGTTTATCTACTTCGAAAACTACGGGATCCTTGATAGTGCGGTCTATCTTCCACGGTTCTTGAAGGATCTGGATCATACGCCAGACGACTCACGGATCCGTACCGTCAATGCGATGTTCAAGCATGTCGGCCTGACCGCTCAGGAGATCGCAAACCTCGGAGTTGAGCGTGCCCAGCAAGAGCGTGTCCAGAATCGGGAACCTACTGCAGAGATGATTAAAGAGGATCAAGAACGAAAGGAATTACGTGCAATCAAACTTAGCTCTGCATCGGTCGATATCACGAAGCGTTTTAGTCGCTGGTATGGACAACGTCGTCACACCATCGATTACCAAGCAGATGGTGACTACTTCCGGGTTTGGGTTGCGGATGATCGCCGCCCTGGTGTAAAGATCGAGCTTGAATCCCGAAGCAAGGGGTTTCAGTGGTTCTTCTCGTTCTACCTTGTGTTTCTTGTCGAGTCGGGCGAGGGTCATAAGGATGCAATTCTCTTGCTTGATGAGCCGGGCCTACATTTGCATCCGACCGCTCAGCAGGAATTAATCAAGTTCTTTGAGACCCTTGCGAACAAGAATCAGCTGGTCTACACAACACATTCACCCTTCTTGATCGACGGAGAGAATCTCCATCGCGTTCGCCCCGTGACGGAAGATGAAACAGGCCACTCGCAGGTTTCGGTCGATACATGGCCAAAGGACCGAGAGACCATATTCCCCTTACAAGCTGCCGCCGGCTATGCTATGGTGCGTGGCCTGTTCCAGCATCGCAAGAATGTGCTGGTCGAAGGAATGAGCGACTACTACTATCTACATGCTTTGTCACATCAATGTCTCAGTACGAACCGCGTGGGTCTCCCCGATGACATCTACATTACGCCATGTGGTGGGACAAAAATGGTGGGATATCTTGCCTCACTCTTTCTTGGCCAAGGAGTTCGTCCCATTGTGCTTCTTGACGGTGACGATGCTGGCCGGGCGCGTCAAAATGCGCTTATGAAGGAACTTTATTCCGGGTACGAATCTGCTGTGCTTATGCTCGATGAAGTTCTCGGTCGGACTGGGGAGGACGTGGAAATTGAGGACGTTCTCAATGAAGAGATCATTATGGACGCTATGAAAGTAATTCTCGGCAAACCATTTAAACTAAATGATGCTGATCGTAAGACGGGTAGTTCCCCAAAACAAATTAGGGCCGCAGCAGAGCGAAAGAGCATCCAGCTTCCAGAAGGGTGGAAGCCAGCGGTAGCAATGCATCTGGTGTCGGACTGGGCGGAGAAGAGAACTACTCTCCCTGATGACGTGCTAGATGATGCTGAGTTGGTATTCAAAGCTATGCGCGAGTCTTTTCCAGAACAACTATAGTGGACACGTGAGCGTATTATGGTAAGCGCTGAACCAATGGAATTCCGAATTGCCAGTTCCTTCACAGATAGCCTCGCTAAGCTGACGGACCAAGAGCAGAAGGCGGTCAAGACCGCGGCCTTCGATTTACAGATGAACCCGGCACATCCGGGGATGCAATTCCACCGCGTCGAGCATGCCAAGGACCCCAGCTTCTGGTCGGTAAGGGTCAGCTCCGACCTTCGACTGATCGTGCACAGAACAGGAAAGAGCCTCATGTTGTGCTACGTTAGTCATCATGATGACGCTTACGACTGGGCGAGGCGACGCCGACTCGAAACTCATCCAACGACAGGCGCAGCACAACTGGTGGAGATTCGCGAGACTGTTAAGAACATCATCATCCCGCGGTACGTTGAGGCGGAAGCTGTTGCCGAACCCAAGGCCGCCCTGTTTGCCGATGTGGAGGAGAAAGAGCTGCTGGGATACGGAGTACCGCCCGCCTGGCTGAAAGATGTCTTCGATGCGACCGAAGACACGATACTTGACATCGCAGACCATCTTCCCGAAGAAGCTGCCGAAGCCATTCTGGAGTTAGCTGTTGGTGGTAAACCGCAAGTGGCAGAACCAGTTGGGCCTGGTGTTGATCCCTTCGATCACCCGGACGCACAGCGACGATTCCGGGTGATGACGAATGTGGAAGAGCTTGAGCAGGCGCTCGATTACCCGTGGGAGAAGTGGACGGTCTTCCTGCATCCGGCGCAACGCCAATGGGTAGAACGAGACTACGGCGGTCCTGCGCGCGTTTCGGGATCAGCCGGAACCGGGAAGACGATCGTTGCCTTGCATCGGGCCGTCTTCCTTGCGCGCACTTACCCCAATGCCCGCGTATTGTTCACGACATTCTCAGAAGCATTGGCCAACGTACTACGCACGAAACTCCGGCGCCTCATTGGCAACGAACCTCGATTGGCCGAGCGTCTCGAAGTGCACTCGATGGGTGCAATTGGTCGGAGGCTCTACGAGCTGAATGTTGAGAAACCACTTATTGCATCGCGCGATGCAGTGCAGCAGGCAATTGAGAAGGCTTCAGCTGCTGCCGGAAACAGTCGATTTAGCCTAAGATTTCTGCTTACCGAGTGGGAGCAAGTCGTCGATGCATGGCAGCTTGCGTCTTGGGAGGAGTACCGCGATGTCCTGCGCCTTGGCCGGAAGACCCGCCTACCCGAAACGTATCGAGCCGTTCTTTGGTCGATCTTCGAGTGCGTCCGCGATAGCCTGCGGCAACAGGAGCTTGTGACGTATTCCGAGATCTTCAGTCGCCTTGCGGAGAAGCTCTCCGAACACACGCACCCACCGTTCGACTTCATCGTCGTTGACGAAGCTCAGGACATCACCGTCTCGCAGCTTCGATTCCTTGCAGCGATCGGTGCGGATCGCCCGAACGCTCTTTTCTTCGCTGGCGACCTTGGACAACGGATCTTCCAACAACCCTTCTCCTGGAAAGCGCTCGGAGTCGACATCCGCGGTCGTTCGAGAACGCTTCGTGTCAACTACCGAACCTCCCATCAGATTCGCTTGCAGGCTGATCGCCTGCTCGATCCGGAGATCGCTGATGTCGATGGGAACACTGAAGAACGCCGAGGCACTGTGTCCGTCTTCAACGGACCCAAACCCACGATCATGGCACTAGAGACTCCTGGCCAGGAGATTGAGATTGTGAGCCAATGGCTGCGCGAGCGGATTGAGGAAGACCTGATGCCTCACGAGATCGGCGTTTTCGTGCGCAGTACAAAGCAGCTCGATAGAGCGAAGCAAGCTACGGAGGCCGCAGCATTACCATACAAAGTCCTTGACGAGAACGTCGAGACAGCAAGTGGATACGCGTCCATCAGCACCATGCACCTCGCCAAGGGATTGGAATTTCGTGCTGTGGTCGTCATGGCTTGCGATGACGAGGTGATCCCTTCGCAAGAGCGAATAGAGACAGTAGCTGACGACGCCGACCTCGAAGAAGTCTACAACACCGAGCGGCACCTGCTCTACGTCGCCTGCACCCGTGCCCGCGATCATCTACTTGTGACAAGCGTTGACCCACCGTCAGAGTTTCTGGATGACCTGCAAATGTGAGGGTGTGGCCACCGGCTCCATTGCAACGGCGAGGAGCCGGGAAAATTGATCCGGTCGCCCAGGCAAACTAAGATCGTCTTACGATGAGCCTCTTCGTGCAAACGATCTACCTCGCCTCGGGATTGTCACTCCTCTACATCTTCCTCCTCTATCGCACCAATCCCTTACGCCGCCTTCCCGCAACAACGGTGACAGTAACCTTCACCCTAGGGATGATCGCGTTGATCCCGGTCACCCTCATTCATCGTCTTCTCCCGCTCGACGGAGGAGGGCCGTTCTTCTCGGCCTACGTCTCCGCCGGGTTGATCGAGGAGGGGGTCAAGTTTCTGGTCATGGGTTTCACAATCTGGCGGTTCAGGTTCCCTGATCTAGCTGAGCCTATTGATCTCGTCATCTACTTCGGGATCCTTGGGGTGGGATTTGGCGTCTACGAAGACTTTTGGTACCTCTTTGGCGGATCCTACCCGTTTTGGTCCGCAGGTAAGAGCGTGGAGTTTCACCGTGCCCTTCAGGGTCTCCTCTTTGCCCGTTCATTCCCTGGGCATATATTGTTCAACGCCCTTGCCGGTTACTTGGTCGGCCGCGCTCTTTTCCTCACGCGCTTTCGCGATCGGCTTCCCTGGCTCGTGGGAGCGTTTCTCCTCGCGGTCGGTCTGCATGGTTCGTTCAACCTGATCGCCACCTTCGGCGGGACGATCCCACTCCTCTCCTATATCGTCCTTCTCATCGGTCTGTTTCTTCATCTGCGGCAAAGAGCCCTCGCACGTTCGCCGTTCCGGGCTCTAATCGAACGGTTCAAGGGGGAAGAAGTGGAGTGGCCCTATCCACGTCCTCCGGCCGACTACCTGTTTGTAGAAGGGTTCTCATGGCCAGGAAAGCCAAAAGGGGGGATGTTTCAAGCCTTTCCGATAATTCTATCTCTCCTCATCCTCTACCCGTTCCTGGTAGCGACAATATATCTCGTGCAGCGCACCCTACTGTGGGTCATTGGGGGGTAAAATGTGGCTCTTTATCGTTTCGAGTGGGTAACTAATGAGAAAGGATCAAGCGCCAAGACTTTCGCAGAGGTACAAAACTGTTTCACCACGAAGGACGCCGAGTAGAGAGGAGGCGCGCAATTGTTTAGGACAGTGACTTCCGATGTATCC
>CBDUVB010000026.1:0-20452 GCA_965370555.1 uncultured bacterium
GATCGTCGCAGTAGCACTGCGGCCCTAACGAATCGATAGTCTCGTACTCGGGACCCGCGGTCTTGCACCGGTACTCTCCCGCTTCGACCTGTGAAATGCGGCCGCACCGGATCGGGCATCCAAGGCACCCCTTGGTCTCCACCTTGTAGCGTTCGAGGGCAGGAGCGTCTATCCTCTCGATGAACGGTACTTGGCTGAGCCGATGGTTCTTCGTCGGGAGGTCCCCGACTTCGTTCTTGATTGCTGTCAGGAAGGGCGTTCCCCATTTACGTAGGTTAGGAATGGCAGGAGCGGCAAGGACCTTCTGGGTCGCTGCACGCGCCTCGGCGAGAAACTCCTTCGGTAGTTGCTGTGGCCGGTTTTGGAGGACAACGATCGCCTTCAGGTTCTTCGATCCAAAGATGGCTCCCCCTCCGGTCCGTGCCGCCGCACGACCACCGTCGTTCATCACGCTTGCGAAGAGGACCCCATTCTCACCGGCAGGGCCGATGCTCGCCACCGATGAGCCCGGGTGCTTCTCCTGGAGAAGCGACTCGGTCTCGCCCGTGGTCTTCCCCCATAGTTCATCCGCGGACTCGATCCGCACTTGGAATCGATCGACGAGCAGGTAGACCGGTGCCTCTGCCCTCCCTCGAATCACCAGCGCGTCGAACCCACAAGCGGCCAGGTAAGATCCGAGCTTCCCTCCCGCGTTGGCGTACCCGTAGGAATTGGTCAGGGGGGAACGGAAGGTCAGGTGGTAGCGGGAGGCCGCAGGCCATGGTGTCCCGGAGAAGAGGCCGGAGGAGACGATGAGTGCGTTCCCCGGGCTCTCCGGCTCGATCCCGGGAGGGACCAGGTCGTACAGGATACTGGCCGCATAGCCCCTTCCGCCTAAAAAGGACCCGATCGCCTCTTTTGGGGTGTCCATCATCTCGATCTCACGGGTGGATAGATCGACATAAGCCGTCTTGCGAACCCTCATGAGACGCCTCCTGCTCTTCGGTATTTGCCAAGCTAGATGATAGGATCGGGAGTGGAAGCTGGCAAGGACCTTCTCGCGCCTCAGCCGGGGATGAACCTTCCCCAGCCCTCTTCCCCTTGGAAGGTTCCGTCAACGTAGACGATCCGTCCACGCGAGATCGTCGTCTCGACTGCTCCACGCACTTGCTTTCCCTCATAGGGAGAAAAATCGGTTGCCATGTGCAACTTCTCGGCATGGATCGTCCACTCCTTCTCTGGGTCAAGGATCACGATGTCCGCATCCGAACCGATCGAGAGGGTCCCCTTGCGTGGGTAGAGTCCGTTCACCCGCGCCGGCCCCTCGGCAAGGAGTCGAGGGAGGGCGGTCAAAGGGAGACGGCCCTTCCTCACGCCTTCGGAGTAAAAGAGAGGTAGGAGGGTCTCCACGCCGGGGAGACCATAGGGAAGGTCTAAGAACGATCCCTTCCAGGCCTTCTGCTTCCGCGTGAACGGGCAGTGGTCGGTCGCCACAAGATCGAGAGAGCCATCACTCAAGCCTTGCCACAGCGCCTGTTGATCGCCTTCTTCGCGTAGAGCCGGGCTCGCCGAGAAGAGGTGGCCGTCCGCTCGATCGTAGACCTCCCTCGTCAGCAAGAGGTACTGCGGACAGGTCTCCGCGGTAAGATTCACTCCACGTGCCTTGGCACGTTTCACCGCTGTAAGACCGAGCTCTGAGCTGACGTGCACGATGTGCACTTTCATCCCGACCTGTTCTGCGAGGTAGGCCACCTGATCGATCGCTGCTCCTTCACAGATCGGCGGACGAGCCTGCGCGAGGCTCGCCATCTTACCCTTTACCTCGTTTTTCATCTGCTGAAGGATCGCGTCGATGATGGGGTCGTCTTCACAGTGAACCAGCGCGACCGCATCAAGATCGGCGAGCACCCCAAAGGCATGATAGAGAACGCCGCTGTCCGAAGAGCGACCGGAGGAGGCGTACGCCGTGTAGAACTTGAATGTTTTAATGCCAAGCTTTACAGCATCACGAAACTCTGCTTCGTTACCCGGATGCCACCCAACGACCTCCCCGTGCAGGGCGTAGTCGATCACCGAGGACGCAGCCTCTTCTTTGCGTGCTTCGATCTCCTCAGGAATTGCTGTCTTAGCGCTTCCCACGGTGAAATCGACGATTGTCGTCACCCCGCCGCAGGCAGCGGCGCGCGTTCCGGTAAAGAAGTCATCGCTCGATTGCGTCCCAGCGACAGGGAGGGCCATGTGCGTGTGCGCATCGATCACCCCGGGAAGGACGAGTTTGCCGGAAGCATCGATCTCGTGCTTTCCCGACAGATCAAGCCCGATTGCGGCGATTTTCTCCCCCTCGATTGCCAAACCAGCCTGAATTGTTCCCTGCGGGGACACAAGCGTTCCGCCACGAAGCACCAGGTCGTATGCCTTCATCCCTCTCGCCTCCCTATATCGCAAGTGTACCATCACCGTCGCTCCCCGGTCCAACGACAGCGACGAGTTGAGCGATTTCGGGCCCACAGCTGTCAGTAATGGACCCTTGTCATCCTTGACAACTTTGAGGCATAATCGGCTGACCGACGAGGGCCAATATGAATGGAAGAGACACCGTATTTCAGTTCAAGATCGAACTCTTGGGAGTAGAACCACGGGTTTGGCGACGCATTCAAGTACCGGGCGACTACACGTTTTGGGATCTACATGTTGCCATTCAAGACGCCATGGGTTGGCTCGACTATCATTTACACTCGTTTGGCATTGTCGGATCGAGCGTCACGATCGGTATCCCTGACCCCGACGGAGACGATCCCGCCGACTTCAGGCCCGGGTGGGAAGTCGAGCTTCGCGAGTTCTTCTCACACTTTTCCCCGCTTGGGCTGTACGAGTATGACTTTGGTGATTCTTGGCTGCACGAGGTTTGTTTCGAGGGCGCTTATGAGGCCGAGGTTGGAGTGATATATCCCCGCTGCCTGGATGGGGCACGACGCTGTCCTCCCGAGGACTGTGGCGGTGCTTCCGGGTACGAAGAGTTCCTGAGGGCAATCAATGATCCGACCGACCCCGAGCATGATGCATTTCTGGAGTGGATAGGCGGCGCGTTCGGTCCAGAGAAGTTCGACCCGTCGAAAATTCGGTTCGATGATCCGGGTGAGCGACGGCGGATCGCGTTTCAAGGATAGAGCCGATCACGAGAACCACGAAGGATGCCCCGCCTTGTAGGCGGGGAGGAAGTCGTGGTTCTCGTGAAGCGGCCAGGAGAAGTTGCGGATAGGAACCTGATGTCCCTCTACAGCTAAACAACTGCAGTACCCTTCATCGACGTCCAGATCACACAGATCCCACCGATCAGCGAGAGAAGATTCCCAATCTACGTGAAGAATGGCTGCGGGCTCCCGAGGGTATATTGACACGGCAAACTGTGCCAGATGCCTGGCGACGCCGAGCCCGACACCCTTGAGAAAGGCCTCCTTTCTCGTCCATGTAGCATAGAAAGCGGAGAGCAGGAGATCCGAGGGAAGTGCCTCTAAGGTCGCGTATTCGTCGGCACTGAAGAAGCGTCTGGCGATGCCCAAGACGGGCAGATCAAGAGATACGCGTTCTACGTCAATTCCAACTTTTCGGCTGCTTGCTACAGCAAGCAGCGCCACGTCCGCGGAGTGAGTTAGGTTGAACTCAAGATCGGACTTGGCAATGTAGGGTTTTCCGAACTGGGACAACTCGAAAACGATATCTGTCGCATCGATTCCCAAGTAGAACGAGAGCGTTGTGCGGAGGAAGATCCTCGAGATCAAGTATCTGTCTCTGACCAAAGGAATCGACATCGACCTGGCTCGCTCCAGCTCGCGCTCGGACATAACCGATGCAATGTCCTGGAACGCCAGTGGTAGAGTACTCAAATGTGCTTGCCAGACGTGTACGCCATCAAAATCCATCCGGTTGCTCACGCTCGCTCCGTGCCTTTAGCGCGCTCACCCGCACCGAGTTCTGATCTCAGTTCTTCGACCAATCGACGAAGACCTGGCTCCCGGAAGATACCCGTATGTGTTCCTTCTATGGTCAGTTCTCGGACATCTCCTCTTGCAGCCTTCAACCAGGGATTCGTTTGACGTATCTGCTCCTTATACGCAGATGGGGGAGCCACGGGTTCACTTGACCAAATGAACAGGACGCGACCTGAGTAGGGGGACAACTCATACTTCCCTCGCGCGCTCAAGCGGGCATCGTTGTATCGCTTGAGCTTCAGATATGGACCGCGCTTCCAGATGCTGGCCAGGATGCTGCCCAGAGCCTCCAAGCGGTTATGAATTGCCTCCATGACACGCCGACGCTTGACGTCATACCAAAGACGGTACATCCAGAAGCGAATGAGCTTTCGTCTTCGCCTGACGAGGGAGCCGGGATCCAACATGACAAGCAAGTCAACGGCTTTGCCCTTCCCTGTCAACTGCTGAGCCACCTCGAACGCTACGATTCCTCCGAAACAGTGTCCACCGATCAAGTAGGGACCCCTGGGATCGATCCTTTCGATGGCACGAACACAGTAGGACGCCATTGCTTCAATCGTGTCGAGCGGGATCTCCTCTTCCCCAAGTCCTGGAATACGCATCCCATAGAATGGCTGTTCGGGCCCTAGAGCCTTGGCCATAGCAAACATATACTCTGCATCCGCCATGCAGAAGAACGGGCGTCGCTTGCCCTCAGGCTGCACGTGGAGAACGTACGGCTCCTCTTCGGTGTGGCGGCGAGGCCGGACCAGAGCAGAGATTGCTCCGATCGTGGGGTTCTCGAAGAACTGTGCTACCGGGAGCCTGACTCCAATCAGGTCCTCGATTTGATTGATGAGGCGAACGGCGAGGAGTGAATGTCCACCGAGTTCGAAGAAGCTGTCTGTGATGCCTACGCGGTCGAGCTTCAAGACCTCTTCCCAGATCCGTGCCAGTTTCTTCTCGGTCTCAGTTGTGGGAGGAACGAACCGCTCAAGTGATGATCCGCGGCTCCACTCGGGCAGAGGAAGAGCTTGCCGATCAACCTTACCAGATGGGAGAAGAGGAAGCGCATCCAAGGAGACAAGCGCTGCTGGGAGCATGTATCCCGGAAGACGCTGCTGCAAGTATTGGCGCAGTGTGGTCTTAATGTTCTGTTTGTCTCCTGTGCAGACGACGTAGGCAACCAGTTGTACGTCACCCTCCGCGAGGGTGCTGGTGCTTGCGTGACATGACTTAACCAGCGGATGGCTCTCAATCGCCAGCTCGATCTCTCGCAGCTCGATGCGATGACCACGGATCTTGACCTGACGGTCGAGCCGGCCGAGGAACTCGATGTTACCGTCCGGCAGGTAACGCGCCAAGTCACCCGTCTTGTACAAACGTGATTCCACCTCATCAGAGAACGGATTGGGGATGAACTTCTCTTTGGTCAACGATGGGCGATTGAGATAGCCACGCGCCAGTCCGAGGCCTCCGATGTATAGCTCGCCGGGAATACCAATTGGCACCGGTTGGAGGTATCGATCCAGGATGTAAATCTCGGTGCTCGGTAGCGGTCGGCCGATCGGCACGGTTAACCCGTGCAGTGGCATTCTTCTTATTTCATATTGGGTCGAGGTCATGGTGCATTCCGTGGGACCATACCCGTTGGACAGGCGCACGCGTCCGCCGAATGTCTCTAGTATCCGTTGCGCGAGATCGCTCGGCAGCGCCTCTCCGCCGGAGAAGATACGGCGGAGACTCCGATGGTCGCCATCTGTCCTTTTGATGGCGTCGACAATTGAGGATAGGAAGGAGGGAGTGCTTCCAAAAGCTGTCACCCCGTGTTTGTCTATCTTCTTGACCAGTAGGAACGGATCTCTCACTTCAGCACTGCTTGCCAGTATGATGTGCGCTCCGATCGTGACAGGGCAGATGAGGTCGCGAATCGACATATCAAAGGCAAACGGAGCGATCTGGAGGACAACGTCGTCATTCCGTAGACCAAACACCGATCCGAAAAACGACAGACGGGTGATCACGCTACAATGGTTTATCAGCACTCCTTTTGGGGATCCCGTAGAACCGGATGTATAGATGATATACGCGAGATTATCGGGAGAAGCGGTCGGCGATGGGTTCTGTTGATCGTCCTCGTTTGCCAAGACTTGTGCGTCGTCGATACACAGAAGCTCAGCCGGAAGCAAAGACACCTTCGGGATAAGGCGTGCTTGGGTCAGGGTGAGACGGAGATCGGCATCGGTTGACATGAATTGCAGACGTTCAAGCGGGAGAGCGGGATCGAGCGGTACGTAGGCCCCGCCTGCTTTCAATATTGCCAGTATGCCAACGAGCATCTCGATTGAGCGCTCGACGCATAAGCCTACCGGGATGTCGGGACCGACACCCATCCGACGCAGCCGATGGCCAAACAGATTTGTACGGCGGTTCAGTTCGCGATATGTGAGCGTCTCATCGCCGAAGGTTACCGCCGGTGCGTCTGGCGTTCTTGACACCTGTTCTTCGAACAGGTTATGCACGCATTGGTCCTTGGGATATTCTGCTCGCGTTTCGTTCCATTTGCGAGTAATGAGATATCGTTCTTCGTCCGTCATGATCGGAATCCTGGAGACCTGCCGATCGGGATTGGCACTGATTGCATCGAGTAGACGCCGGAAGTTACCGATTGTGCGTGTGACGCGCTCGGTATCGAAAAGGACTATGGGAAACATCATGCTCCCTTTGATACGTGCTGGTGTCTCTTCCAAGTCGATTGAGAGATCGAACTTCGCTGTCTGCGTCTGCACCGGACTGTGCTTCATACCGAGATCCGCCAGTCTCGTACCCTCCTTGGTGATGCTATGCATGGCGAACATGACCTGAAACAGAGGCGATTGACTGAGATGTCGTTCCGGGCGCAGCTCGGCGACCAGCTTCTCGAACGGCAGTTCCTGATGATCGTAGGCATCGAGGCATACATTGCGCACGCGATGCAACAGTTCCCGGAAGGTCGGTTCATGCGACAGATCGCCGCGCAGCACGAGGGTGTTGACAAAGAATCCGATTAGATTCTCCGTGTCTGTCCGCAATCGTCCGGCGATGGGAATCCCTACCGCGATGTCTTCTTTACCGGTGTAGCGGTAGAGCAGGGTCATGAATCCGGCCAGCAAGACCATGAACAGCGTCGATTTCTCCTCACGCGCCAAGCGCCTCAACCCTTGCGTTACTTGGTCGGGTATCTCAATCGGGACCCGTCCTCCCCCGTAGTCCGGTCTTGGGCCACGCGGTCGATCGAACGGCAGGTTCAACGCAGGCGGTAGATCTGCCAACTGCTCCTTCCAGTATGCAAGTTCTCGCTTGAGCACATCCCCCGTCAGACGTTCTCGTTGCCAGAGGGCGTAGTCGGCGTATTGCATGGGAAGAGGGGGCAGCTTAGGCTCCTCGTCGTGGGAGAGCGCTGTGTAGAGATCGGACAACTCGCGGACGAGTATCTCATGTGACCAACCGTCGGATGCAATGTGATGCGCGACCAGGAGTAGGATCTGTTGGTCATCGGCGAGGCGGATGAGCGTCGCCCGCAGCATGAGGTCGGAAGTAAGATCGAACGGGCGACGGGCCGCATCGTCCAGGCGTTGCTGCGCGGTTGATTCACGCTTCTCCAATGGCAGGTGACGAAGGTCGACCACGTTCATCTCCACGGAGGCAGGCGGGTGGATCACTTGTTGTGGCACGCCGTCGACCGCTTTGTACGTCGTGCGCAATACCTCATGGCGGGCGATGATCCAGTCGAGCGCCTGTTCCAGTGCATTGACCTTCAGGTCACCGGACAAGCGCACCGCCCAGGGAATGTTGTACACCGGCGTCCCAGGCTCCAGTTGTTCGAGAAACCACAACCTCTCCTGCGCAAACGAGAGAGGGAGATCACGCACATTCATGATTCCTCCGATTGCGCATCGTGGGTGTTGGAGAGAGTGAGTTTGTCGTGTATCTCAAGCATTTCCTCGAGATGTGCCGCTAACTCGCGCACGGTGGGGAACTCGAAGGCCGCGCGCACCGGGAGCTCGGCTTTTGTCTCATCTCGTATCCTGATGATCACCCGCATAGCGGTGAGCGAGTGGCCTCCGAGAGCAAAGAAATCATCGTAGACGCCAACCCGGTCGACCTTGATAACATCGCCCCATACACGAGCGATGAGCCTCTCCGCCGGAGTCTGCGGTGCGACGAACTCCTTGGCCCGATCGAGGTCGAAAGACGACGGGTCGGGCAACGCGGATCGATCGATCTTCCCACGAGAGGTACGCGGAAACCTGTCGAGGATGACGAATGCATTCGGAATCATGTACTCGGGGAGACGGGCGTGGAGTTTCGCCTTCAGCGCGTCCGACGAAGGAGGCTCGCTTGTCGCCGGAACGATGTAGGCGACGATCCTCTTGTCATCAGGGTTAGGTTCGGATACATCCATTATGGCCTGGCTCACCTCAGAAAGTGAGGTCAGGGCGGTCTCGATCTCGCCCAATTCAATGCGGTATCCACGGATCTTCGTCTGCCGGTCAAGCCGGCCGAGAAACTCCAGATCGCCGCTAGGCAGATGGCGACCCCGATCTCCTGTCTTGTAGAGCCTCTTGCCAGGTTCGAAGGGATCGGAGATGAACCTTTCTGCCGTGAGATCGGGCCGGTTGAGATACCCGCGAGCCAATCCGATCCCGCCAATATGGATCTCCCCGGGGATACCGATCGGCAGCGGGCGCAGATGACGATCTAGGACGTACAGCTTAACATTGGGGAGCGGTCGCCCGAGCGGCACAATTGGGTAACGCGACTGTGTACCCGTTACTTCATAATGTGCCGAGGTCATGGTGCATTCCGTGGGACCGTACTCGTTGGACAGGCGCACGCGTCCGCCGAATGTCTCTAGTATCCGTTGCGCGAGATCGCTCGGCAGCGCCTCTCCGCCGGAGAAGATACGGCGGAGACTCCGATGGTCGCCATCTGTCCTTTTGATGGCGTCGACAATTGAGGATAGGAAGGAGGGAGTGCTTCCAAAAGCTGTCACCCCGTGTTTGTCTATCTTCTTGACCAGTAGGAACGGATCTCTCACTTCAGCACTGCTTGCCAGTATGATGTGCGCTCCGATCGTGACAGGGCAGATGAGGTCGCGAATCGACATATCAAAGGCAAACGGAGCGATCTGGAGGACAACGTCGTCATTCCGTAGACCAAACACCGATCCGAAAAACGACAGACGGGTGATCACGCTACAATGGTTTATCAGCACTCCTTTTGGGGATCCCGTAGAACCGGATGTATAGATGATATACGCGAGATTATCGGGAGAAGCGGTCGGCGATGGGTTCTGTTGATCGTCCTCGTTTGCCAAGACTTGTGCGTCGTCGATACACAGAAGCTCAGCCGGAAGCAAAGACACCTTCGGGATAAGGCGTGCTTGGGTCAGGGTGAGACGGAGATCGGCATCGGTTGACATGAATTGCAGACGTTCAAGCGGGAGAGCGGGATCGAGCGGTACGTAGGCCCCGCCTGCTTTCAATATTGCCAGTATGCCAACGAGCATCTCGATTGAGCGCTCGACGCATAAGCCTACCGGGATGTCGGGACCGACACCGATACGGCGCAGCCGATGAGCAAGCTGGTTCGCACGTTGGTTCAGTTCGCGATATGTGAGCGTCTCATCGCCGAAGGTCACTGCCGGCTCGTCTGGAGATTGTCTCACCTGTTCTTCGAATAGATCGTGGATGCAACTTTCTGGGTATGCGCGTTTCGTGTCATTCCATTCGACAAGCAGGCGGTGCCTTTCCGTAGCCGGAAGCATCGGAGTTTCCGCGATCGGCCGTTTTGCATCCTCTGCAATGCCGCTGATGAGGATTTCGTAATGCACGAGAGCACGCTGAATTGTCTCACGGTCGAACAGGTCGGTTCGATAGGCGAACTCGCACGTCAACGCGCCATCAGCCTCCGTCCGAATCTCGGCCGAGAGGTCAATTCCCATAGCGAAAACATCAAGTGCGTACGGCTCGACCGTGAGTTCGGGGGACGACGCAGATCGGAGGGGGACGTTTTCCAGGTTAAACATTACGTCGAATAGCGGGGCGCGGCCCAGCTCCCTGTCGGGATGTACAGCTTCGACAATCTTTTCAAACGGAACGTCTTGATGTTCTAACGCATTGAGGACCGTTTCTCGAATGTGGCTGACGAGTTCGCGGGCCGTGGAGTCGCCGGACAGATCACACCGGAGAACAAGGGTGTTTACGAAGGGGCCGATTAAGTTCTCAGTCTCTATTTCCCCTCGCCCGGCCACTGGTGTCCCAACCAGGAAGTCCTTCATTCCGGTGTACCGCGCAATCAAAACCGTGAAGGCCGCCAACAGAACGCTGAATAGCGTCGTCCGCTCTGTTCGCGCCAAGGACTCGAGATCCCTCACCAAATCCGGGCGCAGGCGCAACCGCTCGCAAGCACCATCGCCTGCTTGGATCGCTTGACGAGGCCGATCCGTCGGAATCTCCACTCGACCTGGTAGGTTGCTTAGCGTGTCGACCCAATACGCGAGCGAATCGTCAAGCGCGCCAGCCTCGTATTGCTGCCTCTGCCAGCGCGCATAGTTCGCGTACGTGACGGTAAGCGCGGGGAGATTCGGCTGGGAGCCACGGACGAGTTGTCCGTAGATCGCAAAGAGTTCATCGATGAGGATCTCGGACGACCACGCGTCGAAGACGATGTGGTGCGTCACCAACAGCAGGATGTGTTCTTTCATCCCCCATCGCACGAGCGTTCCGCGGAGGATTGGCCCGGTGCTCAAGTTGAAGAGCTCACGAACGCTTTCCTTCAGGATGGTGCGCGTTCGTGAATCGCGATCAGCGGCGCAAAGATCGGAACAGTCCTCCACACGAAGCTTGATCGAACGAACCGGGGCAATCCGTTGCTGGGGGGATCCTTCGACATTGTCGAAGGTCGCTCTGAGAGTCTCGTGCCGCCTGGAGATTTCGGTGACACTCTGCTCCAGTAGAGCCACGTTCATCTCGCCGACCAAGCGAACAGCGCCTGGGCGGATGAGCGATCGGTCCGCCGGATCAAGCTGCTGCAAGAACCACACACGTTCCTGGGAGAATGAGAGCGGTCTGGTGGTCCCCGTCGGCTGCCGCCGGATTTCGCCCGCAACTGGTACGTCCTTCGTGCCGTGTATGCGCTCAGCAAACTGCTTGGTTTGCGCAGGTGTCAGACGGGCCTTTCGGGCAGCCAGCTCCTCGTGGAGCGGCGATCTTGCGCTGCGGAGCTTCTCATGGGAGGACGCATCCAGATTACATTCAGTCATTGGTGCGCCCTTCGATCGAATCGAGGATCTGTAGCTCCACTTGGACCGCTAGGTCCTCGAGTTTCGGCGACTCAAACGCCTGCCTTAGCGTCAGATGGATGGCGAATCTCCGATTGACTCGCGCCAAAACCCGCGCTGTCGAAAGCGAATCTCCGCCCAGCATGAAGAAGTTATCGGCAGCGCCGATCCGATCGACATGAAGAACCTCCTGCCAAATTTGCGCCAATGAGGACTCGACAGGGGTTGTCGGCGGACGAAACGGTTCTACCAGCTTCGTTGCTAACGTCTTCGCCAACCCGATTCGCTGAAGCTTGCCCGTGGGACCCTTGGGGATGTCGTCGACGAATACGAATCGACTAGGGATCTTGAATTCAGCGATCCGCCCCAGCAGATATGCCCGCAGTTCTGCCTCCGATGCGTTCATTCCATTTTGAAGAACCACTGCCGCAGCGATGTCTTCGCCAAGCGTCGGGTGAGGGACCGCAAACGTAATCGCCTGAGCGATTGCCTCGTGCTCAACCAGGGCTTCATCAATCTCCCGAGGAGCGATCTTCTCGCCACCACGGTTGATCATCTCCTTCAACCGTCCGGTGATATACAAGTACCCTTCATCGTCTAGGCAGCCTTCATCTCCTGTGCGGAACCACCCATCAGCAAATGCCTCCTGATTGGCTACGGGGTTTGCGTCATACCCTCGCGTAATGCTCTTGCCGCGAATGGCGATCTCGCCGCGCGAGTTGTCCGCTGTGTCCGCCTGCTCGGGTGGAAGGATGCGGACCTGTACTCCCGTGGGGTGCCCCACCGAGCCGGGACGTCGTCGGCTCGGCGGAAGTGGGTTGATCGCGATCTGATGGGAGGCTTCCGTCATTCCGTACGCTTCCACGACAGGAACACCGAACACGGTTTCCATATCCGCCTGAAGCGACGGCGGCAAAGGCGCGGAACAGGATCGAATGAAGCGAAGCTGGTGCCGAGCCACACGCGAATGATTGCGTGCCTCGGCCAGAATCGCCTGATGGATCGTGGGAACAGCAGTGTACCACGTTGGCTTGCCTGAGTCGATCCATCGAAGCAACCCTTCAGCCGGAACTCCGGATGCCACGATCGCGCTTCCCCCGGAAAACAAGGGAGCCAGCAAGCCCGCGACAAGACCATGGATGTGGAACAGGGGCATTGGGTTCAGGCATTGGTTCTGTGGTCCCAGTTGAAGGCTCCGTGCAATGTTCTCAGCCGAGGCGATCAGATTGGCATGCGTGAGGGGAACTCGCTTTGGCCGCGATGTTGTTCCGGAGGTTGAGAGTAGCAGGGCCGTATCCTCAGGAGAAGGGAGGAACTCGGGGTGAGTTGAGACGTCTCCTACGGGGCTCCATCGGTGCATGTCCGACGGCAGCTCGATGATTGGAATGTCGAGAGCGCGAGCGACGGCTCGCGCTGGTGTTTCGAACCCGTCTTCGAGCACCAATGCCTGGGGCGAAAGGTCAGTCAGAAAGGCCTCGAATTCGCGCTCCCCGTATCCTGGGTTCAGTGGAGCAGCGGCTGCGCGACACGACACCCCGAGGAACGTCACGGCTTCCAGGATTCCGCTTGGAAGTACTGTTGCCAGTCGGGGTGAATCCCCTAACTCACGTTTCAAAAGCGTTGCCCCGAGCCAGTTAAACGCTTGGGCCAGTTCGCGATAACTCAATGCGGATCCTTGGGAAGAAACAAGACTTGTCCGCTCGGGCGCAACATCAGCCCATTTTCTTATCACATCTTGGATTGTTTTCACCGGTATCATTCTTCACCTTTGAATTTGATTATACACGCATGTGCGCGCATCGTGAACAGGGCGAAACGGGAGATCCCCCGGGGCGAGAGCTCTTAAGGGGCATATGGAAGCTCGCGTTTATCAGCCATCTTCGCTAGGATGTACATCTAGAAGCCAGAGTGTAAAGGAGGGAGATCCGCATGGGTTCAGAGCGGTCTTCGGCGGGGAAGGGCGTTGATCGCAAAGGACTTCCCGTCTTGATCACGCAGAGATCCACGTGGTTGCGAAGATCACTGTTCTACGATCAGTGGAACATTGGGCTCGTGGCGTTCGCCGGCGCATCCCTCGTAAGGAGTGCGAAGCTGCCGGAGGTTCGTTGGCTTCCGCACCAACGAAGCGGGATCTTTGTGGCCGACCCTTTCTTTGTGGAGTGGCGTGGTAGACGACTGATCCTTTGCGAGGTTTACGACTACCGCTTGGGAAGAGGGCGCATCGGTGCGATCCCACTAGATTCGGAAGCGACCCTGGAAATCGTGCTAGATCTCCCCGTTCATGCAGCGTTTCCATTTCCCATCAAGTATCGAGGGAAACTCTACTGTATCCCGGAAACCGTGGGGCTTGAGGAAGTTGCGGTCTACGATATCAGTGACTTCTCTAGACCGAAGAAGGCGGGCGTCTTGTTGGACGGCGTAGCCGGGTGCGATTGTGCGGTGATGCGGTTTGCCGGGCGCTGGTGGATGTTTGGGACTGATGCGCGGGATGGGCCGTTCGACAAGCTGCGGATCTGGTACGCCGATGATCTCCTGGGTCGGTGGCGTCCTCACCCAGCAAACCCCGTGAAAGTGGACCTGGCATCTTCGCGATCCGCTGGGGCTCCTTTTGTTTCGGAAGGTGTGCTATACCGCCCCGCGCAAGACTGCTCGACTGGGTACGGTTCGCGGGTAGTGATCCATCGAGTTGTCCATCTCTCACCGACCGAGTTCGAGGAACGCCCAGTCGCCATAATCAAGCCTGATAGCGATGGCCCTTACCCTGACGGGCTTCACACCCTCTCGCTCGCTCCGGAGCTGACCCTTATCGACGGCAAACGGATCCGAAGCGTCTTCTCGAGCTGGCCCGTTCTTGCCCGGCGGGTGGGGAATCTTGGAAAGCTGGTCCAAGCGTCTCTCAACGCATGGCTGCGGCGGGCGCGGAAACGGGATCCATCTGAGGATCAGTGAGAGAAACAAACACACTCCGAGGAGGACAAAGAAGAGCGCAGCCCATGGAACGGAGAATGGACCGATGGTCACTCGCGCAAACCCAAACGGGAAAACACCGAGCGAAAGAACTGCCAGGTAGGTAAGAGACGTGCACAAGAGACGAGCTGCGGGGCTGGGATTCTTGACCATTCTGTCTACTCCTTTTCTTCCGGGGTCCTGACGGGTTCATACGCATCGATTCGGCGGCCGATTGCGAACTCGACAAGGCCAGCCAGAAGGCCAGCTTGGAACACGCACGCCGCGTACGGCCAGCCAAGAAATCCGCGGGCTCGCTTTGAACGTCGGGTTACCCATCCTATGAGCGCGAGAACGAAAAACACAACCTGGGCACCAGCTATCGCAGCGAAGAACGGTGAAAAAACACACAGGGTGGCGCTTGTCGTGAAGATGCCGAGGAGGAGCAGCGGCATCAGATAGCGCAGAAGCGAGTACGAGAAGAGATGAAACGCGCGAATAGGATGGCGGAGCGGATTCAGAAGGCGCCGGTAATGCTGCAGAGAAGTCAGCGCTTGCACCGTAAGGCGCCGCCGGATCACCCACTCGGAGCGCGGCCGCGCCGAAAACAAGTCATAGGCAATCGCCCGCGAAGCCGTAACAACACGGTACCCTTGTAGGGCAAGCGCTAGCCCCGCTGACTGATCGATGTCGACCCCCCGAGGGGGCAATCGGTAGAGGGAAGTTCGCATGCTCATGTTCGCCCCGCTCAGCTTGAACAGCACCCCCAATTGACTCTGCCATTGCCGTAGGTAGTTCTCCCACTGCCAGTAGGCCTCAAAGAATCCGCCGAGAGCGGACACCTGCGAGGATCGGAACTGGAGATACCCGACCACTCCGCCGACCTTGGGATTGGCGTATCGTTTCACCATACGGCGAATGCATTGTGGATCGTAGGATGTCTCTGCATCGGTGAAACAGACCACATCTCCCGTGGCGCTCTTGACACCTAGAGACTGCGTCCGCGCACGGTGGCGGGTTTCCGAGTGAATAACCTTGACTCTCTCGAAGCTCCGTGCGATTTCGACGGTCCTATCGGTTGAAGCGTCTGAACAGACGAGGATCTCGAGACGGTCATGGGGGTAGTCAAGTGAGAGGCAGTTTGCGATTCGCTCCGCGATGATCGCTTCTTCATTGTGGGCTGTGATCACAATACTAACCGTGGGGAGTTCGCCACTCGTGTCCTCTGAGGGGGATTGTCTTCCCCTGATAAGCAGCCACAGGAGCGCACCATAGCCAACGAAGTGCCAGAGGGTGAGAACGACGAGCAGCCAGAACAGAACAATCATCAGAGAGTACGCTCCAGATCAGTCATGATGTGCTCCCACAATGTCGCTGCTTGCTTTTCCACGGTATGTTTACGGATCAGTGAATACCCGGCCCTGATTAGCCGCACGCGCAGCTCCTCATCTTCTATCATACGCCGTATAGACGCGGCAAGCTGCTGCGCAGATCGCGGGCTTACAAGCAGACCCGTCTCCCCGTGTTGTATGATCTCCGGCACTCCTCCGACACGGGTAGCGACAATTGGCAATCCCGCCGCCATTGCCTCCCACAAGACCCTGGGTGTTCCTTCCGAAAGGGACGGGAGAACGAAGATATCCGCCTCGCGATAGAGGGCAAGCAGGTTGGGGCCGAACGATACTTCGCCCGTGAACTCGACTGCTGACGACAATGCGTGCTTGGCTACGAGGGCGATGAGAGCCTTCCGGCAAGGACCGGTTCCGACGAGTATCAGCCGTACCGGCACTCCATCATGGAGGAGAAGACGAACAGCTTCGAGGAGGTACACGAGCCCCTTCACCGACACGAGACGCCCCACGAACAAGAGCCGAGTTGGCGTTGACTGACATGTGTCTTGTCGATCGGAGATTTGCGCCGCGGCTATGGCTGTTGGTGCAAAGGCAACCGATCGAACGGCGGATGAGCCATACAGCTGAGCCAAAGACGAACTGACCGCGATAACCATGCTGCTCCTGCTGGCTCGCAAAGCAAGTCGGTGCATCACCTCGGCGATCGGCGTGACGACGAGCTTGCGCGCTAGCCTGGGGTACTTGCCGCTGGTCTCGACGACCTCTCTGATGTCCCCCACAACGTAGAGAATGTGGGGCTTCTTCTTCCGCCGTACAGCATGAACGATGAGAGGAAACACGGGTGAGGGAAACTGGCTTACAATGACATCGGCGCGTGAGACGACCTGCAGGATGCGCCGCCATGTGGGTAGCAGGATCCAGGGGAGTCGAAGCAGGAAGCCTGCAAAGCTTTCCCCGTATGCGGGACGATGGCTAAACTCGATCTTTGCGCCCTCATCCAGTGGCCTCGATTGAGCGGTTGAGCCGGGTGTGTTGAGGATGATGCGCGCCTCTTGTGGGAACGCACGCAGGAGTCGAAGGAACGGGGGTGGTTCACCCTGCGGGGCAGCGACTGATTCCTCACTGAAGAAAGCGACGCAACGCGGCTGTGGAACCGAGTTCCTCACGCACGCTCCTGCTGGACCATTCTCTGATCTCACCTAATGCTCGCTCCTTTGCTTTGGAACTACGGCTCTCCATTCTCGTTCGGAAGCAACAGACCCTTACCTGAACCCTATTGGCGAGTTGCTCCAGTATATCTCGATTGGCCTCCGTGAGACCAGTGAAGGCGAAGATGATTCATAGGTGAGTACGCCTAGAAGAACATCACAATGAACGACTGAATATCCCGCTTCTCCTTCAGAATGGAGGTGCCCTGAGGTACAATTTAAGCTGTATTCGAGGATACGCCACGGGAAGCATCAATACGGTTGTCGCCCGTGCCTGACGGAGAAGACGATTCCAAAGTCTCCGGCGTCGCAGGAGAGAGCTGAGAATGGAGCGGTGAGAAATTGAAATCCCTATGGTTGGTTTTTCGCCATGTGAAGCGCTACAAACTGCCTCTGACGCTGACGATGATCAGCATGTTGGCCCTCGTGGGCATTCAGCTTCTCGGCCCTTGGTTGGTCCGGGCGATGGTTGCCGCCGTTACGGACCCGGAGGCGGGACCGAAGACCTTTGCTCTGGTTGCAAGGCTGGCCCTGCTGGCGCTGGCCGTCTACGTCGTCCGAGCACTGATGCGATTCGTTCGGAGCTACTCGGCCCACGTGGCCGGCTGGCACGTCGTGGCCGATCTCAGAAACGAGGTCTATCGGCATCTGCAGCGCCTTTCGCTGCGCTTCTACGAGGACAAGCAGACTGGACAACTCATGTCGCGTATGGTGAACGATTCCGATCTACTGGAGCAGTTGGTCGCCCATGCCATACCGGACATTCTGGTCAACGTGCTCATGCTCATCGGCGTCACCGCAGTGCTGGTCAGCATGAGCTGGCAGCTTGCGGTACTAAGCATGATCCCAATTCCACTAATTCTTCTGGCTATGAGCGGGTTTGCTCGCTACGTACGTCCTGCCTTCCGACTGCGTCAGGTCGAACTGGGAGAACTCAACGCGGCCCTGAACGATAACATCTCGGGAATTCGAGAGATCCAGGCCTTCACTCGGGAGGATAGCGAGGCGGACCGCATTTGGAGCCGTATCGTCCGCTATCGCGACTCTTTGCTGCGGGCACTGCGTTTGATGGCCGTGTTCCACCCCTCTATCGAGTTTACCGCATCCTTGGGGACGATTGTGCTCATCTACTTTGGCGGGAGACTGGTGCTGCATGGGGAGTTGCCTATAGCCGATTTGGTTGCGTACTTCCTTTACCTGGAGCTGCTCTATCAGCCGGTACGGGCACTGGGGAGCGCATGGGAGAGCGTCCAGCAGTCATTGGCTGGCGCCGATCGTATCGCTGAGTTGTTGGAGCAAGAACCCGATGTGAGCGAGCGGCCCGAAGCCATTGAGTTGCCGAGTCGTGCCCGCGGAGCCATCAGCTTGCGTAACGTGGGTTTCCGCTACAGCGTGGGCGAGATGGTGTTGCAGAACATCGATCTCGATGTCGCGCCAGGTTCGGTCGTGGCACTTGTGGGGCCGTCGGGGGTGGGAAAGACCACGCTCTCGATGCTGATTTCCCGGTTCTACGACGTGTCTGAAGGGATGATTACCCTTGATGGACACGACATCCGCGACCTAACGCTGGAGAGTCTGCGCCGGCAGATGAGCATCGTGCTCCAGGAAGTCTTCCTGTTTCATGGGACCGTCCGCGAGAACATTCTTTTCGGTCGGCTCGACGCGAATGATCAAGAGATGATCGAGGCAGCGCGTATAGCAAACGCCGCCGACTTCATCGAATTGCTCCCTGAAGGGTACGAAACCATGATCGGCGAACGAGGGGTCAAGCTCTCCGGAGGCCAGCGGCAGCGGTTGGCCATCGCCCGAGCTGTGCTGAAAGACGCACCCATCTTGATCCTTGATGAAGCGACATCCTCGGTCGACACCGAAACCGAGCTGCTGATCCAACAGGCATTGGAGTGGCTGATGGTAGGACGGACGACCATCGTCATTGCCCATCGTCTGTCGACCATTCGCAGCGCCGACAAGATTGTCGCTCTTAAGGACGGGCGGATCGTGGAACAGGGAACCCATGATGAGCTGATGGCACAGGACGGGATCTATCGGTACCTCAACCGAGTGCAAATGAATGAAGACGCGCAGCAGACCGCACTCTACGAAGGGTGATGAGTACCTCCCGCGCTGATATTCCGCCTTCGAGACCCTTATTGACGCCGCGAGGATGCTCCCTCCACTCCGCGAATTGCCGAGCTTGTGGCCGTGTCGTGGTGCGCGGATTCGAAATGGCTGAATCTACGGTTGCTGTATCTCGATCACGATCTCGCCGAGGCCTACATCAAGCTTGACTGAGCGCTCCCCGTTGCCCAACGTGACATCTCCCGACTTGCCGAGGAAGCCTCGGACTCCGCCAATCATGCCGGGGAATCGGTCGATAGAGACGTTGCCGATTCCCACTTTGGCGGCCACCGTAGCTGACGCGCTTGCCGGAAGTGCGAGGACAATGTTGCCGATCCCCAGATTCACGATCAACTGTTGGGCATACACATCGCGGAGATCAATCCCGCCCACGCCGTGTGCAACAATCAACGCGGTGGCACGTACATCGTGCAGATTCACATGCCCGGCGCCATTTTCGATGATAATCGTTTGGGCCTCATAGGAGACGAGATAGATGTCTCCGACACCGTTTTTTACCTTGAGATCGACTCCTACCGGAACCCGCAGGGTGTAGTCGACGTGGCCGGCGCCCACGGTCTTCAGTGTGATGCCCAGTTCGGTCACATCCGAGAGAACCTGCAATTCATCAATCCGTTGCTCTTTGGTGAAACATACGGCTTGCCATTCCACCACGCGATTCGGCGTCGTTTGGGCCGCATCGACCGAATACCCCGAGATCACGATATCACCGAGTGCGTTCTCGATGATCAGTTCGCTTTCGGCACGGACGACGAACGATCCATCGCTTACGGATGTAGCCTGAGCTTTGCCACTTGGCTTGTCATTGTCGGAACTTGTTACCGACCCGATGCCGCCGAATACGAGGCCGAAGCTGACCGTGGGTCCGGACAGGTCGAGGGATGGTGCGGGAATACCGATCAGATCACCGAAGTCGATCCCGAAGACAGGCAGTATGTATCCGAGCCGAAGTTCGAATCCCATCCATGGAAGCAATTGAGCAGACATGCTGACGTATGGCTGCACAAAGCCCACGGCGCGTCCCAGCTCGCGGGATGTCGGCTCGGTGATAATACCACTGGGGGTAAAGCCTTCTGAAGCAGCGAATGCTTCGGTTACCGTAAGCACGTTAGCGCCAGCGCCGAACACTACTCCGACGGTGAGAACCGAGCTCTCATCGCCGCCGATGGCCGCACCGATATCGAACCCGCCGCCGCCAAAAACCAGCTCGGCGTGACGGGTCTCGCTCTCAGAGGTCGCGAGCATGCCCCAACCGATGCCTCCAAACGACAGACCACCGATTACGCCACCACGACCGCCTCCGCCCGCGCCAATCAGGAAATCACCCATCGGGGCCAATCCATTTTCCGACATGAAGGTATTAACCCCGGTCATGTCTGGGAAGAATGCCATCGCCATGGCGCCACCAAATCCGAATCCACGCGTTGCAGGTTCTGCCATCAGAAGGCTGGAGCCCATCGCGCTGATGCAGACAAGGATCGTGAGAAGACACAACATTCGTTTCATCCGCGATCACCTCTCAAGTTGCTTCGG
>CBDUVB010000027.1:0-20219 GCA_965370555.1 uncultured bacterium
CAGAACTCCGCTACAACTGGCAGGTGCCCTGCTTGACTGATGTTCATGCCCTTCAGCATTGCCCTGATATCACTCATCGATCGCATCTCCTTTGAACCGGGAGCTATTGACAGCTTGCTGTATCTCTAGTATGATACAACGATGAACAAACGTCAAGTCGCAATCGAAACAGAAATTGCCAAGATCAAGAAGGCGCTGCTGGAACTTGGACACATGCATCCCGGTTCCCTGTCGCAGCAGAAGCGATCACGTGGGGGCACCTACCACCAGCTGAGCTACAGTCATGCCGGCAAAGGTCACACCAAGTACGTCCGGCCTGAGGATGTCCCTGAAGTCAGGCAGGAGGTCGAGAACTACCGGAGATTCCGCGGACTCACCACGAAATGGGTTGAGCTTGCGATCAAGTTGGCGAAGCTCAGACGTGCTGGAGACAGATTGAAGCACAAGAACACGGGAAAGGAGCAACGACACACTCGGTGAACTACTACAGGCAACCGCCTATGCGAGGCTGATTTCGTGGATCAGGAAAATGCTGGAAAGCGGCGTCTACGGGTGGGAAATGTGAGACGGATCATTGCATTCCGCGCGAAATCGGGTTTCTTCCTGCTTTCTCTTTATTTACTTGGATCGTCAAGTGATTCTATGACGTAAGCAAGGACGTCATCGCCCGATGGCGCATCTTCACCTTCCCACCCCATGTGGCTGATAGACAGCACGACAGGGAAGTCGAACAGGGAACTGACATCTGGCACCCTCGCACGCAATCGTTCAGCCGCTACTGAAGCCCCAGCGGGTGGTGTTGCGGGCAGAAGAGAGGCAAATCGCAAGTCGCTTACACGAAACAGCACATCGACGTTTCGGAGGGTGCTTACAAGGAAGTTCGCCGTTCGAATCAGAACCTGTTCCTGCTCTTGCTGAGTCCGGGATTCGATCCCACCGACATCGATCAGAAGAAGAGATGTGGGGTATTTGTATCGGCGCGTCTTAGCGAGTTCACGATCCAACTCCGCACGAAGATGATCGCGCGTATAGGCACCCGTCAGTTCATCGAGTACAACGAGCTTCATCAGCTTCTGCTCGTGGGAATGAATGACCTTTGTCATGAGGTTGAATCCGTCGATCAACCGGCTCACTTCATCTCGTATTCGAGTTCCGGGAATCCTCTGCGACGGAGATGAAACCTCTACATCATACTTCCGTTGCGCAACGAAACCCACGACTTTAGCTATTCGTCCGATCGGTTTGGTCACAATTACGAGTAATGACAGGTACAAGAACCCGCCCAATAAGAAGAAACCCACTATGGAGGCGACTCCGAACTGCCACGAAAGACGCGAAATGAACAACGCCTGTTCGGCGAGCGACATATCGAGCACGACAACGCCAATAAGGTCCGGGCCAGAGAAAATCGGATGATACGCCCGTAGGTAAACGTTGCCGCCAAGGCTTACATTGGTGACTTCTACCTCTTTGAGGATGTCAAACCGAGCTTGATCTTCTTCGGAGGCCAACACGCCGACCACCGTCGGATCCGTACTGGCTACGGCCAGGAACCCGCGCGCACTCACTCCGACAACGGTGATCCCCACGACCGCCTCATAGCGATCATGTAGCTGTTCGATATCAGCATTGAGTTTGTCCGAGTAGTAGAGGATGTAATCTTTTTCTTGGATCGACTTCGAAATGATGGCCGTGACGCTTAGCGCGCGCTGCTCGTAGATCGATGCAGTCGACGTGCGCAGGGAGACGAGGGCGAACCAATAGAGCGCCCCCACAACCAAAAATGCGATCACCATAACGAGCACGACGAGTTTGACTTGCAGGCTTGTTCCATATCGAATCCAGGATCGGAGGCGAACAAGCCAGTGGGGCAACCGACCCCGTTGCCTCGTGGCAGTGTTTATCAAATCCATCGGATCTCCTTTTTCCTACTCAACGAGAAGCCCCTCATCCAGCAGAAACTCTCTTGCCACCACTTCCGGGTCACGGCTCGAAAGCCGGACGCGGCTGATCAAGCCCTGTACAACGTACTCCGTCAGCAGTGAACTCAGGTTCGACAGCACATACCCAACCTCCGGGAATCGCGAAAGGAGTTCCCGATGAAAGATCACAACGATATCAGCGGTTCCGAAAACATGGAGATCATCTTCGAGTGCCACAAACTCAGAAAGAGTAAGCATCTCCTCCAGGTTGCTTAATATGGCTAAATCGGCCACTGTAAATTCGAGAAGAGTCTCCGCATCCTCAAGAGTCTCTGTCCAATCGATGGTTTCGATCGATTCTTGAAGACCATACGCCGCCACGAAAGACGTAAATGAACCTTCGCCGAAGGTTCGGGGGGCGGTGCACCGCAAGGTTTCTTCCAACTCGCCCATGTAAACTGCCAAAGCGGAGAGCGTCATTTCCGGCAGTTGATCTGCCAACTTCTTTGATACAATGGCAGACCATCCGCTCTTCGCCGGAATCAAAACGTTCTCTAGGTTCTCCTCTGCACCGAACATCTCTTCGAGATTAGAGTTCGGGGCTCCCCACCAAATGAGGTCTACATCTTGCATACGGATCGCCTCTTGCACGCTAAGACCGTTGCCCATGCCAATGAGATCAATGACCCGGAAACCCTGACCGGTCAAAGCGAATTGCAGGATGCGCCCAAGAATTACCTGGGGATTGCTCTCCTCGGTACCGATTGTAATGGTTCCCTTCCAGGCCGATTCCTTGAGATCTACTCCCTTGGAGACTGCAGCTACAGCCGTACTGCGCCCTCCGTTCAATCCACCCCACCAATTCCCAGCTGCGCAAAGAGGGAAATCGCTCTCGTTCACAATGTCAAACTGGTCATTCCGCGCGAATATGTTGTTCACAATGATCGGAGCCGCTGCCTCGCCGCTGCCTTCCCATAGGTCAATTCCCAGGAGGGCGATCGTATCCTTGATGCCGATTTCCGTATCGTCCTGCTTGAGTCCGATCCCATTCCTTTCGATGGTGTTCCCCTCAATCCGAAGGCCAAACCCCGGGTGAACTAGGAGCAATCCAGTGTCGTTCTGGGACAAGCGATTGTTGCGCACTTCACCTCGTGCTGAGACAGCGACAAGCATACCGATGCCACCTCCACTGATCCGATTCTCCACAACACTATTGTCCTGCGAACCGTTCACTAGAGAAAGGCTGGCTTCTCTCTGATCCTCAATTCGATTACGGAGAATGGTGTTCTCGCTTGACTCAGACAGCGCAATTCCGAAGGTTCCTCCGAGCACTAGGTTGTCGAGAAAGCGATTCCTCTCTCCGTTTGTGAAAACAAGGCCGACGAGCTCACTCTCGCCAACGTTATTGCGCAGGACGCGGTTATAGCTGGCTCGATCTCCCTGAATGCCGATGGCGTTTCCCAGGAGATCGTTTCCCATGACGAGGTTTCGATCACTACTGTCAAGCCGAATTCCTACACCGTAGCCTTGGAGAATCCGGTTGTATGTTAGGGCGTTCTCCGCGCTCTGGGAAAGGAGTATGCCAACATCCTCCGCAGCAACAATCTCATTCTCAAAGATGCGGTTCTGCACCGCCTGCTGAAGAGAAACGCCAGCCAAAACGGCATTTTGTATACTGCAGCCAATGATTCCGCATCCCGTCACAGCCTCAAGCACAACGCCGATGCGGGAATCAAGCAAGACACTATCCAGCAGGACGTTGTCGTTCGATCTGCGGATCTCGATACCTGCGATCGAGCTTGACTCAATGCGGCAATTCTTGAACTCATTATCTGTCGATCCCTGCTCCACTGAAATGCCAATCGGAACGTCGGTAACGGCAACTTCCTCAAAGAGATTCTTCGAAGACCCAAGAATCTTCACACCGGTTTCAGCAACGTTGGTGACGACAACGTCGTAGAAGAAGTTTCCGCTGGAGGAAACGATCTCCATACCGATCTTGCCCTCGCGAATTTCAATACCTCGAAGATCGCACCCTCTCGCACCGAACAACTGAATCCCAATCGGTGCTTCGAGGACAACGATTCCCTCCAACCGGCATTGCGAAGACTCAATCTTCAAGCCAATGCTACCCGCCGAGATATCGAGGTTCTTCACGGTAACGCCGGCTGCGCAAATGGTAAGAGCCGGTTTGCCCCCCGTGCTTACTAGACTCCCTCTCTTGTTCATGGAAGTAAGCGTGATATCCGGAACTTCGACGGTCACAGATTCCTTGAATGGCTCTTGCTGTGTTTCGACGACAATGGTCATTCCGGGGGAAGCTCGATCCAGAGCCTCCTGAATTGTAGCGACATCACGCGGAACGAAAATCGCGTCGGCCGGGAAGCGGTTTGGTATTGCATAGCGTATGCCGAAGAACAGACCAACGGCCACGATGGCAAACATTCCGAAAAGAGCAAGCCACTTCTTACAAGAAAACCTTTGCATACCTCACACTGTACCACACATCGTTTTGGAGTGCACCCCTTAAGCTGGACATGTTGGTGCCGAAATTGATACATGCCGCATTGGGCCGACTTGATCTCTTGTTCAAACTCCACCGGACTGACATAACCAAGTGCCGAATACAACCGCCGTTGACGTTGCCCACAAGGTACGCCGCTACGCAAGCACGTGCTTTCGCTGTACTTCGTTTCGCTCTGCGTCCAGCTTCTGTTCCGTAAAAAAGGTTTGTGCACAGCCTTAAAAGAGCTGTGCCTTTCCACTTAAACAGACTTGTTCCAACTTTCCAGACCGATCATCGAACGGACAGATCCACCCACTTGGCGACGTGATACGGTTGTGATATAGTAGTGACACTTATATATCTGAGTTGTCCTGAAAAGGCAAACCTGTTGTAAGGCAGGGACGCAAAGCTACGGACCTTAAAGATCAAGGTAGCCGGGTTGCCAGGGAGTACTGGTGACTCGGTTTTTTCTTGGTATTGGGGAGACCGAGGAGAGGAGAAAGATGCAGACAACGATCTACTACAGTGACAATGACAGTTACGTGATCAATCAGGTCGACATGAAGGGACGCCGAGAGCGCAAGAACCGCTCTGCGGTGATCCTCTCCATCCTGGAGGAATACTTCGAGCACGAGAAATGCATCGGCGAGATCCTGATAGACCTCGGTGCCATCTCTCACACCGATCTTGCCAAGGGCCTCGAACTCCAGAAGAGCAAGTTCACAGAGAAGCTCCTCGGTGATATACTTATTGAGGAGGAGCTTGTCGAGCAAGAAGCGCTCGAGCGCGCGGTGATCATTCAAGGAAAGAAGAGCGAAGAATAGGAATCAGGCGCTCTAAGAGCGCCAAGCTTCCTTGTAAGAGGAAGCGGGCCGAAAAGGGCAAACTGCCTGAGAGGGTAGGCCGCAAAGCTGCAGGCCTTGAAGGAGGAGGACAGCATGTCCAGAAAGCAAGAAGGTCACGGTAAATCTATAACGAAGAGGCAAGGCATTGCCTCTATCAACACCCTCTTTCGGACCAACGGCCACGAAGCGGATGATATGGTCTTTTTTCAACATCTAGCGTTACCTGTTGCTATGTTGTTTAGCACGCAAATCACTGGCGGAAACTGTGCTTACAGGAGGGATAGTAAATGATTAGGAAGTGCGTAGTAGAGAAGACACAGTTGTTCAGGGTTATACCGATGCTGATGCTGCTGGCAATGCTTGCGCTCTTTGTCTGGTCTACATCGTACAGTGCATGCGGCAATTGCAATGATCCGATATCCGGAGAATACATAAAGGACGGATGTAAGGTTGCTGGGATCGGCGACAAGTATCACATAATGGTAGACGTAGCTGAGGACTCAGAGATCAGGCGGAGTTACCTTACGTTTGATATCTCAGGCGTTTCCTCCTTGTCCGAGGTAGATTCGGTCAGTCTTTCCATCACAAATGAGAGTGCGGAAGGTGGAGACGTAGGCGTTTACCTGATGCCTACTGGTGGTTGCCCTGACCCTCCCTCCGGTGATGAGCTAGCTACGAGGGATATAGGTATAGATGAGCAAGGTGTATGGATTTTCGACTTGAATAAGGACCTCATTCCCTGGGCACAGGACAGCTTTGTTGTGTGTCTGGCAATGACAGATGAAACTCACGGGGACTCGAAGAGACACGTTGACTTCACTTACCCGTGCCTGGAGATCACCTGTATACCCCCACCAATCGCAATCGATGATGCCGCTACTACCGATGAGAACAACTCCGTCAACATCGACATCACCGTCAATGACATCGATATTGACGGCACAATCAACAAGACGACAGTCACCATCACCAAGGATCCGGAAAATGGTTCGCTGGGGGTCTATTCGACCACGGGAGTAGTTTCTTACACGCCGGATCCCGGCTTCTGTGGCAGCGATTACTTCATGTACACGGTCGATGACAATGACGGCGCGACTTCCAATGAGGCGACGGTGACGGTGACGGTTATCTGTAACGAGTCGCCGCAGGCTGCTGATGACAGCGCGACTACCGATGAGAATACCTCTGTTGGCATAGACGTCACTGCCAATGACACCGACAGCGATGGCACGGTCGACCAAACGACGGTCATCATCACCAGAAATCCGGAAGCCGGCTCGGTGAGCGTACATCCAACCTCCGGAGTGGTCGCCTACACGCCCGATGTTGGCAGTTGCGGCAACGATACCTTCAAGTACACCATTGATGACAACGATGGAGCAACCTCCAACGAGGCGACTATCACGGTGAACGTGCTCTGCAACGACCCACCCCTAGCTATCGACGACCTCTACAGCGTGAGCGAAGGGGGAACCCTTGACATCCCCGTTCCCGGTATTCTCGCGAACGATGTCGACTCGCCGGGCAGTCTGCTCACAGCGATCCTCATCTCGAACGCTGAACATGGAACGTTGTCCCTCAATACAGACGGCTCGTTCACCTACATCCACGACGGCAGCGAAACGTCCGGTGATTCCTTCACCTACAAAGCTAACGACGGGGCGAAGGACTCAAACGCGGCGTCGGTGAGTATCGTCATCAGCCCAACGAACGACCCGCCGGTGGCCCGGGATGACGCTGCTGCGACCGACGAGGATGTGCCAGTGGACATCGATGTATTGACGAACGATAGCGACCCAGACGGCGATACACTGTCGGTGAACTGGTTATCCCAGCCGGCGAACGGCACGGCATCAAACAACGGAAGCGACATCACCTACACACCTGACCCTGACTTCAACGGAGTCGACACGTTCACTTACGCTGCTTCCGATGGAAACGGCGGGACTGCAACGGCAATGGTTACAGTCTCCGTCGCGACGGTGAACGACCCACCACTAGCTCAGGATGACAGCAACGCTACCGAGGAAGATACATCAGTGACAATCCTCGTGCTGTCAAACGACAGCGACCCAGACGGCGATACACTGTCGGTGGACTGGGTATCCCAGCCGACGAACGGCACGGCATCAAACAATGGAAGCGACGTCACCTACACACCTGACCCTGACTTCAACGGAGTCGACACGTTCACTTACGCTGCTTTCGATGGAAATGGCGGGACTGCAACGGCAACGGTTACAGTGGCCGTCGCGACGGTGAACGACCCACCAGTGGCACAGGATGATAGTGCTGCCACCAACGAAGACACGCCTGTAACCATTCGCGTCTTGGCAAACGATGCGGATCCGGATGGAGACAGCTTAGTGATTGAGTCCAGCACGCGGGCGCTCCATGGCGCCACTGCGCGTAGTGGAACAAACATCATCTACACCCCGGCTCCTAACTTCAATGGAGCGGATACGTTTACGTACACAATTGCAGACGGCAACGGTGGTACGGCGACGGCGACGGTCACAGTAGCCGTCATGACGGTGAACGACCCGCCACTGGCTCAGGATGATAGTTACACTACTGATGAAGATACATCAGTGATAATCCCTGTACTGGCGAACGACAGCGATCCGGATGGAGACAGCCTTGTTGTCGAGTCGGTGACCCAGCCGGCGAACGGCACAGTGTCCAACAATAGTTCCAATGTGACATATACGGCAGATGCCGGTTTCGGCGGAATCGACACCTTTTCTTACACGGTTGCCGATGGCAAGGGCGGAACCAGTACAGCTCGAGTCGTTGTGGCCGTCAGCACAGTCAACGACCCACCGGTGGCCCAGGATGACAGTGCTGCCACCAATGAAGACACTCTCGTGACAATCCCCCTCTTAGCAAACGATAGCGACCCAGATGGCGATTTCTTACTGGTGGAGTCGTTCACTCAGCCTGCCCACGGCTCAGTACTGAATACGAGAAATGCCGTGTCGTACATCCCGAATGCTGGCTTCAGCGGGATCGATAAGTTCTCCTACACCGTCTCCGATGGAAACGGAGGGACGGCGACAGCAACGGTTACCGTATCTGTCGCAGCAGTTAATGATCTTCCTGTTGCCCAGGACGATAGCGACATCACGGATGAAGGAATTCCCGTGATTATCCCCGTGCTGTTGAACGACAGCGACCCAGACGGCGATACCCTTGTTGTCGAATCGGTGATGCAGTCGGAGAACGGAACGGTATCGAACGATGGAACCGATGTGACCTACACACCTGAGGCTGGTTTCAGCGGTATTGATATCTTTGACTACACGGTCTCCGATGGCAAGGGCGGAACCGATACTGCAACGATCATCGTGGCGGTTGCATCGGTGAACGATCCGCCAGTGGCTCAGAATGATAGTGCCGCTGCCGACAAGGATACACCTGTTACGATTTCCGTATTGGCTAATGACAGCGATCCGGATGCTGATCCACTGAGGGTGGAATCGGTAACCCAGCCGACGAACGGCACACTGGCGAACAACGGATTCGACCTTCTCTACACCCCGGATGAGGGCTTCACGGGAAGCGACACGTTTACCTACACGGTTTCGGATGGCAGAGGCAGCACGGATACGGCCACCGTCACGGTGGGGGTGTCGGGCGAGGTCGGAGCTGGTGGTGCCGAGGATGAAGTCCCCTGTGATGGAAAGGTCATCATCAGCGAGGTTGCCTGGGCCGGAACTGCATCAGATCCGCGAGACGAATGGATCGAGCTGCGCAACCTTGGGACCACATCTGTCGATCTGAGCGGTTGGTTCTTGCGTTGGCGACGAACCCATCCATCTACCGCGGATGATCAAATCTGGAAGGTCGTGGAGCTTTCCGGAATCCTGCTTCCTGCAGCGGTTTCAGCGTTTGATCTGGCTTTGCAGGACACCACGCCGGCAGTCCGTTTCCTCAAGGAGAACCCTGAGGACGTCTCGTGGCTCGTGTTGAGTGAGCTCGATGAGACAGATGACGGTTACTACATCGTAGAGCGCCGGCATGATGATACAGTCAGCGACGTGGCAGCCGACGTACTTTACGACATGTCTCAATCGCTAAGCCTTGAGCTCTCGGATCTCGGTGAGGTGATCATGTTGGTAAATAACCTCGGCGAGGTCGTCGATACGGCCAACGCTTCATACCTGGGTCGAAACGGGTGGGCCGCAGGAAGCGCAACCACCTATAGCACCATGGAACGGGTGGATCCGTTGGGCGCTGATGTCGCGAACAACTGGCACACTAACATGGGAATCGCCATCCACGGCGTAGATGCGAGAAAGCGCTCCCTTCGAGCAACTCCCCGGGGACCAAACTCGCCGGTTCTAGAAGACCTCTATTTGAACGCCGACATCGAACTCACCACGGTCCGTTCGGGCGAGGTTCTTACGGTTGACTTCTTACTGCCAAAGCAAGACCGTAGAATGGCTGGCTGGCCTTGGATCAGCGTGGCCAGGCCGGGTTTCGCGGGTATTGCTGGAGCAGGAGGAGCCGCCGACCAAGCTAGTTATTCCTTCTCCGGACGGAGCGAAGGTGGCGATCACTACTTCCTCGATATTGGAACAAAGAATCTCCCTCCCGGAGAGTACGTTTTCTGGGTTATCTATGGACAAGGGAAGGCAATCCTCGTTCCGGTTATCGTAACTCCGTAACATGTAGGCTCTGCACTGAAGCGCAGCCTCGGCGCCATCCAGGCGCCGAGGCTGCCTTGGTGATCTGGGAAGCCTTTTCCTAGGAATGCTTCAAAGCAACTGCGATGAAACTCGTGTCAAACCTTAAACCAATTCCTAAATGCCGTAATCAATGCGGGCTTGTCTGGAGCAGCTATCTCCTTGCTGTATGCCCCGACGCGAATGGAGATGGTCTTTCCATTACCCCACGGCCACCACGCGCAGTAGATCATAGCATCTTGGTTCGGATCTGAGAGAAGGAGCAACTGCCCCGACATCAGTCCGCCAAAGTGCGTCTTGATCTGCTGCACGATCTCTGGTGCTTCGCCGATCGTTACGCTGTCCCACCGACTGACCAAGAAGCTCTCAAGGATCCTCAGAACCTTCTCTTTGTCCTCAGCGGGGAATTCCGCCAGAGCCGTTCCGAAGCGTCCGTCCCATTTCCATGTCAGCACATCCTCAAACAATCCCCGCAACTGCTTGCAGACGTTGTCAAGATCCGAGTTATCCATGGGCACCTCTCTTAAAACGCTTACTCCTGAAGCAGACCTCGCTGAGATGAGCCAACCATATCAGCCCCTCTTCACTTTTCTTCAACATTGTCCAGCTCCTCCTGCTATTTTTTGATCTATGGAGAGCCGGCGAGCTAGTCTCTTCGCCCTTGCTTCCATTCACCCGCTCGCCCCTTCGACTGTCATCGCCCTGCCCGTATCACCGCGTTGTATACGTTGATCAATCCATATCCGAATTGCCTATCGCGTCCCTGACTCCCCAGGTCGATCACACTTCCCTCCAGCACGGCCACGGCCTGATCTGCTGTCATGCTGTGAGGATTAACAGAGAGGATAAGCGCCAGGGCGCCGACTACATGAGGGGCGGCGAATGATGTTCCCGAACTTGTCCCGGCGACGCCTCCTGGGAAGAGGGACGTGATCTTTTCACCCGGGGCGGTGACGGTCACCTCAGAGCCGTAGTTGCTGAACCTGGCTAACTGGTCATTGCGGTCGGTCGCAGAGACGGCAACCACGGAGTCGTACTTCCCCGGATAGCTCACCTGCGCTGTGCCGTCGTTCCCGGCGATCCCAACGATGATCACCCCGTGCTGCATCGCCCGAAGGAGGGCCTGTTCCAAAACAGCTGGGGGTTTCGCGTTTGCGTACACACTCAGGTTAATGATCCGTGCCCCGTTGTCGACAGCGTAGTCGATCGTCTGGGCGAACTTCTTCCA
This sequence comes from uncultured bacterium, assembly GCA_965370555.1. Taxonomy (GTDB): domain Bacteria; phylum Bipolaricaulota; class Bipolaricaulia; order UBA7950; family UBA9294; genus JAJOKK01. Next base: position 11,190 of record CBDUVB010000027.1, read on the forward strand.
GTCTCTCCCGTAGAAGAGGTTCTTCGAGTCGAGGAATCGGAGATCCATGATTTTTACTCCCGGCGCGACGCCAACGATGGCGTTGTCACCCGGCCAGGCCGCGATGATTGCAGCGGTAAATGTCCCGTGCCAGTGGAGTTTTGTGCCAAGAAGGGAGCTGTTGTCGTTGTCCCGGAAGTCCCAGCCGTGGATATCATCAATGTAACCATTACGATCATCATCGATCCCATTTCCGGGGATCTCGTCTCCGTTAACCCACATGCTCGCGGCGAGTTGAGGGATGCTAGAGTCCACTCCAGAGTCGATCACCGCGATAATAATATCCTTAGACCCGTGTGTCGTGTGCCACGCCTGCAGCGCGTCGATCTTTGAAATCCCCCAGTTGACGGGTTGTTGTGACACCGTGTACAGTCCTTCCCCATCGAGGCCCGGAGGGGGCGCTAGAGGCAGTAAAATGGGCGTAATGCGAAATGCGAGCGATTTGGAGACCAGGGTGTCTAGGCCGATTTCCAACGCAATCTCCAACAGGTAAATGCCCGGCTTTTGGAATTCCCATCTACTGGATGCATCCACTTGAGTGATCTGGCCCGCTGCCACGGAGAAGGGATCAATCGCAATCGCTTCCACCGTATTTCCAAACCGATCGTTCAGGGTAGCTTGCCCATGTACATTCTCCAGGTTAATCTGGCCAGTGTTTCGGAACTCAAAAGATATCTGTAGCGGGACTAGCCCCGCGATGTCGATCTTGCCAACCCTGGCTTCTCGCGCAGGACTCGTCTGCGACACGGTGGGCACTGCAATCAGAAAGACAGTAACAAGCGGCAAGAGGGCGAAGAAAACCAGCTTTGCCCGCGAGTCACCGACACCGCTCGTTCTCATTCTTATCCTTGGTCTAGCGGGGCTTGTACCTGGTGTAGTACGTCCTCTATCTTTGGTGTCTCTTCTGGCTCCCAGCCCGTTGAAGCGATATGTAAGAATAAGGGGAAAGGGAATCCTGACGTAAGGTCGGCACTCTGTTCTCTTAATCGGTTGGCGGCAATCTGTGCACCGGCCGCTGGTGTTTCAGGAAATAACACTACGAAACGATTCTCGCTCACGCGGAATACCGGGTCGACTGCACGCAGCTTGCTCGTCAGGAAATTTGTCGTTGCAATGAGAATCTTCTCTTGATCTGCCTTTTCTAACCCCTCAACGCCGCTGATGCCCACCAGGAGTACGGATGTGGGATGCTTGTAGCGCTGTCCCTTCTTCAGTTCTTGGTCCGCTGTCTGGTGGAAGTGAGAGAGGTTGTAGGCTCCTGTCGATTCATCCAGGATCACCATCTCACTCAGTGCCTGCTCGCGGGATTGTATGACCTTAACCATCAGGTTGAAGACCCCGATAAACCTGGCCACCTCGTCACGGACACGCGTTCCAGGCTTTCTTGTCGGACCGGGAGAGACCTCTACAGCGTAGTCCCTCTGCGAGACGGACTGGGCCGCGTGGGCGAGCCGAAAGACCGGTCGCGTGACGACCACGTGGAGTATGGCATACAGTAGCGTTCCTAACACGAGGAAACCAACCAAGGATCCTAACCCTAACTGCCACGATAGTCGGGAGAGGTAGCGCTGTTCTTCTTCAAGCGACATCTCCAGGGAAACAATGCCTACCAGATCAGAACCCATAAGGAGTGGGTGGTAGGCCCGGAGGTAGTCTTTCCCTCCGCGGGATACCCTCGATGCCTCTGTCTCCCGTAGGAGCGAGAACCTCTCTTGCTCGTCTGCCGAGACAACCAGGCCGACCGTTGTGGGATCGGTGCTGGCAACAACCAGCAGCCCCCGCCCAGTCATCCCCACGACCGTGATCGAAACTATGGATTCATAACGTTTCAGCAGTGTTTCGATGTCTGCATCAAGCTCATCCGAGTAGTACAGGATGTATTCCTTCTCCTGAATCGATTTGGAGACGACCGCGGCAACACTGCGCGCTCGTTGCTCATAGATCGAGGTGATGGTTGATTGGAGAGTGACGAAGGCGAACCATGAAAGAACCCCGATGACCAAAAGAGTAACCAGGAAAACCGGGATGAGGATCTTCATGCGCAGAGAGCTCCTATAGTAGATGTTTGCCCAAAGGGTCTTTGTCCACTGGAGCACGCGTCTGCCGATTCTCACTAGAAGTGTTCCCACCCAACGAAACATGCGTCTTGCTTTCACCAACTTCATCTCCCCTCCTGCCTATCTACCAACTGATGAGCCCCTCTTTTAATAGAAACTCTCTTGCCACCTCTGTAGGATCGCGGTGTAGTAGCCTCACCCGAGTTGCCAACGAGTGCATGGTTTCCGTTGTAAGGAGCGGAGCTAGCTCCATCTCTATCGCCTCAACCTCAGGGTAATGCAGAAGCAAATCTTGGCGCAAGATGAGCGCTGATTGGGAGATGTCAAAGAAGTCATTATCGTCCTCAAGCAGAGAAAATTCCGTCAAGGTAAGAGTTTCTTCGATCATCTCCACAATTCCCACTCCTGCAGTGCCCAGTTTAAGAAGGATCTCTGTCTCCTCCAGATCCTTTGTCCAGATCACGTTTTCCTCGGTGATTGGCAAGTTGTAGGTTGATGCGAACAGCTCGAATTCCCCCTTAGATAACGTCTTCGGGACGGCAAAGACCACCTTGGGCTCATCTTCTTGCACCAGGCGCGACAATTCGGATACGGTCATCGTTACGAGTCTGGCGGCAATATCTGGTGAGGCGACCACAACAAGCCTGTTCTGCGCGGCAATAGCGGGAAACTGCATGAACTCCAGGGTGGGGAGTTCTTCTGCGTTGAGCATGCGGGGGCCTATCCACGTGAGGGCGACGTCCCCCTGAAGAAGCGCCCCTTTAAGCCTCTCCGCCTCCCCAAGAGCGATGAGATCGATCACCTTAAACCCTTTATCTTGCAGATAGAGCTGTAGGAGGCGGCCGAGAATTGCTTGTTCGAGAGAATCCCTGGTACCTACCGCGATGGGCCCTTTCCAGGCTGACTGCTGCACGATGACCCCAGATGAGACCCGTCCCTGTTCGCCTCCGGGTAGCGCGGGGTCGTCCCACCGGTTTCCCCCCGCAAAGATCGTTTCCTCTGTTTGATTCCATATATCATAGCTCTTGTTCCGGAGAAATGCGTTGTTCGTAATAACGAGGCTGGAGACACTATCCCCTTTCCGAAGCAACTCAACCTCTGCACCACGCAGTATCGTCTCCTCTTTATCCAGTTCGGTATCGATCTTGACGCCGAGATCGCTGTCTGAGATGGAGTTTGCCTCAATGCGTGTGCCGAAGCCCGAGAGAAAGAGCCTCAACCCAATTTCATTTTGCAAGACGGCGTTATTCACGATCGTGTTCTGTGAGGAGGAGGCGAGCAGAATTCCCACGTCGTTGCGCTCGATCTTGTTTTCCTCCAGAACGTTATGCTTGGACCGGTTGAGCAGGGAGAGGCCGTCCTCGGAGCTGTTCGTCACCACATTACGCAAGAGGTGGTTCCTGCTTGCCTCAATTAGGGCGATCCCAAACGGATTGTCCGCAACCTGATTACCTATAAGCAGGTTCTCTCCTCCCCGGTTAAGCACGACACCGGCGAGCAGGTTCCCCCGAATCACATTTTGCGACAATCGATTCCTCTGGGCGAGGAGGCCTTGCACGCCTATCGCATTCCCCTCAAGTTGGTTACCAAACACAAGGTTCGTGTTTGCGCTCTCCAGGGTTATCCCTGACTCTCCACAATCGGTGATAACGTTGTCCCTGAGGGTGTTTTCCCCGCTCTCGAGCACAGCAACCCCGGATTTATGACTTGAGGTGATCGTGTTATCAAAAAGCAGGTTTCGTTCTGATTTGTAGAGTTCGATCCCGCTCAGAGAGCAGTTGGAGATCTGGTTTTCACTCAACGTGTTGCCGCTTACAAATCGCAACGAAACACCGATCCCACTGCGCTCAAATACGCTTCCGGTAAGGAGGTTATTAGTAGAATTAAGAATTTCCATCCCGCTTGCGGCGCATCGATCAAACCGGCAGGAGAGGATCTCGTTGTTCTCTGAGTCCTGTTCTAGAGAAATCCCCACCTGAGTATCAATTACAGAGACAGCATCGATCGAGTTCGCCCAGGCGCTGACAAGCCTGATCCCCGTGTGGGTGAGCCCCTCGATCTGGATCCGTTGGAGGTTATTGCCCCCGGAAGATGTCATCTCAATACCGGTTTCGCCGGCGTGCACGGAGAGATCGTTGAGAGTATTACTGTAGGAGCCGACAAGTTCTATTCCTAAGCGCGTCCCTTCGATAGCGATATCCTCGATTAGGGAGTGACTCACCTGCTCCATCCGGACGCCGACATCAGCGCCCTCGATAACAAAGCCGCGTACTGTCACCCCATCAGCACGAATGATGATTGCTGGACCACTGCTTTCACAGTACAAATGGGCCTTCCCCCTCACCGAGACGATCGATACATCAGGGGTTTGAATATCGAGTGGCCCAAGGAAGGGACCCTGTCCCGCCTGGACGACGATGCTCGCACCGGGCGATGCGTGATCAAGCGCGGCCTGTATCGTGGGGAAATCCCGAGGAACGACCACGGCGGCGGCGGGCAAACGCCGCGGGAGAATGATGAACCAGAACATGAGGATAGCCAGGAAGATGACGAAGGAGGAAACGCCCACAATCAGAACCCGCCTACGTGTAAACCACTGACTTCCCTTCATCATGGTTTATTATACATCGGAAAATTAACGGTTGCCAATCTGGTCGACCCATGCTTCTTTGGGAAACAGCGAAGTCGCCCCGTCGCAGAAATTCACAACTTAAGCATCTGGTCCCAGTATTCCCTAAATCTATTAGGCTAAGATAAAATGATAGCAGATATTCGTTAGCCGGTCTACCCCTTGACCATTGTGTCTGAAGCTCACACAGGGTTCATCCCGGTCGGGGCGATACTCACGCGGCGCGAGATCCACAGCAAGGTCTTCTCCGGCCTCGAACGCGCAGTCGTTCACTCGAATACGTTCGGGATGAACGAGCTGGCGATGGGAGCGGGGCTGGCAATGCTGGAGGTGTTGGAAGATGAGAACCTGATTGAGAACGCCGCCCGGATGGGAGAGCGCTTCATGACCGGCCTCAAACAACTGAAGGATCGCTACGAGATGGTGAAGGACCTACGCGGGAAGGGGCTGATGGTGGCAATCGAGTTCGGACCTCCAAAGTCCCTCAAACTCAAAGGGGGATGGACCGCGCTCGAAAAAGTACAGGAGGGGCTCTTCGCCCAGATGGTGGTGATGGGGTTGATGCACGATCACCGTCTCCTTACCCAGGTCTCCGGGCACCGGGTGAACATCGTCAAGTTCCTCCCGCCGCTCATCATCGGCGAGGAAGAGGTCGATTACGCCCTCGACGCTCTCGATAAGGTGCTCGCCGACGCACACCGCTTCCCAGGCGGTCTGTGGCGAATGGGGAAGGATCTCGTTAAAGGAGCGCTATCGCGCTAAGGGCGGTACTCAAAGAGGAGAGGGGTATTGGGGTCAGACCTTCATTCTTGGTGTTATTTGAGCTCATCGAGAGCTCGTGAGAAGGGGAGCCACCCCCGCGAACTTGCCCCATAAGTGGTGCTGAACCTTGTGCGGGCGCGAATGTGACTTTCAACACAGCATCTGACACCAACGCCTCGTTAAGGATGCAGCGAAAAGAACGCGCTAGACTAGCCAAAAGGCTTCAGAGTGAGATCAGACGGATGCCGTGATATTCTTGCGACGGACGTGAAACCCACAGGTCTTGCAGACAGAGTAGACCGGGGTCACCTGTATCTGTCGGCTTGGGGAAGCCGATCGGGCTAGACTATCCATCGGGCGGGTCCACACCGATACCGAACGCGTATAGCTTTCGTTCGTCGCGATCACCCGTTCTAAGTACCCTCCACATTTAGGACAGCGTCTACGGAGAACCTTGAACCTGTCAACCAATCCGAGCTTGTCTTTCTGTTTGGTCATTCTTCTCCCCTTCAACTTAGGACTCCCTGTTGTCTTGCCACAGGGTTTCTTTATACCCCTCATCGTACAAATGCGCAAATGCGGAGTTAGGGAGTTAGGGTCAGGTCTTGCAATCCAACACTTCAAACCGTTACGTCATCCCTAAATGTTAGATTGGTCGCTACAACCCAGCTGTAAAGCATCTCTACCGTCGCCTCAAAGACGCGGGAAAGCCAGACAAGGTAGCAAGGATCGCTGCTACGCGAAAGCTGCTGCTGATCGCCCATGCTGTGTACAAGAGCAGCGAACACTTCCGCGTGCCAAAGGAGGTTCAGACTTGACTTTCAATACAGCATCTGACATCAATGCCTTAACGGTCGATCCCATGGAGCATCTCCCAGACGAATTCCGCTGTACGCCCGAGTGCGGCAGCGGAGACATGCTCCACCGTGTCCTCGCAGGTGTGCCAGTAGGGGAGAGAGTCGGTTTGTGAATCCCTTCCCGCGAGGCAGATCGCGCGGTAGCCCAGCCGTCGCAGGGTCTGCACCTCATCGACGACCGGCATCACTCCTGGTTTTACATTGAGATCGGATCGCCTCTTCGCAGCCTCCTCCGCAAACCTAAGGAGCTCTGGATCAGGATCGTAGTAGCGGAGGATCCCCTCCTGCGTAAGGTAACAGAGCTCCCCCCCGCCGACCCCTTCCAGGTCGATGAAGAGAGCCTCGCGGAGCTCGGGGTATTCCTTTAGAAGGACCTTCAACCCGCGATGATCGATCTCTTCGGCGCCGGTGAACGCGAACCGGACCTCTGTCGTTTCGAGCGGTTCCCTTGCGATTTGCGTTGCCAGCCCCAGGTTGACCGCGACGCTCGCTGCATTGTCGTTCGCCCCCGGCGAATAAGGATAACGCATCTCCACGAAGAGGACGATCAGCGTTGCTAGGGCGTAGATCGCGCCAGCTAGGGAGACAAAATAGGGCCAACCCCATCCGCTTGCGGCCCCAAGGAGGAGAAGGAGCCCAATGGCACTGTAGACAATGAGAGTTGCGATCGAGCCAGCTTTGATCGTCCTGACCTTCCCCGCACGCCACACGAGGCGACAGCGATTGCTGTCCAAGTGGGAGATGACTACGACTATCTGAGAGGTCTTTCCTGCTGGAGCGATGTGAGCAATGACGTTTCGACTCGTAACGCGAGGAAGGAGGAACCAGAAGGGGCTGTCGGCACGGGTGATCGCCCACCACAGGAGTGGTGCGGCAAGAGAAGCGAGGAGTGCAGCCGGAAAGCGAATCCACTCTGACAAAGGATAGAGCGCGATCCCACAGAGGCTTACAAGGGCAGCAGTGATGGGAAACCAGTTCATCTCCGCAACGGCGCGGAAAGAGCTTTCCTCTATCGACAGGCCGAAGTGTTGCAGCCGGTCGCGGACGTAGTGCGCTGCTTCTTCCTCTCCGACCGTTCCCGTCCCGCGCGGCCCAATCTCCTGGGCGAGCACCTTTACGTGTGCGAGTAGGAAATCCTTTTCGAACCGTTCCCTTGTGCGCGTCTTAAACTCTCCTCTACTCCCCAGCCCAATTATGGATTTCTACTCCACTGACTGCGTGCTCAGGTCCTTACCGGCTCGCAGTTCCTTCTCGTAGGCGTGGCTCTGGCGATTGACGTGCATTCCAGCTTGCTCGTAGAGGCGCGTTGCCCCGGTGAGGCTCGTCGCGTCGACATCAAGGCCGACCTTACGGAGCCCTCGGCGATAGATCGCCCCGAAGGAGTGGTGCAGAAGGGCCAACCCCAGCCCTCGCCGTCGCCAGGGACGACGAACCCCAAGGACCCCTACGTATCCCATCTTCGGGTCCTCATGGGACTTGGGCCAGCACATGGACACCCCCGCGATCTCCTCCCCTTCCATTGCCAGAAACCAGAGGGAGGGATCGAAATCAGGATCGTTTGAGGTCTGGTGACGCCACCGTTCGAGGTCGGCCTCGATAGGGGATTCCACATACCCCCAGTGATCCTTGAAGGCATCACGTATTGCGAGCGCGAGTGCACGGTCATCAGGCTTATCAGCGAAGGTGCACAAGGTGATCCCATTGGGCCAGGTTGGGGAAGAAGGCGGGGCCTCCATATCGATCACCATCTGCCAGAAATGGCGAATGGGTACGAATCCGTGCTGAGACAGGAGTTCCTGGGTCGGTTCATCCTGCTCCAGGACACCATGAGACAGGGTTACGCGTGCCCCCTCTGGAGCCTTTGAAATTGCCAGGCGTGCTCTCTCTTCCGCCCACTCGAGGAAATAATTCCCGATTCCCTGATCATCGTAATCGGAGTTAACGACGCTCTCGCACCGAACCTGCACGTGCGGCTCGGCAAGGTCGAAGACATAGGCGCCACCGACAAGCTGTCCTCGGTCGAGGACGAGGCAGGTATCGGTTCCCAGATCGAACCCCGGCATCTGACACTGGGTGCGCAGCCACTGCTCCGTGAGTGGCTCGACGCCGATTAGCTTGCGCGAGTGAGCATTGTTCAACGCAACCACTGCAGGGATATCATCCAGCGTCATCGAGCGAGCGGTGAAACCATCGGGAAGGAGTGCCTTCATAACCTCTCCTTTTCTTACAAGTTCGGGATTGAGCCATTATAAAGGGGATCGTCCCACTGCAAAAGTATCGCGGAAGACGGTTTTTTTTCGGGATCGGAGGAGTCAAGTATCGGTTGGGGACTGACTTCAGCGGTATGACATCACTTAATGCCTTGGGATAGCTCTGTAGCCTCAATCGCTCCTGTGTGATGTACGTTACACTCGCGCGGGCGTCCTTTCTCTGTTAGAGTATCCATGGGTATTACGCGATCGAGTATTTCAATGAGGAAATTCGGAGGTGCTGTAATGTACGAAAATGTTCTTGAATTCATCACCAAACGGCGTTCGATCCGACAGTTTACTGGAGAGCCAATCGAGCGAGAAAGACTGGATGCGCTTCTGAAGGCGGCGATGGCAGCCCCATCGGCGAACAACAAACGCCCGTGGCATTTTGTCGTCGTCACGGAGAAGGAGAAGATCGTTGCCCTGTGTAAGGC
>CBDUVB010000028.1:0-20206 GCA_965370555.1 uncultured bacterium
TGAAGGGCATGAACATCAGTCAAGCAGGGCACCTGCCAGTTGTAGCGGAGTTCTGTCGAAGGATTGGACTTGCGGATGCGATCAACAACGCTGTCCCGACGGAGATGGCCGTTGATGTGGGCACTGTAGTTCAGTTCATGGTGTTGGACACCCTTTCGGGAAGGAGTCCTCTGTATCGGTTGGAGAGGTTTGCGAGATCAGTGGACACGGATCTACTTCTGGGTAAGAAGATCCCTGCGGAAGCATTCAACGACACTGAACCGCCCCGGGATTGCCGGAGACTTCAATTCTTGAGAGGATGGAGTCATGAAGAGATCAAAAAGGTATTCCCCAGAGGTGCGAGAGCGGGCAGTTCGGATGGTATTGGAGAACGAGCGTGAGTACGACTCCCAGTGGTCGGCGATCGTCTCGATCGCGAGCAAGATTGGTTGCACCCCGGAGACCCTGCGGAAGTGGGTTCGCCGAACCGAGGTTGATACGGGTCGGCGCGGAGGCCTGACAAGCGATGAACGAGCTCACATCAAGGAACTGGAGCGGGAGAACCGCGAGCTGCGACGAGCGAACGAGATTCTCCGCAAGGCAGCGGCTTTTTTCGCCCAGGCGGAGCTCGACCGGCGACCGAAGCGATGACGGTGTTCATTGATGAGCATCGAGAGGCCTACGGGGTCGAGCCGATCTGCGAGCTGCTGGCCGATCGCCCCGTCGATCTACTACGAACAGAAGGCCCGTCAGGCTGATCCAGCGCGGTTGCCAGAGCGCGCCCGTCGCGACGCCGTCTTGTGCGATGAGATCGAGCGGGTATGGGACGAGAGCCGTCGGCTTTACGGAGCCCGCAAGGTCTGGCGTCAGCTCCGCCGAGAGGGCATTGAGGTTGCCCGCTGCACAGTAGAGCGTTTGATGCGGCAGTTGGGCATCGCAGGAGCCGTTCGGGGCCGGAAGCCCAAGACGACAATCCCTGACGAAGCGGCAGCACGTCCGGCGGACCTGGTGCAACGTGACTTCACGGCCAGTCGGCCGAACCAGCTGTGGGTGGCGGATCTGACCTACGTGGCGACCTGGGCGGGCTTCGTGTACGTCGCGTTCATCATCGACGTGTTCTCGCGGATGATCGTAGGCTGGAGTGTATCGCGATCGTTGCGCAGCGACCTGGCCCTCGATGCGCTGGAGCAGGCTCTCTACACTCGTCCCAACAGCGAGCGTCTCGTCCACCACAGCGACCGGGGTGTGCAGTACCTGTCCATACGCTACACGGAACGACTAGCTGAAGCAGGCATCAAACCCTCGGTAGGCAGCGTCGGAGATTCGTACGACAACGCCCTTGCAGAGACGATTATCGGTTTGTACAAGACGGAGGTGATTCATCAGCTTGGACCTTGGCGCAACGTTGACCACGTCGAATTCGAGACCCTCGATTGGGTGGACTGGTTCAACAACCGGCGGCTGCTTGAGCCGATCGGGAATATACCACCCGCCGAGTGTGAGGTGCTATACTATCAGAGTCAGGAGGCTCCGGTCATGGTGGCCGGACTCACGTAACAAACCCTCCGGAAAAGCCGGGGCGGTTCAGACCTCCGAGCAGCAGCATTATGTGCGGGCTTTGGGGCTAACCGAAGACTCATTGCTGGGGAAAGACAAGGTGCAAACCACACGGCATCAGAAATTACCTTGGGAGGGGTTATGAGGGGTGGGGAATGTGAGATCCGTCATAGCGCGGCAAGACGTTCTCCTTCCTCACTGTTTCCGATCGTCCTGCCTCGTGTGTGTCAAGGGGGGCGTTCCTGACAAGAAGCCCCGTGTCAGCTCAACCGAACGGGTGTCGGAAGCAAGTCCGTATGCTTGCTCCGCCAATCAACCAAGAATCAGAGTGCGCAAAGGACCTCCTCGAGAGGTCGCGGTCGCGCGATGTGAAACCCTTGAGCGCAGTCTGCGCCGAGTTCGCGAAGCAAATCGAGTGTCTCCTGATCTTCCACGAACTCTGCAATCGTCTGCTTCCCGAGACCCCGGGCAAGATGAATCATAGCCCTCACTAGATGCTTGTCCACGGGGTCGTGCGCTAGGTTTTGGACAAAACTCCCGTCGATCTTCAGGTAATCGACATCCAGATTCTTTAACTGGTAGAAGGACGAGAATCCCTTTCCGAAGTCATCAAGGGCAAGCTCGTATCCTTGGTTTCGTACCGTCCTGAGGAAGTCTTTCGCCACGTGAATGTTGTAGATCGCAGCTGTCTCGGTGATCTCCAGTACCAACCGGACAGGACCAATGACGCCCATTGCCGGCATGTTGGAGATCAAATCGAGGAATTCCTTGTCCGTCATCGTGCGCGGAGAAAGGTTAATGGCAAACGAAATTCCCTTCCCCATGATCGCTTCATCAGATAGGATCTCCGTTGCCTTCCTCAACACCCAACGGTCGATGTCACCGCTTAGGCCGAACTGCTCGGCCACATCTAGGAACATCCCTGGTGGGATGATTTTCCCATCTTCACCGAGGAGACGAAGGAGTATCTCGTAACTCGTGATCTGGTCGGTCTTCAGGTCCAAGATTGGTTGGGCGTACAAGACGAACCCGTCATTCTCCAACGCCTCTCGGAGGATTCGAAGCCAGTTGATCCGCTGCACTGGTGTCTCCATGCCCTCCTCGTCCGGGGAGTAAACGCAGAAGCGATTGCGGCCCTGTTCCTTCGCCCTGTACATGGCCATATCGGCTTGCATGAGGAGTGCCGTTGCCTGCATACCATGCTCCGGGAAGAGGGCAATTCCCATGCTTGCTGTCGTTCGAATCGATTGTCCCTGAATGACGGCTGTGTTTTGGCGGACGGCATCCAACAGTCTCGTTGCGGCAATCTGCACCTGCGATGGGTCGACGTTCGGATAGAGAATGGCGAACTCGTCGCCCCCCATACGAGCAAGCACGTCCGATTCCCGAATCGTCAATTTCATCCGGTGGGCAAGACTAGCGAGGAGTTCATCGCCGGCCTTGTGTCCCAATCCGTCGTTGATCTCTTTGAACCCATCAAGATCTATCCACAAAAGCGCGCCATACCCCCCATATCGTTTGACTTGCGCCAGGTGTCGCTCGAAAATCGCATTAAATTCCCGCCTATTGTGCAGACCGGTCAACGGGTCATGTGTAGCCAGATGCGCCAGCTGGGCTTCCTGGCGTTTGAGATGCGTAATATCAGTGAGAATCCCTTCGTGATAGAGGACGCCTCCATCATGGCTCCGCACGGCTCGCGCGTTGAGGAGTGCATTGACCGGCGGTCCTTCTTTCCCTTGGAGGGTAAGTTCTACGTTCTTAATCTGCTCATTTTGAGCCAATCGCTCCATCAGGAGGACCGTGTCCTTCTCGTCGACAATGAGTTCGGAAACCCTTGTCGTGAGAAGCTCTTCCTCGTTCTCATAGCCTAAGAACCGAACGAGCGCCGGATTTGCCGTAAGGAACTCCCCATCTGGCGTGCTTTGGTAGACCCCGTTCAACGCGTTTTGGATGAGATCTTCGCACCGTTTCGCCGAAGACAGGTTTTTGGACATCCGACGCACCTCCCTATCACAAACTTTCTACTTCACTGAATTGTTGCCCTATTTTCTGATCATGCTTTAAGAAGACATTCGCGCAAAGCCAGTTCTGCGTTGCCCTCATGATATGAGTACGCTCCAAAGATAATCGCAGATGCAGACTGCTACAGGTCGGAAAGGAGTTCGACCCCAATTGCCGCTAACCAGCACATGAAGCTTCTTTCGATTGTTGAATCGTAGAAATGAAGGCCCTGGGGTCCGTGTGCCGTGGTGAATCGACCGATGTAGGCCATGATTTCGTCCCACTCTTCTGGCGGTATTCCAGCGCGAATCCCCTGTGCCTTGTCCACCCGTAGCATGGAAAGGACGCTATCTATGGTATAGTCTTTTAGCTCTTTGACATCATCAAAGCTGAGGTCTCGTCCCTCATCCATTAGACTGAGGACTCCCTGGATGAACTTCCTGACTGAACTGCGATACATCGCTCACCTCCACGCGCTACTGTTGATTGTAGTCCTGTATTTCCCACATTAATGGACAACGGCTACCGTTGGACAGGCCGTCTCTCCTAACTCTTTCCCCCACAACAAATCGAATTCCAGAACAAAGGGCAGCTCTTGGGATGTCGATCTATTCGCCATTTCTAGTAGACCGCGACGCCGCGGAGATCCCCGCGTCCCCGTGTCTCCCCCTCCCCTTCTCTGCGTACCGCCCTCAGCGCGATAGCGCTCCTTTAACGAGGTCCTTCCCCATTCGCCACAGGCCGCCTGGGAAGCGGTGTGCGTCGGCGAGTACCTTATCGAGGGCGTCGAGGGCGTAATCGATCTCCTCCTCGCCGATGATGAGCGGCGGGAGGAACTTGATGATGTTCACCCGGTGCCCGGAGACCTGGGTGAGGAGACGGTGGTCGTGCATCAACCCCATCACCACCATCTGGGCGAAGAGCCCCTCCTGTACCTTTTCGAGCGCGGTCCACCCCCCCCTCAGTTTGAGCGATTTTGGCGGGCCGAACTCGATTGCCACCATCAGTCCCTTTCCGCGTACGTCCGTCACCATCTCGTAGCGGTCTTTAAACCGTTCAAGGCCAGTCCGGAAGCGCTCTCCCATCCGGGCGGCGTTTGCGATCAGTTCCTCCTCCTCCAACACCTCCAGCATTGCCAGCCCCGCTCCCATCGCCAGCTCGTTCATCCCGAACGTATTCGAGTGAACGACTGCGCGTTCGAGGCCGGAGAAGACCTTGCTGTGGATCTCGCGCCGCGTGAGTATCGCCCCGACCGGGACATAGCCACCACTAAGGGCCTTGGAGATGGGGACGATGTCTGGAGAAATTTCCCAGCGCTCCCCGCAGAAGAAACGGCCCGTCCGACCGAGCCCGGCTTGAACCTCATCAGCAATGAAGAGAGTCTCATACTCATGGCAGAGGCGCTGTGCCTCGGGGAGAAATCGATCATCCGGGATATAGACCCCCTTCCCCTGGATAGGCTCGGCGATGAACGCCGCAACATCTCCCTTCTTCAGCTCGCGTTCCAGGGCGTCGAGATCATTCATCGGAACCGGCGTCGCTGGGAGGAGGGTTCCGAACCCAGAGGTGAAGTGCTTGCTTCCGTTGACCGAGAGCGCCCCCATCGTAAGGCCGTGGAAGGCGTGATCGAGGTAGACGAACCGATCGCGGCCGGTCGCTGCGCGGGCGAACTTGAGCGACCCTTCGACCGATTCGGCCCCGGAGTTGGTGAAGAAGACCGCATCGAGTCCGGGATAACTCTTCTTTCCCATCTGCGTTAATCGCTCCGCCAGCAAACCGGCGAGCAAGGGGCAGTCCATCTGAATCATGTTCGGGCGATCGAGGTCGAGCAGGTCATGCAGGACCTGCTTGATCTTGGGATGGTTCCGTCCGAGGTTGTAGACCCCGTACCCTCCGAGGAAATCAAGGTACTTGTTTCCCTCCTGATCGTAAAGATAGGGACCTTCCCCCTTGGTGTAGACCTCATCGTAACCGATGATCTTGAGAACCCGGGCGAACCCAGGGTTGACGTATTCCTTGTGCAGATCGTAATTATCTCCGTTACGTGCTGCGATGAGCCTGGCAATATCCATCGGACCACCCCCGTCACGGGATCTTACCACCTTGCTTCCCCATTGTGAACCCTCTCCTTGACTTACCTCAGCCGATCCGCTAAAGAAGAGGCGAAACGATTTTTCACTAGTGAAGGAGGATTCAACGTGAGAAGGTTATTCCCGTATCTCGTTCTATTTCTGCTGATTGCACCGATCGGGACGGTGGTCTGCGGACAGGACGCTACAGCTTTGATCGGCGAGGCGGATCAAGCGTACGATCGCAGAGGCAGCTCGTTCGATTTTGCCCTCTACGAGACAGCCCTGCGCCAGGCGATCACTCTTTGGGAGGAATCCCTCCCATTAATCCTCGATGAGCAAGTCCAGACAAAGGCGCATGTACTGAACCGCCTCGCGCAAGGGTGCTTCGAGCTTGCCACCGGTTACCTCACCACCGTTGAAGAGAAGGAGGCCGCTTACGGAAAGGGGAAGGACTATGCCCTGGAGAGTCTCCGCCTCGACCCCGATTTTGTAGCGACCGAAGAGGCGGATGGATTCCGCGCGGCTCTACGCTCGGCCAGGGATGTAGAAGCGATCTTCTGGTATGGGAACGACATTGGGAGCTACCTGAACTACCACCCGCTCACGGCGATCACCGGCGGGATGACGGACGTCCTCGCCTCCTTCGAGAGATCGATAGAGCTCGATCGTAACTATGATGGAGGCGGCCCGGAGCGTGCCCTGGCCGCCTTCCTCGCCCAGGTGCCGAGCATCCTCGGTGGGAATCTTGAACAAGCGAGGGTTCACTTCGAAAGCGCACTCAAAATCGACCCCGATTACCTGGAGAACTACGTCAACTACGCGGAGTACTACGCCAAGCAAAAGAAGGACTGGAACCTCTTTGAGAGCCTACTTTCGACCGCGCTCGACAAAGGGAAAGATCCGGGAGTGATAGCTGCGTGGCCGTTCTACAACATGCTCTCCCTCGAACGCGCCAAGGAATTATGGGCCTGGTGGGAGGAGAGAGGCACGTAGTCTGGAAGGTAGGGGGAGTCGCGAAGACACGGGATAGGGACGTGCGTAGGCGGCTCGGTCTTTCTTCCGAGCCGCCCACACAAAAGCCGCGAGATGACGTATCGAACTTAAGCTTCGAGTGCGATCTCAACCTCAGGATTCGAGCGCTACGGGCATCCACAGCCGATTCCGATATGAACGGTGACGGAGATCGATCCCCAAGCCGTTCCCTGGCTCAGGCAGCGAGCAATCTGCACGTAGGGATCGCCGTAGGTCGGGCAGCAGAGGCACGAGTACAGCTGCGGGCAGCAGCAATTACACCAACCCCAGCAACCGGGCCTTGGCACGATCTGCACGTAGTTCTCGAACTCACCGGCCGATGTCGTCTGGATGACGAGCCGATAGTACCCGGGAGGGACCCGATTGCACCATGTATCTCGCTGATCCCACACCATTTCCAGGTAGTGCCCCTTCGGAACATCAGGGAACTGCTTCTGGTAGACGATCGTTCCATCGAGTGTCTCCACCCGCCAACCGGTGATCAAGGGGGTCGCACAAGTTGGGCAACACCAGAAATACTCGGCCGGGACGACGAGTTTGAACTCTACATCCACCCCCGCCCAGTAGGAGGTATAACAGCTTGGTCCTTCACCCTCCGGCACTGTATTGCATCCACACTGGGCCGTTGCCAGCACACCGATCACACCTACCATCATAACGATAACAGTCAACAACGCTACTTTTCTCACTTGCACCACCTCCATAGTCCGTCTACCACCGAAGAGCCAACCCGGCCTCATCCCATCTCACCCCTTCAGGGAGAGAGCGATCTCCTACTTTACACCTAGCAAGGGCACCAAGTTTCAAACCCCGAAGCGATAACGCAAAGATCCCCACCCTGAAGGGTGGGGATCTTTATCGAAGAACAGCCCGCTTCAGGAGGATCTTTCATCTTGCGTAATCGCTCCGCAGGACTCTCCTATGAGTCATTACTCAATTCAGGCGAAGCTTGCCCACACCACGCGGGGTGTCACCCACCGCACCATCGTGATCAATTAAGATCTACTTCCCAATCTTCGACTGGGACACCCGGATTAAGAGTGACGTTCTCCCAATATCCTTCGATGTGATCCAGGGAGGAATCATAAGTACCGACAAAAAGCCAGATGCTTCCGGTACCTGTGTAGGCAAATGAGATGCGCACCTTTCTCGTTGCGGCGTCAAAGGAGGCAGAAAGAATATTGGAAGCCAGGTTGTTCACGTACGCCGTACCTGTAATGCCGCCTGTAGCCGAGTGATTAAGCTGGAACTCGAGTTTCCACGGATTTCTCACTGCATCCCAAAGGGTTCCCTGCCAAGTTCCGTCGAGACTTGGAGTGATAGTGATCGTCCTCTGCACGGTTGTCGTGTTACCACTGCCATCGGTGACCGTCAACTTGACCGTATACGTCCCACCCTTTTCATACTCGTGCTTGGGATTCTGAGAGGGAGAAGAGTCATTATCCCCGAAGTCCCAGCTCCAGGAGACGACCCCGCCGCCACCGAACAGCCCACCCGTGTCGGACGACATGTCGGTGAACTGTACATCGGTCCGCGCTAGCGGATCCGAAGGAGTCCACATGAAATTCGCTATGGGCGCTTTATCACACCCCGTTAGTAATCCAGCCACCACAAGCAATAATCCAAATACAGCCCATCTACGTCGTGTCATTATGACTCCTCCTTATCTGTACTCTTCACTATACTATACCGAGCGGGTCTTGTGAAGTCTTGCAAGGCTACGCCGCTTTCGGGGGGAGGAGATAGGTGCCTTGATTTTTAATCGTTCCAAGTTTATAATTGTTCCAATATGGATACTGAGGCTCGCTCCAAGAGATTACGAGAACTGGGGCTCGTTCCCACAATCCAGCGGATTGCGGTACTGGAATTTTTGGAAAAAAACCACACACACCCTACCGCTGAAGAGGTCTATTGTGGGGTGAAGACCCGCTTCCCCTCGATCTCCAAGGCAACGGTGTACAACACCCTCGACGTATTGAAGAAAGCAGGGACTATTCGGGAGTTGACGATCGCCCGCGAGGCGGCACGTTACGATTACGATCCCAGTTCCCACCCTCACTTCCTCTGTCGGGTCTGTGGAACCCTAATCGATATAGATCTCCCCTGCCCGATCCGATCGGGAGACGAAGTCCTCGGGCACAGGGTGGAGTCGGTACAGACCTATCTCTACGGAGTATGCTCTCAATGCCAAAGGAAACAGAAGAAAGATAAGAATGAATCTAAATTGGCAACTGACCGGCCTTCAACAACCGGGAATGGGAGGGATGATGCCTGAACTCCCTGAGGTTGAGACGATCGTTCGCGGATTGGGCTCGGTAAGAGGCGCGATGATCGATGAATTAGAGGTGCTCGACCAGCGACTGACCCTCCCTGTTCATGAGATCGTCGGGAAGACGATCGAAGGGATCGAACGACGAGGGAAGTACATCCTCTTCCGCCTCTCTGGTGGTGGGGATCTCATCGTTCACCTGCGCATGTCCGGCCGGCTCACGTTAACCCGATCCCCTGCTGAGAAGAAACATACGCGCTTCATCCTTCACCTCGATCGCGGAAAGGTCTACTTCATCAACCCGCGTCGCTTAGGAACGGTTGAGTACTCGCAAAACGGGTTCCCTCACGAGATCGGGATCGACCCGTTCGACCTCGAATTCACCCCACAGCGGCTGGAGGAGATCGTCACGCCTTCGCGTGCCCCGATCAAGCCCCTGTTGATGGACCAGAGGAGGATCGCCGGCCTTGGGAACATCTACGCTGCCGAGGCCCTGTGGCGAGCCGGTATCGATCCGCGGCGCGGCGGTGAAACGCTTACCAACAAAGAGATTCAAGCACTTCATTCCGCGATCGTAGGGATACTGAAGGAGGCGATCGACAACATGGGAACCACGTTCGGTGAGACGGTCTCCGACTACCGCAATGTTTACGGAGATTACGGAGAGTTCCAAGATCTCCTTGCGGTCTACGGACGGGGGAAGGAACCGTGCCCACGCTGTGGAGAGTCGATCACACGTATCGTGCAGGCCGGAAGATCGACCTTCTTCTGCCCCGGCTGTCAGGAGTGAGTTCGTGGGGTTCGTTGAGTTCGTAGGGTTTAACCAGCAGGCTTTTGTAGCGGCAAAGTGGAGGAGAGACAGAGGATGTAATAAAGCAGCGAAAAGATCGACATACAAAGAGAAAGCTGGACAAGAACAGAGAAACACTATAAGAGGAGGATGGTTATGGAGTTGAAAGGATCACGTACGGAGAGGAACCTGCTGACGGCGTTCGCCGGGGAATCACAGGCACGCAACCGCTACACCTATTTTGCCAGTCAGGCGAAGAAGGATGGGTTTGTGCAGATGCAAGCTGTTTTTGAGGAGACGGCGAACCAGGAGAAGGAGCACGCGAAGCGGCTCTTCAAGTTTTTACAAGGCGGCGAGGTCAAGATCGAGGCGGCCTTTCCCGCCGGAGTAATCGGGACGACCGCGGAGAACCTAAAGGCTTCCGCTGGGGGAGAGCACTACGAGTGGGAGGAGATGTACCCCTCGTTTGCCGCAACAGCTCGCGAGGAGGGATTCGATGAGATCGCGAAGGTCTTCGAGGCGATAGCAGTCGCCGAGCAAGAACATGAGAAACGCTACCTCGGCCTACTGACAAATATCGAGACAGGAACCGTGTTCAAGAAAGATAGACCCGTGGTCTGGCGCTGCCGTAACTGCGGTTATCTACACACTGGAACAGAGGCACCCGGGGTCTGCCCGGCCTGTGCCCATCCGCAGGCACACTTCGAGATTCTCGCGGAGAACTGGTAGTAAAGGAAAGAAAATAAAAGGAGACACGCGATGAATACGGTAGACCAAGAGCAGAAATACAGCATGCCTCTACTCGGGGATTCGTTCCCGCAGATGGAGGTACAGACGACGCATGGGCCGGTCTCGCTGCCGGGAGACTTTTCAGGAAAGTGGTTCATCCTGTTCAGCCATCCGGCCGATTTTACCCCTGTGTGTACTACGGAGTTCGTCGCGTTTCAGAAGCGCTACGACAAGTTTAGGGAATTAAATACTGAGCTCATCGGCCTGTCGGTCGACCAGGTCTTCTCGCACATAAAGTGGGTCGACTGGATCAAGGATAACCTCGACGTCGAGATCAAGTTTCCGATCATTACCGGCACAGAGGCGATCGCCAATAAGCTCGGTCTGATCCATCCGGGTAAGGGGACGAACACGGTGCGCGCGGTCTTCATCGTCGATCCTAAAGGGATCGTGCGGGCGATCATGTACTACCCACAGGAACTGGGGCGGAACATGGACGAGTTCCTCCGGATGATCAAGGGGTTCCAGATCGCTGACCGGGATGGGGTCGCCATACCGGCAAACTGGCCGGAGAATGAGCTGATCAAGGATGAAGTGATCATTCCGCCGGCGAGCACCGTCGACCAGGCGCGAGAGATCGTCAAGTATCATGATTGCTACGATTGGTGGTTCTGCCACAAGAAGATGTAAAGGAGTGTAAGATGATCGGAAAGAGAATGCAGGATGCGATGAACGAGCAGATCAAACACGAACTGGAATCGGCGTACCTCTACCTCGCCATGGTGGCTTACTTTCAGGCGGAGAGTCTCGATGGGATGGCGCAGTGGATGACCGTGCAGGCACAGGAGGAGTTTGCCCACGCGATGAAGTTCTTCCACCACATTGACGAACGCGATGGGCGGGTCGAGCTATTGGCCCTTGCCCAGCCCCAGAAGGAGTGGTCCTCCCCGCTCGAAGCCTTCAAGGCCGCGTACAAACACGAACAGTTCATCAGTAAGAAGATCAACGATCTAATGAAGATCGCTCTCGAAGAGGAGGATCATGCAGCAGGGATCACATTGCAGTGGTTTGTCAGCGAGCAGGTAGAGGAAGAGGCCTCGGCCCACAAGGTGGTCGACCTCCTCGAACGTATCGGCGATTCCGGCCACGGCCTGATGATGGTCGACCGTGAATTGGGGACGCGCATTGCCGTTCCCGCTGAAGCCGAGGAGTGAGGAGGGGAGGAGAGATGAAGTTTACCATAGTGGACGATGTCGCCAATCTGAACCAGACCCTCTTCCAGGTGACGCACGGTCTGTACATCCTGACCGCCGAACACGGGGGTCGGCTGAACGGGCAATGCCTGGACGCGCTGATGCAGGTAACAAACGCCCCGCCGCGGATCGCGATCGGGATCAACAAACGCTCACTCACCCACGAGATGATCGCGGCCACCGGGCGCTTCGTGGCCAACGTCCTCGATCGCGAGGATGAACACTGCCCAGAGGTTATCCGTCACTTCGGCTTTCAATCCGGGCGCACGGTGGACAAGTTTGCGGAGACTCCCCACGAATTGGGCGAGAACGGAATCCCGATCCTCCCTGAAGCGAAGGCATTCTACGAGTGCCGTGTTATCCCTGAGATGACACGCGATCTGGGGACACATACCTTATTCGTCGCCCTGGTCGAACGTGCCGGGATGCGGGAGGATGGAGAACCCCTTACCTACAACGAGTATCGAAAGACGATGAGAAAAAGGAGGTAGAAATGGAGAAGTGGATCTGCACGGTATGCGGTTATGTCTACGATCCAGCTGTCGGTGACCCTGATAACGGAATCGAAGCGGGGACGGCGTTCGAGAACCTGCCCGACACTTGGGTCTGCCCGGAGTGCGGCGTCGGCAAGGAGTTGTTCGAGAAGGAGAGCTAGAATGAACGATCTCAAGATGTTCTGCTACCAGTGTTCCCAGACTGCGGGAGAGAAGGGATGCACCGTTCAGGGTGTCTGCGGGAAGCCGGCGACCGTTGCCCGACTGCAGGACAACCTCATCTTCTCGGCAAAAGGGATGGCGGCCTACCTCTATCACGCGCGTGAGCTCGGCTACACCGATACGGAGATCGACGCGTTCCTGGAGCGAGCGTTCTACGCTACCTTCACCAACGTGAACTTCGACGCTGAGGACTTCGTGAGGCTGGCGATCGAATCGGGAGAGATGGCGATAAGAACGATGCGCCTCCTGAAGAAGGCGCATATCGAGACCTACGGCGAGCCCGAGCCGACAGAGGTACCAACCGGAACCGTAAAGGGTCCCGGGATCCTCGTCACCGGGCACGGGTTGAAGGCACTCGCTGCTCTACTCGAACAGACCGAAGGGACCGGGATCAACGTCTACACTCATTCAGAGATGCTTCCCGCCCACGGCTATCCGGGATTGAAGAAGTACAAGCACCTCGTTGGAAACCTGGGCAAGGCCTGGTTCGACCAGAAGGAGCTCTTCTCACAGTACCCGGCGGCGATCCTGGGGACGTCAAACTGCGTCTTGCTGCCGAAGGACGACTACAAGGACCGTATGTTCACCACCGGTCCGACGAGGCTCCCTGGGGTGAAGCACATCACAGGCTACGATTACACAGAGGTGATCGAGAAGGCGAAATCCCTGCCCGAGCTTCCCGACGCACTGGGAGAAGTGACCCTCACCACCGGGTTTTCACTCTCTACGATCCTCTCACTAAAGGACAAGATCAAGATACTCGTGGAAGAGGGGAAGATTCGGCACTTCTTCCTCGTCGGCGGATGCGATTCGCCACTGCGCAAAGCGACCTACTACCGCGAATTCGTCGAACACCTGCCGAAGGACACTGTTGTTCTCACCCTGGCCTGCGGCAAGTTCCGGATCAACGACCTTGATCTAGGGGATATCGAGGGGATACCACGGTTGATCGACCTTGGCCAGTGCAACGACTCGATCGTCGCGATCGATATCGCCATCGCCCTCTCCGAACTCTTCGGAGTAGAGGTGAACGATCTCCCGCTTACCATCGTCCTCTCTTGGATGGAGCAGAAAGCGGTCACCATTCTATGGGGGTTGCTCTCGCTCGGGATCAAAGGGATCTACCTCGGCCCGATCCTCCCGGCGTGGGTGAACGAGGATATCCTTGCGGTGCTGCAGGAGAACTACGATTTGCGGCTGATCGGCGATCCAAAGACAGACATCGCTCGTATACTGGGAGGTTGATATGAGAAATGCCGATGACGTCGCACACAAGGTGCGACGCTACATAAGCCATGTAGCGTCGGGCTTTATGCCCGACGTTCGCATGGTTACATCCGTTAGACACGGGAGGTTGAGATGAAGCCGAGAAAGATAACGGAGTGCGTGAGTTTCCTTGGGGCGCAGGACTTCGATCGGCGACTCTTCGACGAGCTGATCCCTCTCCCGGATGGGACAAGCTACAACGCCTACCTCGTTCGAGGGAGCGAGAAGGTGGCCCTTATCGATACCGTCGACCCGGCGAAGCTCGCTGTGCTCATGGACCAACTCAACGGGGTGGAGAAGCTCGACTACCTGATCGTGCAGCACGTGGAACAGGATCACTCTGGCTCCGTTCCTGCTCTCCTCGACCGGTATCCGAACGCCACGGTTATCACGACGCCGAAGGCAAGACCGATGCTCGTCGATCACCTTCACATTGACCCCGAGCGGATCGTGACCGTGGAGGGTGGTGAGACCCTCTCCCTGGGAGATCGGACCCTCGAATTCATCCATGCCCCCTGGGTCCATTGGCCGGAAACGATGCTCACCTATCTGCGCGAGGAGAAGATCCTGTTCACGTGCGACTTTTTCGGATCGCACCTTGCCACAACTGAGATTTACGCCACCGACAAAGCGCGCGTCTACGAGGCGGCCAAGCGCTACTACGCCGAGATCATGATGCCGTTTCGTGCAATGATCAGCAAGCACTTAAAGCGCCTGGATGACTACGAGATCGCGATGATCGCCCCCAGCCACGGCCCGGTGTACGACGATCCTGCTTTCATCCTCGGTGCCTACCGGCATTGGGTGCTCGACCCACCACAGAATCTCGTTCTCATCCCGTATGTATCGATGCACGGGAGCACACAGGTGATGGTCAATCGCCTCACTACTTCTCTCGTCGACCGCGGGATTAGTGTGAAACCGTTCAACCTGACGGTGACTGATCTCGGTAAGCTCGCGGAAGGGCTTGTCGATGCGTCAACTATTATCTTTGCCACTCCCACCGTCCTCGCCGGGCCTCACCCAGGCGTCGTTTCCGCGGCGTACCTGATAAACGCGTTGCGCCCCAAACTCAAGTATGCCGGAGTCATCGGTTCTTATGGATGGGGAGGGAAAGCACCAGAGACCGTAACGGGACTAGTGGGAACGCTCAAACTGGACTGGTTCGACCCGGTGATGGTGAAGGGCCTTCCACAAAAAGAGGACCTGGCCGCACTCGACCGCCTGGCAGCGCAGATCGCAGAGCGGATGCAAGCGGCAGAGTGAGGTAGAAGATGACCAGAACATACAATATCGATGAGATATTCGAGATAGCCGAACAGATCGAACGTAACGGTGCTGCCTTCTACCGCCGTGGGGCGGAGGGGCGCGCGGGGAGAACTTATAGAACCTAAAAAAATCAGGAGGTTAGGATGCACGAGATGACCAAAGCCAATCTGGAGGCGGCGTTTGTCGGCGAGTCTCAGGCTCATATGCGCTACCTTGCTTTCGCAGCAGCCGCGGAGAAGGAGGGTCGGCCGAACATCGCCCGCCTCTTCCGCGCGATCGCCTACGCCGAGCAAGTGCACGCCATCAACCACCTGCGCGAGCTTGCCGGGATTAACGACACAAAGGTGAACCTGCAGGGAGCGATCGACGGAGAGAACTTCGAGGTGGCCGAAATGTACCCCGCGTACGACGCGGTCGCCAAGCTTCAGGACGAATCCGGAGCGGTCCGCTCCATCCACTTCGCCATCGAAGCGGAGAAGATCCACGCCGATATGTATACGCAGGCCAAACAGGCAGCGGAATCCGGGAAAGATGCCGAGATCGGCAAGGTCTATATCTGCCCGGTATGCGGGTACACGGCCGAGGGGGAGACCCCGGAGAAGTGCCCGGTCTGCGGTGCACCGCAGGAGATGTTCAAGGAATTCTAGAACGTCGCACACAAGGTACGACGCTACACTGTAGCGTCGGGGCTTGTCCCCGACGTTAAGCTTTACAATACATAGGAGGCTGATTATGCGACTAGGAAATCTGACCAAGACAGCGGAAAAAGAAGGTAAGGAGAAGCACGTCCCGGTGATTGAACTCGTCGACTGCCCCACCTGTGGGGAGAAGGTCGTCAAGATCACCGTTGGAAAGGAGGTCCCTCACCCGAACACGATCGAACACCACATCAAGTGGATCGCCCTCTTCGGGGTAAAGGGGGAACTGGCGGTACACATCGCAAGCTTCGACCTCGGGCCTACCTACGGAGTCCCTACCGTGGTCACTCATGCCAACCTGGAAGGGATAAGCGAGCTGATCGCCCTCGAGTACTGCAACCTGCATGGCCTGTGGGAGAGCTCTTTTAAACTCTAAATAGAAGGAGGTTCTAGCATGGCGGAAGAAGGAAAGACCTACGTCTGCGACATCTGCGGGCAAGAGGTGAAGGTAACGAAGACAGGTGCAGGGACGCTCGTCTGCTGCAACCAGCCGATGCACATCAAGGGGTAGGAATCCGATCGATTCTTTCTTGGATGTAACTCCTGGCATTAAGGCGTCCTGCGTGGAAAACAGGGCGCTTATTTTTTCCGGTGAAATCATCCCCGAGAGCCATAGAAACGGCTACGAGCGCCTGGCCACCTTCGCCGTGATGATCGGCTTCGCCGTGATGATGCTCCTCAACGTCCTCCTCGTTGAGGTCACCGCACCACTCCATCTATCACACACCAGGTAGCAGTTAGTCCGTTCCCACCTGAACGAGATCCTCCATCCCGCCGCAGCCGCCAAGGTGTAGATACTCCGTCTTGCTGTAGAACGGGAGGTCGCAGCGCCCTGTGAAACAGGAGCTCTGCGTGGACAGCCCGAACACCCGTGGGATCTTCCCTTCTTCCTCTAGCGCGCTCTTGCCACATAATAGTCGGGCCGGATGAAGTGAAGCCACTGTAGGATGGCCTCCTGAAGTTGATCCGCCGTGTATCCCTTCTCCGTAATAAGATAGGCGGACAGGCCCCATACACTGCGAGAGAGGTTGCACTCGCAACAGCAGGTACTCATTGGATACTCGTCGCAGCAGGGGGCGGCCAATGGTTTGAGCGCTCCCTCCCGCAGCGCTTGTTGCGCCGATGTGAGGTCGATGGCGTTGTACCAGTCGATGAATTGCTGAGTGTTCTCCAACGAAAGTGGGATTTCGTAATCTGTGGCCGTTCCTTTTACGGGGATGATCTCTGCCCAGATCGTCTCGGCCGCGTTGAGGGTTTCATCGGCGGCGACGGATTCTCCGTCACCGCACCCGACTACCGTCATTATGCTAAACAAGAAAATCGAGAAGAACATGCTTTTCCAGATCATAGAACCTCTTTTTCTAATCACGTCTTTCCCTCCTTATCACTAATTGATTCGAAGATCGACCCGGCGGAGCCGGTTTGCGTTTGTCACCACATTGATCGATGAGAAGGCCATCGCTGCCTCGGCGATCAGCGGGTGGAGCAATCCCAGCATGGCGATCGGAATTGCAACCACGTTGTAGAAGAACGCCCAGAACAGGTTTTGACGGATTACACGAAAAGTAGCACGAGAAAGCTTTACCGCCTTCACTGCGGCTGTGAGATCTCCGGAAGCAAGGGTGATGTCCGCTGCTTCGATCGCTACGTCGGTCCCACTCCCGAGGGCAATCCCCACGTTCGCCGCCTTGAGGGCGGGGGCGTCGTTGATCCCGTCCCCCACCATCGCTACGATCTCACCTGCCGCCTGCAATTGCTCGATTGCGGTGACCTTCTCCCCGGGAAGGCGCTGGGCAATGACTCGCTCGATTCCAACGGATCGCGCGATAGCGCGAGCGGTTGTCTCGTTGTCTCCGGTGAGGATCACCGAAGTAAGACCAAGATCACGCAGCGCAGCGATTGCAACGGCAGCACCGGCCTTCACTCGATCGGCGACTGCGATCACCCCGAGGAGACCCCGACCTGCAATGCCAACCGCGACTACGGTCTTAGCCTCGTTCTCCAGGCGGGCAAGGTCGCCCTGGACCTTATCTACGGTGAGGTCTTCCTCCGCCAGGAGATCGGGGGTTCCGATGAGGACCTCTTCTCCGTTGATGCGGCCGCGCACCCCCTTCCCGGCCACCGCGGTGAACCCTGCAACCGCTTGGAGATCCACGCCGCGTGATTCAGCCTCGCGGACGATTGCTCGACCGATCGGGTGCTCCGAACCAGTTTCGACGCTCGCTGCCAGGCGTAGAAGGTTCTCCTTTGTACCATCATATACCACGAGGTCGGTCACCCCGGGCACCCCTTGCGTGACCGTCCCGGTCTTGTCGAAGACGATGGTGCTCACCTCCTTCATCGTCTGGATTGCTTCACCAGTGCGGATGAGGATTCCGTTCTGCGCACCGATCCCGCTTCCCACCATCAACGCGGTGGGTGTGGCCAGGCCCAATGCACACGGACAAGCGATGACGAGGACCGCAACTGCAGCGAAGAGCGCGAGCGAAAGCGGGGAGAGGCCTGGATTGACCCAGGGAAAAATAGCACTTGCTGCCACCGCTATCGTCGAAAGGGCCGTAGGAAAAGCGAGCCATGAAACAAATGTGAGGAGTGCGATGCCGAGGACGATGGGAACAAAGACCGCGGTCACGCGGTCGGCGAATGCCTGAATCGGAACCTTTGACCCTTGAGCCTCCTCGACCATGTGGATCACCTGAGAGAGAAACGTCTCCTCTCCGATACCGGTTGCGCGAACACGCAGAAGTCCCTCGCCGTTCACCGTCGCCCCGACCACACGATCTCCCAGCCTCCGATGCACCGGCATCGACTCTCCGGTGACGATCGACTCATCGATGTAGCTTGACCCTTCCTCGATCACTCCGTCGGTCGGAACCTTCTCACCTGGGCGGATGATCATGAGGTCACTTACAGAGACGCTCTTAATCGGTACCTCCACCTCGCCCCCGTCACGGAGAAGGCGCGCCGTTTTCGCTGACAAAGTAAGAAGGTGCTTGATCGCCTGGGATGCCCGTCCTTTCGCCACAGTCTCGATATAGCGCCCGGTGAGATGAAACGCTATGATCATCGCGGAGACCCCAGCGTAGTTGAGAAGCCTAGGGGCCGCACCAAGCTCAGCGGCAATGGCGACTAACCCAGTGGCGAAGGAGACGCCCGTCCCCAGAGTGATCAACGTGTCCATCGTCGGAGAAAGGTGCCAAGCTGCTTTGATACCTGCACGCAGAGTTGGACGACCTGCAAGAAGGAGTGCAGGCGTAGCGAGGAGGATCATCCCAATGTTGAAGACGAGCCGGTTCGGCCAAACAATTCCAAAGATCATCTCCGGGATCATCCAGACGAGGATCGGAGCGACGAAGATCCAGGCAATGATCATCCGCCGCTTGACCTCGGTAAGTCGCCTAAGCTCACGAGCCGTTCTGTCTTCGCCCGTGCGCTCTCGCATGCCCCCCTCTTCATAAGGTCGCACTGCACCCACCCGGTATCCAACCCTCTCCACCGCCGCTTTCAGGATCGAGGCAGGAAGATCCGAAGCAGTGGTGAGCGTCGCCTCTTCGGTCGCTAGGTTCACCACAACCTCTTCAACGCCAGGAACGGAGGCGAGCGCCTTCTCCACCGTATGAACGCAGCTGGCGCACGTCATTCCCTCGATTCGCAATGATTCTTCCCTGCTCTTCCTTTCCATCACGGCTCTCCGGTTCCCTAAAAGTGCTTCAGGTACTTGAGTGTCTCAAGCAGTTCATCGACCTTCGCCTCTCCCTTCCCCGCCGCGATCGCCTCATGTACGCAGTGCTTCATGTGAGAATCGGAGAGGGCGTAGGCCACCTTGGAGAGGGAGGCCTGTACCGCCGCGATCTGCTTTAAGATGTCGATGCAGTACTGTTCACCCTCCACCATCCGCTCCACAGCGGATAAGTGCCCGATCGCTGTGCGCAAGCGTTGCAGAATATCCGCCTTCAGATTTGCCTCTTTTGCGAGGCTCCCTTTTTTAGCCATCGATGTTCTCTCCTTCCCCACCCCGGGTGGAGGGGGAACTAAAGCATAGCGCACAAGCTCCTAATCGTCAAGGGGAAATCTCTATTGTCGATCGGCGTTAAGCGACCTCTTCATAGACTTTATTGATATGAAGCGCTGTTCAGCCTGATTCCTTGACAAAAAGAGGGTGGGACGTTATAGTGACTTAGCCCCCCCTGGGGTGGGGTGGCAATAGACATAGACAGAATTTCACCATGAAAAGGAGGAACAATGATGTGGGGATACGGAATCGGTTGTGGTGGAGGGATGATCCTATGGTGGATCGGCGGACTTCTTGCCATTGGCGCAGTGGTCTACGGTGCGGTCCGACTGGCGAGACGTCCCGAACGACCCGAGGATGACAATTACGAGAAACAGCATTTGAATGCCCCGTCCCGGAAGGGCGGGGATGAAAAATGCTTGCTGCCGAAGGCAGCACTGTTTGTTGTAAAGTGGAGGCATGGTTACAAAGAGAGGCAGTCACTGTGTGTACGACACGAAATATCACTTGGTATGGGCACCGAAGTATCGGAAGTGGATACTGCGGGGGGAAATCAGAGATCG
>CBDUVB010000029.1:0-19901 GCA_965370555.1 uncultured bacterium
CCGCTACTTTGAGAATCGGTTGGGGACACTTCAATCCCAATGCGTCCAAAGTATAGCTGGCCATTCTCTTCACGCTCCTTTCTGTATCCGTTCTCTTCAGCCTTCTCTGCGTGAAGGCTCCCTTCCTGCGGTGTTTGATCGCAGGGCCTTATCTTTCTATGAGGTCCTTGCTGGCTCTCATTTTCCACCGGGGCTTCTCGCCCGTCAAGTACGTCTTATTCACAAACATCGAGGCTCCATGGGAAAATGCGGTCCACGGTGTTTCCCGACTTATCACGCAAGACTATTTCTAACGGCATCTTTCCCGACAGGCTGTGTGTTGCGCAGGAGAGGCAAGGATCGTATGCCCTAAACGCCATCTCTACCATATTCAGCAAACCTTCACTGACTTTCCCACCTTTTATAAGCTTCTTTGCGGCTTTCTCAATGGACATACATATCGGAGCGGAATTGAAAAGCGTTGCCACCAAGAGGTTGACATGTGTCAATACCCCCCTTTCATCTGTTTGATAGTGGTGAATCAGAGTACCACGCGGTGCTTCTACAATTCCGAATCCCTCTTTCGGCGTCTTGAGATCCATGTTTCTGATATCAGGTGAAGTAAGCTCTTCTGCATCTGCAAGCTCAGTTACACGTTCAGCGGCATAGAGAATCTCAACCAATCTTGCCCAGTGCAGGGCAAGTGTGTTATGAACCGGTTTCCCTCCGAGAGTTTCGTACATTCTTTCATACTCTTCCTGTGCAAGCGGCGTACTCATTCCATCAGCAGCATTTAGTCTGGCAAGAGGGGCCACCCTCACAATTCCGCTGTCATTACCGCCGACGAAGCCCTTCCAGCCGGTTTTTCGCATATATGGGAACTTGATATAGCTCCACTCTTCCACGTGTTCGGCAAAAATATTCGCATAATCCTTCGGCTCAAAGAGTTCTATTTGCTTGCCGTCCGTGTTAACAATGCGAACCTTCCCATCATAAAAATTGATGTTGTTATTACTATCGACCGTTCCCATGTAGTTTGTTTCATCATAATATATATCTGAAACGATAATATCAAGATATTTTTTGTTTTTGAGCACGATGTCATTAAATAGTTGCAGCGTCAATTGTGAGAATTCAATTGCGTCCTTGGCAAAGGATCTTATCTCGTTGCGGGTTTCCTCTGTGACGGCTTTTGCAACCCCACCCGGAAGTCCAAGTACAGGATGAATTGGCTTTCCGCCCATCTTTGCCATAATGTTCCTGCACCGCTTTCTGATATTGATGACGCGCTTAGCTGTTTCCATACCGACTTTGTCTATGACACCAAGAATATTTCGGGAGGCCGCTGGCGCTTGGGGGCCCACTACGAAATCTGGCCCGCCAAGGAAATAAAAATGGATAGTATGATCCTCAAACATGAAAAGATTATAAAAAAGCTCCCGGATTACCTTGGCGGCAGGGGTAGGCTCGACGCCCCAGAGCGAGTCGAGGGTCTTTGTGGATGCCATATGATGGGCTGTCGGACAGACACCACATATCCGTGAGGTGATTTGAGGCATTTCTTCCGCGGGTCTCCCAACGCAGAATGCTTCAAAACCCCGCAGTTCAGGGACTTGGAAGAAAGCCCTGTCAACATCACCGTTATCATCAAGGATTATCGATATCTTCCCATGCCCCTCTAAGCGTGTGACAGGATCTATGGTTATTGTTTTGCCCATTAGTTAACCCCCTCTCGCTCTCGCGCACTTCCAAGCAAGGATGCAGACATGGCGTATCTATAAAATGTTCCTGCAGGATCGACAATTCCTTCCAGAGCCCTGTCTGCACTTTGAGGATCGTCTCCTTCAAGAACACTGCCCAGTGTGGCTATCATCTTTGCTCCCTGGTCCTTACAGGAATCTGTAGGACCAAAACACCCCGTACACGGCATGTTGCCGCTTATGCACGTCTGACCGCATCCATCCCTGGTTGCAGGCCCCATACAAATTATGCCCTGCGCAAGAAAGCATTTCTCAGGATCCAGCTCTACGTCTATCACCCTCTTTACCTTAGTTATCGATACGTCCTCCGGTTTGGTTTCGTTACGGTCACATGAGCTGCATAGCGATTTATCGGGCGATAAAACTGCTCCTTTCGATGGAAGTTTATTTTCCAGTATTGCTGTTACAGCACTTCCTATCAGTTCCGGGGTAGGAGGACAACCCGGGAGTGAATAATCTACATCGATAACATCGCCCAATTTATATACGGTTTCGTAAAATGCAGGAAGTGAAAGGTTGTGCCCATCGACGGTTGACCCAGTCTTGGGTTCCACGCCCTCAGGATTCGTGACAGTCGGAGACTTATGATAACAGCAGTCGAAGATATTTCTCTTGCTTGTGAGATTTGCAAGAGCCGGAATCCCTCCAAGGGAGGAACAACTTCCAAAGGCAACAACCAACCTCGACTTCTTGCGTAACAGTTTGGCGATATGTTCCTGCTCTTCAGTCCTTATGGCGCCGTTAATAAACGAAACGGCAATGCTTTCATCGTTCATTGTCTTCACGTCTTTGTATTTAAAATCGAGGGCTATCGGCCAGAGTATAATATCTACGGCTGTAACAACGTCAAGAATCTCTTCGGCAAGATCTACCACTGCTTCCTCGCATCCGCCGCAGGAAGCGCACCAGTAAAATGCTACCTTCGGTTTAGTCATTATGCCACCGCACTTTCTACAAAACCTTTAATCTCAAGCGGGCCGAGCTCTTTTATTGTGGTTACCAGCTCGTTAGCTACCTCGCGAAAACGCTCGGCCTCACCGGCTGCTACCCAGTCAAGCCTCATCCGCCTTTTGTCGATTCCAAACTGACCGAGCATCCTGGCAAGTAGTTTAAAACGCTTCATCGCCTTTATGTTCCCAGAGCGGTAATGACAGTCTCCCGGATGACAGCCCAGCACCATGACCCCACTAGCACCTTTTCTAAAGGCATCCATTACAAATTGTGGGTCAACACGGCCACTGCACATTACCCTGATCAGTTTTATATTTGCGGGGTAGTCAAGCTTCTGTTCCCCCGCCTTATCAGCTCCTGCATATGAACACCAATTGCAGACAAACGTAACTATCGCCGGCTTAAAATCAGACATTTACTAGACCTCCAATCTCTGCATAAATTTGATCATCGGTGAAATGCTTTGCCTTGACTGCGCCGCTCGGACACGCTGCAGCACACGTACCGCATCCACGACATAACCCTTCGTTAACAACACTGACGTTCTTTTCTTTATCGTAGGTTATCGCCTTGTACGGGCAGACCATGATGCAAAGCTTGCAACCACCACATTTCTCTTCGTCAATGACTGCCGTCAGAACTTCGAGTTCAATTTCGCGCCCCGGTACAAGCTTGCTTAACGCATCGCCGGCTGCTGCCTTTGCTCTTGTCACTGCCGTACTTACATTACACGGGCCCGCCGCGCATCCGGCGATATAGATACCATCTAGGGAAGCACCTGTGGCATGCAAAAGGACATGATCGGGTTTTAAAAAGCCATTCTCTTCCAGTTCAATATTAAGCATCTTGGCTAGAGCTTCTGTACCGGAAGGTGGCGTTATTCCGGTGGCGAGCACAACCATGTCAATCTCTATAGGATCGATACCAGCGCCTTCTAGTCTTATATTCTCGCCGTTCGCAGAAAGTTTTATGGATTTGAGATCTGAACATTTAAGATATTTCGTTCCTTCATTGACCTGTCTTTTGTAGAATTCATACTCTCTCAGGGTGGGAAATACAAGGTCATTACAAATGTTGAATATTCTTGCGTTGGGAACCTGTTTGCGAACAAGCTCGCCAACCTTCGCTGCTCCAGTACAACATATTCCTGAACAATAAGGAATGCCATCTTCTCGCAATGATCCGGCACAATGGATGACTGCGATAGAGGAGGGTTGTTTGCCGTTCTTCAGCCTGATCTTTCCCCCGGAGGGTCCATTGGAACTTGCAATTCGTTCAAATTCGGCTAACGTGTAAACATTCTCAATCTTTCCGTAACCCAAATCCTTTATTGCAGAGGGATCTCCCGGTTCAAAGCCGGTAGCAACTACAATGGCCCCCACCTGAACTTCGATGTCCTCGTCTTTCTGTTCGAAGTTTATGGAACCGAAAGGACAAGCTTCAACACATGCCTCGCATGAACCATCGACAAAGTGTTTACAATTGTCCTTATCTATTGCCGCAGCGGCAGGAACAGAGCCAGGGAAAAGACTGTAAATTGCTTTCCTCGTGCCCAGGCCAAGATGAAATCGGCTCTCTACCTCTACCGGACATGCTTCAAAACAGGCCTCACATCCTATACAGCTCTCGTCAACGAATCTCGCCTCCTTGTGGATCTTTACAGTGAAGTTCCCGTAGAAGCCCAAGACTTCCCTCACCTCGGCATTTGCAATTACAGTAATATTGGGTTTATCCCTGATGGCTGCAAGCCTTGGGGCAAGAAGACAGGGCGAACAGTCCATGTCTGGGGCCACTTCTTCCGTTCTAATCACGGACCCACCGATGGATATATCTTTCTCGACAAGATAGACCTTCCGGCCTGCCGTTGCCGCTGTCAGAGCAGCCTCTACTCCCGCTATTCCCCCGCCGATAATAAGAATATCAGAGATAATCTCCATGGACCGCCTTTCAAGCGGCTCGGATAGCCAGGACCTCTTTACGGCGGCATTTATCAACGTCATTGCTTTCTCAGTCGCCTCTGGCTTATCACTTGTAACCCACGCACACTGCTCGCGGATATTCGCAAGCTGAACAGTACCTATATTCATTCCGCTCTCTTCTGCCAAATCCTGAAAGGTCTTTTCGTGCATTTTGGGCGAGCAACCGGCAATGATGATGCTTTCGGGCGTATTTCGGGTGAGTGACGCAACAAAACGTTTCTTGCCGTCTGGCGAACAGAGCAGATCGTATGTTTCAACAACATCTATATCATCACTCTTTTCCGCCCATTTGGCAACAGACTCAATGTCAACAGAATTTGCTATATTTGTGCCACATCTGCATAAGAAAAGCGACGTTTTTCTTCTGTTTTCCGCCATTCGTTTCCCCCTTTAACGATACCGAACAAGGGCAAGACATCCTTGTTCCCAATCACACGCTTAAGGTTGCGCCGTGAGAGTTCCTTCTGTAAAGAATAACTGCAATCATCAAAATCAAACTCTCTCCGTTTAGGAAATCTGCTCATCTGCTATTCGCTTTCTGGACCGAATAAAACCATCCCCTAAAGGTCTAACTCTGTAGCCGTCGAGGCACGGTTTCTCTACCATTGTTTTCCCTAGATGAATACTTCCTTCCTCGTGAGGTTTGGTCCCAGCTCTTTTATCTTCTCCGTGAACGTCGTTACTACTTCGGCGAAACGTGGCCCTTCGGAAGCTGAGATCCAGGAAAGGCGCAACCGCTCTGCGTCCAGTCCTAACTCCTCGAATATCTTGTTCAAGAGTGCGAACTTCCGACGCGCGTGATAGTTGCCCTTCAAGTAGTGACAGTCCCCTGGATGACATCCTCCGATGAGCACACCGTCTGCCCCACCTAGGAACGCCTTGATCACGAACAGAGGATCAACTCTGCTGGAGCACATCACCCGGATTACCCTCAAGCTGGCGGGCATCTGAAGCCTGCTCACTCCAGCAAGGTCCGCACCGGCATAGGAACACCAGTTACAGAGAAATGCTACTATTCTCGGCTCAAACTCTTCACTCATGGTGACCTGATCCCTTTCCCGCCTTTGGGCGCGCTTCCTCTAAAACTGTATCTGCGCCTTGTGTTTTCCGCTTTCCGTCGTGCAGAAAAGCAGAGTCTTCCCGGACTTCTCACACCAGGACACAATATCTTGGGGGAAAGATTCGCAGTTGGATAGTACCTCCAACATATCCCCCGCCTGCAACTCCTTCGCTTTTACCGCTACTTTGAGAA
The DNA here is from genome assembly GCA_965370555.1 of uncultured bacterium. GTDB lineage: Bacteria > Bipolaricaulota > Bipolaricaulia > UBA7950 > UBA9294 > JAJOKK01. The sequence goes on from CBDUVB010000029.1 coordinate 5,922, forward strand.
TCGGTTGGGGACACTTCAATCCCAATGCGTCCAAAGTATATCTGGCCATTCTCTTCACCCTCCTTTCTGGATCCATTCTCCTCAGCCTTCTCTGCGTGAAGGCCCCTTCCCACTGCTACTCAGCTTGCTTCAAGCAATAGCGGCCTCCACTGCGTCGAGAACCTGCTTGCTCTTGAAGCCCTTTTGCTCCATGGCACCGCTGGGGCAGGCTGCTGCGCAGGAGCCGCAACCCTTACAAAGGGCTTCGGTAACCTCTACCACCTGCCTACCATCAGGTTTCTCAATGACCTCTAGTGCTCCGAATTCACAAGCACCCACGCAGATGCCACAGCCGCTGCAGACATCCTCATCAACGGAAGCGATGGTGGCCGCGACCGGGTATGTGTCCTTGCTAATTATCGTCGCCGCGCGGGCCGCCGCGCCCATGGCCTGAGAGACGCTCTCCTCCACCAATTTCGGCGAGTGGGCCATGCCGCAGAGGAACACCCCGTCGCTGGCAAAGTCAATCGGCCGAAGCTTCATGTGCGCCTCGAGGAAGAATCCATCGGAGTTGAGCGGAACTTTAAGCATCTTGGCTAGCTCCTCTGCGTCCTCAGCGGGGATCAACGCTGGAGCGAGGACGAGTGCATCGGCCTCGATTCGTACCCGCTGACCTAGCACTGGGTCATTGACGGTAACTCGTAGCGTCCCATCTTCAACCGTTACCTCTGGCTTTGCTTCTGGCTCGTAGCGAACGAAGCGAACCCCCTCCTCGCGCGCCTCGGTATACATCTCCTCGTGGTGACCGTAGGTACGGATGTCTCGATAGATGATGGTGACCTCGCCGCTTGGATGTGTTTGCTTAAACTGTAACGCGTTTTTTATTGCCTGCGTACAGCATACCCGGCTGCAGTATGGATGCTCGTCCGTTCGACTGCCGACGCATTGGATCATGATGATCCGCTCGCCAAGCTCCTCGCCGCCGGCGAGTTTCTGCTCAAATTCTAGCTGGGTTATCACGCGCGGATCTTCTCCATAAAGGTACTCGGTTGGGTTTTCCGGGGTAGCGCCGATCGCCACGATCACAACCCCATGCTCGACGGTCTCCTCAGTGCCGTTTTTGGCGACCACCGAAGCAAAGTTACCTACCGACCCTTCTACTGGCCCTAACTTGGAGCTTAGGTGGACGTTGATCTTCGGGTGGTCCATGGTGCGTTTGACCGTCTCTTCGAGCCACTCCGTTGGCGAGTAGCCGTTCTGGAGGAACCGAATGTCTCTCATCACTCCGCCCAGGGACTCCTCCTTCTCCACAAGGTGGACTTCGAAGCCCTGGTCAGCCAGATTGAGGGCCGCGGTCATGCCGGACATACCACCGCCAATCACCAGCGCATCGTTATTGATCGAGATCTCCCCTATCTGCAGGGGTTCGAGGAGCCGCGCCTTGGCGACGGCCATGCGGACTAAGTCCTTCGCCTTCACTGTGGCCTCCGCGGGCTGGTGCATATGCATCCAGGAACACTGGTCGCGGATGTTGGCCATTTCAAACAGATAGGGATTGAGGCCGGCTTCTCTCACCGTGTCTTGGAACAGCGGTTCATGGGTGCGCGGGGTGCACGAGGCGACCACCACGCGATTCAGGTCGTATTCCTCAATGTGCTCTCGAATTCTAGCCTGCGTGTCCGAGGAGCAGGTGTAAAGATTATCCTCCGCGTAAACCACGTCCGGCAATGACTGGGCATATTCCGCCACCGACGGCACATCGACCACGCCACCGATGTTCTTGCCGCAGTGGCAAACGAACACCCCGATGCGAGGAGGCTGCCCGCTGACGTCTTTTTCGGGCGGGTATTCGCGCTCGATGATCTCGGTGCCGCGTTTCTCTGCCAATAGGGCCATCGCCTTGGCCGCGGCTGCGCTTGCCTCCATCACCGTCTCGGGAATGTCCTTGGGTTCGGCAAATGGACCGCATACATAAACTCCGTCCCGCGAGGTCGATACAGGCGATGTTGGGGCCGTACGGGCAAATCCATTCTTATCCAGCTCGATGCCAAACCGTCCTGCCAGAAGTTGCGCGTCTTGGGGAGGCTGCAATCCTACGGAGAGGATGACCATGTCGAACTCTTCGGTCTGATGCGTGCCATCCTCGGCTTCATAGTGAATCTTTAAGTTTTGCGTGCCGGGCATCTCCTCCACGTGTGAGGGACGACACCGGACGTAGCGCACTCCCATCTCCTTGGCGCGCTCGAAGTACGCATCGAATCCCTTGCCGTAGGCGCGCATGTCCATGTAAAAGATCGTGCATCCCAGGTCGGGTTCGTGCTCCTTGGCGATGATCGCCTCTTTGGTCGCGTACATGCAGCAGACCGAGGAGCAGTAATTGTGATCGTAGTCCCTGGAGCCCACGCATTGGATGAAGGCGATGCGGTGTGGATGCTCGCCGTCTGATACCCGCAGAATCTGCCCTTCGTAGGGGCCGCTGGCCGACTGGAGGCGTTCAAATTGAAGACTTGTTAGAACATTCCGAGCCCAGGAATAGCCTAACTCGAGTTTCTGATTAGCGTCGAACAAACAGGACCCGGGGGAAAGAATCGCGGCGCCCACGTCGAGATCAACGATTTCGTCCTCTTGGGTGTAATCGATGGCTTTCGCCGAACACGCAGTCTCGCAGGCGCGGCAGGCATCGAGTTCTTCTCCTTTGAGGAAGTGCATACATGTGTCACGGTCGATGACGGGAACTTTCGGTATGGCTTGCTGATACGGAATGTAAATGGAGGGCCGCTGGACCAATCCGGCGTCGTAAGCGGAGGTCACAGGCCGGGGGGGACGGGAGGAGACCTCGCTGAGATCCACCGCGCCCGTCGGACACACAACCGCGCAAGCTCCACAGGCCATACAGATCGGGGAGTGTTTGTCGTAGGCCGGTCCAACATCACGGGTATCACCGCGCCCAGAGAAATCGATCGCCCCGGACTTCATCAGCTCGGAACAAACCCTGGTGCACAGCCCACAGAGAATACAGTCCTCGTTCTTCTTCGGGAAACGCGTCTCGGTGACTCCAAGCTCGGCAGCAACCTCTTTCACCTTCTCCACCTCGGGACAGCGGGCTAGAAGAAGCTCAGCCATGATCCGGCGTGTCCGTTGTACCCGCTCGGTGTCCGTGCGGATGATCAAACCTTCCTGCACAGGATAGGTACACGACGCCTCGATCTTGGTCCGTTCATGTTGCTCCACCTCGACCAGGCAGAGCCGACAAGCACCGTAAGCGGGCAAGGCCTTGTGGTAGCAAAGTGTGGGGATCTTGATCCCCAGTTCCTGACAAGCTTCCAGTACACTGCTCCCTGATTCGAGGCTCACCTGTTGATCGTTAATGGTTAGCGTAATCTCATTCATCGGTTCACAACTTCCCTCGTGTCAAACCGCGTGCTCGTTCCACCTATTCGACGCTCGTAGAGGAAATCGACCCCAGGATTCCCTACTATCAGCGTCTCCAGGGTTGCCGCAATGTCTCCCAACGGCTTCCGATCCGGATGGCTGTAGAGGAAGGTTGCCTTGATCCTCGTGCCGGTCTCTGGCGTGGATGCTATCTCAAATTTGCCGTTGGCCTCTCTCGCTGCTTGGGCCAACAGTGCAAGACCCATTCCCACTCTCCGACCCAGTTTGGAAGTAAAGAAAGGTTGGGCTGCACGGCTCAGTATCTCTTTTTTCATACCTTTTCCGTTATCCTCAATCTTCAGGGTCAGCATATCCTTTTCCTCGTCTTCCACCACCGATATCTCCACCCGGTTCGCCTCAGCGCGGATTGAATTCTCCACAATGTCCAAGATATGAAGCGACAGATCTTTCATCTCTCCCCCAGGACCCTTCGTCCACCGATCTGCTTCAAGGCCATCCTTATCTCCGATACCGTTGGGGCTTCGAGAAAGAAACGCGTGTATTCTGTACCGATCTCTTCAGGGCGATGTGCGTCCGAAGAGCAGATCACCGACAAGTGTCCGGGCAATGGCAGCGCACTCCATGAGCTGACTTCGATCCCATCGAGCCCCAGCCCGTCTGGGATAAATCCAAGCTGGCTTGTTACGCTGAAGCTTGGACGATCCACGTGGGCGGCGATTGCAATGCCTCCGAAGTTGTGGATGGTTTGCACGACCTCATGCAGTGTCAAATCGGTGGCGCCGATCAACAACCTGCGATGGCGATCGATTACCCTGTCTTCGTCATCCATTACCAGTTGCTCACCGAATATCTCCGGCTCGTTCTCCCCGGAGAGGTGTGCATAGACGAGGTTCTGGGCCGCAGTAAGACTAGAATCGTCTGCAAATAAGCCTAACATGTGGACCTCTTCCTGGGTAGTGATCTCCATGCCTCCGATCACGGTGAGCCCAACCTTTTCTGCTGCCCTTCTTGTTACTAGGACATTCTCTGCGGAGTTATGGTCACAGATCGCGATCACGTCCAATCCCCTTTCTTTTGACAGTCGAACAATATTGGAAGGAGACATCTCCCTTTCCGCACAGGGTGAAAGACACGTATGCATATGAAGATCTGCATGAAATACCCTCACGTCCTCATTCCAGAGACTCCGAGTTTGTACAATCGTCCGATCAGCTCAAAGGCCGGAAGTGGACTAACCAGAAGCGGCACATTCTCCTCTGTTGCCTTATCGAGTGTGTTCACCTCGGGCTCACGTGCGTTAACCAGAACGATCCCCGCTAGCTCCTTCATACTCGCCACGGCAATGATATTCTGATGGGTCTGCAGGGTCACCCATAGGTCCCCTTCCTGAGCGTTCGCGATCACATCACTCAACAGATCGCTTGCGTAGCCTCCATTTACTTCGTGCGAAAGCGATCCACCGCCTGCTCTCACTTCAAGTGGTAACCGTTGCATGATCTCGGATAGCTTCACGTTTTGCCCCCCACGAGGATCTCGACTTCAAGGCGCGTTCCCACTCCAACCGTTGAATCAAGGCGCATTCGATCAGCACACGTTTTGATATTGTGCAGACCCATTCCAGCGCCGAACCCAAGCTCCCTCACCCAATCCGGGGCCGTGGAGAAGCCCGGACGCATGGCCTGGTCGACGTTTTCGATGCCAGGACCATCATCTGTCACCTCGAGCCGGATTGAGTTAGATTCAATTATCGCTGTAATCAGGCCACCGTTTGTGAAAAACATGAGATTCATCTCCGCCTCATACGTGGCAATGGCGGCCCGACGGACCGTCTGAGGGTTGATTCCCAGTCGCATGAGGGAGGTTTTCAGCCCACTGGCACTGGCACCTGCTCGTTCGACATCACCACCACCGGCCACGTCGTACTCAAAGATCAGTGAACTTCGGTCAGCAACGATGTCCTCGAAGATATGCTTTGACCTGGTGCTGTGCATCTCTGCCTGGCGGTAATCGACGTCCAACTTCTTGAGCAATCCAACGATACTGTCTCCCTTGGTGAGAACCCCGATCACTTTCTTACTGTCTCTTGCGAAGACCGGCAGGCGGCCAAACCCAAACCTCTCGAGCTTGTTGATCGCCTGGATAAGCGGTTCGTCCTGAAAGAGCGTTATGACGTTTCTCGTCATCCAGTCGGCTATCGCACAGTTGGGACTGCCTTCGGCCAGCCACCGGATGAAATCCTCGATGCTAATGATGCCGACCAAACATCCATCCTCGATCACGGGGGTACCCGAGATGCGGTTGTCGCGTAGGATTCCCCGCAACTCACTTACTGGGGTCGAAGGCGTGACAGTGATAACCTCCTTTTTCATCACATCGCCAACCCGGAGTTCATAGACGAGCTCCTGGATCTTGGTGATCTCTAATTCAGGCAATCGGGACGCCCTCCTTCCGGGTCCCAGCAGGTAACCCCGCTGCGTACAGCCGACCACAAGCCTCGTACATAAGAAGAGGAGTAGCTAACAGGGGTATCCCTTTATCTTCTGCCAGTTTCACCGCTTCCGGCTGCGGCTGCTTACCGCGGACAAAGCAGATGGCGACGAAGTCGAGCAGCTCTGCCGCGCGGATCACTTGCACGTTGGTCAACCCAGTCAAAAGCAACGAATCGGGGCCGCGCAAGGACAGTATATCGCTGATAAGGTCACTTGCCTGACATGACGTGACCTCACGGGGGACGCAGAGGGTCCAATCGGCTTTCCAGGCTGACTCTGTCTCGAGAATCTCGCAAACGGTTTTCAGTTTCATTGGACCGTGACCGCCTCGAACTTGCAAACATCGCGACAGACGCCGCATTTGATGCACTTCTCCTGATCGATGGTTTGCGGTTCTCCTTTCGCTCCCGAGATTGCGTCTTGAGGACAATTCTTGACACACAGCATGCATGCCTTGCACTTCTCCGGATCAATCGAATACTCGATTAGGGCTTTGCAGACTCCGGCCGGACAACGCCGCTCATTGATATGAGCCTCATACTCGTCTTTGAAGTAGCGCAGGGTACTTAAGACCGGATTGGGAGCAGTTGCCCCAAGAGCACATAGGGAGCCGTCCTTGATAGCCGGAGCGAGCTCCTCAAGAAGGGCGATATCTTCCTGTTTCCCCTTTCCCTCACAGATGCCAGTGACAATCTGATACATCACGTCTACGCCTTCACGACAGGCAGTGCACTTCCCACAGGATTCGCCCCGCAGGAATTCAAGGAAGTACCTTGCTACATCGACCATGCAGTCGCTCTCGTCCAGCACGATCATGCCGCCCGAGCCCATAATGGAACCAGCCTCAGCCAGGCGCTCGTAGTCTATCGGGAGGTCGAGCAGACTCGCAGGGATGCAGCCACCCGAGGGACCACCAGTCTGTACGGCCTTGAACGCCTTGCCGTTCTCCATCCCGCCGCCGATCTCGAAGATGATCTCGCGCAGTGTAATCCCCATGGGGACCTCAACAAGGCCGGTGTTCCTTACTTTCCCAACCAGGGCGAACACCTTCGTACCCTTACTGGTTTCTGTGCCAATCTGCGAGAACCACTCAGCACCGCGGTTGATAATCTCCGGAACCGTCACCCAGGTCTCGACGTTGTTGATATTCGTCGGTTTGCCTCGTATTCCCGATTCAGCGGGGAAAGGCGGCCGCAGGCGCGGTTCAGGGGGTAGCCCTTCCAGCGATCGGATGAGCGAGGTCTCCTCCCCGCATACGAATGCCCCAGCTCCACGTAGAATCGAGATGTCAAAGTCGAAACCACTACCAAGGATATCCGTCCCTATGAGGCCGTATTCTCGAGCCTGTTCTAGCGCCTTCTCCATCCGTTTCACAGCAAGAGGATACTCGTTTCTGATATATACGAAGCCCTGGCTGGCACCGATCGCCCTGGCACCTATCACCATCCCTTCCACCACGGCATGAGGATCGGACTCGATGATGCTGCGATCCATGAAGGCTCCAGGGTCACCCTCATCGGCATTGCAGACCACGAACTTCTCATCCTCCAGCTGTTTTCTGGTCAGCTCCCACTTGAGGCCGGTGGGGAATCCCGCTCCGCCTCGGCCACGGAGCCCTGATTTCTTGATCTCTTCGATGATCTCCTCACTGGTCACGGCGGTAAGGGCTTTTGCCAAGCCCTGGTAGGCACCACGGGCAATGGCTTCATCAATTTCCTCAGGATCGATTAGGCCACGGTTGCGCAGAGCGATCAGGCGCTGCTTCTTGAAGAAGTCGATCTCGCTCATCCTCGGCACCGGCGCTTCTTCGACGGGTGCTGTGTACATTAAACGTTCAACAGGGCGTCCTTTAAGGAAGTGCTCCTCGACAAGTTCCGGTACGTCCTCTTCAGAAAGAAGCTGGTAGAAGATATTGTCCGGCTGAACAACCATCACAGGACCCTGGGCACAGAACCCGTTACAACCGGTCATAACGATAGCGATCTCATCGTGCAGGCCGTGCTTGGTCAGCTCCTGTTCCAGGACCCGTTTGATCCGAAATGAACCATTGGAGACACAACCCGTCCCGGCACAAAGCATTAAGTGCATCCGAGGATTGTTCATAGTGTTTGCTCGCTACCTATGGCCAGGGCGTGTTCAGCCACGATCTTTCCACCCAGGATGTGTTCCGAGAAGATTCGCTCAACCTTCTCCTCGGTGAGCTCGACGTATTTCACAGGTGCCTGCCCGGCGATCTCAACGGTCATCATTGGTTCCTTGCTACACAAACCGGCACAGCCAGAAGCGGTGACGATCACGTCGCTTGCCTCAGCGTCACTCACACACTCAATCACGGTCGACATGATCTTCCGCGCCCCGGCCGCGATTCCACAGGTTCCCATGTGGACAGTGATCTTGGCCCGCCCCGCGCCTTCCCGCAACGACATTGCTCTCTTCATACGTTTGGCAATGCCGTCTAGATCCCCTGGTCGCAGTTTGGACACCTTCTGCTCCTTCCTCATACTGGACATACGTCCAATACCTTCACAACCTGCCCCGGCGTCATTTTCCCGTGGACCTCCCCATTGACCGTCACCACCGGAGCCAAGCCGCAGCAGCCAAGACATCGCACAGCTTCAAGCGTGAAACGCATATCCTCTGTGGTCCTTCCGGCTGAAATGTTGAGTTCTCTTTCGAATGTCTCGAGAATCCTTCCCCCACCCTTCACGTGACAAGCTGTTCCTAGACAGACTTGAATGATGTTCTTGCCTCGTGGCTCGAGGCTGAACATGTTATAGAACGTGGCGATACGAAGCACACGCGAAAGCGGCATGTCCAAAACTTCCGAGACATGCTGGACCGCTCCAGGAGGAAGCCAGTTGTATTTTGCGCTGAGGTCTTGAAGTATAGGTACGATGGCACCATCCAGGGCTTGATATTTGTTCAGGATACGATCAACTTCTTCCAGCTCTTCTGGCGTAAGCTCCAACGGCTCCGGTGCCAGGGGCTCAAGATAGGCATGATTACGCACCAGACAGCTCTCCATGCACTCTCCGCAGCCGGTGCACTTATCAGGATCCACAGAGCGAGCTTTTTTTCTTACCCTAACCTTGAATGCTCCCGGTTTCCCTTCGATACTCTCTACCTCGGAGTAGGTGAGTTTCTCCACGTTGATGTGATTGCCACACTCAACCATCCGGGGAGCAAGCGTGCACATCGCGCAATCGTTCGTGGGGAAGGTTTTGTCAAGTTGGGACATGACCCCGCCAATCGCAGGGCTCTTTTCCACGAGGTAAACTTTGAATCCAGCGTTGGCCAAATCTAGGGAGGCCTGCATACCGCCAATACCTCCACCAACTACAAGCACTGCTCCGACTTTGTTGTCCGTTGCTTTTGCCATCATCCTCTTTTCGAATTAATAGGTGCCATTCTCCATTACGGGCGAGAGCAATGCTCAGATCGAGTTGATTCTATCAATACTTTCCGCTTCCGTCAAGTGACTGAGTACAATACCTTCTTGAACGAAGGCATAGAAGCGTAAATCGGATTAAGACCCGAATTTTGGCGCCCGGTTATTGTAGTTCAAGAGGATCGGGAGGACCTTCCCGCTCCACCGGCCCAAGCCTCCGCGGCCTGCCTCGCGCTCGCCAAAGACGCTCGTCGAGTCACTACGCACGTTCGGGCCCACGTAGAGGATCGGGACCGGTTCGGCGGTGTGATCCCCGTAATCTATCGGGGTGGTGTGATCGCCGGTGATCGCGAGGTGAGTCTCCTTCCAGTCGACCCCTTTCATCAACGGTGCGATGAGTTCGGCATCGATCCGCTCGATGAACGCGGTCTTGCCGGCGGCATCCTGATCGTGGCCAGCGTTGTCCGTCCCCTTCACGTGGATGAAGACGTAGTCGAAGGTCTCTAGAGCCGCAAGGGCGGTCTTCGCCTTCGATCGAAGGTCTGTGTCAAGACCGCCCGTTGCACCGGGTGCATCGCGCACCTCCATTCCGCAGGCCAACGCAACTCCACGATAGAGCGCGCCACCGGCGATGACGGCTCCGCTCACACCGTAGACCGCTGCAATAGGATCGAGGTGTGGCAGGTCGGAAGCTCCACGCGCAAGGATATAGTTCGCCGGTTTCTCTCCAGCACGCTCACGCTCCCTGTTCACCGGGTGATCGTGGAGGACCTCGTAGCTACGCCTTGCCAACTCGTTCAATGCAGCGGCGGTGCGGCGGGAGCTTTCGTTGTCATGCCCCCCCATGGGATGGAAATCGAGCGCCTTTTCATCGGTCTTGTGCGGGTCGTTCTCCGTGACGTAGCGCGACAGGCCGTCCCCCCGTAGCAGGAGCGCCCCGCGGTGCTGTGTGCTCGCGCGGAACTCAAATTCAACGCCCAGGCTATTCCCCAGGGAGATACTGTTCAATGCCTTTGCCAGTTCCTCTTGCCCTGAGGAGATCCTCCCCGCACGCCTATCCTTGACGATGAACCTCCCCTCGTTGGGGGTCACGGTGGCGAAGTTCGCCCGGAAGCAGATATCTCCCGGTTTGACATCCATCCCGATACCGAGGCACTCGAATACCCCCCGTCCGGTATAGACCACATGCGGATCGTAACCCAAGAGCGAGAGGTGCGCCGTGTCGCTCCCCGGCCTTACCCCAGGAGCGATCGGATCGACCAGGCCCAGCGCGCCGCGCGCCGCCAACTCATCAAGGTGGGGAGTCCGTGCGGCCTCGAGACAGGTCTCCCCCCCCTGATCGGTCGGTCGACCACCTAAACCATCGGCGATGATGAGAATCGCTTTCATCTTCTCCTCCTTATGGTTGCTGTTCACGCGGGTCATCGATCCCGTGGCAAGCCACCGCGGTGGCGAGCCACTCCAACCATCTTTCGATGCCCTCACCGGTTGTGCATGATATTTCGATGATCGTCGCATTCTTGTTCAGGCCTCTGATCGCATCGACGAACCTCTGCCGATCGAACTTCACGTACGGCAATAGGTCTATCTTGTTCAGGATCACAAGATCCGATTGGTTGAACATCACCGGGTACTTGTACGGCTTGTCGTCCCCTTCGGGAACGCTCGCGATGAGCACCTTCTTGTGCTCTCCCAAGGCGAACGAGGCGGGGCAGATGAGGTTTCCCACGTTTTCGATGAACAGGAGGTCGATCTCTGCGAGCGGCAGGTTGTCAAAGGCGTTGGAGAGCATTGTCGCGTCGAGATGACAGGCTCCACCGGTGTTGATCTGCACGGCGGGGATCCCTTCCTTGCTGACCGCTTCTGCATCGATACTTGAACTTATGTCTCCCTCGATCACCCCGATCCCTATCTCACCCTTCAGCGCCCGTATTGCAGCCAAGATGGTGCTCGTCTTCCCCGCGCCAGGCGAGGCTGTGATGTTGATGGCGCATATCTTATGGCCATCGAACAGCTCGTGATTCTCCTGCGCGCGCTGATCGTTGGCGCTCAAGATGTTCCTTAGAACCTTAATCTTCATCTTCCACCTCTATACTCTCTAGATAGAGTTCCTTGCCACCTACGATCTCGATTTGAGCCTTCCCACACATCGGACAGATCCAGTCCATACCGTGGACTTCAAACCTTGTTTCACACTGCCGGCACCGCGCCGTTGCGGGGATGCTACGGATTGCAAGCTCCGCCCCTTCCGCGATGGTCCCCTCGCTCAAGATCTCAAAGTAGAAGCGCACGCACTCATCTACGACTCCGGACATCTCCCCGATGATGACCGAAACCTTCTGTATACATATAGCATTGTTCTTCTTTGCCTGTTCAAGTGCAAGATCGAGCATCGACTGGGTGATCGCTAGCTCATGCATGCTCAGCAGATCCTCGGAAGGAGATCGCCGGTCAGCATGTCGATCAGCCGCGAGGTTCCAAGGCTCGTCTTCATCACCACGCGTGAAGATCCTTCCTTCACTTCACCGATGAGGACGGCCTCCTTCCCGTACTTGCTCTTCCGCATTGCAGCAAGAACCCGTTCGGCATCGGAGGCAGGGACCACGGCGACAAGCTTCCCCTCGTTCGCCACATAGAGGGGATCGAAACCCAGCATCTCGCAGGCGGCAAGGACCTCATCACGTACCGGAATCCTCTCCTCCTCGATCACGATCCTCACATTGGATTGCGAGGCCAGTTCGTTTAGAGTGGTAGCCAATCCTCCTCGTGTTGGATCCCGCAAGCAATGGATCTTCGGACTCGCCGCAATCATCGCAGCGACCATCTCGCAGAGTGGTGCACAGTCGCTCTCTACCTTTGTGGAGAAGTCCAAGCCCTCACGCTTGCTCATCACGGCGATCCCGTGATCCCCGATCGGACCAGAGAGGAGGATCTTATCCCCTGGCTGCGCGTTTCCGCCGGAGAGGGAGACTCCCTCGGGGACCACGCCGATGCCGGCGGTATTGATATAGAGCTTGTCAGCACTCCCGCGATCGACAACCTTGGTATCCCCGGTGACGATCTTCACCCCTGCCTCCTCCGTCGTCTCGCGGATCGAAGAGATAATCCGGTCGAGATCCGTTAGGAGGAAACCCTCCTCGATAATGAAGGAGAGCGATAGATAGACGGGGCGTGCCCCGGACATCGCGAGATCGTTCGTCGTCCCACATACCGCGAGCCTTCCGATATCCCCGCCCGGAAAGAAGATCGGGTTCACCACATAGCTATCGGTGGTGAAGGCCAACCGTCCCACAAAGTCGACCACGGCAGCATCGTCCAGCTTGCCAAGTACAGGGTTTAAGAGGGGCTTTACGAACCGCTTCTCCACCAGCCGATGTGCCAGCCTTCCTCCGCTTCCGTGTGCCAACAGGATCCTATCGCTCAATCTCGCCCCCTCCGTACTGGTAATAGGTGGAACAGCTCCCCTCGGAAGAGACCATGCACGGGCCTACCGGCTCCTCTGGGGTACAGGCCTCTCCGAATAGAGGACAGTCGTGTGGCGTCTTTAACCCTTGCAATATCTCTCCGCAGATGCACCCTGCTGGCTCCCGGGTCGGTCCAGGGTCGATCTCGAAGACCTTCTCTGCATCGAAGTGTCTGTAATCATCCTTGATCCTCAGGCCACTATTTGCGATCGTCCCCATACCTCGCCACTCCGCGGAACAGAGTTCAAAGACCTCATACATAAGTCGCAGCGCTTCGGTGTTCCCCTCGGGCTGCACCCCCCTGCGGTACGCGATCTCGACCCTTGGCTCCCCGCGTTCCACCTGGGCGACCAGCATATCGACAGATTGCAGGACATCCAACGGCTCAAACCCCGCAACGACACAGGAAATCCCGTAATCGTGCGCGATAAACTCCCACGCCCTTGATCCAGTGATGGCCGAGACATGCCCCGGGCAGATGAACCCATCGAGGGCGACCTCCCCGGAATCGAGGAGGGCCTTGATCACCGGGGGGCAGAGTTTATGTAAGGAAAGGACAGAGTAGTTCGCGAGCCCGTCCTCCTTTGCCTGGAGGACGGAGGCAGCGATGGTAGGAGCAGTCGTCTCGAAGCCGATACCGAGGAAGACTACCTTTCTTCCGGGGTTCTCCTCAGCGATCCTGAGAGCGTCCAGGGTGGAGTAGACGATGCGCACATCAGCCCCTTCGGCCCGCGCCACTTGCAGGCTCGTGTGGCTTCCCGGAACCCTTATTGCGTCGCCGAAGGTGGCGATGATCAGTTCAGGGATCCGGGCCAACGCTATTGCCTTATCGAGATCCGCGTTCGCCGTGACGCAGATCGGACAGCCTGGCCCGGAGAGCATCGTGATCGTCTCCGGCAGGGCCTGGCGTATCCCGTAGCGGAAGATCGTCACCGTGTGCCCGCCACAGAACTCCATAAACCTCGCCGGTCTCTTCGACGCGCCACGGATCTTGGAGAGGAGCCCTTGTGCCAGGTTCCCCTGCCTGAATTCGGAGGCGAATTTCATGCCTCAACGCTCCCCATCGGCCATCCTCGCGATCTCCTCGAAGAGCCTCAGCGTCTCTTCGCCCTCCGCCTGGTCGAGGACGTTGATCGCATAGCCTGTGTGTACGATGACGTAATCTCCCACCCGCGCCTCCGGTGTAAGACGGAGGCTCACCTCGCGAACGACCCCTCCGATCTCGACCCTGGCGAGGCTCCCCTCGATAGACTTGACGAGCGCTGGC
>CBDUVB010000030.1:0-19850 GCA_965370555.1 uncultured bacterium
TTCCTACTGTGCGTAGGTCCAGCGGAAGGAAGAGGATATCGGGGGCCTGGTCGAGTCGCTCTCCATGGTAGATCTCCTCGCAGCGGAAGACTTGACCTAGCAGAGGCTCCTTGCTGTGCGGGTTCACAACTGTCCGTAGTCTCTCGATCAGTTCGCCGATCAGCCGATCCTTCTCGCTTTCAGTGACGATCCCCTCAGGTTCACGCCCGCGCAGGTTCAGGCGGATGTGCCCGATATCGGCGTGGGAATAGGCGCGTGTTCGCGACCAATCGATATCGTCGAGGGAGAGGAAGAGGGCGGAGATCGCACGCGCGAGCCAGCCTTCGCCTACTGTATCGAAGAACGAGCGGACGAGCCCTAACCTATAGGCGAGGGGGTAAAGGAGGAGGCCGAGGCGCATGAGCCGCTTCTGTGTGAACCCGAGACGAAATGCGATGCGTTTGAAGCGGGTGGTCGATCCCTTTTTTAGGTGAAGGTACCCTGACCGAAGGAGCCAGGTGTTGATCGAGAAGGTGTACTCCTCCGGACCCATTCCGTGATCGGAGAGGAGGATTACACTCGCCTCCACCGCCTGTGCAATCTCGACTAATTCCCCAACCTGTCGATCGACCTCCTGGAAGACGGTGAAGAGAGGATCGAACCCGTTCTTCTCGACGCCCCAAAGATCATGCTGAACCTTGTCGGTCGCCTGAAAGTGGAGCATCGCCAGATCCCAGTCGGTTTGGCACAGGAAATGCTTCGCCGCCGCCGCCCGTCCCTTTACGCTCGTCAGGAGCTCCTTCGTCTTGGCTTTGACGGTGAATCGGTGGGCGCACTCCGGAAAAAAACGGTAATCCGGCGCAACGCGACGAAGCTCGGCGTAGGCCTTCGGAGGGGTAGTCGGTGTGGGGTCGCTCTCCGGGGTCAACATCCCAGGGATGATCACCCCATGGACCTTTCGCGGCGGGTAGCTCAAGGGGAGCCCGATACTCAATACCTTTCTCCCGTTCTCACTTGCAAGCTCCCACACGGTGGGATAGGGGATGTCATCACCATTTACAACCGAGATGGAATAACTCCCTTGCCGGCGTTTTGTCCATCCGGAGATCCCGTGCTTCCCAGGATTGACCCCGGTTTGGAAGCTTGCCCACGCCGGGCCGGTCAGCGGGGGGATAGTACTCTGTAACGTTCCATGTGTTCCGCTTTCGAAGAGTCGTGCCAGGTGCGGGAGCTTCCCCTCCTTAAGCCACGGATCGATGAGCGGGAATCCCACTCCATCTAGACCGATGACGAGGATCCTTCGGTGCATCACAGGATCTCCTGGTAGGCAGCGAGGAGGTCTTCTCCAACTTGGGACAGCGAGTGCCCCTGCACGACGTGGGATCCTCCACGGTTCCGGCCTTCCCGTCGATCGAACAGCGCACTGATAGCGGTGGCGAACTCCTGCGGCGTCTCCCCCATCGCACAATCCGTTCCCTCGTGGAGCCACCCCCGGTAGATTGGAAGGCGGCGTACGACAAGGGGGAGACCGGTCGCGGCGGCCTCCAGGATCACCAGTCCGAGCGACTCCCCGTGGGAGGGGAAGAGGAAAATATCAGACCCGCTGTAGGCTGCACCAACATCATCGATGAACCCGGTGAAGTGGACGTTCTTTGGACGACGCTTGAGGAGGCGCTCGAAGCGAGGACTGTAGAAGAGAAGTCGATTGACCCTCGTCCCAACCCAGAGGAACGAGACGCTCGGGAGAAGGCGAGCAACGGCTAAAAAATCCTCGATACCCTTACGGGGGATCACCTGTCCCGTGCAGAGAACCGTAGGGCGATCGAGGCCGTACTCGCGCCGGAAGGAATCCCGCTTCTCTTGATCATAACGGAAGCGATCGACATCAACACCGCTTGAGACCACGTGGATCGGCCGCCCGTTCGCGATCCTATTGAGCCCCTGCGCAGCAAAAGGGGAGGGGGCGATGAATAGGTCCACGGCATGGGCGAATCTGCGGAGATACTCACCGTAGATGTGCGCGAGCGTGCGGGAGAAGGTGAACGATTCGTGGATCAGATCGGGGGGGGTATGGACGCTCAGCACGACCGGCCTCCCCCTCTTATGTGCCCAACGTGCATAGTAGAGCGACTTGGGCCCGATCCATTGCAGGTGTAGTATGTCGTAATCTGCAGCAGGGTCCCTTGTTACAGTAACCCCTTGGCTCTCTAAGGCCTGCACGGAATTGCGCGTTGCTACCCCAATCCCGGATTGGTCGACCAAGCCGTGTACCTCAAGGTATAGACAGATCTTTATTGTTACCGCTCCCTTGCGTAAAGACTGAGTGGGAAGGCTACCGGATCTCTTCCTCTCTTTCAAACAGGGCGGGAGTGCCTCCCAGCCTGTCGAGGACGAGTTTGAAAGCCGCATCGGCCGATCGTTCCTTATTTGCCAGCCGATCCCCATCCCAGACGAACCGACGGCAATGGATCGCTGCTGCTGTGGCTACAGCAATGTAGACTAGACCGACTGGTTTTTCCTCACTCCCCCCGCCGGGACCGGCAATCCCTGTGATCGCCACCGCGATGTCACTCGCTAGGAGGTCCTTGCACCCTATTGCCATCGCCTTTGCCGTCTCTGCGCTCACCGCACCGTATCGATTGAGGATCGAAGCCGGGACCGCGAGTAGGCGCTCTTTTACATCGTTCTGGTAAGCGATGACTCCCCCACGGAAGTAGGCGGACGATCCTGGAACATCGGTGATCCGGTTCGCCAATAGACCGCCGGTGCACGATTCGGCAACCGCAAGGGTCATCCCACGTACGGTTAGCATCTCTCCCAGTCGCTCTTCGAGCATAAGACCCCCTCGCTTTCGGATTCCGTCCGTTCTTTCTTCCCTTATTTTCCTTGGTGAAGGGGGGAAAGGCAACCGTTCGCTCAGGAAGTCTCGGTCCGCCACGTGCAGTGATCGCTCAACGGGCACGTGGGGCACTCGGGACGACGCGGATGACAGATCTCGCGGCCGAGGCGGATCAACTGCAGGTGAAGACGTCTCATGAGCGCTGGATCGGGAGGGAGGAGCGCGTTCATCCGCTGGTGTGGGTCGTCTCTCTCTCCCACCAGGCCAAGACGGGTTATTATACGCCGGATGTGCGTATCGACCGGGAAATACGGCTTGTCAAACGAGAAGAGCATCACGATCCCCGCCGTCTTCTTCCCCACTCCCGGGGAGGCGAGGAGCCATGCCATCGCCTTGTCGAGGGGAAGATCGGCGAGGAAGGAGAGGTCGAGCGATCCCCGTTCTCGCATGATCCGTTCGAGGACCAGCTTAATACGGGACGACTTCTGTCGGTGCAACCCACCGACCTGGATTGCTTCTGTAATCTCATCTACCGGGGCTTGTCTCACCTTGTCGAGGTCTCCGAAGTGTACAAGGAGGGAAGCGTAAGCTCGATCTCGGTTCGTATCATTCGTGTTCTGAGAGAGGATTGTCGAGATAAGTTCTTCGAGCGGATTGCTCGTGGTAACGGAGATTTCGCCGTAGTGATCATGGAGACGTTCTGCAATCCATCTCGTTACCTTCTCGGGGTTCATGCCTGTGAGGATAGGTGAAGCCGCCCGGGCGGTGCAAGAGGAATTGAGAGATCGGAAGATTGAATGATCGGGAGATTCAATCACTCAATCACTCACTCGCTCAATCATTCACTTTGAGTTCGCCAGTGGGTATTTACTTTACCGGCATTCGCCAAGGCGGTGGAACATCCGCTACAATACGATCTATGGTCCATCGAGTTGCAGGATTAGCTCTTGTTGTTTGTCTTCTCGGCGTAGTCGTGGCGGGAGCCTCCCCTGCTTCGCTTGGTTCTGTGTTCGCTGATTCCTACACTGCTTTCGCCCCTCTTTACGCTGTATACCGGTCGTACGCCAATTATCTTTTCTATGGCTCCGAGGTGGCGATCCCTCCTGGGTTAAACGAGGCATGTGATGCCGTCTCCGATCGGTTGGTCGATCTCCACATGGCGTTCATCGTGCAGACGGATTCCCAACGAGTTGAGGAAGTCACCAGGCTTGCTCACCTGCGGTCGAGCGTGGCCTCATTCTGCCGTGACTACCAGGAACAGATCGCGGCGATCGGCAACCTTAGCGAACCTGACCTCGACCTGTTTACGCAAGCGGCGGACGCGGGTATGTTTGCGGCGGTCTACGAGCTGAACAAGCAGCTCGAAGGGGTCTTCACCATCGCGCTGGAGAGTTACGAGGGAACGAAGGACGGCTGGGCATTTAGTGTCTCCTTTGCGATCCGGGCGCTCTTGAAACAAGGACCGATCGAGCAGGTCGATCCTACCCTCAAGGAGATCCTCCTTGGCCCCGAGGAGGATCCATTCCCGCGCAAGGATCTCCCCGCGGTGATCCTTCCGGAGATCGACGCGTTCGCCGCCCTCGTTGGGAGAAATCTGACAGCGGACGAGCAGGGGGAGATGATTTCACTCGCGTTAGCCATCTATACCTTTCTCAATCCATGAAGAGCCTATTACAAAGTGCGGCCTACCAGTCCTACGTCGATCTAGCCTCTTTCCGGTCTCACCGGAGCCTGTTGTGTGAACCTTCTACTGCTCGTTTTCAAACTCAAACCGTAGTTTCAAGCATTTTACCGCAGAGGACGCAAAGATCGCTGAGATGAAGCATTAATGTTCCCATTCCACTCTCTGCGTGCTCCGCGCCCTCGGCGGTGAAAGCTTCTATTTCGTAAGGGGAAGGGGTTTATGCAACAGCCTCTGCGTTTGCGGAAAGCTTTTCCATGTGCTACACTCGTGCGCGTTGGGTTCATGGGAATCCAAGTGTTTGCGCAAGACAGCTATCCGGTTCAGTTTTAAAGGAGGTGCCCTATGGAAAGAAGTGAAGCAATCATTCAGGGTGTCGCCTCCACTATAACCCGGTAGTTCGTCAATCTCTTTTAAACCTCTGAGAACGCACTGCTGCCGTTTTACGTACGACATCCTCTTGATAGGAATCCCTTGGTAGTCTGCACGTGGAGGAGCGCTGCCTCATCACCTGGTACAAAGGAGATCATCTTTGATACATGCAGAAGAGCTATTTGAGCTGGCATTGGGGTCGGAGCGGGTCGATATGATTCGCGACGGCGAGCTTCTCAACGCGCTTCAACCATTTCTCGACGAGGGATTCATCACGGAAATCGTAGCCACGCTCCAACGTGGTAAGGAGGCAACGGTCTATTGCTGCCGCGCACATCCCTGCACCGGGCGGGAACTGTTCGCCGCCAAGGTATACCGACCATACGCTGCAAGTGCATTTCGCAGCAGGGCCGTCTATAAACAGGGGCGCGAGCGTGCACATCGCCCCAATCCAAGGACGATGCGAGCGATACGAGCCAAGACCGCGTTCGGCCACCAGGCCGCCAGGGGTGACTGGATATACCAGGAGTACGAGAACCTTCAACTACTGAATGCAGCGGGCGCCGATGTTCCGCACCCCTTTGCCGTGGAGGATTCAGCAATCCTCATGGATTACATCGGCAATGAAGCGACACCCGCACCGTTGTTGCTCGGAGCGGAGTTCCCCACTGGCAAGGCGCAATGCGTATTCGATCGAGTAATGAGGAACGTGGAGCTATTCCTTGTGGAGGACCGAGTCCACGGTGATCTGTCACCTTACAACATCCTCTATTGGGACGAGCAGATCACGATAATCGATCTACCACAGATGGTGGACCCACGGTTCAATCCAAGCGCGTTCTCACTCCTCCAGCGCGACATAGAGAATGTTGTCAAGTTCTTCGAAAAGCACGGTGTGAGGGCATCCGCTGCCGCTATCGCCATCGATCTGTGGAAGCATTATATGCGTGCTACGTTGTGAGTGTCGCGATACCTTGGCGGCTTGAGTGAGCGTAGCGAACGGGCGAGAGAAAAGCTTGTGCCTCTCGCAAAGACGCAAAGAATAGCGGAAGACAGGTGGAGGCTGCGGGGTAGCGGCGCATCCAGAACGACTCTACCACGCTATCGACACCAGCATCACCCCGGCGATGATTAGAAGAACGCCGATCGCAGAACGTTTCGAAGGGCGTTCCTTCAAGATGAGAACACTGGCCAGGAATCCGAACAGGACGACCAGACCCCGAATTGGGGCAATGAGGTTCGCGGGCGCTCGATCGAGAGCAAACAGCCACAGCACAGACCCAAGGAAGAGGTTGGTTAAACCGGTGAGCGTGGCAATGCTTATCCCTCTTCGGGACCAGGAAAACCCGCCTAAACAGTACCGCGAAAGAGCAAACACGCCCCATGCACTGGCTGAGCCCGTGAGTGCCATCAATTGATAAGTGAGTGGAGTCATGCCCTGAGTGAGGCAGTGCTTTGCAGGCACTATCTCGGCGACTCCCCACAACACCCCCGCGGCGAGTGCGACCCACGGTCCCCAGCGCGTTGTGTGTTTGTCCGATCGGTCATGGTTAGAGGCGAGGAAGTACGCGCCCAGCACCACCAGCACCGCAGCAGCGAACGACGCGAATTGCGGTGACTCTCCGAGGAAAACAACCGCCGCTACCACGCCCCAAAACGGTGCTGTGTTGGAGAGAGGTACGGCTTCGTGTGCAGGGCTTCTCTTCAAAGCGATCATATGAAGCAATGTGCCGCCGAATGAATCCAATGTGCCGCCGAGAACGGCTATGATCAGTAGTTTAGGGGCGACCATAGAAAACCCTGTCGTGAGAAGACCGAATGCAATTACGAACAGGAGAGCGGATCCCGCACGAATGAACCCGAACAGGGCGAGCGAGGTGTCCGTAAGCCCTTGCTTGGCGATGACCTGTCCCCCTCCCCACAAGAAGGCACTACAAACTGCAAAAATGACCGCGGTAGCGATGATGTGCCTCCTCTACAGCATCAGGGTCGACCTTCCGGTCAACTTGAGATTCCCTGTGATCTTGCCACAGGGTTTCCTTATACCCCTCTCCTTGATAGGAGAGGGTCGGGGTGAGGTGAAATAATGAAATCCCGGTTTTGACCTTCAGGTCAAAATGAAATTGGCGGAATACCCCGTAGTCTTGCTACGGGGATAGTCAATTTCAAGGGATTTCTTTATTCGCTCACGATAACCGGCGTTGCAGCGGCGGAGACGAGTGTCGTCTCCCACTACGATCTCCGTCAACCGACGGAGGCGGACTTTGCGTTTGGGTACATCGAAGAGAATGGGGCACTGACCCTGAGCGCGGCGAGCAACATTCCGTGGGCCGTCAAGGTGCACGCTCTAGAACCCAATATGGGAAGGAGTGACGACGGGACCTACGTGAAACCCCTCTCCGATTTCTCCCTTCGCGCCAACGGAGGCTCCTACTTCTCCATCACCATCTTCGATCAGACACTGGCGATGGGCGGGGTCGGCGTTCATCCCCTCCTCATCGACTACAAGGTGAAGACAGAAAAAGATTCCTACAAACAGGGTGAGTATAGCCTCACACTGATCTACACAATCACCGGGGAATAGAACCGCCCTACTACCTCATGCTTGCTTGACAAAACATTTCTGGCTCTTCGTCGTTTCTAGTGGGTAGTGATCTCTTAACGGCAAATGATAAAACACTGTCCTCTCGCCCGCTCGTTCTCACTCGCTCAAGACGCCAAGATCGCCAAGAACTGCCCTTTCTTCTTGTCCTTCTCTCAATTAGTGCTTCCCTTCGCGTTCTCTGCGTCTCTGCGAGAGAATGCTTTTGCTCTCTAATGACTAGTCACTCATTACGTATCACCGTTTCACGTCTTTGCGAGAGGCACTCTGTTACGTACTATATTTTCAGTTACCCACTCGAAACGGCAAGGAACCGCATTTCTCTACCAGATCTCGTCGGCTTTCTCCTTCCTTACTCTCCGAGAGTGACGAGCTCCGCGATCGCCTCAACCACCTTATCCCCGATCCCATTCACCCCCTTAAGTTGATCGAGGGTCTGAAACGGTCCGTGTTCCTCGCGGTAGGCGATGATCCTTGCTGCCAGCACCCCACCGATTCCTGGGAGTATAACGAGCTCGTCCACGGTCGCGGTATTCAGGTCAACCTTCTCCGGGGTGTCGAGAAAGGTGGGGATGAGGACACGCACTCCGGTGAGATTGATCGGCTCGATAGATGGAGTGCGGGAGGGGATCAAAGGGAGAAGGAGGGCGAGGCCGCTCGCCACGAGCCCGACAGCGACGAGGATGATCAATCCCCGCTCCTGTGTTCGGGAGAGATTCATGCGAAGAGTTCCTTGATCGCTTCGATCCCTGCTTCTTCCCGCGCGATGCGCATCAGCTCGGGGAGGCGTTCGTAGCGCCGCCATCCGAACTTATCGGAATAGGCCTGGATGAATCGCTTCTTCAACCGCGCACGGAACTCCGGGTCCTCGTTGAGTGGTTCACGCTTCTCGCGAACGAGCCGTTCCAATTCCGGGATGTAGAGGTCAAACCTCGTCGAACGCTCCAGGAGTTCGAATGCCTGCTCGTTATCGACGCCGAGGAGATTCATCCCTTCCTCGAACAGCTCTCGTCGGGCGAGCTCGCCCTGCGCCGCTGCCTGCATCTTTCGCCTCTGTTCCCGACGGTAGGAGAGTTCCTTGTGTTTGAAGGGAAGGACTCTCCGCTCGCACCCACGCTCACACGGCGGGAAGCTCATCGGGTGTCGGGTGATTTTCCCGTGCCAGGCCAGACACTCCGGGCAGGTACTGTACGTGATGTTCGTGAAGTACTGGTAGTAGGTTCGGTGCAGCATCATCTTCTCCTTCACTCGTGAGAGTCTATGCTCAACAGGCCCAAACTGGCAAGTGTCCCGAACCGCTCTATTGTGCCCTCTCTTTCTTCGCGCTACAATCCTCTTCACTCAAGAAAGGGGGAAAGATGCTCAAGATCGCGCTCTCAACGTTTGTGCTCGTCTTCCTGGCGGAACTGGGGGATAAGACGCAGCTTGCTGTGTTCAACCTGGCGATCGAATCCCGCTCGCCGTGGGCGGTCTTCCTCGGAGCGGGGAGCGCACTCCTCCTCTCCACAGCGATCGCCGTCGGGCTGGGCACCATCGCCGTCCGCGTCATCCCTCCCGGATTCACCCGATTGCTCCACTACTTGGCTGGAGCCCTCTTCATCCTCGTCGGTGTGTGGACCATTTGGAAGGCATAGTCGGCCGCGCCTAATCAGACCAGCTCCTCTCTTCCCAGGATTTCAGCTCTCTCAGAAGGGCGTGTTCGGTCATATCGAGGTGGATCGGGGTGATGGAGATGAACCCGTTGGCGATCGCCCAGATGTCGGTCCCTTCCTCCTCCGCTGGAACCTCGGTCAGCGGATCGCCGGTGATCCAATAGTAGCTTCGCCCGCGTGGATCCTCCCCTGTCACCAGGTAGTTCTTGTAGGCAAGCCCACCCAGCCGGGTCACTCTCACCTCGGCAGGCCGACCAGGGGGGAGGTTGGGGATATTCACGTTGAGGAGGATCCCCGGCGGGAGAGGGTTGCTTTCGAGGAGAAAGGTGGCGAGCCGCGCGGCAAAGCGAGCCGCGCGGGAGTAGTCCGGCGCCTCTGTCTCTTCCGTTCCGATATCGAGCGAGACGGCAATCGCTGGAATCCCTCCCCGTACACCTTCCATCGCTGCAGCGACGGTTCCCGAGTAGGTGATATCCTGCCCCGCATTGAGGCCAGCGTTGATCCCGGAGACAACGAGGTCGGGCCGCTCCTTGAGCAGGCCGAGGAGCGCGAGCGAGACGCAATCCGAGGGTGTACCGCTCGTCATGTGCCCGACCGTCCCGTTGAGGAGACGGACCTGATCCACTCGCAGTGGTTTGTGAAAGGTCATCGTCCGGCTGGCCGCCGACCAGTTCCTGTCCGGTGCGTAGACCTCCACCCGTGCCACCCGGTCGAGCTCCTCCTTGAGGGCCATCAGCCCGCGTGCATTCACTCCATCGTCGTTCGTTACCAGGATCACTCGATCTCCGATCAATCGATCTCTCACCTATTCCCTCCTCAAGGATTTTCTGCATTCTATCTCCGATCATCCTTCTCGCCAACCGCCTCAATTCCCTGAGAGGCGATGGAAGAAGAGGGTGTTGTCCCCGTAGGTTCGCCGATCGATCTCTTGCAGCTCACCATAGGAACTGGCCAGTTCCATACCGGTACGCACCTCGCTGACGACTACCGCCCCTTCCGCGAGGAGGCGCCCCTCGCCCAGGAGATCCAGGGCAAGGTCGGCGAGTCCTTTCCCGTACGGAGGACCGACAAAGGCAAGATCGAATCTCCTCCCCCGTCGCTGTAAGCGGTCGATCCCTTCGGCAAAGTCGGCCTGCAATACCTGTCCCACGTCGAGAAATTCCAACAGATCCAGATTGCGGCGCACAATCCCGCAGGCCCCAGGAGAGCGATCAACAAAGACCGCTTCGCGCGCCCCGCGCGAGAGGGCCTCCAACCCTACGCTCCCCGTCCCACAGAAGAGGTCCAAGAAACGCGCCTCCGGCACGAGTTCGGCTAGGATATTGAACAGGGCGGTCCGGACGAAGTCCCGCATCGGTCGGATCCCCGTCTCCTCCCATGGAACGAGCCGCCTACTCCGTCTGCTTCCTCCGATGATCCGCATCGCTCCTCCCTTGACTTTGAGAACCCCTCTCCCTATCATTCGATTGACCGCATGGCAAACGAATTAACCACATAGGATAAGCCACTAAAAGGAGCCCTTCAACCGATGAGGCCACCGGGAATCACAACCGTCATCTTCGACCTCGATGGAACGCTTTGCACTTACACGGTGAGCGTTGGGGAAGCGATCGTCGAATCGCTCCGCCGCACCGGCCAGCCAACAGATCTAGTAGGAGATCTATCAGACGCTGCAGTGCGCTATGACGAACTGTGGGATGCGGTGGAGTTAAACCGGGATTCAGCCCTCTTGATCAGGGAGGATATCTGGACCCGCCTCCTCGCTGATCATGATATTGTCGATCCTTCCCTCGCTCATGATCTCGCCACCGCTTACACCCGGATCAGGGGACCATCACTCACCCTGTTCGATGACGCACGCGACCTCCTTATCACGCTGAAGAAGCAATATCGCTTAGGACTCCTCACCAATGGCCCGACGAATATGCAGTGGCCAAAGATCGAGGATTTAGGGATCGCACCGCTATTTGATAAGATCCTCGTCTCCGGAGACCTGGGAATCCACAAGCCTGACGCACAGGTATTCCATCAACTCCTTGCACAATTGGGTGCCACGCCTACGGAGGCGCTCTACGTCGGTAACTCCTACCCCATGGACGTTGTCGGCGCAAAGGAAGCAGGGCTGTGGTCCGCCTGGGTGACCCCTGATAATGAACCAGTACCCGATCACGTCGCGCCGGATATTCGGATGAAGGACCTGAGCACGTTGCGGGAGGTACTCCTGTGAGGAAGGTCGACGTTGCCATACTCGGGGCGGGACCGGCAGGGCTCTTCGCCGCGAAGGAGCTTGCGCAGAGCGGTCTCGTGACGATCCTCATCGACCGCGGTAAGGAGCCGACCGAGCGTACGCACCTCTGTTTCGGTATCGGGGGTGCCGGTGCCTTCTCCGACGGGAAGCTCAATCTCACTCCCAAGATAGGTGGGGATCCAGGGAGCTTCGGACGTGGTGAAGCGGAGATTCAGGACTACATTGATCTAGTGGACGCCACTTTCACCGACTTCGGTGCTCCGGAGAAGTACTCCGGCGAGAACGAAGCGGCCCTGATCGAGCTGAAGAAGGAGGCGAGCCGATTCGGGATCGAGTTCATCAGCGGAAGGCAGCGTCACATGGGGACCTCACACGTCCGGCAAATCATCGATCGCTTCTACCACCATCTCCTCGACGAGGGAATCCTCGTCTCTATCGAAAACAGGATCGAGCGTATCGAGAGAAAGGGAGAATCCTTCCTCCTCACCGGCACGGAAGATATCGAGGCGCGCTACCTAATCGTCGCCCCGGGGCGAGCCGGGGCCTACTGGCTGCGCGAGGA
The DNA here is from genome assembly GCA_965370555.1 of uncultured bacterium. Taxonomy (GTDB): domain Bacteria; phylum Bipolaricaulota; class Bipolaricaulia; order UBA7950; family UBA9294; genus JAJOKK01. The sequence goes on from CBDUVB010000030.1 coordinate 11,936, forward strand.
GGCAGGGCGATTGGGGATTAGGACCGAGTACGGTCCGATCGATGTCGGCGTGCGGGTCGAGTTTCCAGCGGAGATCTACGCACCTATCGAAACAGTGATGTACGACGCCAAGTTGCGGGTGCGCACTGCTACCTACGACGACATGGTACGCACCTTCTGCACCAACCCCCACGGGTTCGTGGTGAAGGAGGCCTACGACGAATTCGCCTTTGTGAACGGCCACGCGGAGAACGAGGAGAAGACAGAGAACACCAACTTCGCGCTCCTCTCGCACATCGAACTGACCGATCCTGTGGAGGATACTACCGAGTACGGCCGGGCGATCGCCAAGCTGGCGACGACGATCGGCGGCGGACGCCCGATCATCCAGCGGTTGAAGGACCTGAAGAACGGCCGCCGCTCCACCGCCGCTCGCCTGCGACGGGTGACGATCTCGCCCACCCTCACCGACGCCACTCCAGGCGACATCTCCATGGCCCTCCCCGACCGAGTGGTGGTGAACCTCCTCGAAGGGCTCGATCAGCTCGACCACATCATTCCCGGCCTCACTGCGGACAACACCTTCCTCTACGCTCCGGAGATCAAATTCTACGATACCCGTTATCCGGTGAGCCCGTCGATGGAGACCGTGATCCCTGGGTTCTACGTCGCTGGTGACGCCTCTGGACACTGCCGTGGGATCGTCTACTCCGCTGTGAGCGGCCTGATCGCGGCTCAGGCTCTCCGGGTGGAGGCAGGGGCCTGACATTGCACGCATCTCCATGGTGAGAGAGAAACGCAAGCTGGGTTCAAAGCGAGCGTTCATACTCGCTCTTGTCGTGCTTCTTCTCCTACCTTCTCTCCTTGCCATCGCACAAGGGGAGGTTCACCTTCCGATCCCCCTGTTCAACCAGGCCTATGCAGACGCCTTTGATTACTGGGGGGGCTGCAAGATGGGGACAGGTGGCTGTCCCGACCTGATCGCCAAGACTGGGTGCCTAATCACCGCGTTCGCCATGGTCCTCGATTACTACGGGGTGGAACTATCGATCCCTGCAGCCTCCTCCTGTACAGGAAGGGCGCAATCGGGAATGGATCCGGGAATCCTGAACGATTGGCTGAAAATACACGGTGGGTACGGCCGTTGCGGGCAGGATCCGGTCGGAAACTGCTGTTTGGAGTGGACCCACCTCCCCCCGCAGATCTCTATCACGACCCACTCTAACCAATTCAGCAACGGAATCGACGCTCTTTCTCGCCAGAGGATCGATCAGGCCCTATCGGCAGGTTACCCAATCGTCTGCGGGGTGCACTGGGGAAGCCACTGCCACGGGTCGACCACGCAATCGGAGGACTGCCACTGGGTGGTGATTGCCGGAAGGAGCGGTGACACCTACACCATCATCGACCCTTATAATCAGGATTCGTCCGATCCCCACGGGATCGAGACGACCCTCGATCACGGGGTCTTCGGAAACTACACCATCGACCGGTTCGTCGTAGTCACCGGAACCGTTCCCCCTACTAGGCTGCGTCTCGATATCTCGTTTGAACCTTCAGATGGGGTATTCCATCCCGGCGACAGACAGACTCGCTTGCTTCAATTAAGCGGGAACGATGAAGGAGAATCCTACCTTCTCTACGTCCGTGCGATCGATCCCGATGGAAAGATCCGTTACGCCCACTATCGGAGCGACACTCGATCGCCAGACGCTCCCCTCTCCTACACCTTCACGAAGCGCAGCCTCTACCCGGAGCCGTGCCGATTCGAGAGCGGCAAGTTTACATGGAATCGAACGCACCTTGACCATGCGAAGCCTGGGACCTGGACGTGGGAGGTATGGCTGGAGGACCCATCCCGACCCGGATTCCCCATCGCCTACGACATCGCCGCCTATACCATCGCTCAGGAGAGGGCGGAACCCGTCCCAAGCGGTTTCGCAGTACTCGTCGCGATCGGACTGACGCTCATCGTGACCGCGATCGTCTACACGGTCGTTCTGCTCCAAGAGGGACTGTAAGAACGCCAGCACGTGTTGGGGGGAGCTTGTTTAAGGTACACGCCTGAAATATTAGGATCGGCTCTCTTTCCACAACCTGTGCAGCCGGTCGAGGGCGGCCTTGTAGCGGGATCCAAGGACATCGGGATCGGTCGACTCCGGCTCGTTTCCCATCGTTACGTAAGGAATTTCGATTCCTTTTACGTTCAGCGTGCCCTGGGGAGATAAGGCGATCTTGGGCCAATCATCGTTCCCGTAGGTCATTTTCATCTCCTCGCGTGGGACGGAGTGAGTGAGGATTCCATCACGTTTATTCTCGTCGTAACGGATGAGGTTCCGTCGCCACGATTCCTCGACCGAGACGTCGACGTAGAGGATCGCTGTGCGGGAGAGGACCTTCTTGGAGAACCCGTTCAGGGCATTCTGGTAGCCGCTCTCTCCACCGCGGGAGAACTCGACAAAGAGGCTCCTCTGGGAGAGTGCGTCCGGTTTAGCGAGGATACGTACAACCTGTTGATCGATCCTTCCGGTGAGGAACGGCCATATGCCTTGATCGACGACGGCGTAGTTTTCGTCGGCCCGTTTCGAGTAGAGGCGTCCTCGCCCGAGGCGCTCCCACAGGTCATCCTCCTCAAACTTATCCCACAGGATGGGAAAATCGTCGATTATGGAGAACGGGGCAATGTGGTAGTGCTCGGCTCGTCGTTCGAGGGGACACTTCTCCATGAAGTCGATGAACTCGCTCTTTCCGCTTGCCGGGCGGCCGAGGAGGAAGAGGAGGTCAAACGTATCCTCGAGGTTAGCCGATCCTGCGGTGTAGGAGAGGCCGAGTAGTCGTTCAACCTCAGTGAGGAAGATCGAAGGGGAACGATCGGCATCGATGGTCGTGATCCGGCTCCCATGCGTGATGTGCCAGCCTTGCAGGTGGGCGAGCATCCGGTCGAGGATGGAACGATCGATGTCGAAGGCGGCGGTCCCACGTGCCCTCTGTCGCGCGAGGGAGAGATCGATCGGGATTTCGAGGCGCAGGTAGAGATCCGGCTCAGGTAGCGCGTCTTTGACCGTGTGATAGGCGTCGATGAACGAGCGATCGTTGAGTGCGTGTGCGTAGGCAAGGTGAACGCCGAGGTGGGATTCCTCCAGGCAGAGCTGCCCTTTGGCAAGGATCACCTCCACTTCTTCCTTACGGCGTGGGATCTCGGCGAGGAGCGCCTCGGTGAGGCGCTCTCGCTCGGAGAAGAGGTCGATTTTCTCCCGCGTCACAACCTCCTTGACCAACTCGGGAAGAACCCTCACTTGCTCCGGGTAGAAGCGGGCAAGGAGGGCCAGGGTCTCGCTCTTCCCCACCGCGGGGAGCCCTTCAAAAACAACGTATCGCATCGATTTTCCGTTCATGACATGCGTATTTTATCCGTTCCGTGTCCCCTTTTTCCACGTGAGGAACGGGCGAGAGATGCTTGTCTTCGACTTTCACTACTTCTTCTGTATAATGGTCCGATTCGACAAAGGAGCCAATGGAATTGAATAAACTGATTATCGTGGAGTCGCCGACCAAGGCGCGGACGATCGGCCAGTACCTGGGTAAGGGGTATAAGGTCCTCTCCTCACAGGGTCACGTGCGCGACCTCCCGAAGAAGGATCTTGGCGTGGATATAGAAAACGAGTTTACTCCAAAGTTCGAGACGAAACGGAGCAAACTCATCAAGGAGCTGCGCGAGGCGGCGAAGGGAGCTGATAAGATCTACCTCGCAACCGACCACGACCGCGAGGGGGAGGCTATCGCCTACGATCTGTACACGATCCTAAAGCGTGTCGTGAAAGATGACGGCGCCTTCTCGCGCCCTATCTTCAACGAGATTACGAAGTCGGTCATTCTAAAGGCTCTTGAAGATCCTGAGCAGATCGACCTCAACAAGGTGGCGGCGCAGCGAACACGGCGGATACTCGATCGGCTCGTCGGTTACCAGGTGAGCCCTCTCCTCTCCCGTGCTCTTGCGGGAAACCGATTTGAGGGACTCTCCGCGGGACGGGTGCAGTCGGTCGCTCTGCGGTTCTTGTGTGATCGCGAGGCGGAGATCACTCGCTTTGTCCCTGAGGAGTACTGGGAGATCGACCTTCACCTGCACGATGGGGAACAGTTTGTCGCCAGCCTGACAAAGAAGGCGGGGAAGAAGTTTGTCATACGTACTGGAGCACAGGCCGAAGCGGTCACCTCGGAGCTACGGGAAGAAAAGATACTCGTCGACGAGCTCACTGAGAAGGAGCGTCGCCGCCAACCCTCTCCCCCGTTCATCACAAGCTCACTGCAGCAAGCTGCATCCTCGTCGCTCCATTTCACGCCGAAGCGCACGATGAAGGTCGCCCAGGAGCTCTATGAGGGGATCAGTCTCAGGGAAGGAACCGTGGGATTGATCACCTATATGCGTACCGACTCACTGAGGACCTCCGACGAAGCGGTGGCGGAAGCACGCCAGATGATCGTCAAGCGATACGGAGAGAAGTACCTCACTCCCAAGGCGCGCTACTTCAAGAACAAGAAACGATCCCAAGATGCTCACGAGGCAATTCGCCCGACCGATGTGAGGCGGATACCAGAAGCGATCGCCTCTTCCCTCTCTCCTGATCAGCGGAAGCTCTACACGTTGATCTACCGGCGTTTCCTCGCGACGCAGATGCTCCCAGCCATCTACCTGCAGCGAAAGGCGATCCTGCAGGCGGGAATCTACACCCTGGAAGCGGGGGGGAGCACGCTGGTCTTTGATGGGTTTCTCACTCTATTTCCCGATCAGAAGGCGAAGGAGAAGGCGTTCCCATCTGACTTAAAAGAAGGAGAGGAGGTCTCCCTGGAGAAGGTGGAGACGCGCCAGAAGTTCACCGAGCCCCTCCGGCGATACAGCGAGGCGGGATTGGTCAACCTGTTGGAGAAGGAAGGGATCGGGCGGCCGAGCACCTACGCCTCCATCGTCTCCGTTATCCAGGATAGAGGCTACGTAGTAAAAGAGAACGGAAGTCTCCACCCGACGCTCCTCGGGCAAGAGGTGGTCGATTTCCTGCGAGAACACTTCCAAGATACGGTGGAGGCCGAGTTCACCGCGCACATGGAGGAGGACCTCGATCAGATTGAAGAAGGAACCCTGACTCGTGTCAATGCGTTAAACGAATTCTATCGCCCATTCTCTGAACAGGTAGGAGCACTTACGGAGAGCATCGAAGGTGGAAAGAGGGTCTTCCGTGTCCTGACCGATGTCGCCTGCGAGAAGTGTGGAGCACCGATGGAGCTTCGTTACTGGAAGGGATCTCACTTCCTTGGGTGCTCAAATTATCCGGAGTGCCGGAGCACGATAAGCCTACCCCCGGTCTTCCCCTATCGTTATGCGGAGGGAAAACTCATTATCCGTGAGGCACTGGAGGGGCTCAAGAGTGAGACAGGGGAAGCGATCCCTTGTCCTGAGTGCGGTGCTCCGATGGAGCTGAAGAACGGACGATACGGGCGTTACTATCGTTGCACAGATGCGGACTGTGGCAAGACAGCCCCTGTCTCCACCAATGTCCCCTGCCCTTCCTGCAAGGAGGGAGTGCTCGTCGAGAAGTACTCGACAAAGAGGCGGCGCACCTTTTATAGCTGTAACCGTTATCCAGACTGCCGATTCGCGATCTCCGAGCGCCCGGTGAAAACCTGCCCTTCCTGCGAGGAAGGTGTTCTCGTCCAGAAGAAAGGGAAGCTTCACTGCAGCAACAAGGCCTGTTCCTACAGTGAGGAGATTGAATAGTCACCGGTCATCAGCATTCAGCCGTCAGCTATCAGCAAAAAAAGAGACCCCCTCGCTGTTTGGCCGGTCTACTGCGGACAGGTGTAGGTGATCAGCCAGTGGACTTTGGCACTGACATGATTCTCCCGATTATCTGAAGAAGGCCAAGATGCTAAGGTGTCGAGAGACCGGAATCATCAAGCGCTATTTTCTTAACATCCTCAAGCTGACTGCTGTAGGCTGATAGCTCTCTACGCTGCCTCGGAGAGTAGCTTGAACCACTCCAAGCGCTTCTTCAGGTTGGAGTCCTGCAGTTTTGCGAGTGCCTCTTTCTGAATCTGGCGAACCCGCTCGCGGCTGATTCCAAACTCGACCCCCACCTCGTCGAGGGTGCGTGGCTGGTAGTCGCTCAGCCCATAACGCAACTCGAGGATGCGCTTTTCCCGATCGGTGAGACGCTCATCGAGAGCATTCTCCAGCTCCTTAACGAGTAGGTGTTCGAACGTCTCCCTCTCCGGCGAGTCGACAGAATTATCTTCGATGAAGTCCCCCAGGACAGAACCATCGTCGTCGTACCCAATCGGCGTATCGAGGGAGGTCATGCTCTGCGCGGTCTTCTTCGCCTTGATGATGTTCTCCAACGTGGTTTCGAGTTCGACGGCGAGCTTCTCCGAACTCGGCATCTGCCCGTTCTCCTTGATGTAGTTCCGTTCTACCTGGTAGATCTTGCGGATCAGCTCGTTGATATGAGTGGGGACCCTGATGGTGCGCGATCGGTTGGTAATCGCTCGCAGGATCGCCTGACGAATCCACCATGTGGCGTAGGTGGAAAACTTAAATCCTCTTGTATAGTCGAACTTCTCGATTGCCTTCATCAATCCCAGGTTCCCCTCCTGGATCAGGTCGAGAAACGGGAGTCCGCAGCCGCGATACTTCTTGGCGATCGATACGACGAGACGCAGGTTTGCCTCGGCGAGTTCTTCCTTAGCCCGTTTGTCCCCGACCTCGATCTGCTTGGATAGTCTGACCTCATCCTCGCGTGTAAGCAGGGGAACGCGGCTGATCTCGCCGAAGTACGTCCGGATTGGGTTATCCGATCGTGACGTTCTCTCCTGAATCACCTGCTTCTTCTCAGGCACGTTGCTCAAGTTCTTCTTGAGGTTAATTGTTGCTTTGGTTTCCTTCATTCTTTCCTCCTCACCCGTGCCTCTCCTCTAAGCCTTCACTTACGGGGAAGTACGCAAGCAGAATCGGACGACCCAAGGGCCACCCGATGTGCGATCACTCCATTATTCCAAGTCGTTTCTAGTCGTTCTTTTCCCTCAGTATTCGTCTATTGATACCTCGACATCCAGTATAGCACAAATGACGGTCGATGTGAAGATGTCGAAGGGGGACGAATGTCAGCTTCGTGGGTAGTAGGCCAGGAGGGTGATAATACCCAAACCCACAATGATCCAGAGATACATCCCCTCGTCCTCCCGCGGTGAGGCGAGGCGCGCCTGCCCGAAGGCGATAGAGAGCCCAAACGAGACCTCCGGGTGGAGGGCCCAGACGGGCGGGAGAGGTTCGATGGAACGGACCTGGGTGATAAGAGCGAACGAATCGGTGACCCACAGCTGCATCCCAGCAGTGATGTTCATAAACGGAACCCAGAACCAGGTATCGGTGATCAACCGTGACTGGATGGTCAGCCCTCCCCCGGCGTACAGGGCCACCGGACCGAGCCATGCTTTGACGATGAGACTTCCGCTTCCCTCGTAGAGAGTAGGAAAATCGGCGGGATAGGTCCCAAGCGTACATAGGAGAGTGAGGTGTGGATCGAGGAGGAGCTCCGTGGTAAGAAAGGAGAACGACTCGGACCATTCGATCGGGATGAAAGGGGGAGCCCCCACACCGAACCCGATCGCAACAGGGGCCGGTGGAGCGGCGTAGCCTAACAGGCCGACCATCCCCAGGCATATCAGAAGGACGATGGCGTATTTTCTCATCGCGATGACGATCCCCTCCATCGGAGAGCCTACCCCGCGCACGCGCGATATCAGAGGTCGGTCGACCGTGGAAGAGGGGAGACTTGTCCCCTTTTCCTGAACCCAAAACTGATCGGAGAGCGAGTGATTGAGTGATTGAGTGATCGGGAGAATAAAGAAATCCCTTGAAATTGACTATCCCCGTAGCAAGACTACG
>CBDUVB010000031.1:0-19809 GCA_965370555.1 uncultured bacterium
ACAGAGCAGGTTCTGTACGGGATCGTGCAGGGCGGTGCGTACGAAGATCTCAGAAAGGAGAGCGCACGGATGATCGGCGAGATGCCGTTCGGTGGGTACGCAATCGGGGGATCACTCGGGAAATCGAAGGAGGAGATGCACCACGTGCTCGACTGGACCATCCCCCTTCTCCCGGCGGAGAAAGCGCGGCATCTCCTCGGAATCGGAGAGATAGAGGACATATTCGCCGGGGTGCGGCGAGGGGTTGACACCTTCGACTGTGCTGCTGCGACGCGCATTGCCCGCAACGGCACCGTCTTCTTGAAGAGCGAACCACGCCACCGAATCAATCTACGCAACACTCGCTTTCGCGACGACCCACGGCCAATCGACGAAACCTGCGACTGCTTCACATGCCGCCATCACTCGCGCGCCTACCTGAGCCACCTCTGTCGTTCGGGTGAGTTCTCCTTCTACAGACTCGCCACGATTCACAACCTTCGCTTCCTCGTCCGGTTGATGGAGGGAATCCGCGAGGCGATCGAAAGCAATGGGCTCGATGAACTGGAAGCTGAATGGTGCACGCCTGCGTAGCGTCGCACCTTGTGTGCGACGTCTTTCCCCACGGTAGTATGGCATCCAATAGCAACACATTCTTTCGTAGCGTTGGGGGCTTGTCCCCAACGTTAATTCTACGCAACAGCTTAACGTTGCACACAAGGTGCAACGCTACAAAAAGCAACCAAATCTTTTCCTCGTCCGGTTGATGGAAGGGATCCGCGAGGCGATCGAAAGCGATGGGCTCGACGAACTGGAACAAGAGTGGAGGGATTGAATGATTGAGCGATCGGGAGAGCGGAGGATTGAGAGATTGAATCATCGGAAAATGAGGGTGTTCAATCACTCAATGATTCAATCGCTAAATCACTCAATCCTCTTTCCCTACGGCAACAGCCGCCGCAGAGAGGTTCCGAACGCACTCAGGTTGAGCCCGGAGAAGTCGATCGCTAAAGAAATGCGATGGCTTCCGGACAAGGTCGGATGACTGATATAGGCGTAATCGATGAGGAAGCCCTCGACGTTGATCCCCAACCCCAGGGTGAGGGACATAACCCCCGACTGTGTTAGCATGCCAACACGAATGGCAAAGTTCCGAACCGGCTTGTACTCCGCCCCGGCGTGGAACTGACCCGAGAGATCGAGATCGCTCGTTACAAGGACGATATCGGCGATCCTTGCCGACCCTCCTAAGCGCAGATTCACCCCCAGCGACTCGCTGTGCGCGCCGTAGTTCAGACCGCCAAACAGGTTCGTTGCCGTAAGGCCGAACGCCAGGTCGGTTAACCCGACCGGCCCCACGCGCATATCGGGAAAAGTCATGCGATAGGCGAGATCGAAGGCGAAACCGCTCCCACTCGCATTCCCAACCGTCGCCGAGACATACTTAATCCGTCCGCCGAGAGAAAAATCGATCGGAAGGGCAGGTATGAAGGCGAGAGTCTTGGGATCTACACCGAATCCGAACAGGATCGCATTGCTCCCGTAGGAGAGCGTGTCCGTCGGATTGCCGCTGGCGTCGTACCCCGCGATATTCCCTGAATCGAGCATGAGAAAGCCGACTCCCCAGTTACGGAACGTCAACGAGAAGGAGCTGTAGCTCGCCACTCCCATGTGTGAGGAGTAGAACGAGCTGAAGCTGATTCCCTCAAGGTCGGAGAGCCCAGCCGGATTGTAGTAGAGGGTCTCCGCCCCTTCCGCAAGGGCAACACCAGCCCCGCCTACGCCCATTATTTGCACACCCGGTTCGATATTGAGAACCGAGATCGCGGTCTCTGTCATCCCCGTGACGTTTCCCAGCCCGACTAGAAGGAGGGCTGCCATCATCAGCACGTATAGTCTTTTCACTTGTTATCCCTCCCTTACCTTTGAATCAGAAGCTTGAAGGTTGCTGCTGGGGGAAGCGCCCCTCCGGTGGCATTCTTTGCCGTAACCACGCAGAGGTAGAGGCCGTTTGGCAGCGGATCACCCGCCGTTGAGACAAGCCCCCAAGCGTGCTCCGCTACACCCGCTGTCAGATCAGCTTCGTAGACCAGAGCTCCTGTGATATCGAAGATGCGCAACTTAAGGTCTGTTGCCCCATCAGGGACTCGATAGACAAATGTAGCAGCATCACTTGCCGGGTTTGGATAGGAGTACACCATCACCGGCGGACCAACAACAATCTGTTCTGTGTACACATTGCTCGTCTGATCGTTGCTAGCTGTCACCGTCAAGCTGACCGTGTAGGTTCCCATCGTGTCAAAGGTATGTGTCGGGTTCTTAACGGTAGTGGTTTGGCCATCACCGAAGTTCCAGCTCCAGCTTTCGATCGTTGCCTCACCGGCAGCGGTGCTCTTGTCCGTAAAGGTCACCGTATCTCCGATATCAGGTGTCGCCGGAGAATAGTCGAAATCGGCTGTCGGTTTAGCCGCGGAGACTTCAACGTCATGAGGCACTGTGTCGGTCTGAGCGTTACTATTAGTGACGGTTAACGAAACCGTATAGGTACCAGCAGCGTTGTAAGTATGCTTCGGGTTCTGTTCACTCGAGTCCTCGGTACCATCGTCGTCAAAGTCCCAACTCCATTTTGTGATCGTTGTGCCGGTTGGGGTTGCAGATTCATCTGTGAATGTCACTTCGCCACCAACTGCTGGAGCTTCCGGTGCCCATCTGAACTCTGCCACTGGACCCAGGTATTCACTAACCGTGATCTCAACAGGGTTGGAAACAGAGGAAGCTCCTTCGTTGTCTATTACAGTAACAAGAACGATATATGTGCCTGGGTTATCGTAAGTATGGACCGCCGTGGACTCTCCACCTTCTTCTGTATTGCCATCACCAAAGTCCCAATCATAGGATTCGACGGTTCCGTCTGCATCACTTCCTTGTGCAGTGAACGTCACTTCTTGTCCAACGTGGACTTCTGTAGTAGCTACTGGTAAACTAATTGTTGGAGCAATGTTTGAAGAAATCTCCTCCGCTGTACCATCAGTGACAGACTTTTCATACGTAACGTTGTTTTCTCTATTGAAGATGGTTGTTTCTGGTCTTACCGTTTTTCCTGCTGATGCAGTTGACGACACTTTAATCTTGATTGTCAGTAGAACCTCGTGACCACCTTCAAGATCGCTTATTTGATTCGATCCGGTAGCGGAGATTGCCACACCCCCACTGTTAAAACCTGATAGTTCCGTTGTCGAACCAAGCTCGCTCGTCCCGAGCATCACGATGATCTCAGTGATATCCTCGGCTGTTGCTGACCCTTTATTCTTTATAACGACGGGATGGATGAACACGTCGTAGTTATTCTCGTCGATGTCTACCAAGCGAATCACCTGAACGACAGTGGTTCCCCCGCGTGGCAGATCTCCTGCGTTTATGTTTCGGTCCTCAACGATCTCCAAGCCACCACTATAGAGGGTCACCTCACTTGGATAGTTTATATCTGCAGATGCAAATGTCTGGGAAGGGGGCTCAGTGACCTCTACCGTAGCTGAAGGTTTAAACGTGTCTCCATCGTGGACGAGTGAGCTGATGTAGTAATCAATATATAGATCGGTACTCCCATCATCTCCCACAAGAAGGCCTATGTCGATCCAAAGCCCGTCTTCGCTTAAGCCACTCGGCGATACATTATCTACGATCGTATATGTACCAGTACGCACGCGGATCTTCGCAAAATCGCTATCCTGTGAGGTCCCCAGGTTCTTGACGTGCAGCCTTGTGATTGTTACGCCATGAGTGTTGGAATCATCATCCGCAAGATGTATTTTCTGCGTCAGATGTTCTCCCGCATTGACAACCCCAGAGACCGGGACGGTGCTAACATCACTTGAGTGCTCGAAGCCCCCCTTGAGTAATATCTCTGGAGCCCCATCGGTTGCCCCCATCTCATAGCTGTCGTCTACGGGATCCTTTTCCCAATGGCATAAAGTAGTGATCAGACGAAGTTCGGACCCGTCTGTAATATTGGCGGGATCAGACAATGTCACTCGAATGCTCAGGACTGCTGAACCTCCGTCATTGCCAGTGTCTGGAATGACAAATGCAGTAGGAAGGACAAACTCTTGTCCATTCTCCCCCTCAATATCTTCAGTTATTGTCGTGAACGAATGCCAAATAGCTGGATTTGTGCTGAGGTTGAACTCAAGCTTGGCGAGGCTTTCATATACTGCGTTTCCCAGGTTCTTAACCTTCAGCTTGGTAATAGTCACATCCTGTGCATTGGCATCTCTATCCTCTAGCAGTATCTGTTGAACCGTCTTGGTATCACCTGCAGTTAGAATCCCGGCATTCGCAGCTTGATCTTCCACCGTCTCTAGGCCTGCCTTGCGGACTACCTCTTGAGCCCCGTCAGTGATCCAATCCGTGCTTGCGCTGTCTCCATCAAGCAAGTAGTGAACTCTTACCCTCGTTCGGAGGGTGTGTTTGTCAGCTACATCCTCTTTGCCAGGAAGTGACAAACGAATCTGCAAGCTCTCGTTTCCGCCGCTGGGCACCATGAACGAGTCTGTCATCCCTATCGTGACCCCCCCGCTAGAGAATCCAGCTAGGTTGGCGGTACTCCCGTAAACGATGAATGCTTCATTCAAGATCTCCAGTTTTGCCACTGAAGTACGAGGTGCTGTTCCGGAGTTTTCTACCGTGACCGCTGTGATGACCATTGTAGAGTTACTACCGTTCGCGATCGCGATTCTTTGTACAACGACGCTATCGGTTGGGTTTAGGTTGCCTTGATCGACATCCTGGTCGGTAAACGTGATAGCGCCAAAAGCGGGAAGGCAAATGATGATAGAAACAGTTACGAATCCTAACAAGCGCTTTCTAAGGGTCATGAAACCTCCTTACACCCAGATCATGGCGTATTGATAATACGATTAGCAGTATTTGGGGACAATGGAGCTTCGTCATTGCATGAGTATCCCTTTGTCAGGCATTGAATGGATATGTGTCCCCTGGGCAAGCTGTCAGAAGCCTGAGCTCGAGATGATGAAAAACTAATCTGTCCGTATCTGTTACATTCGTTACGTTGCTCTCCGATCATCTCCCTCTCGGAAGCCCGACCGGGCTACCGGAGAATGGCCAGCTTGCGTACGTCTGTGAGAACCCACCGATCGCCGATTTGAAGCCAGACACGATAGAGATAAGCACCGTTTGCCAAGAACGCACCATCTTCACTCTGAGTGTGCCAGATCAGCGTGGTTCCAGCTTCCTCGCCTTGGTAGACCAGTCGGCCCGAGAGGTCGTATATCGCCACTCGTATGCGTTCAACCTGCCAGGCGGTTTCCCCTTCCACAACGAATGTCGTTGTGTTCACATCTCTTATGGGATTGGGAACGTTCTTGATCTCAAGCGTGCTCTTTGGCACTGAAATCTCAGCGGGTAAAGGCGGCAGGCCTTGGGAGACAGTTCCTTCTGCCATGAGGCCATAAGTATGCGATGCCTCAGTCGGTGACATCTGGTCTATGGACAACATCAAGCTCAAGTCATCGACCAAGGCCTTGGCCCAGTAGCCCATCCACGGGGTCAACGTCTCCGCCGAAAAATAGGCGCTGTCGTCGTAGCCATAAAGGTCATCGACCACCCATCCGGCAGAGACGGCTTCATCCCAGGTTTTAGTGACTGCGCCATGGGTAACTTCGATATCTGTCTTGTTGTGATTCCATGGCGTTCCAATCTGATGCCAACCAGCAGGGGAAAAGTTGATCGTCACATCCCATGTCACGTCGCAGCCGGTCACATCGATTGTTGCTCCTCCATGTGGTACGTATAGCCAGTAACCATGAACTGGTGAGACCTGCCCGCCCTCTTCATACAAGCTGGAGGCTGCATCCCACCACCACAGCGGAGCGTCGACATCATCACCGATAACCAGCGCTGCGTCATCCGGGACGCAGTGTAATGGAACAGAGATCAACTGCCAGCCGCCATCGAAGAAATGTGAGATCGTCCTTGGCGTTCCGGAGTATGCCATCACCGCCACCTGATCGGTGTCAGATAGTCCGTAACTATCCGTCACGGTCAATGCGAGGATGAACTCGCCAGGAACCAGCGGTACGAACCGAAGCTGACACGACTCTGCATTGATCAAGTGCGCGATAGCGCTGTGGCTCAGTGGGGCACGCTCAATTGCCCACTGGAACGTAATCGGATCGCCCGAAGGATCGTAGGACAGACACCCATCGAGTACGACCTCTTCTCCCACCAGGGCCGTCTTCGAGTCACCAGCGACCGCAACAGGCGCACCATTTTCGGGTCGCACCGTGATATCAACCGTATCGTCACTCACGCCTCCATTGTTGTCTGTCACCGTAACCTGGACATGGAAAGTTCCCGCCGTATTGAACTGATGGCGAGCGTTAAGAGCGCCGTCAAGCCATGTATTTCCATCGCCGAAGTTCCAATCGTAGGAGTCTATCGTCCCACCATCAGGATCGTAGGCGTTAGCAGTGAACTCCACCTCATCACCAACAAAGATCTCTGTCTCAGAGGGGAAAAGCTCCACAGTAGGTAGCAGGTTCACGATCACTTCTGGCTGACCATCAATGGCGATCTTCTCGTAGGTCACCCCATTCTCGCGATGGATCACGCGTGTTCGAAGTTCGATCGTCCTTCCCGGCACCGCGTCATCGGCTATGAGTACAGCTACAGTGAGCGTAACCGAGTGTCCCCCTGGCAGATCGCCTATTAAGTAGGGATCGAGAGGAATCTGCACCCCCCCTTCATTGAATCCGACAAGCGCATCGCCTGAGACCACTCCAGCCGGCTGTCCGTCAAGGAGGATCGCGAGTGCCTCGACATCCCTCTCCGTTGCGTCGCCCAGATTCTTGATGACCATCGGCTGTAGCGTCACGTCAAAGTTATCATCATCGATGTCGGTCAGAAGCACCTCTTGTACTAGATATCCACGCCCCCGCACCAGCTCGCCAGGGTCAAGTGGAGGATTGACCTCTTCGGCTAACAGGCCTTGGTCTTGGACGATTTCCAACCCGCCATTATACAAGGTGAGAAGTGCAGGGTAGTCGATCCATTTAGTGGGAAAATCGTCGCCACTCTCCCACGCTGTAAGCCTAACCCTTGGCCTGAATGTACGCTCCTCAAATTGGACCG
Organism: uncultured bacterium; assembly: GCA_965370555.1. Classification (GTDB taxonomy): domain Bacteria; phylum Bipolaricaulota; class Bipolaricaulia; order UBA7950; family UBA9294; genus JAJOKK01. Next base: position 7,129 of record CBDUVB010000031.1, read on the forward strand.
GGTCGGAAAAGTAGTACTCGATCTCAAGCTGCGAAGCCGTATCATCATCAACAGTTGGCACGGGCGGAGCCAACGTTAAATCGGCGTCCAATCCTACGGTGTTGAAGTCATCAAGATCGAGAATGCCCAAGCCGAGATCGGGGATCTCAATCTCATACGCCCCGATGCGAATCACGATCTTGTCCAGATCGGAGCCTGGCAGCGTGCCCAGGTTCTGAAGTTCTATCCTTTGAATATCCGCATCGTCATTATTCCACTGATCCTTGTCTTCCAGGTGAATCCGCTGAGTGATCACTTCGCCGCCGTGTGTGACCCGAGAAGGGGGAACGCTGCTCATGTCGTAGACGATCTCCAAGCCACCCTTGTGCAGCACCTCTGGGGCAAGATCGGTGACCTCCGATTCGTAGACCTCGCCGTTCTCCTCGTGGAAGATCGTCGCACGTAATTGCAACGTCTGACCATTGGTTATGAAAGTGGGCGCTCGCAATGTAACCCGAATCACCAACTCCTCTGTGGTGTCATCATTGACAGTAAAGTTCAATGCTGTCGGCCAAGCTCCCCATGCGCCATTCCATGAATCGCTTCCAAGCTCAAAATTCACATTAGCAATCACCGTAGCGGCATTGGCTGAGCCAAGGTTTTCCAGCGTTATCCGATCGATTGTCACGTCATGAATGTTCACATCATTATCAGCCAGCTTAACCTTCTGAACGATGGCTTGCTCGTTTGCGGAGATTATCCCGCCATCAAAGCCGAGATCCTGTACCACCTCAAGGCCAGCGGCTCGAACAACCTCGGCTGACCCATCTTGAACCCAACCTGATGAGAACGGAGTTCCATTCTGCACATAATGGAAGCGAACCTCTGTCTGGATTGTGCTCCAATCCACTACTGCGACACCAACAACAAGGCGGATTTTTAGAGTGGCAGTCCCATGCGCAGGGATCTTGAACTGACCTGGTAATGTAACGGTGACCCCGCCCGAAGTGAAGCCCGCCAGGTTCACTTCCACCCCGGCAACAGGAGGAACACCCAGCCGTTCTAGCTCGACTTCGAGCCTTGTGAAGGCGGACGCTTGTGCAGTTCCTATATTGCGCACAGTGACAGCGGTAATCGCGACTTCCTCGGAAGCGTCTCCGTGGATGGTGATCTCTTGGACGATCGCCTCATCTTGCGGATTCAGATTCCCAGCACCAATATTGTTATCGGTAAAAGTCGGTTGTCCAAAAGCACATGCTGTACTGAGGAACAAGAAGAATATGAAGAGCCCCACTGTTCGTCTCCGTTTCCGCATCTCCGCCTCCTTAATCTAGTTCCTCAATGTTAGATACGGCTGTTTCATACAATTCGCATTATACACAGAAGCGTTCTGTATTTCTGTAATGAAGGGCACATTGCAAGAGGTCCACGAGTCAGCCCTCCAATCCTCTAGCTTCGCGTTGCAGTGTCACTATCGGCATATCGCAAGTTTCTTGAACTCACTCTGTCGCCACTCACCATCGATCAACGCCCAAACTCGGTACAGATAAGCCCCATTTGCTAGGGGCTCTCCCAGGTTATTTTGCGTATGCCACTCGATACTTACCGCGGAACACTCCTCGCTGTAGACCAGATGGCCGGATAGGTCAAAGATCTCCACGCGTACCTTCTTAACCTGCTTTTCTCGAACTCCTTGAACACTGAACGTTGTCGTATTCAGATCCGTTATCGGATTAGGAATGTTTATCACGTGCAATGTCCCTATTGAACTTAAGGTATCTTCGGGAACTGGAGGAGGCAAACTAAGAGGAGCAACGGAAGTAGTCTCTAAGTCAGAGGCCGCAGTACCGGCGGGATACGCACTGCTACGATGAAACTCCAATGTCAGTCCATCCACCAATGGCAACACCCAATACCCGCTCCAAGGGGCAATCCGGCTTGCTAGCGCGTATTCGGCACCGTCGTACCCCCAGATCACATCCTCTAACCATCCCGCAGAAACGGCTTCATTCCACGGTTTCACGTGAGTACCACGATGAACGCGAGTATCATCAACATCGTATGGCCAAGGCGTACTGATCTGGTGCCACCCTACAGGCGATACGCTAACAGTCACATCGCTTTGCGGCTCTATTCCGGTAGCATCGATCACTACACCACCTTCCGGAACGAGCAACCAGTAGCCCCAGGTTGGGTTCACCTCATCAGCGAGCAGATAGGCCCCATTGCCCGGGTTCCATCGCCAGAGGAAAGGATTCGCTACATCATCACCGATCACGGTATCGGTATCATTGGAGGCACAACAGACGGGAATCGACAGCATCTGCCAACCCTCGCAGTAGTGATGGGTGACCGTTTCTCCATCCTCCCCCACCGCAGTAATCACCACCTGGTCCGTTGCGCTGGCTTGTTTGCTGTCCGTTACCGTGAGTTCAACGGTAAACTCGCCAGGGACTAGAGGTGTGAATACGAAAGTGCACTGCTCGGTATCCCCGATGTCCGCCGTTATTTCAGTGGTTGGGGGCATTTCCACGACATCCCAGTGGAAGATGATCTCATCACCATCGGGGTCGTATGAGGTGCAACCATTCAATTCCACAGGTGTGCCCGTAGCCACCGTTCTGTCCGGGCCAGCGTCTGGTGTGGGTGGATGGTTGGTTACATATCCCACCGCGAAGAAGGAGAAGCTCTCGGTCTTACCGGTGATCAAATTGTCTCGGGTGTCCACCTCGGTGGTAATGTCGGCAACATCAACCTCCGAATCTCTACTGACCTTAAAGAGCCTTAGGGCTTCTTCTTGGGCCTTAGTTAGACCAGAATCGTCATAGTTGATGATAATCGTGACAATACCAACGTAGGTAGCGGTGGTGTTGAACTGATAAAACTTGTTGAGGAATTGGATTTCCGGGAAGGTGCCAAAGGGTGGATCTGTAGCTACACTCAGCGTGGTATTTCCCGTCGATGTAACCTCGTCAAATATGACAGTGATACCCTGGGCAGGGAACTCCACTTTTACCTTGGTGCCAGTGGGGGTATTGTCGGCTGGTGTTGGTTGTTGTAGGTTTACTTCTACAGTGATAGGTTCTGATTCTGTCCTCTCTCCAGTTTCATCGTAATAGGCTGTTGTTGCGCTGGCCGTAACGTTTAGGTCCTCAACTTCCAAGTCTGGATGTTCTTCTGCCCATCTCCTGGCGGAAGTGGCGTCAACAACCGCGTAATACTCTACTCCATCGGGTATTGATATCCATTCAGGACCTCCGCCCGGACTATCACCACTCGTTTCAGCACCTTCTATCTGGACCTCATACTCCATCGTTTCATAGTTAATGCCCACGTGCCTGCCATCATTACTGTATACATGCAGGTCTACATCAAACTGTTCCATCAGGGGAAATGGCTCGGGGGCAAGCCCGCCAAAAAATTCGGCGATAACATCAAATAGCGAGACCACTTCAGTATTCCTAGGTTTGTCCTCAGTGATCTCCAAATAAAGGTTGCTCCCTCTTTCCGAGACGGTAAACCTCACACCAATTTCAGTATCACGGTAAGTGGAGCCAGGAGGCAAAGTCACTCTGCGATGGTTGGAGAGTCCGTGTGGGACTGTGTAAACATAGTCTTCCCAGAAGAAAGCGCCTCCAGTCACCCTATACAGCAGAACACCCTTGACCTCCTCAAGATTATTCCATTCGGCATACTCATCATCCAATAAAACACCGTCTGGGGGGTCCCTTCCTTCGAATATGTAGTACCTTGTAGGGCCGTATCTTGGTTGATAGCGACGTGCTATAGCTCCCCGTTCCAAATCCTTTAATAGGTCTATCTTGTATTCCCCATACTGGCGAGCATATATGGTTTCCCATTCTAGCCACTTTTGTGATACCTTAAGATGTGACATTATGGGCGCAAGTGGATTCCAGAGGCATCCATTTCCCATTAATTCCCAGTATTGAGTATCCCCTCTACTCCCAAGGTACCACTCTTCGTAGTAGTAATCATACCACGAAAATAGCGCATGGCCCAGTTCATGGGCCCAAATGGCATAATTCTCCTTGCTGGTGGAAATAATCCTGTTCCCACGTGCATACGAGCGTAGGGAACCGTCCGGCTGAAGCACAAGTATCGCACCATATACATCAAGATCAGCACTTGCACTTGCCTTCTGTATAGCATCGTCCCGAACCGCGTCAGGCTCAAACCATAATAGGAGAATGGTGCGGTCGTTCAACGTCCCATTATTATTAGCATCGTAGTCAACCCATTTCTTATCTAGTAGTTCCCATTCATCAAACACAAACTCCGACTCCAGGTTAACCTCTCCATAAGATTGCTCCCTATAATAGTCTTCTACTAATCCAGCGCGCTGTCGTAACTCACTTATGGTGTGGGTTGGCGTTTTACCACTTGGTGCAGTTTTATACTTGACAGGAATATATGCGATCCTATGGCTTGGCATGTAAAGCAAGCTCTGAACACCTGATCCGAACTGATCTGCGGTGCAGATCAACTCAGAGCTGCCCCCATTGTATCTGTACACGTTTGCAACACCTGTGTTCTCAGCCCCAAAGCCCACCGCATCTCCCCCTGTCCCAAAGTACAAGTAGGCTCCAGTCCCTAACATCGAGATGACGCCGTCAGATGCTGTGAACACCAAAGTCCCGCGCAGATCACCTGTGCCCGTGAATTCACGTAGCTCGCCGTTGTTGTATGACATGTACAGATTGCCAGCGTACTCCTCCAGCTGCCACATATTCCCATCGTAATAATCCAAAACCACTGTCCAGTTGACCGTGTCCGTTGAACGCCATAATCTCCCTTGGTAGGCAGCTCCATACATGTGTCCGTCGTAATCTTGAAAGTCATAGATGCATGATCCTCCAGCAACCGTTTGATCCTTGTGGAAATCCGCACCATCCCAGCGCCCTATGTAGTCCAATAGAATATCGCCCATAAAGAGATAACCCCGAGAAACGCATAGCGACCTTATGCCGCTCCAATCTGCGTCATTTACCACCCTTGTCCAATTGGCAATGCCGCAATTGGTGGAGCCTTGGGTGTACTTGTAGAGCCGGAAACCGTTCCAAGCGGTGCCGGCATATAGGTCACCCTCGTAGACGGCTAGGGCGCACACTTCGTTGTCCATGTTGTCACCCACACGTGTCCATGTCATGCCCCCCTCGTATCTGTAGACACGACCAACACCTAAACCACCGCCAAATTCCGAGGTTGTACCAGCATACAATTCCCCTTCGTATCCGACCAAGGCAAGTACCGCATAGCCCAAGTTCCGGGAAATGGCTTCCCACTCGGTCCCGCCCAAATACCTGTACACAACTCCAGGATCGCTTCCACCAGCAAAGAGTCCGCTTAGCTGGCTGGATATTGCTGGCGTTACCCATGATAGGAGCGAAATTAGCAGAAGGAAGAAAGCGAGAAAGAAACGCTTCCTTAGTCTCCCTTTGGGCATCCTCCCGCTCATCCTCGCGCCCTCCTATCACTTATTGTCTCAGAATGGTTGAGTTCACATCTTGCACAAACTCATATGAAAACAGGCTCTATAGCTCCTTCTCGCAAGGCCCGTAAAACGCCCATATGATGGCATATATAAAATGCACGCGATAATCAGGTTGCCTTCGTTTCGCTTTTTGCGAAACTTCTCCTTCCCGCACCAAAATTAATTCCGGGGACATAATACCTATTTCGGTGCTCCATCATCTCCTCCAGCACAGCGTAATTCCGGGGACATGTAATTCTGGAATTCTGGTGGAATTCTGGGGACATAACACCTATTCCTACGCTCCATCATCGCCTCCGGCACAACCAGCAAATCCGCTATGTGAGCAACTCGCTCGCATAGTAAGCCAGATCCCGTGCGCTGAAGTCAGACGCTCTGCATCGTGCGTAAGCCGAACAACACGGCCTCCGCACACTAAAACCTACCTTAGACATCCCCACTTGCCCCAACCTCCACTTTTCCTAACAGGACCCCTTTCTCCTGCGGGATCTCTTGGCCCTCCTCCTTAAGTGCCCCAAGATGGCTCTCGATCGCCCCACGCGCGTTCTGAAGGGCTTCCTCTGCCGTCTCCTCCTGTGAGAAACACCCGGGCAAGGCCGGAACCTCCACCCAGTAACCCCCTTCCTCTGCTCGATGCAGGATCACCGTGTATTCCATTCTATATTTCTCCCCTTCTAAAGTTAAAACTCCGGGGACATAATACCTATTTCTGCACTCCATCAATATATCACGAGGATCTTTGTCGGGCTCGGTTTCTACCTACCGATACACCGCCAGCTTTTCCACGCCACTCACGATAGGCTCATCCACGCCTTCGAGTCTTACGAATACCTGGTAAAGGTACACACCGTTAGCCAGAATCTCCCCCTGGAGGTTCTTCACATGCCAGTCCAGGCCGTTCTCACGCCAGTCGCTCTCATACACGGGTCGGCCTGCCAGGTCAAAGATCCGCACCTTGATTTCTTCAACGAACGCTTCAAGTGCTCCCTTTACCCAAAAGGTTGTCGTGTGAACATCCTGGATCGGGTTCGGGATATTCACAACCTCAAACGCCTCCGGTGAGAAGTTCAACGGCATGCAGGGCTTCGGAGGATTCCCCGGATCCTTAACCTCAAGCGGCATGTGCGAAGCAGAAGAAGGCGGCGGCGGCGGTGGAAGAGGGCCTGCTGACTCCCAGAACAAGTTGAGCACGAGATCACTCACGTTGGTATAGACCCAGTACCCCTTCCATGGATCAAGGGTCGTACCAACAGAAACCGTAGTAGTGATCCACTCTTGAGTTGCTGCGTCCCACTCCCATATCGTCCTGTAAACCCAGCCATTCGCGATTGCTTGCTCCAGAGAGACTGTCTGAGTCCCATAAGTGACGGAGATGGAGCTGCCAGAACCGGTTCGCCACTCAACATCGTACGGCACACCGATCATGTGCCAGCCTGCATCACGTAGGTCGATTGCCGGCTCACCGGTCAATGGATCCCCGCTCACCCCAAACTCCGGCACCTGCGAGGCATCCCTGACGGCTACCCAGTATCCGCCAAGGGGGCCGACCTCGGTAAGCGTCCCTACCGTTCCCGCTGCAGATGCCGGTTTGTCAACCCAGCTAAACGCCTCCGCTGCGGTGTTGTACGTACACAGGAAGAGAGGTTCGCCGATCTCATCGAAGACTGCGCTGGGTCTGTCATCCATAGGATCCACTGGCAGCGAAACAAGGTTCCACTCGTCCCAAAGCGTTCCCCCGGTTTCAGTTGCTGCGACAAGCCCCTCGTCTGCTCCTACTGAAGAAGCACTGAGGGCAAGCATGAATGAAGCTAGTGCTGCAACTAGGAGAACGAGCGTCCACTGGATGTTTGGTGCCTTCACTGTTCTCATGTTCTCAGCCTCCTTTGTCGGCCAACTGTACTCAAACAGTAGCTTGCTCGTGGCAAGCTATGGACATCAGATGATTCTTTCATCGTCCGATGGATCCCACACGGATAGCAGATGCTCTCACCGTGGGCCACGACGATCTCCGTCGGATTCCCGGTCCAACTACCGACACACTGCCACCTTCCCAATGCCACTCACGATAGGCTCCTCAACCCCTTCAATTCTCACATAGACCTGATACAGGTATACACCGTTGGCAAGGATCTCCCCTTGAAGGTTCTCTACGTGCCAGGCAAGGCCGTTCTCACCCCACTTGCTTTCATACACGGGGCGACCAGACAGGTCAAAGATTTGTACCTTGATCTGTTGCACAAACGCGTTTGCTTGCACGTAGAAGCGAGCGGTGTGTATATCTGCCACTGGATTAGGAACTACCTTCACACTGAGACTCTCCAGCGAGGCAAGGATCTCACGGGGTGGTAGCGGTGGTTCCGCAGCCACACCGATTGCGGCAACCGACGCTGTCGCCACGTCTAGACTCGTAGGATTGGCCTGAGAGTGCTGTAGGATCAAGACGAGCTCCTCCCCCGGATCGAGAACTCGCACCCAGTACCCGCTCCAAGGGTCGAGACTCGATGCACTGAAGAAGTCTCCACAGGAGTAACCCCAGATCGTGTTACTCACCCAGCCCTTTGCTACCGCTTGTGCCCACGTGACGATCTCGGGCAGGGGCGGGGGTCCGTTTCCGTCACCGTTCGTTCCCCGGCTGACCAGAATATCCGCTTTTGCGTAGCTCCACGGTGTGCTGATCATGTGCCAGCCGCTGGCGGAGACGTCGATGGAGGTATTCTGAGTGATCACATCCCCCACGATGCTTACGGTCTTGCCCCCTGGTGACACCTTGAGCCAGTAGCCAAGCTGTGGCTCCACCTCGGTTGGGTGGACGTATTTGCCAGCGGATGCATCCCAACGGTAGAGCACCCCCCCGAATATGTCGGAGGCCATGCTCATCGGCATCGCTGTCCGAGCCGGTGGGACAGGGGGAGGACCAGGCGCTCCCGCCGGGACAAACGGGATGGATACCAACTGCCAACCGTCATCATAGGTGTGAGTTTGATCAGGGCCGCCCCCTGGCGTTCCCGTATCCGCATTCTCCCCTACGATGACGAGGTCATGCCAGCAGTCATTAGTGTCTTCACAGAAGATGGCATAGTAGTAGGCCGTGTCGTTTATCAGGTTCTTGTCGACGTAGGTTTCCGACTTACCACGACGGGGGGAGCTCTCCTGATAGACCAGGGTGCCATCGGTGTGATCCTGTGGATAGCCGCCGGTCTTTCGTCGGAGGACGATCTTCGATAAATCGCTGCCGGAGGGGTTGGTCCAAGCGAGGGTAACTTTCTCGTCCTCGCGATCGGAGGCGTTGAAATCACTTACAACAAGCCGCCGTTGAGGCTCGTAGGTGACCTCCACACCTCGATCTTTCAGGATGTTGATGACATGCATCGCCGGTGATCCCTCGTCAAGGTCAAGACAGTTCTCCTGGAGGTTCACCGAATCGCCAGCTCCCAGGCCGGTATTTGCGAGCAGCGGCTGGATATTCGTGATGTTATTGCCTTTGAGATCGAGGGTTCGCAAGCTTGTCAAGCCCGTCAGGGGCGCTAGATCGGTTATCTTGTTCGCCCCAAGCAAGAGCCTTTCCAGGTTGACCAGACCGGACAGCGCAGCAAGGTCTGTGATTTCATTCCCATACAGGCACAACGTCACCAGGTTGGTTAAGTACTCTAAAGGAGAAAGGTCGGTGATGTTGTTTCCATCAAGGTATAGCCAGAGCAGGTTGTTCAACCCGGACAACGGACTCAAATCGCTAATTTCGTTGCTTGTGCCCAACTTCCCTAGATCAAGCACACGCAGGTTCGCGCATAGCTCAAGGCCGGTGAGATCGGTGATGTGATTGTCCTCGGCGTAGAGTGCAGTGAGGCTCTCTAGATCGTCTATCGTGAGAGGCCCCGTGGGCTTGTTAAGAGCGACACGAATTGCGTGTTCCAGTTCTGGATCGGGAAAACTGACAGAAGGAGCACAGATGAAGTTTCTCACCACATTAGTCGCGGTCACCGTAGCTGTTGTCGTCGACGCAAAGGTGTCCGTCATCCATACACTAGCGGAAGAGGTCCAAACCGTAGCACTCGATGTCTGTCCCGTTACATAAGTGGAACTGATCAGCCCACACAAGGGGATATTAAGATCTGCGTCTAATCTTGCTACAAAGAAGTCTTCTGAATCAGTGTCCAACGAGTAGGCTGATCCCCCAACAATATAACCATCATCCAGAGTTTCCTGGATGGAGCGGGCTTGAATCCAACTTGTCCCGCCAATGGTCTTCTGTCGTTCGATGGCCCCATTTGCGGTCAACTTCAAGATCCAGGAGTAGCCGCCAAAAGACCACGAGTATCCCGCAAGGACGTAACCTCCATCAGCCGTCTCTTGAATGACATACGCTTCGTCCCAGGAGCTCCCGCCGTAGGTTCTTTCCCATTGAATGACGCCGGTTGCATTAAGCTTTAAGACCCAGAAGTCACTGTTCCCAGCCCCGAAGGACTCGGTCGATCCTGCAACAATATAACCACCGTCCGCAGTTTCCTGAACGGCGTACGCTTGATCCCAAGAACATCCACCGTAGGTCTTCTGCCATTGAATGTTGCCGACTGCGTTTAGCTTTAGGATCCAGTAGTCGCTGTTACCCATCCCAAAGGAATTCGTGGTTCCTGCGACGATATAGCCCTCATCCGCAGTTTGCTGGATAGCATACGCTTGGTCCCAAGAACTCCCGCCGTACGCCTTTTGCCATTGGATCTCTCCGTTTGCAGCCAGTTTCAAGACCCAGTAGTCGGTGCTCGGGCCAAGCCACGTCCTTCCAGCGATAACGAAGCCCCCATCGCTTGTCTGTTGGACAGAGGATGAAGCGGCATATCCCAGATACGCACCCCAGTACCTTTTCTGCCACTCGATATTGCCGTACTTGTCCAGTTTCATGGCTGCAATGCCGCCACCACTTTCTCCCACAATGAGATACCCGCCGCTATCCGCTTCAAGGACCGAGTAGGCCTCCTCCCAGCTAGAAGTGCCGTATGTCTTCTGCCATTGTATGCCGCCGCTGGCGCTGAGCTTCAAGACCCAAAAATCCTCATTACCAGCACCAAAGGGGTTTGTGGTCCCCGCGACGATGTACCCGCCATCCGATGTTTGCCGGATGCATGAAGCCTCATCCCAATCGCTACCGCCATACGTGGCAGCCCATTGACCAGAAGCAGTAACGGAAACTGCAAAAAGACAGAGTAAAAGGACAATTAACAGAGGTACCTTGCGCATCCTTACCTCCTTAGTGGGAGCACAACAAACTCCTCTCGCTTTGCGGCTATCACCTTTAACCCGCTAAACCTCTTCTATTTCCGAAACTAGTATACCACTTCCGGTTCTTATCTTCTGTAATGCATATCACGTCCTGCTCGGTCCCGCACCAGCAGCTTCGTAGGCAGGAGCCACAGAGAGCAGAAGAACCAAGGAAAAGGGGGAGAAGCTTCCATACAAATCCCAGGGTGAGAGTATTGTCAACTTCATTCTTGTGGCGGCACCGTATAAAAGATGTCGTCGGGATCGTTGTCTGAGTACGTGTTACTATCGGGGGTATCAAGCTTCAAGTTCCCAGTGTACTCAACGAAAATGGCGCCCCCACTATACTTAGTTGCCACGTTGTTCCGGAAGACGTTTCCCCGGACGATGGTCTCCGCCGCACAGGCCGGCGACAGGTTCAAGGTGCTCGCGGTGATGAAGATCGCCCCTCCGGAAGGTGCTGTGTTGTTCTCGAAGGTGTTTCCCACAATGATTGGGGCAACTAACAGGCTATCGATGTAAATCCCCCCGCCAGGAGCACCAGATTCGTTATCTGAGATAATGTTTCCCTCGATATGAGCTTGTGACTCATAGATCACGATTCCAGTGTCCGGTGAGCCGATGATTCGGTTCCCACGAATGGTGGGTGATGCCTCCCGAATGTGAATTATGCCTGTGCACGCCCCGCAGAAGGTCCAATCTGCTGGCAAAGGGAGTCCAAGAATTGTGAAGCCTGCGAGCAGCGATCGTGAGCCATCACCAAAATCGACGGTTGGCCTGCCGTACTCTTTGCCTTTGATAATTGTGGCACTGACCGTATCGGGATCATCCGGGTCACTGCTTTGTACTGTGATGTGCTTACCTCGAAACCGCAGGCTCTCATTACGGATACCCGGCAGGACGATGACAGTCTCTCCATCCTTGGCGGCATCGATCGCCGCCTGAATCGTCGGGTAGAGCGCGGGGACGACAAGCCCCGCCGCTACATGGACCGTATGCGTCACCGACGCTTCCTGCTCGTGCTCGGTCGTGATCGTCAAACAGACGGCATAGTCACCGGGATTGGTGAAGGTATGCTGAACCTTGGTCCCACTGGCGGATGCACCATCGCCGAAGTTCCAGGAGTAGCTGACGACATTGTCCTTCTCGCTTGAACATCCGGAGGCATCGAACTCCACCTGTTGATACGGGTAGCAGGAGCTGTGGCTGCACGTAAACGCGGCCTGTGGCGTACCCCGAAGGAAATCCGCGCAGCCACCGAGTAGGAGAATACTTGAGAGGAGAAGGAACGAAATCAAGGGGAGCAAAGCCTTTCGGTGATTATATTTGGCGTTCATGCCTTCTTTGCGCAGCAAACCTCGCTCCTCCAGAGATTCAATCGCCACGAGCAAATCATCCTAACACAAAAACGCCGGAAAAACAAGAACTCTCCTTATCTCACCTATAGGACCCATGCTGAGGAAGAAGTGATCCACGAAGAACAGAACAGGCCCGTAACATCAAGAGAATACCCAATCATCCGTGAAGATCTCGGGTAGAAGCCGAGCTGGAATTAAGTGTTATGTCCCCCAGAACCACCAAAGGGAAAACCAAAGAGCGGTTCTTGCTTAGTCCATTGGAATTCCAAGCGCGCATATCATCGCGTTTTCGACTTCGCGCATCAATCCAGAATAGACTTTACCAGCGAAACGTCCTCGGAGAAGGAGGGATTTATCTAGCGTAGCAATCTGCTCGCACTTGGCCATCGATTGTCGATCCAGTCCACCTTCGCCCGCTGGCAGTTTAACGTGAGTCGGGGCCGCCCACTTAAGAGAGCGGTTACTTGTTTGATTTTCGGCGCAGGAACAGATGTTCGGGATCCACGCGGGTTATCCCCTCGATCAGGTCAAAGTGAGAATCCGTGGAAAGAATCTCCTTTAGGCCTCTATTCATCATCA
>CBDUVB010000032.1:0-19438 GCA_965370555.1 uncultured bacterium
ATAAGGAAACCCTGTGGCAAGACCACAGGGAATCTCAAGTTGAATGATCGGCCGCCGGCCCTGAAGGGCCTCTGGCCCGGAGGGGAGATTGGGAGGTTCAATCACTCAACCCTGCTCCCACTCTCTGCGTGCTTGGGGGGTGTAGTAATCGAATGGGGACCTTACTACACCTCCCGAGCGTTCTCAGTGGTGAAAGCTTCTGTTCGGCCTCCGGCCTTGCTCCGCAACCCACGCGGAGAGGTTTGTACAACAGTCTCGGATGCCAAAGAGAATTCACCACGAAGAGCGCCGATTGTGGACTTGGTGGCACCGGCGTATATACTGTAACTATGAAAACGATGCGGTACGTTTACTGGCAGCATGATGACATGTGGCTCGGTTATCTCGAAGAGTTCCCTGATTATTGGACCCAGGGGGAGATGCTGGACGAACTGCAGGAGAACCTGAAGGATCTGTATCAGGAACTCACCAGCGGCAACATCCTTGAAGTCCGCCGTGTGGCCGAGCTGCAGGTGTCATGAAGCGGCGCGACCTTATTGGTCAAATCGAGAAGAACGGCTACATCCTCATTCGACACGGTGGACGGCACGATTGGTATCAGAACCCGAGAACGGGTGTCTGCCAGCCTGTCCCACGCCATCGAGAAATCAAACAGCCTTTGGCCAAGCACATCCTCAAGATGCTCAAAGACTGACACAACAAGCCCTTGGGGTGCACACGTTCATAGGCTGCCCGCTCACGAGCAGTATTCGGATGCAGAAAAACATCGGTCAGTAGGCGAACCCGCAACCTAGTGCGCTAACCAATTGTGCCACACTCCCCCAAGGCACTCGGATTCATCTGCAATTAGCCGCCGATTTTAGCCGGAAACATCAAAAGTAAAGCTCTGAACCTCGTTCTACTTGATAAAGATATGCCCGTCACCTGTAAAATACAATGGTAGACCCCGGACTCCCGGCTAACCTCTGGAACGCTGCTTGCAGACCGGACTTCTGGAATGCGCATGGACAGGGTTGAGGCTTCAGTCTCGATCAAAAGCGCCGGAACCGCAAGTGCCTGCGATGTAGGAGTAGGGGTCTAGCCCTGCGCCTCTCCGATCAGCGACTACTCCGAGCCTTTGGGAAGACTGGAATCAGAGCCAGCCCTGCACTCAACAGAGCAAGTACGATGCCAATAGATTCAGCAATCAGAAAAGCCGACGACGGCCTTGAGTGTGTAGCCGAATCCCGACAAGAGAAGCGCGGCGATGCCGACGAAGATGGTGTTGCGAGGGGATTCGATGAGTCTACGACAAGCCATTGCAAACCACGCAAGCGGGGATGACCACGCGAGCCTTAGTCTCGTCGATCGTCCAGAGTCGAAGTATAGGGAGCAACTTGCGACGGCAAGACAACCTAGATAGTCAGGGCGCTGGCCGAGGACATCTTTGGCATGATGGCCAACGGCCTTTGCAAGTTTCTGCTTCATCAAGAGCGGGAGTACCGCCCATTCGCGTCCCAAATAGGTCGTGACATGCGCAAGGGAGCTGAGGAGACAGACATCTTCCCCGACTTTAGTCTTGGCCAACCGGATTCTCCGCGTGGTACGCATGGCAGTTCGAAGGGCGTGCCTCTGTTGTGTGAAACGAAGGCAAGGTACTGCGCTTGCGATAGCAGCGGACGTGAAGAAGTTCTCGCAAAGCACCTCGGTCCATCCTCCGTTTCTCTGCTGAGTCAGACCAAGTCCCTGAACAGCCTTTCCAAGTACTTCTGGAATCCAGTTCGCACCGCCACAAACCCGCAGTGTCTCTGGAGGGAATGAACCGCGTTGGATCTCCATCTGAAAGCGAGAAAGAGCACGCAGAGACTCCTTCGTTGCTCGGGGGTCAATTGTGGAGGTCCACCAAGGAAGTCCGAAACGGATCATCTTGCAATCGATTCCCATGCTTTCCTCGATGGCTTTCTGATACGGACCGCCTATCGTGCTGTCAGCTGGATCTGCGAGCTCCTCCTGCAATGAGAGGGGAATCGTTGGCCACCCAGACGGTCGCCGCACGTGATACTTCAGACCTTGAGGCCCCTCCATTCCAATTGTCTCAACCCCTTGCGTCATGGATTCCCTCAGCCAACTGGCTGCCCCAGCTACCGTATGTCTTATCAAGTCTGTAAATTCGTCCCCAGTGGCCTCTTCACGGATTGGCATCAGGGCTCTCAGAACTGACAGCAAAGCCATCAAGACTGCCGCAGTTGTCTTTGTTGGTTCAAACGGATCAGTGTCGGAAGAGAACCAACAGCACTTACCCTGCCGGTTCAGTAAGATTCCAGCCTGCACAAGCCATCGAGCCTCTGACTTGATCGCCGCTTTCGCTGCCGTGACGAACGACGCGTTGCGGATTTCCCTTAGATGTGGATAGCATTCGCTCAAACCCCACAGGCCACGCGCTGTGAAGAAAACAAGATGTCGGCGTGTAGCCTGCTCCTGAGTCGCTCCTCCCCACGTTCTCGCGCGAGTCTTGAGCAGAACGTCAACCGTTGTACTAATGCAGTACTCTAGAGTTTCTATCTCACTGCGATCCATTGAGCATGTACCTCGGACATGCGGTGGAGAACCTGCACCAGTCTAGAAGCTAATTTGTGCTAAGTCAAGGGCTGGTTTCGGCAAGGTCACCTCTTTCTTGATATATGTCCATGGCGCGAAATACCCCAATGCGTGCCTGTGCGTGTTCGCACGCACACAGGCCGAATGTCTCCTCTGTGCATTGCAGTATTCGATCTGTAGAGCAATAGCTCTTCTCAACTCCCACATGTTCCTTGCATCGAAGAACAGGCTACCGTTCTCTCCTTTGAAATGCCCATTGAACGATTCCATGCACGTGTTCCCCTCTGCCCCGTTCTCCGCTTCTCCCTTACCCGGCAAATACCGACTGAAAAGGGATCTTCCCCAAAGATGTGAATATAGCTGGATGAAATAGAAGACGGAACGGCAGTTCAGAGCGAGCAGTACCTTTACAGGCCTACGGACTCCACGAGCCACACCCCCGTCTGCGTGCGACGCACAGGCAGGCCCGTCAAGTAAGAATTCTACTTGACAACGGCATGCCCGTCGCCTGTAAAATGCAATGGCAGCTCCCAGATTGCTCGGGGCCACGTCTTCTCCAGCGGTGATATTTCCCTTTTCTCTATCACTATGGTATAAATGGTGTGAATCGATGGGCAAGGAGAGTGGCCAACCTGAACTTAAAACCGTTCAAAGACTATCTTCGCTCGTTCGTTGCGGTCCTTCAGCAAGGCGACGCCCGCGAAGAGAGCTTCTATCCGGCGCTTGCCCAGCTCTTCTCCAATTACGCGCAAGAGCATGACCGCGCGGATGTCCGTGTCACTACCCAGCCAAGGGAACTGGGGTTAGCCTACTAGGCTATACTGTGATACCTAATGGGGAAGAAAAAGGAACAACACTTCGTGCCACAGTTCTATCTACGGAACTTCGGTTCAGATCCTAGGAAGCGTAGGATCTCCTTGTTCCACATCCCTTCAGCGCGGCATTTCCCAAACGCATCCATAAAGGACCAGGCTCGCAGAAAGTGGTTCTACGGCAGAGACGAAACTGTGGAAAACGCATTGCACGGTATTGAAGATAACGCCGCACATGCCATCGCAGCCATGATTGAAGGTGCTGGCCTTCCAGCCACAAACACCCACGAGTATCATGGACTACTTGCCTTTATAGTCCTGCAGAAGTTTCGTACACAGTTTGCTTCCAACAACGTTATTGAGACCATCAACCGGGCAGCGGCTGTAGTCTATGGTGATGACCCGAGGTTTGAAGGGTTCGGGACAACTTTGAGACTGAAACACGAGTATCCCGCCTTGGTTGCGATGAATGCCACGCTGTGGACTTGGCCTTCGTTGCTCGACTTAAGGGCCAAGCTTCTTTATGCTAGGCCACCTGTGTGCTTCATAACTTCGGACAATCCTGTAGTTCGCTACAACCAATTCCTGGAATCTCGTCGTCCGTTCCTGAATAACGTGGGGCTGTTCACGAAGGGGCTTCAGCTCTTCTTCCCGTTATCTCCTGAACTGAGCCTAGTATTGTACGACAGCCGGGTGTACCGAGTGGGCAAGAAAAGCGATGGTGAGACCATTCACACAAGCGAGACTGATGTGGACTCACTGAACAGTCTTCAGATGATGTCCGCAGGCAGTACGGTGTACTGCACTCAGTCGACCGATGAGAGATGCCTGAGAAACCTTCTAAGATCATGCAAAAGGTCAAGGATCTCTCCAGGAGCAGATGTCAAGGAGTATCGCCACACCACTGAGCCTAGTCGAAGCCTCGTTGAGATTCGCGGTGCAGAGATACGCTGTGATCTCTCGCTCTCGTGTATACGCCTGCATCGGCGCTTGAGGCGCCAGAAGCTTGGAAACCAAATGGGTGCCTTTCGGGATGATCAGATGTATGACTTGCTCGAGGAGTTCGAGGCATCTGTCAAGGACGGAAAGCGCGAGCGTGGGCATTTCTACAGCTACCTGGTTGCAGCAGGCAAAGCACGACCAGTGGATCCACCACGCGGAGGTAAATGTCAATAGGCTCTGCGAGTGTTTCGCCGAAATTGGGGGAAGATCTCTGAAAGCGCACGCTGTTCTTGATAGATATCGCCCAGTTTACCTCCATGCCAGTCCTCTTGTCTTCGAACCCGGTCTGTCGGAGTCATCCCTTCGATGTCTACGCAGCATAAGGTTATCCCGGAGACGTGTCGCAATCACATGATCGAGTCTCACGGTATGGAGCTTTGCTTGTGACGTCATGATGTACTCCGCTGGACATGCACCGGAAGGCTCTTGATCTTCTACTCTACAGGCCTTCTCATCAACCGATTCACTGATTTAAGCCGAATTCCCTCAAAGTGCGCTTATTCAGCCATGCTCAGACGTAGCATATGGTTGGGAATGTCAAGAACGCTCCTCCCAATACCTGCTTCATGCTTATCTTGTATAGGGCAACTCTGAATCTACCGAAGTCACGCTGAGTCGTGGTATACTCCTTCTCGGAATGGATCATTGATAGCGGTGTGGCTGCAATACTAGGCGGATTCAGGAAAGATCGAAAGGAGCAAAACTTAGAATGGGACCGTTTAATACCCCGTGGCTGACCTTCTTTGCGTGGGTCGTTATCGCAGCGAGCGTGTTGACATCTATCGTATGGGCGATCTTCTTCTTCAAATCGGGAGGGGATGAGCGATGAGCGAGAAGGCGATCTACTCTCTCGTCCTGGTCCTCTATATGGGGCTCCTCATCATCGTCGGCCTCCTCACTTCACGTAAGATGCGCAACGTGGAGGACTTCTACATCGGTGGGCGCAAGGTCGGTCCCTGGGTCACCGCCCTCTCCTACGTCGCGGCCTATTTCTCCTCGGTCGTCATCATCGGCGGTGGCGGATTCGGTTATAAGTACGGGATGGCAACCCTGTGGATCGGCGCAGCGAATGTCCTGTTTGGCTGCACCCTCGCCTGGATCGTCCTTGGAAGACGCCTGCGTGAGTTCACCACACGGCTCAAGACGATGACCGTTCCCGGGTTCCTCGCCGAACGGTTCTCCGCTAAGGAGGCGCGAATCCTTTCCGCTGTTGCTATCGCTGTCTTCCTCGTCGTCTATAACGTGAGCATCCTCAAGGGGATGGGGCACATATTCGAGGTGTTGATGGGGATGCCCTACATCTACGGTGTCCTTCTCTCCGGGGCGATCATCATCGCCTATGTCTCGCTCGGCGGGTACCTCGCCGTGGTCTGGACGGGTTTCTTCCAGGCGTGGGTGATGGGGGCGGGACTGATCCTCCTCACCGTGGGGGCGCTCAAAGCCGTCGGAGGACTGGCCGCGGCCAACCTCTCGCTCGCGGCGATCGACCGAGGGCTGGTCGAGACACCCGGGGTCTGGGGGTGGGCCGGGCTCGTCTCGTACGGGCTCATCGTTAGTTTCGGCGTGTGGGGGATGCCACAACTATTGGTTCGCTTCTACTCGATCAAGAGTGTCGATGTGTTGCGAATCGGGACGGTGGTCGCCACGATCGGAGGGAGTATGGCTCTCCTCCCTTACCTCGTCGGAGCGATCACAAGGGTTCTCCACCCCGGCCTCACCAATCCCGATCTTGCGATTCCCACGTTGACAAAGGCTATCCTCTCTCCCTGGGGCGGGGCGGTCTTCCTCGCAGGGGTAATCTCCGCGGGGATGTCCACCTTCGCCTCTGTCCTAATCATCACATCGAGCGCCATCGTCCGCGACTTCCTCCAAAAAGGGTTGGGGAAAGATCTCTCGGAGAGACAGGCCTTTAGCTACAGCCGGATCGCCAGCGCCGCGATCGGCCTGATCTCGCTTGCGATCGCGCTGCGCCCACCGGCGTTGATCATGGTCCTCACAGCCTTCTCTTGGGCGGCGATTGCCTCCACCTGTTTGTGGCCGATTCTCGCTGGACTCTACTGGAAAGGAGCGACGCGCTGGGGAATCATCGCCTCGATGACGAGCGGGTTGACGGTCGCACTCGTCTGGATGGCGCTCGGTTCGCCGCTTGGCTTGCACGGGTTCATTCCTGGCACGGCCACAGGGCTGATCTCGCTCGTCGTAGTGAGCCTCGTCACCCCCAAACTCCCACAGGAGCACCTTGAGAGAGTCTGGGGAGGGGGAGACGCGGAGACACGGAGAGTGAAAACCAGAGACTCAAGAAGCATGGTCTTTCTCAGCGATCTTGGCGGCTTGAGCGAGCATAGCGAGCGGGCGAGAGGAAAGGCTTATGACTCTCGCAAAGACGCAGAGAACGCCAAGATGAGACGCAGTGATGGGTGATGAGTGATCAGTGATGAGAGCAAGCCGGCGAGGTCGATGCAGTAAGCTGATAGCTGACGGCTGATTGCTGCAAGCTCTAGCTACTGCTGCGCCTTGAGCGAGCATAGCGAGCGGGCGAGAGAAAAAGCTTGTGCCTCTCGCAAAGACGCAAAGATCGCAAAGGACGGCGTAAATGGGTAAGGGGGAAAAGATGTTTGTAACTCAGGAGTTAAGGCCTTTCTTGGCGACCTTTGCGGCTTGAGTGAGTGAAACGAACGGGCGAGAGACAAGGCTTATGACTCTCGCAACGACGGTCGCCTAATGCGGTAAGGAGGAGGAAACGATGAAGCGCAGATCTTTTCTCATCGGTCTTAGTGTGATAGTCATCCTGGTTGCCGCAGCAGCAGGGGTATACTTCATGACCGACATTGGGAGAGCACCTCTCGACACGGTCTCTGTCTGCTTTACTGGATCACTGGATGCGCGATCAACAGGGATCGTCCTCGCCCAAGAGGAGGGATTCTTCCGTAAGAATCGCCTTACGGTGAGCTTTGCACCAGCGAGTGGACGGATCGATCCCGTTCGTTCGGTCGCATCAGGAGCGAACACGTTCGGCATTGCAAGCGCCGAGGAGATCATCATTGCGCGATCGCGCGGCCTACCGCTTGTCGCCGTGGCCGCGCTCCTTCAGCATCCTGTTGAAGACTCCGAGAGCGATACCTATACAGAAGTCCTCTTCACGACGGATAAGACGGTTTCACAGTCTGCAAAACTGGTTGAGTTGTTCCTAGGCGCTCTCCTGCGTGGATGGCAAGAGGCCGTCGATCATCCCGAGGAGGCGGTCTCGATACTCGTTTCGCAGGACGAAGGGCTCGATCAAGAGCACGAGCTCGCGGCGCTACAGGCGCTCATTCCCTCACTCACGGCTGATGTCAACGGGAGAATCGGCTGGATGGAATCCACACAATGGGAAGCACTCTATCAAGGATTGGAGGCCAAGGGCCTCCTCGATGACCGGTTCGATCCCTCCGAGGCCTACACCACAAGGTTCATCGAGGAGATCTACGGACGCGATTAGCGTAATTGTTTCACCACGAAGGACACGAAGAGCACGAAGGAGTCAAAGGACGCTGGGGAATTGAGAGATCGGAAGGAGAAAGGGAGATACGGGACGGGGAGAGGGGGAGACACGGGGAGGGTTGCACGGAGAAGAGGTTTGTGTAACAGTTTGGATTACCGTATGAACCGCGCTACCTCGATCTCGTCTCCTGGGGAAATCGTCCCGGTGAAGGTACGCACCTCTCCGTCCACGATCGTTCTTACTGTCCAGGCTGTTTCGCCTTCTGTACGGCAGGACTCGTAGTAGTCGATGAGCACCACATACTCCCCGGAAGGGGCCTCTTTATACGGCCAGTAGATATTCTCCGGCCCACCGTGTGAGACCGGGTCGCACCAGTCGTCCCAGTCCTGCTCCCCCCCACTTACGGGAGAGGGGTTCCACCAGCAGATATCCTCACC
Source organism: uncultured bacterium (assembly GCA_965370555.1). GTDB lineage: Bacteria > Bipolaricaulota > Bipolaricaulia > UBA7950 > UBA9294 > JAJOKK01. Next base: position 8,310 of record CBDUVB010000032.1, read on the forward strand.
CGCTGGGTCGATGATATGAAGATCAAGATCAGCCGTGCTCTCCCACGTAAGAGTCACCTGGACATCACCGGTTCCGAGGAGCTCGGGAGGGACAGTGAAAGTCGTCCCCGGCAGAAGAGAGGCGGGGTTCGGCAGGTGGGGAAGGTTTGACCGGGTCATGATATCGACATCGGCCTTGCGAAGGAGCCAGGGCGCGAGCCCACCGATCATGGTATCGTATATTCGGTAATCATCGGTGATGTTCCAGATCGCGTTCTGAGCGTACGGATTATCCCAGACCTCTTTCGCGTCGATCGCGTCGAGGAGTCTCAGTAGCTGCGGCGCTTCATCATATGCCCACTCCGTAAGCGAAGGCGCGACATCCAAGTGTGTACCAGCGTCGGGCGGGCCCATCTCCCAATCGAGACAGAACGTCCAGATACCCTCATCCCTCACTTCCTGGTTCGCTGGGAGGTGCACGTTAAGGTCCCGGCTTATGACCATGTTCTGATCCTCGGGAGCCTTGGTGAGCAGGACATCACCCCTTCGTACCTCAAGAAGGTAATCCTGGGTGTTAGACCCGTTAGAGAGGACGGTCACCCGGTTGCCAAGGTAGCCACCCTGACTGATAAGGGTGATAAGGCCGAGCCTCACGCCTTGTTCCAACGAGATCGATTGTTGCGCAAAGGCACTAGCAAAGAGGACTACACTCGCTAAGACGAGAAGCAGCAAGACCCTGAACTTCAACAACGTAATCGCCTCCTTTTTACAACGAGTCAGCCTGTGCGAGGAAGATTATAGCCGATCCCCCTTTATTGAGAAGCAGTGGTTTCTATCGCAAGACGAAGAAGGCAACGCCCATGGTGATGAGCGCCGCCACCGTGATCGGCCCGGCCATCCTCCGCAGGAAAGAGGGTAGCGAGGTCCCGAAGTACTCGAGCGATACCGAGATGCACGGGTGAATCGGAGTGATGATGTATCCGAGAAAGATGGAGAAGAAGGTCACGGCAAACGCTGCCCCTGACATCATCCCATAGGTAGAGATATAGATAGGTATGATGATCGACGCCGGTGTCTGGATGCGGCCGGTGATGAGCCCAAGTAGGAACCCGATCACCACGCACAGTATGATCGGTGAGAGATCGAGCGCCGCAAGGGTCTCCGGGACTCCGGACGCTTTGAACACGTTCAGGAAGACGAACATCGCGAGGATGATCATCGAGAACTTCCACGGCCTCATCTTCCGTGCTATCGCGACACAGTCCACTCTGTTCAGCCGCCCGATAGCTACCACCGCGAGAAAGCTCACCGTAACCCCGATCGCTGTTCCGATCTCGTGATAGGGAAGGTGAAGGACGCTGTTTATCAGGATGTCGAGCGCTGGAGCCGTCAGGATAAGAGCCAGAGGGATAGACAACCCTGAAAAGGAGAAGGCCCCGGCACGGGCGACCCGTCCGTTGACCCGCCGCAGGAGGAAGACGTAGCCTAACAAGATATCGAGAAGAAAGATGGGGATGAGGAACAGGATGGCTCGGTAGACGTCGAGTGAGGCCATCTTGGCCGAGGCGATCAGGGCTGGGCCCAGGGGGTATACGAGGTAGAGAGCATGGCGGAACCATACGTTCGCCGCTGCTTTGACGGCAGCCGGCGTCTCTGCCGCGCCCCGTTCGATCAACGGGGCTGAGAGGAGGGCCCCGCCAGGCATGGGAAGCATCCCCAACAGCGCAGGGGAGAGCGCGAGGAACGGTCGCTTCCCGATGTGCATGTTCGTAACGAGCCTATCCATCTCCCCTGATTCCTCGAGGGCTCCCCCAATCATCGGGATGAGGCCGACGACAAAGGCCAGGAGGAGGACCGAGGGATCGGTGAAGGTCGTCAGAAGGGCGGATGCTGTCTGGTTTGGGGAGAGGGTGAATAAGGCAAGGATGAGTGCGGCAACAGCCATTCCCAGCGCCAAGCTCCGTCTCGATAGGTAAAGGAGAGAGATAAGGGTGAGCGAGAATCCGATCCAGGTGAGCATGTGTCTCCTTTCTTCGTGGTGTCAGTCCGAGCGTTCGGAAAGGGTACACCATCCTCGCTTCCTTCGCCAAAGCTCCCGCCCCATTCTCTCCTCTTAGACTGTGCACTCCAGCTTTTCCCTGCAAAAGGAAGCTTTCACCGCCGAGGACGCGGAGCACGCAGAGAGGGGGCAGGATTGAATGATTGAGCGAGTGAGTGATTGAGTGATTTAACCTCCTAATCTTCCGATCATTCAGTCTTCCGATCCCTCAGTTCCTCAGCGCCTGCCTGTGCCTGTATGGCAGACAGGCCCTCTGCGGTAAAATGCTTAAAAACGGGGTTACGCTTGAAGGGGAGCAGCAGAGAAGATTTACGTAACAGGCTCCTTTCCATGCCGAAAACCTTGCAAGGGTCTCGATTTCGTGTAGGATCTTCTTTCTAATGGATCGACTAACCACATGGCTTTGGCGATATCGCGGACGAATCTTTGCGGGGGTCCTCTCCTTGTTGGTCGTCGATGGCGCGGGCGTGTTGGTCCCGTTGGTCATCCGTGACGTCATCGATCGGCTCTCTCGTGGGGAGGGGGGCTTCCTTCGCGGAGGGCTCTACATTGTCCTGATCGCAATCGTGGTGATGGCCTTCCGCTTTTTGTGGCGCTACTTCTTCATCGGCACTGCGCGAAGGATCGAACGAGACCTGCGACAACGCCTCTACGACCACTTTCTGATTCTCTCATCCTCGTTCTACAACGAGCGCAAGACCGGTGATCTGATGGCCCACGCCACGAACGATATCGATGCGGTTAGCAGGGCGTGTGGGTTTGGGGTCCTCACGATCGCGGATCCCTTGTTCATGATCCCGGTCTCAGTCGCGATTATGCTCTCGATCGATCCGCGCCTCACCCTGTACGCGATCATACCCTTGCCGATCCTGACCCTGTTCATGCTCGGGTTCGGAAAGCTGATCCATCGGCGGTTTGAGGCGGTGCAGGCGGCCTTCTCCGAGGTGATGGAGAAGGTTCGGGAGAACGTCTCCGGGATCCGTGTGGTGAAGTCGTTCGTGCAAGAGGAAGGAACGAACGCGGACTTCAACCGGACGAACCAACGGTTGTTAGATAAGAACATGGCCCTTGTCCGCGTATGGGGGTTCTTCCACCCGCTGATCGAGCTCCTGAGCGGGTCCTCGCTGGCGATAGTCCTCTGGATGGGAGGGCGTAGCGTCATCGCCGGGAAGATCTCGCTCGGGGATTTCGTCGCCTTCAGCCAATACCTCGGTATGCTTATCTGGCCGATGATCTCCCTCGGTTGGGCAGTGAATCTCCTGCAACGTGGGAGAGCCTCACTCGAGCGGATCAACCGTCTCCTCGCCATCCCTCCGGCGATCGTCGATCCTTCAGCGCCGCAGCCGATCCTCGACACACGGATCGAGGTTCACGATCTCACTTTTGCCTACCCCGGCAAGGATCACGAGCAGATCGTACCCGCCCTCACCGAGATCGACCTGACGGTTGAAGCGGGGATGACCCTGGGAGTGGTCGGGTTGACCGGGGCGGGGAAGAGCACCCTCGCTCGCTTGGTCCCGCGCCTATTCGATCCGCCGCCGGGGAGCGTGCGAATCGGGGGTACTGACGTGCGCGACCTCTCGCTCGCGGGTCTGCGGCAGGCGATCGGATTTGTCCCGCAGGACCCGTTCCTCTTCTCTACGACGATCCAGGAGAACATCGCCTTTGGGAACCCCAAGGCTTCTGAACAGGAGATTGAGCGGGCGGCACAGCTCGCTGGAATTCACGAAGAGATCTGCGAGTTTCCCAACAAGTACCAGACGATCGTTGGGGAGCGCGGTATCTCCCTCTCCGGCGGGCAGCAGCAGCGCGTGGCGATCGCCCGCGCCCTCCTCCTCGACCCGAAGATACTCATCTTCGATGACCCGCTCTCTGCGGTCGACGCGGAGAAAGAGGAGTTCATCCTCACGAACCTGCGCACGTTCTTCCGCGGGAAGACGGTCGTTTTGATCGCACACCGCATCTCCGCGGTGATGCACGCAGATCGGATCATCGTCCTCGATCACGGGCGGATCGTCGAGTCGGGGGTGCACACCGATCTCCTCGCGTTGGGCGGGACCTATCACCATATCTGGCGCTTGCAGCAGGCCGAGAGGGAGGTGGCCTCTTGATGAACGATCACGACGAGATCCTAGGGAAAGCATTTGACCGCCGCCTGATGTGGCGTCTCCTGCGGTTTCTTGTTCCCTACAAGAAAGTCTTCCTCGTCTGTGTCATCCTGATCCTCGCCTTGACCGGTATTCAGATTGGTCTTCCCTACCTCTCCAAGGTCGCGATCGACAATTACATGACCCCGCCACTCGGGATCGTCTCCCTTGCGGAGATCCCGTCTATTGGCGATCCAATCCCGCTCGGAGACGGACGGTACCTGATCGACCTTCGCACGGTCGACCGTGAGACGCGAGAGGACTGGCAGGTAGAGGGAATTCTTTCCCCGGAGCGATACATCTTCATCGCCGCGGAGAGCCCAAATGTAGTGATCGCAATCCGTAACTCGCAGGGGTTCACCCCTGTTTCCGGTGTTGGATACCTTGCTAGCCAAGAATCGCTGCGAAAGGTTTCCCCCAACGATCTGATCGCGCTTCGAGCCCCGGCGATCGCAGGGGTGATGCAGATCGCCGCTATCTTTGCCTTCGCACTTCTGACCCGCTTTCTATTTAGCGTCGCCCAGGTCTACCTCCTCCAGCTCACCGGGCAGAAGGTCATGTACGACATGCGCCAGGAGATCTTCGCCCATGTGCTGCGCTTGCCACTATCCTACTTCGACCACGCACCGGTGGGGAGGCTTGTCACCCGCGTAACTAACGATGTCAATGCAATCAACGAGATGTTCACCTCGATGCTTGTCAACCTGTTTCGCGACGCCTTCCTGATCGTCGGAGTGATGGCGATCATGTTTGGCCTCGAATGGCACCTTGCCCTCGTCATTCTTGCCCTCTTTCCGATCATCGTCTTTGCCGCTCTCCAGTTTCGGAACCGTGTACGCGGCGCCTACCGCGAGGTTCGCCGCCAGATTGCCAAGCTGAACGCCTACCTTCAGGAGAGCATCTCCGGGATGCGGATCATTCAGGTCTTTGTCCAGGAGCACGTAGCCAACGAGAAGTTCGCGAAGATCAACCGCGATAAGTACTCGGCTGGCATGAGGCAGCTCCTTATCTACGCGGTCTTCCGTCCGTTGATGAGTTTCCTGAGCTCGTTCGCCGTGGCACTCATCATCTGGTACGGGGGCTTTCGCGTCCTGCGCGGGGGCCTCTCTTTGGGTGCATTGACCGCGTTCATCCAGTACGTGCGGATGCTCTTCCAGCCGATTCTTGAGCTCTCCGAGGGATATAATGTACTTCAAGGAGCGATGGCTGCTGCCGAGCGGATCTTCCTCCTGCTCGACGAAGCGGAAGAGGATCGCGGAGAGGGACGGACCTTGGATAGCTTCCGCGGGGAGATCGAATTCCGCGACGTCTGGTTCGCCTACAACGAGGGGGAGTGGATCCTGAAAGGGGTCTCGTTCAAGGCGGCTCCAGGCGAGAGGATCGCTATCGTCGGGCCGACCGGGTCGGGGAAGACGACGATCATCCGCATCCTCCTCCGCATGTACCCGATTCAAAAGGGGAAGATTCTCCTCGACGGCGTTCCGATCGACGAACTCGACCTCTCCTTCCTCCGCTCGCGAATGGCCGTCGTTCTGCAGGACGTCTTCCTCTTTGCCGGGGATATCATGGACAACATCCGGCTGCGTTCCGACATCCCGGAGGACGAAGCGATCGAGGCGGCGCGGTTCGTCAGTGCGGACTTCGTGGAGGAGCTCCCCGACAAATACCAGACCGAGGTCAAGGAACGCGGAGTCACCCTCTCCGTTGGAGAACGTCAACTCCTCTCGTTCGCCCGCGCGGTGGCGTTCAAGCCTCGCGTGCTGGTCTTGGACGAGGCGACGGCGAGCATCGACTCGCACACCGAGAGCCTGATCCAGCGATCTTTAGGAAAAATCATGGAAGGCCGGACATCGGTCGTCATCGCTCATCGCCTCTCCACAATCCGCGAGTCGGACAAGATCATAGTCCTGCATAAAGGGAAGGTTGTTGAGGAAGGAACACATCAGGATCTCCTCGCTTCAAACGGCCTGTATGCCGCCCTGCACAGCCTCCAGTTTGCCGAGACCGGAGCTGAATAAGGGGGCTTCCCCCACCCACAAGGAGAGGGGAGCTAAATACGGTTCCTTGTCGTTTCCAATGGGTAGCTGAAGATACGGTGCTAACAGAGTACCTCTCGCAAAATAGCGAAACAGTGATGCGTAATGAGTGAAGGGTAATGAGAAAGAGAAAGAGCATTTTCTCGCAAAGACGCAGAGAACGCCAAGATGAGACGCAGTGATGAGTGATCAGTGATGAGAGCAAGCCGGCGAGGTCGATGCAGTAAGCTGATAGCTGACGGCTGATTGCTGCAAGCTCTAGCTACTGCTGCGTCTTGAGTGAGTGCAACGAACGGGCGAGAGAACGGCATTCTATCATTTGCGGTCAGGAGTTCGTTACCCACTCCAAACAGCAAAGAGCCCCAAATACCATAAGCGTGTAGGGATAGCTCGTTCCGCTGTTACCTGTGATCCTCTATCGATCGCGGATGAGCAGCTGCATGTACTCACCGACGCCTGTGAACTCTTCGAAGGCAAGGGTCGCTTCGACGATCCGATCCATCCGCTCCTTACTCATCGCCGAGTTTGCATTGGCGCGGAACTTGTCGATCAGTTCCTCATCTGTTAAGGGGCGTTCCGCACGCCCTTTGGCGTGATCCTCCTGTTTGGTGTAAGCCATTCCATCGGTGGTGGTGATGGTGACGATAGCCCGCTTCACTTTCGGGAAGAGCGCGTCGATCTCCGGGTCGGCGACGACCTTGATCTTCTTCAGAAGCTCCCACACGAACGGATTCTTGAGCGCCTCTTCCTCGAAATCGGAGGGGAGGACGTTCCCCTTGGCGACGGCAACTGCGACACAGTAGGGGAGGGAGTGATCGGCTGTCTCCTTCGTCGTCGGGCGGTACTTGCTCGGATCGGACAGTATGTCTGCCCCGCGGGTCGTCGTGCGGACGAGCACCTCTTCTACCGCGTGTGGATCGATCTTGTTCTCCGCCATCACCTCGAGCGTCGCCGTGATCGGCTGGTGGGTGAGGGCCTCGGTTGGGAAGGCCTTGTACCCGCACTCCGTGATCAAGAATTCGTCGCCCAGTCCACCGAGGATCTTCTCGGGATCCCAGTTGACATTGCTCACGACCTCAAACGTTCCTTCCTTCCCCTCGAAGACCTCCACCGGCCCGGAGTAACCGGTGGAAGCGAGCATCGCTGCGCGCACCCCGGCTTCGGTTGCCATCGGGTCGGCGGTGTTCTTCATGTTCGTCAGGTGCCCGGCGACGACTCCACCGAGGGTGAAGTGGCTTGACCCGCTGATCCCTGTTGCGGCGACCATCTCCTCCTCTGTGAGGCCGAGCATCCGCCCTGCCACGAGAGGGCTCACGAACTGAGTCAGACTCGCGTGGTGCCAGCCAACCTCGCGGACCCCTGGGTCAGCGGCGAGACAGAGGCGCATCTCAAGCTCGTAGGCGATGACGATCCCGACGAGGACGTCACGTCCGTTCGTGTTTCTGTACTCGCCAGTGGAGAGCGCAGCGGGGATGATATCCGAAGGATGTGAGGGATCCTGTTTCCAGTAGATGTCGTTGTAGTCCATCGCGCGGATCAGCAGAGCGTTCATCAGGGCGGCGTTCGCGATGTTCGTCTTTGTGCCATGGCCGATGATCGTCGCCTGTTCGTTTCCGCCGAGCTCTTTCACATACTGGTAAGCCTGTTGCATGTCCTCGTGGTCAATGGCAGCGAGGGCACAGCCGACGCTGTCGAGGAGGAAGCGCTTTGCCTCGCGGCGGGCTGCGGTGGGGATCTGCTCGTAGGTCAGATCGAGCGCGAATCGCGCCATCTTGCGACTGATCGATTGCATATGTTGACCTCCTAGCCGATAGCGGTAGCGATTGCGTTCGCCATCTCCATAGTCGTTGAGCTTCCGCCCATGTCGTAGGTGCAGACCTGCTCCTCCGCGATCACCTGCGCCACAGCGCGCTCGATCTTATCCGCCTTCTCCTTCTCTCCGAGGTAATCGAGCATCATCTTCGCCGCGCGGATCGTGGCGATCGGGTTGACCTTGTTCTGTCCAACGTACTTCGGGGCTGACCCGTGTGTCGGCTCGAAGACCGCGTAGTCATCTCCGATGTTCCCTGCAGCAGCGAACCCGAGCCCTCCCACTATCTGGGCGGAGAGATCAGAGACGATATCGCCAAACATGTTGGATGAGACGAGCACCCCGTATTTTTGTGGGTTCTTTACGAGCCACATACACATCGCGTCGATGTTCGTCTCCCACAGCTCGATCCCGGGGTACTCCTGTGCTATCTTTCGCGCCTCGCGCACCATCAATCCAGAGGTCTCGCGGATGACGTTAGGCTTCTCGACGACGGTGACCGTGGGGTAACCGTGTTTCTTCGCGTACTCGAACGCCTGTCGGGCGATTGTCTGGCAACCCTGACGTGTGAATATCCGGGTCGAGATCGCCATGTCATCGTTCGCCACCCCGTCAAATCGCTTCATCTTAGGATGGCTCGATAGAGCGGTTCGGACCTCTTCCGGAACGGGATGAAACTCCACCCCGGAGTACAGCCCTTCGGTGTTCTCGCGGAAGACGACAAGGTCGATGTCGTCGCGCAGGTTGAGCGGGTTGCCTGGGTAGGCCTTGCACGGACGCAAGTTGGTGTGCAGGTTAAAGAGCTGCCTCAAACCCACGATTGGGCTGGAATAGACGAGCCCCTTCCCTTGCAGTCCCGGATCCAATTCTGCCGCCGCTTCGTCCTTCGGCTTCGAGGTGATCGCCCCGAAGAGGCAGGCATCGGTCGACCTAAGAAGGTCGATCGTCCTTTGAGGAAGCGGGTTCCCCTCGCTCTTCCAGTACTCCCACCCGATATCGCCGTGGATGTACTCCGCATCTAGTGAGACCTTGTCCAACACCAGTCTTGCAGCGTCGAGGACTTCCCCTCCAACTCCATCACCAGGGAGCCAAGCAATCTTGTATTTAGCCATTTTTTTCCTCCGAACACGTGGTGGGGTGATTATACAAGGCCGTTACCGGGAAGCGAGGAGTAAAATAAAGCCGCAGTCTACCCTCTATGCGATCGCGGCAAAGCGCCACTCGACAAAGTCGCAGATAGGGCGATAGCCGATCTTCTTGTAGACATGGTTTGATGTCGGATTTGCGAGATTGGCGAAGAGGGTGCAGAACGAAAAACCGGAATCGAGAAGATGCCGGCTCAAGCTTGCCACACACGCGGTGGCATACCCTCTCCCTCGATATTCGGGCGGGGTGTAGACCAAGTTCACGCTGACGCTGTTTGTCGTCGGGCGACTCCCCGCCGCCACGGAGACCGGACCTGCATCCTCCCAAACGAAGATCTCTTTGTGGGCGATCCGTTGCCTCGTTGATCCTTGCACATCGGAGAGAGGGTTGTTTGGCACGGCCTCGTGGTGGAAGGCGAGTGTCCATTGCGCAAGGAGTGTCAGGTCATCCTTTGTCGCTGCCCTGAACGAGCCAGAAGGGGTCTGGAACTGGTTCACCTCGGTCAGCCTGTATATACGTTGACGCATCCCCTGGATAGTTGATTCGCCTGTAACCTCTTCCCAAGCCTTGGCGAAGGCGCTTGTGACAGCAGATCTCCCGATGACACCGGGAACAGGCAACCCCTTGGCGAGAAGATCCGCTGTGAGGAGTTCGAACACCTCCACGCGCGCATCTGTATCGCTATAGACGATGAGTTTATGAGGTGGGGTCATGATTGCAGCGACGAGGAAATCGTCGTTCTGCTTCACCGTGGCGAAGTAGGGCGCGGGTTCGATCTCTTCGGATGATCGGGCCATCTTGAGGCAGAGGCCCAACATGAGGTTGTTCTCCGCCTCACGCTCTTCGAGCACGCCCTGGGTCTCTCGCAAGAAAGCACCTGCGCTCTGATAGGTTGTAAGGTTTATTCTCTCTTTCTCCTTTTGGATAACCCTCGAGTGGGTAGTCTAGCCGTTGAATCGCTGTTTGTCACACACTCCAGGGGAATTGAGAGACCGGGAGAAGGGAGACACGGAGAGGCGGGGAACTCGTTATCACTCGCCCAAGAGGTTCAATCGCTCAATCATTCAACCCTCTGCTCGGTGGCTATCGATTACAGAGGACACACGTCGGCTCCAGGGGTCCGGCGGATGGACAGATCATATTGGACACGGAACCGCGCCCGTTGTACGATCATCAGCTAATCTAGCATTATGAAGAGGATGAGGGTGTTCTTGCTCGTTGTTGCGGTGGTTCTCATCGCCCTTTTCTTTGCCGGTGTTTTCAAGCGACCCTCCCCTGACATCCAGCCCGTGGTGGTGGAACCAGAGAATCTATCCGTCACCATCGTTCTCGATCCCGGCCACGGCGGACGTGACCCTGGGGCAGTGGTCGGCGATGTTCTGGAAAAAGACGTGAATCTAGCGATTATCGAGCGGCTGAAGAACCTGGCCGAACTGGAACCCAGGCTCAATCCTATCCTAACACGCACAGCGGACGTCACCGTTGATAAACTCGATCGCATTCATCTGGCCGATGAGGTTGAAGCAGCCCTCTACCTCTCGGTTCACATCAACGCGTTTGGCGACCCAGAGGTTCACGGAGCGGAGACCTGGATCGATGATATGCGCACACCAGGCGATCCGAGTTATCTCTTGGCGGAGTCGGTGCAGGATGCCCTCGTCGATGCTACTGGAGCCCGCGATCGTGGCGTTCGATCACAAGGGCTTTACCTTCAGCACACCACGCTTCCCGCTATATCGGTCGAGGTCGGTTTTCTTACTTGCCCTGAAGAGCGGACCAAGCTGCTCGACTCAGCCTACCAGGATCAGATCGCACAGGGCATTCTGAAAGGAATTCTCAACTACCTCGACGCTGTGGGAGCATTCGAAGAGCCAGTCGAAACAGGTCAGCATTAGTGGGGGTCAGACCTTCACTTTTGGTGTCATCCGTGATATACTGGTGGTCTTATGACA
>CBDUVB010000033.1:0-19420 GCA_965370555.1 uncultured bacterium
AAGATCATGTGTGGTCCGGATTCGGGGATCACCCCAAGCAAGCCGGCGAAGAGGAAGACCCACAGCATATGCGCTTGTATGAACGTGCGCACGACCTCCTCACTCGGGAGGAAGGACATGACCAAGAGCGCTCCGAACGTCCACAAGAAGACCCGCAGGGTGTGACGGCGCAGGATGTGGACGATGATATGTTCCTTCAGGTAGTGTTCCGAGCTCGATAGGCTGAGAAGGGTCCCCAGGCTGAGAAGGACGATCAGTGTGATACGCATCCATCCCCACCCTTCCGGCCCGACGATCCCCAAGGCAGCAATAACGAGAAGGGCGATCATGAACAGGAGAAAGAGGAGTCTCGTTGGACTCGGATGGCGCAGTGTGATACGCAGCATCTCCCAGCGGCCCTTCTCGAACTCCTCGGGGTGAATCGCCTGCAGGGCGCACTCCTCACAGGTACGGATCTTGAGACGCTTCGCGATGAGGTCGGCGAGGGGGCCGAAGATGATCCCTGCGACGAACAGCCCTGCAAAGAGGAGGAGGGCCTTCCCTGGGAAGAGGGAGAGCATGACGTATGCCTCGTCCCCTGAGGTGGCGATCATCCCGCCGACGAGGGCACCGAACCCGATCAATCCGTGAACGTACATGGAGACGTTCATGAACGCCCCCAGGCATCCCGGGGTCGAGCCGAGGAAGGAAGAAAGGGTGTACTCGCGCCACCTGCGCCCACGCAGGGTCTGTTTCATCCTGCCACGCGAGCGCACGTTCAACCAGTCGACGAAGACCATCATCGAGAAGACGAAGATGGTAATCGTCACCGCCTCTCGTAGGATCTCAGGAAAGCTCATCTAAACCTGTTTTGCGGAATCACTAAACTCTTGCAGTGCCTTGTATAAGTCCGCTGTGTATGTGAGGGCCGGGCCACCGCACATCATTACCGCTACTGCCGCCACTTCCCAGATCTCTTTCTCCGTTGCACCAGCGGCGAAGCACTTCTGTGTGTGTATCCCGATGCAGTACTTGCAACGAGCGGTGAGTGCCATGCCAAGCGCAATCAGTTCTTTTGTCTTAAGGTCGAGGGCATCCGGCTTGAGTACCTCCTCCATAAACTGTGAGAAGTGCTTCATCTCCTCGGGAACCTCCTGCGCCAACTTCCCGAGAGCCCGCTTCACATCCTGCATCGCTTCTCTCATTTCACTCATTCTTTGAGCCTCCGGTAGGAATTTAGCCTATTATAACCGCGATCCCGCGGGCGATCAGAGCGACAACGAGGGCGATCCCCGTGGTCGAAGCGAGAACGAGAGAGGTCTTTTTCCAACGGAGTTCGCGCGCGAGAACTGCGATCGTTGCTACGCACGGGATGTAGAAGATGACGAACAGGGTGAACGTCATCATCTGCCCGGCAGAGAGAACGCTCGCCACCTGAGTTGTCCCGAGTGCCTGGAAGAGCATGATCAACGAGAGCTCCTTGCGGAAGATCCCGAAGATCAACGTCACCCCAAGGCTCATCGGTAGTCCGAGGGCCCAGGTGATGGGGAGGAAGCCAAGGTTCAAGTAGTAATCCCAGTGGATATACTCGAAGAAGCTCAGCAGGAGGCTTCCTGCTATCAGGAGGGGGAAGGCAAGGACGATAAACTCGCGAACCCGCAGCCAGACCTTGGCCGCAACCACGCGGGTGGAGGGAACCTTGTAAGATGGGATCTCCAGGATCAGTCCCGGGGTGACGCGGGGGAAGATCTTGGTCATCACCTTGCCAGCGATGGCGATCACTAGGATGTTAATGATGTAGAGGAGGAACGCCATGGTAGGACCGAGGAAGTAACCAACAAGCCCGAAGATGATCGTCATGCGCGCGACGCAGGGGACCATCACCGATAGCATCGCGGTGATGAACCGATCGCGGGGGGAGTCGAGGATGCGCGTGGCCATTACGGCAGGGACGCTGCACCCGTAACCGAGGATGAATGGGATCACCGATTTTCCGTGTAGGCCGATCTTGTGCATCAGCCCATCCATAAGGTAACCGGCCCGCGGAAGGTACCCGATATCCTCCAGTACGGCAAGACCGGCGAGGAACGGAACGAGGTAGGGAAGGACGATTCCGATCGCCCCGCCTACCCCTTGAATCATCCCCTTAAGGAGGGCAAATCCAAGGCTCTGCTCATTCATCACCGCGGCGAGGGCATCGACCGAGCTATCGAAGAGGCCTATCATCGGCCCCTCGACGAGTGCTCCCACCTTGAAGACCAGGACGAAGAAGACGTACATGATTGCGGCGAAGAAGAGGGGGCCGAGGACATGGTGCATGAGAAGCGCATCGATCCGATCGCGAAGCCCGAGTGTTGGCCGCCCTACAGTCGCTACCGCTTCGAAGAGCTTCATCGCCAAGTTGTGCCGCTCTGCGGAGAGGACCCCCTCCCCGCTCTCTCCCCTGATCTCTGTCAGGTCTCCCTTGAGCCGTTCCGTCTCTTCGTGATTCGTGAACCCCTCTGCGGCAATCCTCTTTGTGAAGTAGGGATCTCCTTCGAGGAGTTTGATCGCGACCAGACGAGGAGAGAAACCGGAGCGGTTCGTAAGGACTTCTTTAACGGCAGTCGTGAGGTGGTCAATTACACGTTCAACATCATTGCTGTAGGTTGGGGAGGGAACGGCTGGCTTCTCGTGCGCTACCTTCACCGCGCGAGCGGTTACCTCTTTCACCCCAACCCCGCGCACTGCAATCGTGCTGATGACAGGGACCCCGAGCTTTTGTTCGAGAGCCTTTTCATCAATAGTGATTCCCTTACGCCGCGCCTCGTCCTCCATGTTCAGGCAGACAACGAGCGGGATCCCCATCTCCAAGAGCTGCAGGGTCAGCTCGAGGCTGCGCGAGAGGAGGGAGGCATCGATGACGTTAAGCACCGCGTCAACCTCTCCTGTGAGAAGAAAGTTTCGTGTCTCTGCCTCTGCCAGGTCGAGAGAGGTCAGGGAATAGGTTCCGGGGAGATCGATGATCTCAGCCTGTCTGCCCCCGATCATGGCGGTGCTCTTCAAGTACTCCACGGTCGTCCCAGGGAGGTTCGACGTGTTTGCCTTGTACCCGACAAGGTGGTTGAAGATCGTACTCTTCCCGCAATTTGGTTGCCCGGCAAGGGCTATTCGAATCATGAATGACCCCGTTTTCTCTGGCACGCTGTGCAGTAGCCGAGAAGTTCCAGCTTGACGCCGACGACTTCAAAGCCACGTTCCTCTCCGAGTTTGCGGACCGCATCGACTGGAGGAATCTCGACGACCTTGCCGCAGTCAAGGCAGATCAGGTGATAGTGCTCATCTACTCGGACCTCGTAGTGTTGGTGATCCTCCCCCAGTTCGCTCGCCTCTACCACCCCCAGCTCTTCGAGGAGGCGTACCGTCCGGTAGACCGTGGAGAGGTTGATCTTTGGATCCTCCCTCTTGGCGAGTTGATAGATCTCGCTCGCGTCGAGGTGGGCATTCTCACTGATGATGCGAAGGAGGAGCTTCCTCTCGGGGGTGATCCTCTTTCCCGCCGCCTGCAGGAACTTCAGCGTCTCTGGTGTGTTCATGGACCGTACCACCTATTTGCGAATCATTTGCAACTGCAGTAGAAGACTACCCGGTTCACCTCTATTTGTCAATGAACACGCGCGAAAAGACGATTATGAGACGTGGGCGAAGTAATGTAGTATCTGGTGTCGCTTAGTCTGCGCGCATACTCGAACCGATATTGACGGGTAAGAGGAGAGTCATGAACAGAGATGGTTTTCACACGTTCTTGCGGGAACGAGAGATGTCAGAAGATGAGATCAAGGGAGCGATCGCTATCGTTGAGCGGTTCGAGACCTTTCTCAAGGGAGCGAATGCTCTGGGGGCGCTTGAGACGGCTACTTCTGAAGATGTCAACGCGTTCTCGGAGGTTCTTATACATGAGAAGCTGAACATATACGATAACTACGTGGCCTTGGCTCAGTATGGCCGGTTCGTGGAGAACAATGCGATCTACGTTGCCGTTGTGGAACTGCTGGATGGGAGTGGGGTTCTGGAAAACCTTCACGAGAAGCTAGGTGTATCAATTGGTGAACAGAAGAGGGATGAGATCTTCGAGAAGATTGGACTGCCACCGTTGGGAACTCCATCCTCGCAAAAGCCAAGGCTTACGCATACGGTAATCGACCGGCTTGAGTGCATGGTCGGCAAGGCGCAGTGCAAGAACATCTTGTCAGGCTGCCTCCACGGGTTGAAGGATGAATGGTTCCTCGACGCGAAGAAGAAGTACGAGGAGTGCGGAAACATCGACGCGTACCTTGAGAGGAAGCGTACGGATTTCATCGCCGAACTGGAGAAGCTTAGGGACGAGGGAGGGCTCTACTTTACACAGGAGATCACCGATGAAGTGATCGGACATGGCAAGAGCCATCCTGAGGTCTCCGGAGGTGTCCGTGACGGAAATATTATCTACGAGACCAAGATCCCCTACATGACCAAGGAATATCTTGTCGAGACTGACGAGCGGATGAAGCGGTACTACTACTGCCATTGCGCGTGGGTGAGAGAGTCACTGAGAACGGGTGATGTCAGCGTGTCGCCGACGTTCTGCTATTGCAGTGCTGGCTTCCACAAGAAGCCGTACGAAGTCATCTTTGGCCAGCCGCTCAAAGCCGAAGTGATCGATACGGTTCTTGATGGTGGCATGTGCTGCAAGTTCGCCATTCACCTTCCAAAGGATGTTGTTTAGGCTCCCTTGGGCCCCACGATGTCATCAATCGTGATGGAACTGATCGCCCTTGTCGACGCTAGCAAATCGGTTTGACTCGAGAGCTTCGTTTCGAGATACTACTCCGTGGGTTAAGAAAGGATGAGGGGGTTCATGGTGAAAAAGTTGGTTGTGCTAGTCGGTCTTGCCGGGTCGGGAAAGACGATGTTTTGCGAGAAACATCCGGAGTGGGCAGTGGTGTCGAAGGATCACATCCGCCGGATGATCTTTCATCGGGACTTCGATCTTCCTTATGAGGAAGCGGTGGACCGAATCTTCGCCGCCGCCCTCGTTGAGGTGGTCGATTCCCCTGCAGAGGTCATCTGTGTTGATAATACTAACCTGACACGCGAGGAGCGGCGTTCCCTGATCGAGGTAGCTCGTCTCTCGGGACGTGAGCCGACCGCCTATGTCATGCCCCTCCCCTCCCTTGAAACCTTGTATAGCCGAAAACAAGTCCAACTTCAGGAGCTTGCGTCTGAGCATCCGGAGATCCAAGTGGGCGGGTTCGAGAGAACTCGCTACGAGCGGATCTATCGCTCCTACGAGCCGGTCAGCGATGACGAGGAGTTCGCCAGGGTGATACACGAGGTAGCCCCCCTGCAGCCGCAAAAGACCAAACGGATCCGCAAGGTGCGCTGCGTACGCGTTAAGAGGGTGCCCGAACTTAAACCGCTTCCTCTTTTTGCGCAATAGATAGAATGGAAAGAGCGCCCGCGATTGAGGATCGGGACGCTCTTTCTTGGATCGGTCTTTGTTAATGGCGACGTATGCGTTGCCCCTAGTCGCTAAGAGGCTGCCTGGTCGACAAAAGAGAGGAAGTCCTCCTCGGGAATCGCACCCTCGAAGCTCGTCTCCTCGTTTAATACGACCTTTGGTACAGCCATTACACCGTAGCGGTTGGAAAGTTGCGGAAACTCATTTGCCATGATCATGTCCGCTGTTACCTTCTCCGATTCCATTGCCATCATGTGCGCGGTGCGCACCGCCCGTGTGCAATAGGGGCAACTTGGTGTGACGAAAACCTGTATGTGTACCGGCTTCGCCAGTTGAGAGAGCCTCTTCTTTGTACCTTCGGATAGGGTAGTCTTTCCCGTTCCGACATCGATGATATCCTCGATCAGCGAGGGAAACTCGTACCCGGAAGGAATCCCGAAGAAACGGATTCCATAGTCACGTTCCCCTTCTACGATTACGGTAGGGACGCGGTCGACTCCGTAAGCATTTGCCTTCTCTTTATCCTGTACTAAGTCGTAGATGACGAGCTCGATCTTCTCGGAGAGACTGGCAGTCTCTTCCATCAGTCCGTGTGTGTCTCGACAGGAGGCACATTCGAACTCCTGGGTGAAGAAGACGAGTTTCACCGGTTTAGTCAGCTTCGCGAACTCCTTCTTCAGATACTGACGGTCCTTCTCTTTGAGTAGGGACATTGTTTCACTCCTAGTTCAAGTCGAGCAAGGAGTCGATTCGCGGTCGGTCGAATCCCACGATGATCTCCCCGTCGATATCGATGACGGGTACCCCTTGCTGCCCGCTTTTTTCCACCATCTCCATTGCCCGACCCATGTCGGCTGAGACGTCGACGTCCTCAAACTCAATCTCTCTCTTATGTAGGTAATCTTTCGCTGCCTGACACCAGGAACAGGTCGGTGTGCTGTAAATAGTGATGTCGTGATTCATTCTTTCTCCTTCCCACTTATTAATTTGATCAATCCGTTGACGCGATTGTCCAGCCGATAGCAGTTCCGCGAGCCGTTCTTCTCCTTGATCAGGATTCCAGCGCGTTCGAGTTTTCCAAGGTGATAGGAGATCGCCGGTTGACTCAAGTCCACCCGGTCGAGGATCTCCTGGCACTCCAACTGTCCCTTGGCTAGCAGGAGAACCATCTGCAGACGGGCATCGCTAGCCAGTGCGGAGAAGACCCTGATCCACTCTCGTTGCCGCTCATTGTCGATCACAACTTGCTCATTCCCTTTCATCAGCGTAGGATGATACACGGAGCGTTCGAGTTTGTCAAATATTTAAATACTTAAATAACTGGAGGAGAGATGGGAAGAACCGTGGTAAATCTTGTTGGCGGGATGAAGTTCGTCGGTCAGGGAAAGAGTGGGCACCCGGTAATGATGGATAGCTCGCCCGCGGTCGGTGGGAGCGACAGCGCGGCGCGGCCGGTGGAGGTCCTCCTTGCTTCTATCGGAGGATGCACCGGGATGGATGTCGTCTCCATCCTGCGTAAAATGAAGACAGAGCCTAAGTCGTTGAAGGTCGAGATCGAAGATGAGCGGGCGACAGAATACCCCAAGGTCTTCACGAAGTTTCACCTGACCTACCGCGTGACCGGGAATGTTCCCGAGGAGAACTTGAAGAAAGCGATCGACCTCTCGCTCGCCAAGTACTGCCCAATCTCCAATACCCTCGCTGGAATAGCAGAGATCACATCAAGTTATGTAATCGAACCATAACTGCATGAGATCGTTCGCCGATACTCTTTGTAAAGAGCGGCTTCTATTGCCTAGTAATCGAGCGGCTGCTAAAATATGGATAACTTTTGTTTAGCAAGGAGGGTTTCATGGCTAAGAAAAATTTGGTGTGGGGTGTTCTTGGACTGTTCCTGCTGGTGCTGTCGGCGACAGCTTTTGCCGGCGGGGTGGAGATTGCCACCTACGAAGCGGGTGCGGCAACTGCAGCGCTGATTACCAACACGGTCGGCACGGCAGTGACTGGTCTGCATATCGAGTTCGACCAGGAAGTGACCATTGTCAACAAGATCGAGTTCGGCGGTTATCTCCCCCTCCTCGGAGAGATGACCGGAACGTCCTTTGACTTTGCCGGTGGGGAGCTCGTCGCCGGAGGAACGATCGAGCTCGACTGGGAACCCGCTGAGGCAACCCCGGTTCTCATCCAGTGGATCTCGGGAACCTCCCCTATCGGGGCTCCCTACTTTACAACCGTAGAGATGATGGGACGGCTCCTCGGCGAGGGGATCGTGGCGGCGCGCGAGAATGATCCTGCCCAATTGCAGGCTGCGTTCGCCCAATTCTTCGCCGATAACGCGGAGTTCTTCGTATCTGTCTCTGAATCGTTGGGGATGTCCCTTGCGGACTCTCTCATGCCGATCATCATGACCGCACCGGCCGAGGGGATCGCGAACTTCTTCAACACACTCGTTGGGATGCTCGGTGCGACCTCACTAGAAGACGTTACACAGGGATCTGTTAACTTTGCTGCGCTCTTTGCCCTCCTTGGGATCTAGGGATTGCGGGGGAGGGCGATACCTCCCCCGTCTGTCTCTTATCGGAAAGGGTCTTCTCGCAGGAGGGACAGCCTTCTATATGCAGATGGTGTGCATGGCTCAATCCGCTGCGGCTGAGCCCAACGGTCTCTCCTCCGGGCGGGATATCCTCGATCAGATCCTTGCGTTCATCTACAGCCTGGGACACCTGATCGGAGAGGGAATCGTTAGACTGGTGACGACGATCCTCCCCTCGTTAGAGTTTCCGACGGATTTAGTCGATCCGATCGGGCTCTTAGCGATTCTCACGATCTTCCTCGCGGTGGCGGCCATCGCCAAGAAGCTCGTGTGGATAGTGCTGATCGTCGGGTGGGTTCTCATCCTCGTCCGGCTGATCCTGGTGATCGTCCAGACCTACTTTTAGGCTTTTTTCGTAGACAGAAGAGGGCCGAGAGATCATTGTTGCAATGGGAAAAGGGTTTGGGGTCAGACCTTCATTCTTGGTGTTGTTTTAGGGAGCGAGGGGTTTGTAGAGAAACTGAAGCCCCTGCTTGCCGACAGCTGCACTGAAGGAGATCCCACGTAGGGAGCGCCTCGTCCAAGCTTGGCCGAGTTGTTCGCTGATGTACCGGATAAGCAAGCGCGGAATCAACAGATCCACGAAGTAGTTCGCGTTCATGAGTACACCCTCAAGGAGGTTGGAGACTTCCTGGGGCTCTACTACTCGACGATCAGTGTGATTACAAAGCACGTCGATGAAGAGAAGAAACACCAAAAATAAAGAGCTGACGTCTTGACCCATTCTCCACTTATGCCAATGGTGGCTCAAATCAGGAACCTCTCGTACGTAGCGTCAAATATTTCAAGGCAATATCGATCAGTTAAACCGGAAATGAAATCAATCACACCTATTAGGCGTGTTAGCTTTTTCTTCATAGCTTCTCTATCCTTGTTTTTGATTTTTCCCATTGCCCGCTCATAGATAAATGAAGTCCATGTCGTAACTCCTAGTTCTCCCAGCAGTTCTATTTCTTTGTCAATTTCGTACTTCCGCTCTGCCTGCTCAAGGTAGTGTTTGCGAAAGGAATTCCGGAAATGCTCAAGGTAGCGTTCTTCAATGACCAACCCCTTCTCTCGCTCTTTTGCGTTCTTAGACCCAAACGGCAACTCTCCGGTTGGATCGATTGCCCAATTCTTGACTTCTGGCCAAAAGTGGTTGAAAACCGTAGTTACCATTGCTTCAGCCATGCTATCTCTGCCGACAAACCAAGTCTCGCTGTGAATGATGTTGCGTATTGCTGTCTCATAGAGGGAGAGAAACTCACCAAAGAAATCTGGCACAGCAATAGGCTCCGATGGCGCGTCTTGACGTGAAGGTTTGTTACTCTTGAAAGCTTCTTGCGTTTCCTCCGCTATTCGGGCGATAGAGTATTCGATGCGCGGCTTTCGTCCAAAGGCCCTGTTTTCATCGTCTATTATCAGCCGATCTGCAAGATCCTGAATCTTTTTTTGCTTGGCTTTCTGGGCAAGTTTGATCAACTCATGACGTAGGTCTCTTGGCTGCAAGCCTATGTACGAACTCGCATTCAGGATATCCTCCGTATCATGGTTTATACCAGCAAGTTGATCTGCAATTGCGACGGCCTGCGCTTCATACGTTGTTGGAACAGGGTTGGCACCTTCCCTCTGCCAAGGGCTCCAGCTGTGCTCGGCAGTTCCCCGAATTGTCTCTGGCGTTATCTCCTGTTCATCAAGCGAACGACCGAGCCAAATTGTGAGGATCCTCGCCGAGTTTGAAGCGTGGTGAAACCACGATTTATCTGATGTATTCTTGCCCGACGTTACTCCGAGATATGTATCAGCTTCACGCCGGACTATTTTTTGCAGTGCTCGCTCCCCAGCATGTCCAAATGGAGCATGCCCTAGATCATGTCCAAGAGCAATAGCAGATATTAGCCCTGTATTGAGATCTAGGGCTCTCCCAATAGCCATGGCGATCTCCCTTACCTCGAAAGTATGCACCATTCGAGATCGGAAGTGGTCGCGTAGCGGCTTAACGATGATCTGGGACTTGTTGGACATTCTCTTGAAAGCATTAGAGTATATAATAGCACTCTCGTCATGCTCGAAAGTTGTTCGGTTGTCAGTCTTGTTCTCCTCATCATACCATGCATAAGGCATCGCATAACCAGGAAGGTCATTCATATCGTCAAGAGCTTGGGGAGACTTCTCCAACAGACACCTCCTCTACACGAGTTTGTCCAGATACGTTTCCTCTCCTAATGGGTAAACTAGCTCAGATCTTGCGATCCAGCCTAAAGTGCACTCACTTCCTGTTATCTCTTTCGCTTGGCGGGACGCAGATCACAGTATGGGACTTGCGGCTGCGAATCCGAACTCAACATTAGCAGCCTCGCGTCTTGCGATCTAGACCCACCGGGTCTTGCATCACCTCCTCCCATTGGAGATGCACAAATGCCATTATAGGACTTTCACCGAGAAATCCAAAATCAACGCTCTACAAGCTCCTTCACCCGATCGGGAGAGAGCGGGTAACTGTTGACATCCGCCTTGAGCGCATGTACAACGGCACGGGAGACGGCGGTATGGGCGGCCATCAGCGGGACTTCTCCCAAGCCTTTGGCTCCAAACGGGCCCTCCGAGTAGATGGCCTCGACAAAACCCACTTCCATCTTTGGGGCCACATCGCGGATCGTGGGGATGCGGTAGGTGGTGAATCCTGTCGTCATCAGGTGTCCGTCTTTCTCGACGATCTCCTCCATCAGCGCGAACCCTAATCCTTGAGCTATTCCACCCTCTACCTGGCCAACAGCGAGGCGGCGGTTGAGGATCCTCCCGGAATCGTGCACCGCACTGAACTCCTCCACCGAGACCTCCCCGGTGACGAGATCGACCTCCACCTCGGCGATATGTGTCGCGTAGGCGTAGACCATGTATACCTTGCCCAAGCCGGTCTTTGGGTCCCAATCGACCGGCGCAGCCTTCGCCCAGCCCTCGACAGCCGGGTCAAGGTTCCTCATCCAGAAAGCCTGTGCGATGTCCTGCAGGCGAACGGGAATCTCTTCCTTCGAGATACCCAGGTCTTGAGCAACGGTGTTGATCCGTTTCTTGAGCTTCGCTGCGGCGTCAAGGATGGCAAGGCCACTCATCATCGTTCCCCGCGAGGCGACTGTCGGACCGCTGTCAGGAACACGAGAGCTATCCACCTGAGCGATGTGGATGCGAGCAACCGGAACAGAGAGAGCCTCGGAAGCGATCTGGGTGAGGGCAGTGATCAGGCCTTGTCCCATCTCAACGGTCCCCACGGCAAGGCCGATCGAACCATCTGCTTCGAGTTTCATGTACGCGCCTGCCTTATCGAGGAATGGTGCCTTCCCCCCGAGTCCGACCCCGTAGATGACGGACGAGATCCCGAGGCCACGGCGGCGATCTCGTGATCTCGTGTTGAACTCCTCCACCTTACGAAGCCGCTCCTCCCAGCGAGCCAAGCGGCTCGCCTCCTTAATCGTCTCCAACAGGCCCACGCTCTCGTCTAACCTCTGTGCCGTAGCGGTCTCATCGCCCACCACAAGTGCGTTGCGACGCCGGATCTCCAACCGGTCGATCCCCAGTCGGTTGGCGAGACGGTCCATCTGTGATTCATGGGCGAAGATCACCTGTGGGCTCCCGAACCCGCGGAACGCCCCGCAGGGGACGGTGTTCGTCGCCACGGAGCGTCCATCTATCTTCACGTGTGGGATACGGTACGGCCCGGCCGCGCTCATAACCCCACGCCACAGGACTGCCGAAGAAAGGGTCTGATAGGCGCCGGCGTTGTACACAAAGTCGACCTCGATCGCGGTGAGGGTTCCATCCTTCTTCGCCCCGCTCTTGTAACGGACGATCGCGGGATGCCGCTTGCTCGATGTCAGGATATCCTCCTTGCGATCGAACACGAGCTTCACCGGCCGCCGCGCCTTCCACGCGAGGAGAGCGGCGAGCGATGACACGAGGGAAGGGACGTCTTCCTTGCCGCCGAACGCCCCTCCGGTCGTCGTCTGCACCACCCGCACCTTGGACAAGGGAAGACCGAGGACCCGCGCGACAGCCCCTTGTACGTAGAACGGACACTGCATCGTCCCGTAGATCGCCATTGCCCCATTCTCCTCAGGGACGGCGATCGCCCCCTGCGTTTCGAGGTAGGCGTGCTCCTGATATCCGGTGCTATACTCCCCTTCGACGATCACGTCGGCCTCGGAGAAGCCCTGTTCAACGTTTCCTTTGCGAACGCGCATGGAGTTGAACAGGTTCGGGCTTTCCTCGACCGCTTCGGGGAGGGCGACTGCTGGAGCATCTGGTGATAGGGCCTCTATAGGATCGAAGACCGCGGGGATCTCTTCGTATTCGATCTTGGCCCCTGCCGCTGCTTCGCAAGCGCTCGTCCGGTTCTCGGCGGCAAGAAGGGCGATCGGTTCGCCGACATAGCGAACGACTCCAGAGGCAAGGGCCGGTTGGTCGTCGTAGATGACGTGCACGACGTTCTCACCGGGAACGTCGTCTGGCGTGACCGTGCATACCACCGCCGGGTCGTTCTCCACCTCCGTCAGATCGAGCCCGGTCAGGCGCGCGTGAGGCTCACTGCTCCTGATGACGCGCCCGTAAAGCATTCCGGAGAAGGCAAGGTCATCGACAAACATCGCCTCCCCACGGACCTTATCGATCGCGTCCGGGCGAGAAGTGGAAGCACCGATTCCTTTCTTCTGTGGGGTCAGATCTTTATTTTTGGTGTTCATATGTCCCGGGGCAGAGCCCTCAGTCATTCTTTTCGTCTTCCTTGGGGTCAAATCTTATGTTTTTTGGTGAGCGAGACCAGTAACACCAAAAGCAAAGACCTGACCCCATGTGTACGTTCACTCCTACACTCGGCCTCCCATGGTGAGTGTAAGGATCGCCTTCTGCGTGTGCAAGCGGTTCTCTGCCTGATCGTAGATCCAGGAGAGCTCGTTGTCGCACACCTCGGGTTCGGCCTCGTTGCCACGGTCGACCGGCATGCACTGCAACAGGTATCCAGGAGCACAGAGCTTCTTCTGCCGCTCTGCGGTGTAGCACCAATCCTGGTACTTCTGCGCTATCTTCAGCTCTTCCTCTTTTCCGATGTCGTATCGCTTGCCGGTGAACCAGTTACGCGGGAAGACGACGGTTGCGCCATCGAGGGCTCTGTCCATATCGTGGACAATCTCGAACGAGCCGCCCGACCTGCTTGCCAGGTCGCGGCACTGTTGCATCACGTTCGGATCAAGGTCGAACTCGGGCGGGTTGGCGACAACAACGTCCATACCGTACATCGCCGAGATGAGTGCAGTTCCCTGCACCGAGCAGCGGCCACGAACCCATGGAGTGTAGGCCCATGTGATCACGATCTTCTTTCCCTTCACGTCTCCCTGTAGCTTCTCGTGCATCGTGTAGATGTCGGTCAGCGACTGGCAGGGGTGGTTGATGTCCGATGCCATGTTGATGATCGGTACCTTAGCGTGCTCGGCGAACTTGCGCATAACCTCGTCGCCGTGACCGTAGTGGTCGATCTGATCATCGAGGAGACGGATCCCGATCCCGTCGCAGAAACGGGCCATCGCCTTGGCCGTGTCCTTCACCGTCTCGCCCGCTCCTGGTTTGTCCTCGAGCGACAGGCGCATCGTGCTCGGATTGAGAAACTGCGAGTGCCCCCCGAGCTGCGTCATCGCGGTCTCAAACGACATGCGCGTCCGCGTCGACCCGGCGAAGAAGAGCATGGCAAACGTCTTGTACTCAAGGTACGGATGCGGCTTGCTGCTGTAGTAGAGGCCTTTCATCTGATCGGTGAGCTTCATCGCGATGTCGTACTCCTCGCGTGTCCAGTCAAGCTCGCTGATCAGGCTGCGCCCCTTTAGATCGAACCAACTCATGTGATCCTCCTTTATGTATGGATCAGCCCATGATCAGGGCCATCATCCCCTTCTGCCCGTGCAGGCGGTTCGCCGCCTCCTCGATGATGATCGAGTTTGGCCCGTCGATTACCTCGTCGGTTACTTCCATGTCGCGATCGGCCGGGAGGCAGTGCATATAGAAGGCGTCGTTCGTGAGGGCCATCTTCTCTTTAGTCGTGATCCAGTCCTTGTTTGCCTCGAAGACTGCCTTCGCCTTCTCTGGGTCCATCACGCCGGAGCCATCGGTTGGTTGAACGGTCCACGCCTTCGGATAGACAACATCTGCTCCCTTGAACGACTCGTCCATGTCATGAACGATCTTGAACGCTCCGCCGTTTTTCTTGGCGAGGTCCTTGGTTGCGTTAAGCACATTCGGATCGAGGTCGAGTCCCCTGGGGTGAGCGAGGGTGACGTCCATCCCCATCATCGCTGCGGAGATGATCGCGCTCTGCGGAACGGCAAGCGGTTTCTCCACCGATCCGGAGTAGGCCCAGCTCATGACGAACTTCTTCCCCTGGAGGTTGTGACCGAGCTTCTCCTGCATCACCATCACGTCGGCGAGCGCCTGACAGGGGTGGTACATGTCATCCTCCATGTTGATCACAGGAACGCGCGACCACTTGGCGAACTCGCGCACGATCAGGTGCCCCTTGCCATACTGCCACCCGGTGGGTTTCCCGTAGATGCGGATGGCGATGGCATCTCCCATCTCGGCGAGGACGCGGGCGACATCGGAGATTCGTTCGGTGGAGTACGCCTTCTCCTCACCCTTGAGCGCCGGTGTGTAGACCGCGCCGGGCTGTAGGAAGTGCGCGTGTCCGCCGAGCTGGGTCATCCCCGCCTCGAACGAGTTGCGCGTGCGGAGAGAGGAGTTGTAGAAGAGCATGTTGAGTGTCATGTCCTCCAAGATGTGGTGCTTCTCGCGCCGGATCTGCTTTCTCTTGAGGTCGTGAGCGGTGTCGAGCATCGCTTCGATCTCATCCCGTGAAAAATCAAGCCAGGTCAGGAAATCCCGACCGCGTAAACTGGTGTTGGACATATTAGCCTCCTGATATTTTGTTTTTTGGGTTCGTTAGGTTCATAGGGTTCATTGGGTTTGCAGTTTGCATTTACCTAGTTTGTTATGGTTGTGCCTGCATTTCCTTCGAGGGCGTCCACAGCGCGATCGAGCGAGGTAATGACCGCCCTCTCGCCGCCGGACTCGATGAACCTGATCGCTGCGCGCACCTTCGGCTCCATCGATCCCTTAGCGAAGTGACCCTCGGCGTGATAGCGTTTCGCCTCTTCGAGGGTGACGTGCGAGAGCCCTTTCTCCTGCGGTGTCTTGTAGTTGAGCTTCACCTGCTCTACGTCGGTGAGGATGAGGAATATCTTAGCTTCGACGTCCACTGCTAGCCGTTCGCCGGCGAGGTCCTTGTCGATCACCGCATCGACCCCGGAAAGACCGCCATTCTCTCTGATGACTGGGATCCCACCCCCACCAGAGGCGATGACGATCGAGCGTGCCTCAATCAGCTGTCGGATCGCCTCCTTCTCGAAGATCTCGATCGGATCGGGTGAAGGGACGACCCGCCGCCAGCCGCGACCAGCATCCTCTCGCACGTGATATCCCTTTTCATTCTCCAGCTTTCTCGCCTCTTCCCCGGAGTAGAACGGACCTACCGGCTTAGATGGGTTTTGGAAGGCCTGATCGTCCTTGTCGACGACGACCTGCGTCACCACGGTGGCGATCGGAATCTCGCCCTTGCCCTTGTCGACGAGCAGGTTGTGCAGGGTTTGCTGGATCATGTACCCGATCAGCCCCTGGCTCTCCGCCCCGCAGACGTAGAGAGGCATCGGGGCAGCGACCTCCTTGCCCGCCTCGTTCTGCAGGAGGAGGTTCCCCACCTGCGGACCATTTCCGTGCGTAATGATGATCTTGTACTTACCCGATTCAACCATCTGTGCAAGCTGCTCGCAGGTTGTCTTGACGTTTGCCATCTGCTCGTCGAACGTTCCCTGTTGCCCGGGCTTCAAGATCGCATTCCCTCCGAGTGCGATCACCGTAACCTTTTTCTCGTTGTTCATTCCATCACCTGTCCTTATGTTGTATTCATGTTCTAGTCCAAAGTTGTATCGCCGAAGACCCCACGTGCGCCTCTACCCATCAGAATATCATGAGGAAACCAGGAGGCCAGGAAACAGACAAATCCAAGCGGCAAACTAATTTCTTGAGGCCCAAGGATTTTAATTTTTCCTGGATTCCTGGATTCCTTATCAATATTAACCCAGTACCGCCGATATGTCTTCTTGAGAAGCGCAAAATCCAGATTTTAGTCTTGTTAGCCATTCTGTTCGATCACCATCGAATTCAAGAACCGTGCGAAGAGATCGAGCGCCTCGTACAGAGACGACAGCTCCAGGTACTCATCGGGTTGATGCGCCTGGGCGATGTCTCCCGGCCCATATATCACCAGCGGGACGTCGATTCGCGGGACGATCTCCACTGCGTCGGTCGAGTAGGGGACGATCTCCACTTTGGGAGGCGGTCGGTCGGTCCTAGCGACCGCGGCGAGGAACCCCCTTACATACGAGTTGCTCGCGTCGCTGACAATAGGCGGTTTGTAGTTGAAAGTCTTGTACGAAAACCGTGCCCCGAATTGAGCCGCAGCATTCTCCCCCAGCCGTTTCACCAGGTCAAGGACCATACCCTTCTCCGCATCGGAGACGACACGTGAATCGATTCTAACCCGCGTCGTATCCGGAACGATGTTCACCTGCCAGCCCCCGTCGATCTGGCCGATGTTGAGCGAGGTTTTTCCTCGTCCCGGCACCTCCGGAAAACCCTTCGCCTCTTCGGCAAGTGCGAGACAGAACTCGGATGCTGGGAGGATCGTGTTGATCCCCTGTTCCGGCATCGAACCGTGCGCA
The DNA here is from genome assembly GCA_965370555.1 of uncultured bacterium. Classification (GTDB taxonomy): domain Bacteria; phylum Bipolaricaulota; class Bipolaricaulia; order UBA7950; family UBA9294; genus JAJOKK01. The sequence continues at coordinate 16,847 of CBDUVB010000033.1, forward strand.
GCCTTCCCCTCAAACACCGCCTCGACCCACAGCTCACCTTTCTGACCGCAGTAGGCCTTCCCCCCGGTCGGCTCGGGGATGATAAGAAACTCGGCATCATCGATCAGACCCGACTCGGCGACTGACGCAGCCCCCCGGTATGCTTTCTCCTCATCGGCAGTCAGGGCAAGGACGAGGCTCTTCTTGAGCGGAAGGGCCTTTTCAACGATCAGTTTCGCTATCTCTAGAATAATAGCCAGGCCGCTTTTCATATCCGCCGATCCCAGGCCGGTCATTCTCCCATTAATAATCCGAGGTTCGAACGCGGGGACGGTCCACTTTTCCTCATCGGCGTTGACCGTGTCGAGGTGTGCACAGAGGACGATCGAGCCTGACTCACTTCCAGGAATGCGTGCCACGACAGAGCTCCGTCCCTCTTCCAGGGGAAGAAGGGTGGCGTCGATCCCGTTTTTGGCAAGAAACACCTTTGCAAAGTTGGCGATCTCATCCTCGTTCCCCGGCGGATTGGCGCTTCTGATACTGACCAGTCGCTTTAGAAGCTCGACCGTCTCTTTCTGTACTCTTGCATCGATCTTGAGCAACGATTTCATCTCCTTACATAATCCGCCGCAGTTTGGGATCCAATCGATCCCGCAGCGCGTCTCCCAATAGATTGAACGACAGAACGGCCATCGCTAAGAACAGACCGGGGAAGAGGATGATCCACGGGGCACGGGTGATATAGGTTCGCCCCTCGTTCATCATCCCGCCCCAGCTCGCGATGTAGGGGGGAATCCCCACCCCGAGGAAGTTGAGCGCCGCTACCTCCATGATCGAGAAGGCGAAGGTGAACGTCGCCTGTACGATCACCGGCGATAGCAGGTTGATCGAGATGTGACGGATGAGGATCCGCGACGGCCTCATCCCCAACGCCCGCGCCGCCTCAATATAGGTGTTCTCACGAAGTGACAGGGTGGAACTGTAGACGACACGTACCATTCGCGGTGCCCATACCATGCCGACCGCGATGATCACGTTCAGGATCCCCGGCTTTCCGAGGATCGCCATCAAAGACAAGGCAAGGATGATCGCGGGGAAAGCCATCATCGCATCGACGAAGCGCATCACGATCAGGCCAAACTTGTCGTAAAACCCGCACAACATACCGATCGGAAGCCCGAGAATAAGGGCGAAGGCCGATATGGAGAATCCCAACAGCAACGTTATCCGTGTCCCGGAGAGAGCACGGCTCAGAATGTCACGGCCAAAGTGGTCGGTGCCGAGAAGATGTGTCCTGTTCGGCCCTTGCAGTCGATGCGACAGGTTCAGCGTATCAGCGCCATAAGGAGCAATCGCAGGGCCGGTGGCCGCAACGAACAGGAACGCTACAAGGATTGACGCGGCGAGGAGCGTTGTCTTGCGCCTGGTTAAGAGCTTTACAACGGGAGAGATGAAATCTCTTATCCGTTCTCTCTGCGCCTCATCGCGACCGTTCAATATGCTTCCCCCTCTCTACTGATACCGGATTCGTGGATCCAGTGAAGCGTAGGTTAGATCCGTGATGAAGTTGATAACAACATACAACACCGCAACGACCATCATGATCCCCTGGATGACCGGGTAGTCTCTCTTGAGGACCGACTGAACGATGAGGCTCCCTACCCCTGGCAGTGCGAACACATTCTCGGTGACGACCGCCCCCGACACCAACGAGGCGAAGGTGAACGAGACGACTGTCATGATGGGGATCGAGGCATTCCGCAGCGCGTGTTTGACGATCACCATCCGCTCGGCCAATCCTTTGGCCCTTGCTGTTGTGATGTAGTCGGCCTGCAGCACGTCGAGCATGCTCGAACGGGCCGTGCGGGCGACCAGTGCCGCATTGACGAATCCAAGGGAGAACGCAGGGAGGATGAGGTTCTTCAGGTTCCCCAAGTTCCCCGTGGCAAGGATGGATGTGAAGCCCGAACTCGGTAACCAGTGGAGCTTCCCTGCGATCACCGTCATCAGCATCAACCCCAACCAAAAACTGGGGATGGATGCCCCGGCAAGGGCAAAAAGGAGGAACGTGTTATCCGCCCAGCTATTCGGTTTGAGCGCAGAGAACACCCCCCCTGGAATACCGATCCCGATAACGACCAACAGTGCCATCAGGCCGAGTAGGATACTCGTCTCTGCTCGCTGGCCGATGATATGGAGCACCGGCTGGCGGTGGAAGAGGGATTCGCCCAAGTTGCCGCGAAAGAAATTCGTGAAGTAGTGATAAAACTGGACAAGCATCGGCTGGTCAAGCCCCCAGCTCACCCTCAGTTGTTCGATCTGTTCAGGTGTTGCGTTCGCTCCCAGCATCACCGCCGCGGGATCCCCAGGGACAAGTTGCATCAGGATGAATGTAATAGTGATCACCAGGAAGGTGCTCACCAGCATCCCAATACCGCGACGAGCGATGAACGAAAACATCTTAAGAACTCCTCATTTAGTGTTAAACGCCCCTCCACCGCTTATGGCGGCAGAGGGGCCACGTGTTCCAGTATCTAGTGCCTGAATCCGTGGAGGTATGAAGGAGTCACCCGTTGAGGGTGCAGTTCAGTCATC
>CBDUVB010000034.1:0-19400 GCA_965370555.1 uncultured bacterium
ACAGTAACCCTTATCGCGTTTGCCGAGGCAACAACCTACAGTGGAGTAACCTTCCCTCACGGGGACCGTTCCTTTGCCGATCGCGTCGTTTCCTACGTGGCGGCAAGCTGCGTCGATGGTGGGTATGACGATCCTAGTGCTGCCCTTGGGCCGCCGGACTGTGGCGGGGATGGATGCCATGCCTGTCAGGGGTGCGATACTTGTGCGGTCGCGCTTGGATTTCGCTTAAGCGAGATTGACGACCGGGGGAAGCTCGTTCTCGAGTTCGTCGACAACACCCTGGTCGACGTAGAGGGCGATGATCTCTTCATCTACATCACCAACGGGAAAGCCTGCCGCGTGGAGATCAGCGCAAACGGGAGTCATTTCATCCCCGTCGGCACCGTCACCGGTTATCCCGGGAAGATCAATATCTCCCCGTTCGTTACGCCAGGCGAAGAGTTCCGCTTCGTGCGCCTCTCCGACGTCCCCGCGGATGAGGACAAGTCTCCCTGTCCCGGGCCAAGTATCGATGCTGTCGGGGCAATGGGCCCGTTACGTGTGGTCGAAGAAACAGGGGAAGCGTCCGGATTCCTGACACTGCAAGCGATAGGAGAGCTCGCACTCCACGTTGCACAGGCACCGCAGGACCTCTTGATCATCCTCGACTCGTCGTCCAGTATGGGGGATAGGTTTGAGAATTCGATCAAGATAGAAGTGGCAAGAGAGGTCCTGAAAGAGTTCGTGACAGACTTTCCTGATGGGATGCGGGTGGGGTTGCGGGTCTTCAGCGGATGTGAACATAGCCGACTCGTGCGTCCGATCGAACCACTTAACCGAGCCGCACTGCAAGCACAGATTCAATCGATTGAACCGGGTGGAGCGACCCCTCTCGCTTACACGCTGGAGCAGGCGAAGAGTGATTTTGCCGATGTTCCCGGGACGAAGCTGATCCTCCTTGTCAGTGATGGGATCGAGACCTGCGGTGGAGATCCGGTTGCTTCAGCATTGGCTCTGATCGAAACCGGGTATAAGCTGCGGATCAACGTGATTGGGTTCGATATTGGAGAAGTGCAAGGCGCGCGCGAACAGCTTATGGAGATTGCAAGCAAGACCGGCGGGGTCTATTACAATGCACAGAGCAGCGAGGAATTACGCATCGCTCTTCAGGTATCAATCCAGATCACCTACCATGTCTACGACCAGCAGGGGATAGAGGTCTTCAGCGGAGTCATCGGAGAGCCGGGACCACAACTTCCTTCCGGCAGTTATCGCGTCAGCATCGATACCCGCCCAACGATCGAACTCAACGTGGAGGTGCAATCAGGGAAAACAACACAGATCGAACTCACTCTCTCCAACGGGGGGTACTCGGTCGAGGTGAAGTAGCTACACAGGGGGAAGCCAGTGGATATGCGCTTCAGGGGAGCTTGGTGAACCCCTCGATGACTGCTGAGAGGTCCTCTTCGATTCCATGGAGGCGTTCTGCTAGAACGACAGGGTCGATCGGTGCGAGTTTCAGGATCGGATCATCCTCGATCCGCGTGAGGTAGCGGCCGATCCCCTGCATGACAATGGAGAGATGCACCACACCGTCTTGCGGTTCAGCTCTGTCGAAAAACTCGATGCTACGTTGGAGTTCTTCAATCGAACTCCCGATTAAGGTCAAGAGATCCATTGTTTTATCGGTCGTTTTCACTCCGTGTCACCCATATTGTGATTATACCTAGTGGCCGCATAGTTTAGCCCGCACCATCCTCCGGCTCAACAAGCTTTCCCTTCACTCTCTTCAGGGCCTGCGCCTTCATCCGGGACACTTGTCTTTGAGATATGCCGAGTTCCTCCCCAACCTGTTCCTGGCTCTTCCCGTGGTAGAAGAGACCACTGATCACCTGGCGCTGGATCTCGGCGAGTTCTTCAATAGCTACACTGATCCGCATGTAAAGTTCCCTATTCTGACTCTCGTTCCGCGGTCGAAGGGACTCAATCGTGGGAAGGGCTGGGTTGGGATCGTGGCGCCGACGCTCCTGATCGATCGAGACATAGGTCATCGCCTTGCGCCCGCGGAGGAGCTCGATCAGCTGCTCCTCCCCGATCTCCAGGCGCTCAGCAAGCTCCGCGATCGTCGGAGGACGTCCGTATTCCTGGAAGAACGCTTCCTCCTGTTCCTTCACCTTGCGGCTCAAGGCCTGTATCCACTGGGGGATGCGGATCGTCGTATGCTTGTCTCGGATGTAGTGACGGATCTCCCCCTTGATCAGGTAACTCGCGTAAGTAGAGAAAAGAGTGTTTCTCGCCAAGTCGAAGTTCGCAACCGCGTTCAGAAGCCCGATGTACCCTGCCTGCACCAGATCATCGAGGAGCTCGCCGGAGTTGAGAAATCCAAGCGCAATCGATCGGACGAGCCCTATGTTCCGGTTGACAATCTCCTCACGAAGGAGGGAAAGATCGCTCGCAGTGGGAGTTTCCTTGGTCGTATGGCGTAACCGTTCGATGAGCTTTTCGTTAGAAAACATTGCGAGTCTCTGCTTACTCATCGAGGCCACGCCTCCCACCTCCTCCAAGAGTAGTATAGTTAATACAAGCGGAAAGACAAGACTATTTCAGGTTTCCTGCTTTTCACCCTATCCGGCCGCTTACTTCGTCTGTAGAATGAAGAAGAAGAGGAACAGGGAGGCAAACGCGCCCAGAACAAGGGAATCCCTCCAAGGAAAGCCTTTCCCTTCCGCATATGCAAGAGGGGAAGGACACCCCCGGGAGACGCAATCTCCCACAGCAGTCCGTAGGTGAATCTCCTCTGCCCGGCCGGTCCCGACGATCACCTCATCCCCCACAAAGATGATCGGTACGCTCGCGGCCGAAACGCTGTAGTGCGCGGCAAGTATGCTCAGTAGGTCCCATGCTCCTGGCTCGTTGATCTCATACCGGACGATCCCCAGATTCTCGTGCCCAACGACAAGTTCGGACAGGAACCCTTCCATCAGTTCACAGCCCGGGCAGCCTTCCTCGTAGAAGACAACGATCGATGGCTCCACGGTAACAGACTCGGTCTGGACCTGTGGAAGAGCGTCAAGAGCGATGGCAAGCAGAAGAAGGATCACTGCGGCAAGCACTGTCAAGCTCTGTTTGATCATGTTGTCTCCTTGCCCTGCTTTAAAGATAGCCCACCTGAAGGGCGATGATCATCCCCGCCCCTAAGATGAACATCATTATACCGGATATCAGGTGAAGCTTTCCCAAACGAGCCGAGCGCCATCGCTCCGCCCGCGCCGTGGTCGTGTATCCGAAGTGGACCGCCAGAGTGATGATGAGAAGGGGCAGGATGAATATCAGGTTGTAGAAGAGAAGGAGTCCGATCCCTTGCGCCCGTGTGGTCGTCTTGGAGAGGAGAGCGAGGATCGCGATGTACGGCCCTGAAGAGCAGGGAAGGAGGAACAAGGAGTCGAGGACTCCCACGGCAAACGCACCGGGGATGGAGACAACCGAGGATGTGATCCGTTTCACCGTCGGTCGCCACCGCTGCGGAACCTCGATCGTAAACCACTTCCCGTAGGCGAAGAAATCCTTCATATTCCACAGTCCGAGCAGGATCGCCAGGCTCGATACCACAAGGATGAATGGCCGCTGCACCCCGGCCGCCTGTATCGCGGAGAAGATTCCGATCCCCATCAAAAAGTATGAGATGTAGATCGCCGCGATGAAGGCCAACCCCGCCTGAAGGACCTTCCCCTTCCTCCCGGCGACGAGGAGCGTCCCCAAGAGCAGGACCAACACGGCGAAGGTACATGGGTTGACCGAATCAGCGGCGGCAGCGAGGACGAGCACGGGGATGGTGAGCTTCCCCGCCAATCCCTTCCCCTCCGTTGCTTCGGCCCGCAGTAATGGAGAGGGGGCCTCTTCTGCGATCGCCTGCGCGATCACCGCATCAAGTCGCATCTCCCTTGCTCGTCCAGAGACGGTCGTAGGCGTCTCGGCGAGTCCATAGAACGTATCATCCACCAAAGCAACATCCCCGATGAACAGGATAGGGACGGGGCCGAGTTCCGCACCGTAGGAGACGAGGAGGCGGTCGAGCAGGTCCTGCGCAGCGGCGTCGTGTATCTCGTAGCGCAGGATATTCAGTTCAGGGTACTTCGGGCTAATCGTCTCCAAGAAGGACGCAGTGCGGGCGCAGTTAGTGCAACCGTCCTCGTGGAAGTAGACCATATCCACTTCTCCAGCGTGGACGAAGAACGATCCGAAGAGAAGCAATACAGCAAATAGCATCAGTAATCGTTTCACAAAGGATCCTCTCTTTTAACCTGATTTGCTAAACCGTTTTTTTAGTCAACTGCTGTGGAGATGATAAATCTATCCTTGTATACACGACACCACTCGGTAAACCCTCCCATCAGACTCTTGGCATCGGGGAACCCCTTGTCGTTCAGAACCTGTGCCGTCAGGTCGCTCTGCGTCCCATCCTGATCGTAGAGGATGATCATGACCCCTTCGGGGAGCCGACTTACCCAGTCACCCAGCTCCGCAAGAGGGATGTTGATCGCGCCCATCAGGTGACTTGCAGCGTAGGCCTCGGGACTCCGCAAGTCGATCAACAGGTAAAGCCAGGAGTTGAGGGTACTAATCGAAAAGTGGTACGGTTGAAGTCTCGTGGCGGTTCCGATCATGCGAAGGGTTAAGCGCGCCGTATCTGGGTCGTTCGACTCGACGTAGATACTCTTGTTAATAGTTCCATGGAAGTTAACTGTATCCAGGCTTGCCTCCAATTCGACCGATTCGCCGGGAACAATGGTCGTCTGGGATAGGGTGGTAATAGTAGTGCAGCCGCAGCTCGTTCGCACGCTGGTGATCGTGAGAGGCTCATCTCCCACGTTCGAGAGGATGAACTTGTGGGTAACAAAGACCCCTTCGAGCACCGTACCGAAATCGTAGACCGCGTTATCAACCGCGATCTTCGGCGCGGCGACCAGGGTGACCCCTAACGCCATAACAGCTATCAGCGTGAGAACAACGACTTTCTTCATCTTGCTCCTCCTTGTTGATCCTTCTTTTCCTGCGGACTATACACACAGCCCGTCCTGTCGCAAGGACAGCCTTTGTCTGAGACTGTCCAGTTCCGCTGTAAACGCATCGGAGGCGATCGTTTGTTCGAGGAATCGTGCCACCCCCTCGACCCTCTCCCCAGAAGAGAGGCCGTAGTAGGTCCACCGCCCCTGGTGCTCCCCACAGATCAGCTCTGCCTCCCTCAACAGACGCAGGTGCTTAGACACCTGGTACTGGGGAAGACCGGTCGCATCCACGATCTCACACACGCACAAGCGCTGCCCGGAATGGATGATGAGGTAGAAGATGCGCAGGCGATCCTCGTTGGCGAGAACGCGAAAGAGATCGGACCACTGTTCCACGAAATGCTCCTTATATGCGATAGTTGGCATATGATAGGCGATGCACAAGCTGTTTTCAATCTTTGCGGGTTGGATTCCCCGCAGCTTGCTGCGACTGTAGCTTGCTGCGAATGCCGTCATTCCGGCGCATGCCGGAATCCAGTGGTTCGTTCGTGGACACTGGCCTTCGCCGGTGTGACGTGATGCTATTCAATCACTCAACTATTAAATCCCTCCTTGCTGCAAGAGCACCTTGATCTCTCCTGCGGTGAGGCTCTTACCCTCCGATTTAATCGTCCCATCGACTACCAACGCAGGGAGTTTTCTCACCCCACGCGCCTGTGCCTCACCAATGTCGTCAACTCGAATCACCCGCGCTTCCAACCCCAATTCGGCAAAAGCCTGGTTGATATCATCGAGTGCGATCTTGCATGTAGAACAGCCCATGCGACAGCCCGTCCCAAAGACCTCTATCTTCCTCACGCTCCCTCCTCTGAGACTTAGATCTCATATACACCGACACAGCCATAAAGATCCACTTCAGCCACCGAACGAACGCGAATTCAATGGCCGCCGACTCCAGTCACAATAACGCTCCGATCTCGATCACGCTCGGAACCCTACCCGAAACCTTGATCTCACCGTCGATGACAAGTGCTGGTGTCACCATTACCCCACGGGACGTAATCTCTGTGAGGTCCTCGACCTTAGTCACCTCGGCTTCGATCCCGAGCCTTTGAAGTGCTTCCTCCACGTTCTTGAGTGTCGCTTGGCACTTCGGACACCCCATTCCCAGTACTTCTACCTTCTTCATTAATTACCCCTTATGAGCTTTGGTAGCCGCTTTCTACGCCCCAATAATCGTTCCGAACAGCTTCCCGGTCAGGGTCGCCGCGATGCAGACGAGAATGATGTAGGCAAGTGTCTTCTTCGTTCCAAGGACCTTGCGTATGACGAGCATGTTCGGAAGCGACAGTGCCGGACCGGCCAGAAGGAGAGCCAACGCCGGTCCATCCCCCATCCCTGCCCCCTGCAGTCCCTGCAGGATCGGGATCTCGGTAAGAGTAGCGAAGTACATGAATGCACCGGCAATGCTTGCCACGCCGTTCGATAGCCACGAGTTCCCGCCGACGCTGCGGCTGATCCATTCGGCCGGAATTAGGGCCTGATGCCCGGGTCGGCCGAGGAGGAACCCTGCGATCAAGACCCCGCCAAAGAGGTACGGAAGGATCAGCTTGGCGTACGACCAGCTCGACCCACCCCATTCCTTCACCTCGGGGCCGGTGAACCAGAGCCGCAGTAAGACTAGAAGGACAATGAAAAACGCCCCCGCAATATAGAAATGTGCGTGGTAGACCGAGGTGTAGACCGACGGCGCGTAGGAAACGTGCTCCACCTGCAACTTCTCGATTGAGAGGACATCGTCTCCGCCGATCGGCTTATATAGAAGCGAGCTACCGGTTTCGCCGGCACGGGTGGCGACGATCGTATTGCCAGAGGTTGTGTGAATCTCGATCGACCCTGGCTTTCCCCAGTTGGCGAAGACAAGGATGGCAATCATGATCGCGACGTAGACCGCTGTCCTCCATAAGGGGCGCGCCTCGGCCTCCTCGGGCATCGCCACCGCCGCTTGACTCTTCTCCTGTTCCTCCCTGCGGAAGAGCAAATGCATTACCAGACCGATGACTACCGAAAAGAGGACCGCGCCGATCGCCCGCGCGAGGCCGAACGCGACCCCTAAAATACGCGCGGTGAGGATGATCGCCAGGATGTTGATCGCCGGACCAGAGTAAAGAAACGCGATCGCCGGGCCTAACCCCGCACCGCGCTTGTAGATCCCGGCAAACAAGGGCAGGACCGTACACGAACAGACAGCGAGGATCGCCCCGGAGACTGAGGCAACCCCGTAAGCAACGACCTTCTTCGCCTGCGCGCCAAGGTACTTGATTACGCTCGCCTGGCTGATGAAGACCGCGATCGCCCCAGCGATGAAAAACGCCGGAACGAGACAGAGTAGCACATGCTGCCGCGCGTACTCCTGCAGCATCAGAAGCGCCTCCATCCCCGACCGTCGCACCACCGGATCGGAGAACGGGATCAGGTACGCGCCGAGAAATACGGCAAGGATCCCCCCGAAGATTTTCACTTCCTTCGATATCTTCACGCTATCTCACCCTCCGTAGCTCTCGCAGGATTTGCTCCGCCGATTCAAGCAACTGTAGAACACGTGGAGTGGTCAGACGGTGCAACACGCGCACCCCGTCGCGCCGCGACGTGATGAGTCCGGCTCGCCGTAGAGCGGTCAAATGGCGTGAGATCCCGGACTGATCGAGATCAAAGCAAGGCTCAATCTCACAGGCACAGCGCTCCCCATCAGCAAGGAGACGTAGGATCGCAATCCGGATCGGGTGAGCGAGTGCCTGTCCGATCTCCGCCACCTCGGAATCCCAGGAAGGCGTTATTCGATCTTCTTTTATGCATTCATGCACCATATTGCATATATTGATCTAAGAGGTTGCTATTGTCAAGGCACGGGTTGTGCTAACAGAAACCAGGCTGTTGCACAAACCTCCTCGCTCAATCCATCCTTGAGTGAAGAGATACCGTAGCCTCGCCTCCTATTTCGAGTACATCTCTTACGTGAGGCAACGATACGGTTTGGAGTACTTTTTTGATGAGGCAATGCGGGGCATTGACAGAGCAGGAGATTATCCCTATACTGCGATTGACATGTTAGAAGCTAACGGGCAGTTGACCTTAAGGATTCGCAACGGCTTCCTCGGCTTCTATTACTATTTTACGGTCGGTCTCTCCGTTCACACCTAGCTGAAGCGGGTAAAGACGGATGGCCGAGAAAGGACTACAGGATTTCCTGTGGCCCTCTTTTTTTTGAGAAAAGGAGAACAGATGGCCTGTCGCGGCGTACGAGGAGCCACAAGCGTGGAGGAAAACAGCAAACGGGGGATCATGACTGCAACAAGCACCTTGCTTGAGCGGATGGTTGCGGTAAACGGTATCAAAGTCGAGCACATCGCGTCCGTGGTGTTTACTGCTACATCAGACCTTAACGCCGCCTACCCGGCGCGCTCGGCACGGGATATGGGATGGACCGCTACCCCGCTTCTCTGCATGCAGGAGATGAGTGTTCGGGGAAGCCTTCCGCGCTGCGTGCGCGTCCTCATCCTATGGAACACCGATACGCCGATCGATCAGGTTACACACGTTTATCTAGGAGCCGCCGCCGCACTACGGCCAGACCTAGCAAGGAAGGAGGAGAAATGACAAGGGTTGCATTTCAGGGGGCGCCGGGGGCTTACTCTTATGAGGCAATCGAGCAGTTCTTCGGTACACAGGCAGAGAGGGTCTCACAGCGAACCTTCGCTGACATATTCTCCGCGGTGGAAGAAGGGACAGTCGATTATGGGATGCTCCCAGTGGAGAACGCGGTCGCTGGCTCGGTCGCTCAGTCATACGAGCTCCTGATGGAGCATGACTTGCGCATCTACGCCGAGGTGATCCTCCGCGTCCGGCACATGCTCCTCGCTCTTCCCGGAACCGACTTCTCCGCACTAACGCGCGTGCGCTCCCACCCGCAGGCGCTCGCACAGTGCCAGCGTTACCTCGTGCGCCACGCTCTCGTGCCCGAACCAGTGGAGGACACCGCAGCAGCGGCGGGTGATCTGGCTGAGAACCCTGTTCCAGAAGTGGGGGTGATCGCTGGCGAAGCAGCGGCGGAGCTGTCCGGCCTCGAGATCATCGACCGTGATATCGAGGACTACCAGTTCAACTACACGCGCTTCTTCGTCCTGGGCATGGAAGACCCACCACGGGCTCAGCGAAGCAAGACCTCAATCGTGTTCACGACACTGCACCAGCCCGGCGCCCTCTTTGAGTGCATCGGCGAGTTCTCCCGCCGTGGGATCAATCTTACGAAGATTGAATCGCGCCCAAGGTTGAACCGGCCGTGGCAGTACATCTTCTGCCTTGACTTTGAGGGCCATGCCAAGGACCCGGAGTGCGAGGCGGCGATGATGGGGCTCCTACGTCGTTCGCTCTTCGTGAAGCTCCTCGGATCATACCCCGCCGCAACGACGCCGATCGAAGAAAGCGACGAAGCGGCCAAGGAGGCAAGCAAATGATCGTCATCATGCGGCGGAGCGCAACGGATGCCCAGGTCAATAATGTGATCGCTCGTATCGAGCAGCGCGGCTGCCGGGTGCACCTATCGGAAGGGGAGGAGCGCGTGATCATAGGCGTGGTTGGAAACGGGCGGCCAATCGACCCCGTTCAGTTCGAGCGGATGAGCGGGGTAGAGCGGGCGGTTCCAGTACTGCGACCGTTCAAGCTGGCGAGCCGGGAGTTTCATCCGCAGGACACGGTAGTGCGAGTGAACGGGGTGACGGTCGGGGGAAAGGAACTCGCGGTAATGGCCGGGCCGTGCGCAGTGGAAGATCGCGCCCAGATCCTGGATGCGGCCCGCGCCGTAAAGGCTGCGGGGGCAAAGGTCCTGCGCGGCGGGGCATTCAAACCGCGCACCTCCCCGTACAGCTTTCAGGGATTAGGGGCGGAAGGGTTGAAGCTCCTTGCCGCGGCACGCGAGGAGACCGGACTCCCAGTCGTCACCGAGGTGATAGCCCCGGAGATGGTGCCTCTCGTCAGCACCTACGCAGACATCCTCCAAATCGGGGCGCGGAACATGCAGAACTACACCCTTCTTCACGCTGTCGGAGAAGCACAACGCCCGGTCCTCCTAAAGCGGGGGATGATGTCGACGATGGAGGAGTTGCTGATGGCCGCTGAGTACATCCTGTCGCACGGGAACGAGCGAGTCATTCTGTGTGAGCGGGGAATCCGCACGTTCGAGCCGTACACGCGAAATACGATCGACATCAACGCCGTCCCCCTCCTCAAGCTGCTCACCCACCTCCCGGTGATCGTCGATCCCAGCCACGGAACCGGAAAGCGGGAGCTGGTTGCGCCCGTGTCCAAGGCTGCAATAGCTGCGGGAGCCGACGGGCTAATCATCGAAGTCCATCCCCGCCCGGAGGAGGCGATGTCGGACGGGGCCCAGTCCCTCAAGCCGGCTCAGTTCGCTGAATTGATGGAATCCCTACGTCCGGTGGCCGAAGCGGTGGGAAGAACGCTATGAAACCGATTCTTGAGTCGACCGTGGTTGTCGTCGGCCTTGGGCTGATGGGTGGTTCCCTCGCCGGAGCACTGCGCGGGAAGTGCCGCAAAGTGGTTGGGGTGGCGCGCCGAAGTGAGACAATCAATCGAGCCGTCTCCCAGGGGCTGATCGACGCGGGGACTACCGATCTCGCTTCCGGGGTGCGGGAAGCCGATCTCGTCGTCCTCGCCACTCCGGTACGGACGATCATCGAGCTCGTGCACGAAATCGGGCCGCTCCTTCCCGAGGGTACGCTCCTGATCGACCTGGGAAGCACCAAGGAAGAGATCGTGGGAAATATGTCTGCTCTACCCGCGCACATTCAGCCGCTCGGGGGGCACCCCATGTGTGGGAAGGAGCTATCGGGGATCAGCGCCGCAGATCCAAGCCTGTACCTGGGAAAGACATTCATCCTCGTCCCCCTCCCCCGCACCGCGCCGAAGGCCGTAGACCTTGGCCGCGATCTCGCACGCACGATCGGGGCGATTCCTCTGGTGCTCGATGATGCGAGGAGGCACGACTTCCTCGTTGGAACCCTAAGTCATCTGCCCTACCTCTTGGCATGCGCGCTCGTGCAGACGGCTGATGCAACCACATCGAAGGATCCGGCAGCGTGGGAAATCGTGGCAAGCGGGTTTCGCGACACCTCTCGCGTCGCAGCAAGCGCTGTCGACATGATGACCGACATCATCCTGACAAACCGGGAAGAGATACTGGGAGCACTGCAGGAATACTCTTTGCACCTGAGTAAGCTTGGGCGGTTGGTGAAGGATGGGGATGAACAGGAGCTTAGGCAAGCGCTGTCTTACGCGCGCGAAAAGCGCATGGAGATGTTCCCATGATTAGGCTTAGCGTATCCAGGAGCAGGCCTCTTTCCGGGGAGATCCGCGTTCCAGGGGACAAGTCGATCTCCCACCGTGCGCTCCTCCTCGGCGCTATAGCTGATGGAAACAGCGAAATCACCGGCTTCCTTCCCTGCAACGATTGCTTAGCGACCCTCACCTGTGTTCGCGCCCTCGGAATCGAGGTGGAGAAACACGATGAAACATCGCTTATGGTACACGGAAAGGGTCAACATGGCCTTCTGCCACCGAAAGCAGCGCTCGACTGCACGCGATCCGGAACGACGATGCGTTTACTAAGCGGCATCCTCGCTGGTCAGCCATTTGATAGCGTTCTCACCGGGGGCCCGCAGCTTCTCCGTCGCCCAATGGCGCGGGTGATCGAGCCGCTCGTGCAGATGGGGGCGAGGATCGAAACTGAATGTAGGCACGCTCCGCTCACCGTCCGCGGAAGAGACCTCCGTGGGATCACATACGAGATGCCGGTCGCCAGCGCCCAGGTGAAGAGCGCAATTCTGCTTGCCGGGCTGTACGCCGATTCCCCGACCACGGTCCGTCAGCCTGCTCCAACGCGCGACCACACCGAGCGCATGCTCTCAGCGATGGGCGCAAAGATCTTCACAGACGGGTGTTCCGTAATCGTATCACACTCAGAACTTTCGCCTTTTTCCATAGGCGTTCCTGGCGACTTCTCATCGGCTGCGTTCCCTTTAGTTGCCGCCACACTCGTTCCTGATTCCCAGATCAGGCTCCGCGGAGTGGGCATCAACCCGACCCGCACCGGGCTCCTCGATGTCCTCTCCGCTATGGGCGCGGACGTCAAGGTGGAGAGTCTGCACCGCGAGGGGAACGAGCCGGTCGCTGACCTCACAGTGCGGGCATCACGGCTTCATGGCGCGGAGATTCATGGTGACACCGTGGTGCGGATGATCGACGAGTTCCCGATACTGGCGGTAGCGGCCACGCAGGCGGATGGAACAACGATGATCCGCGACGCTGCCGAGCTGCGCGTCAAGGAGACCGATCGCATCGCCGTTGCGGTGGAAGAGCTGCGCAAACTTGGGGCGCGGATCGAGCCGACTCCCGACGGATTCGCCGTGCAGGGTCCGACACCGCTCCATGGGGCAGCCGTCTCTTCCCACGGGGATCACCGCTTGGCGATGGCCCTCGCGGTCGCAGGGCTGGTGGCTGATGGCACGACACAGATCGATGACATCGGGTGCGCCGACGACTCCTTCCCCGGCTTCGTCGGTCTGATGCGAACAATCGGAGGACAATATGATTGACGGACGCACGCAGTTCGTCGGACTGATCGGCTGGCCGGTAGAGCATTCGCTGTCGCCAAGTATGCACAACGCAGCGTTCTCCGCTTTGGGCCTCGACTGGAGCTACGTACCGCTCCCGGTGCGATCGGGGCAGATCGAGGATGCCATCTCGGGTTTGGTGGCTCTCGGGTTCCGCGGCGCGAACGTCACCATCCCCTACAAGCAGGAGGTGATTCCGTTCCTGCACAAGCTCTCCCCAGAGGCGCAAGCAATCGGGGCCGTCAACACAGTCGTTGTCGAAAAGGACGGAACCCTGGTCGGGCACAACACCGACTTCTCCGGGTTCATCGCTTCACTGCGTCAAGGCGGATTCGACCCAAAGGAGAAAGCAGCCGTTGTCTGCGGCGCGGGGGGCGCAGCGCGGGCCGCCGTGCACGGGCTACTCGAAGCAGAAGCAAGGGAGATCACGGTCCTCAACCGCACGGTCGCTCGGGCGGAGGATGTCATCTCCGCGTTCGTCGATGAACGGCTCCAGGCCGGAAGGCTCAGCCCGGAAACTCTCATGAAAGCAGCAGGAGATGCGGATCTGTTGGTAAACGCAACCTCGGTTGGGATGTGGCCCGATGTGGATGGATCGATATGGCCAGTCAACGTTCCCGTTCCCAGGCACCTCACCGTATTCGATCTCGTGTACAACCCGGTCGAGACACACCTATTGCAGCAGGCAAAGGAGAGCGGTGCACAGGCAACCTCGGGCCTTAAGATGCTCCTTCAACAGGGAGCTGCAGCATTCGCGCTCTGGACCGGGAAAGACGCACCAATTGCGACGATGCGGGCCGCGCTGAAGGAGGCAGTAACGTGACAAAGTTAAGGTTTCTGACTGCCGGGGAGTCGCACGGGTGCTGTTTGACCGCTATCGTGGACGGCCTCCCTGCCGGGATTACGATCGACCCGACAGCGATCGACCGCGAGTTGTCGCGTCGCCAAGGGGGATACGGTCGCGGTGGGAGGATGCAGATCGAGAGAGACCATGCCGAGATCCTGGCGGGAGTAATCAACGGAAAAACAACAGGGGCACCGGTGTCTCTGCGGATCGAGAACAAAGATTGGGCCAACTGGCGCGAACACTGGGCCGCGAGTGACCTCCCAGATCTCACCGTTCCTCGTCCTGGGCACGCCGATTATGCCGGGATGATCAAGTACGGGTTCTCGGACGCCCGGCCAATCCTGGAACGAGCGAGCGCTCGCGAAACCGCGGCGCGGGTCGCGGTTGGGGCACTGGCAAAGCAGCTCCTCACGGAATTCGGAGTCAGGATCGGAAGCTACGTCGAGCAGATCGGCGCCGTGAAGGCGCACATCCCAGATATCCCGCCTGAGGACCTCTGGAAACTCGCCGAGGCTAGCGATGTGCGCTGTCCAGATCCCGCGGCAGCAGCGCTGATGTGCTCGGAGATCGACGCGACACGTGTGGCCGGAGATACCCTGGGCGGAGTCTTCGTGGTCATCGCCACTGGCGTCCCGGTCGGCTTAGGCAGTCATGTTCAGTGGGATCGGCGCCTTGACGCACTGCTTGCTCAAACGATCGTCTCCATTCCAGCGGTGAAGGGTGCCGAGATTGGGGATGCTTTTGAAGACACAACTAAATTGGGACGCGAAGTGCACGACGAGCTCTTCCCGGATGAAAATGGCGGCATACGGCGAGAGACGAACCGCGCCGGGGGGATCGAAGGCGGAATGACGAACGGCGCCCCGATCGTTGTGCGGGTGGCGGTGAAGCCGATACCGACGGTACTTACTCCACTGCGTTCGGTCGACCTCGCAACTGGAAAAGCCGCCTTCACCGAGTATCAGCGCTCCGACGTATGCGTCGTCCCCGCCGCTGCGGTAGTCGGGGAAGCAATGATCGCCTGGACCCTGGCCGATGCGCTCCTCGAAAAGCTCGGCGGCGACAGTCTTGCGGAGATGAATCGATGAAGAACATCGTCATTACGGGGTTCATGGGAACGGGGAAAACTGCGGTCGGCAGCATAGTCGCGCAGCAGCTCGGACGGGAATTTGTGGATATGGACGTGTTGATCGCAGATCGCGCAGGAAAGTCGATCCCTCGCATCTTTGCCGAGGATGGCGAGGAAGCGTTCCGCAAGCTGGAGCGGGAGATCTGCCGCGAGCTGAGTGAAAAGCAAGACCTGGTAATCGCCACCGGTGGCGGGACGCTCATCGATCACGAGAACTGCGCACTCATGATGAAGACTGGGACGATAATCTGCCTCACCGCAAGTGCGGAGGAAATAATGCGTCGGATCGAGGGTACAAGTGTTTCCACGCGCCCTCTCCTTAGCACGTCCAATCTTCAAGAGACGATCGAAACGCTGCTACGGGCGCGGCGAGAGATCTATCGATCGTTCCCCTGGCGAATCGGCACAACTGGTCTTTCAATCGCGGAGGTGACACAGCGCGTCATAGAGATCATCAGGAGCGTAGAAATACCGGTTCGCTACCCGGGAGGGGAATACGAAATCATGATCGGAGAGGGTCTTCTCAACCACCTGGGCTGGCTCTTGCAGGAGAAGGTGAACGACCGGATCGCCATCGTCACGAACACGGTCGTCGCGCCGCTTTACGGTGCCCGCGTTGAGGAGTCACTCCGTAACGCCGGGTTCGATCCGTTTACCTGCGTCATCACTGACGGGGAAAAGCACAAGACACTGACAACTGTTGAGTCGCTGTACGAGAAGTTCCTCACCGGTGGCCTCGATCGGGCTGGGGCGGTCGTCTCCCTCGGCGGTGGGGTGACCGGTGATATCGCCGGATTCGCCGCGGCCACGTTCATGCGCGGGGTGAAGTTCGTCCAGGTTCCGACGAGCCTGCTGGCGATGGTCGACGCAAGCGTCGGAGGGAAGACAGGAGTCGACCTTCCACAGGGAAAGAACCTGGTCGGCGCGTTCAAGCAGCCATCGCTCGTCCTGATCGATCCGAGCGTTCTTTCCACCCTGCCAGATGAGGAGGTCAGAAACGGGGCAGCCGAGGCGATCAAACACGGAATCATCGGGGATCCTGACCTGTTTGCCACGCTGGAGAACGGGACGGCCCCACTCACCACGGGGCTGATCACCCAAATTCTAAGACTCAAGGTAAGAATCGTGGAGGAGGACCCATACGAACGTGGTCGCAGGGAGGTACTCAACCTCGGGCACACCGTGGGCCATGCGATCGAACGGGTGAGCGAGTTCACCATACCACACGGGGGCGCGGTGGCAATCGGTATTATCGCAGCGGCAAAGATCGCAGTGCGGCTCAAACTGGCCGATCACGATCTGGACGAGCGGATAGAGCACGCCCTCTCCGCATGGGGGCTTCCGATCAAGGTCCCAGCTCTTCCCGTAGATCAGATCATGGCAGCGATGGCCCACGACAAGAAGAGAAGAAACGGGGAGAGCCGGTTTGTCCTCCCTCGGAGAATTGGAGCGGTGGAGGTCGTGGATAACGTTCCGCAGGAGCTGATCCGATCTGTACTGCAAGAGATGCAACAGTGACACAATGAGCCTGTGATCAACGTCGCACACCTGTCTGCGTGCGGGCTACGAAAGCCTTAGTGATGGAGGAATCCATGAACACAAGTGGAAATGTGCAGTTTAATATCCTGATTCTGCATGGTCCCAACCTGAACCTCCTCGGGACGCGCGAGCCTGAGGTATACGGGAGGATGACGCTGAAGGAGATCGATCGATCCCTGAAGGAGTTCGCGAACGAAAACGGTGTGCAGCCGCGGATCGTACAGTCAAACCATGAGGGGGCTCTGATCGACGCCATACACGACGCGATAGGTTGGGCGGACGGGATCGTGATCAACCCCGCTGCCTACACTCACACGAGCATCGCGTTGCGGGACGCGATCGCCGGGGTCGATATCCCGACGGTTGAGGTGCACCTATCGAACATCCACGCCCGCGAGGAGTTCCGGCGTGTATCGCTTATCGCCCCGGTGTGCATCGGACAGATCTCCGGATTCGGCTGGAGGAGCTATCTATTGGGAATCGAAGCCCTGCTCCATAACAAGGAGAAACGCGATGAAAACGAAGGCTGATCGGCTCGAGAAAATGCCCGAGTATCCGTTCGCGCGTTGGGGCGAACGAGTGAACGCCGCCCGCGCCCGCGGGATCGATGTGATCCGGCTCGACATCGGAAATCCCGATCTCCCACCGCCTGACGCCGTGATCGACGCCCTCTGCTCATCGGCGAGGCGACCCAATCACCACGGCTATCCAGGCTACCGCGGGATCCCGGCCCTGCGGGAGGGAATCGCCGATTACTACGAGCGGCGTTTCGGGGTGACTCTCGACCCGAAGGACGAGGTCGTCCCGCTCCTCGGGTCCAAGGAGGGAATCGTGCACCTCGCATTGGGGGTCCTCGATGCCGGCGACCTCGTCCTCGTCCCGGATCCCGGCTATCCCTCGTACACAATGGGGGCGGTCCTCGCTGGGGCGAGGGTTTATAAGTTTCCCCTTCTTCCGGAGCGTGGGTTCCTCCCTGATTTGAACGCGATCCCACCCGAAATCGCCAATGCGGCACGGATGATGTGGCTCAACTACCCGAACAATCCGACCTCCGCGACCGCCGATCTCGGGTTCTTCGAACAAGCGGTCGCCTTCGCCCGTCGTCACGACATCCTCCTCTGCCACGACGCGCCGTACTCTGACGTCGTCTACGACGGCCACATGCCCCCAAGCCTGCTCCAGGTTCCAGAAGCGGTCGAAGTGGCGGTTGAGTTCAACTCCCTCTCCAAGACGTACAACATGGCCGGCTGGCGAGTGGGGATGGCCGTTGGAAACTCGGACGTTCTTGCCTCACTCTCACGAGTGAAGTCGAACGTCGACTCCGGACAGTTCCTCCCGGTGCAGGAGGCGGCTGCTCGTGCCCTTGCGATCCCGCAGGAGTGGATCGAAGCCCGTAACCAGATCTACAAGGAAAGGATGCAGACAGCGATCGCCGGGCTCGCATCCCTCGGCTTTTCGGTTACTCCGCCAAGCGCAACCCTCTACATCTGGACCAGGATCCCGGAGGGGTGGGACTCGGAAGGGTTTGCCACGGTCCTCCTCGAGAAAGCCGGAGTCGCGGTCGCGCCGGGCTCGTTCTTCGGGGAGCAGGGAGAAGGGTACATCCGCATCTCACTCACCTCTCCGGAGCCACGCATCGCCGAGGCGGTCGACCGAATTCGGAAGGTTCTAAAGGGGATCTTTCCTGTTTAGAGTGGGTAACAAGCTTCTGATCGCAAATAGCCGAACGCCATTCTCACGCCCGCTCGCTACGCTCACTCAGGCCGCGAAGATAGTATCAGCTTTCAGCCATCAGCTGTCAGCTTGTAGCATCGGCCTTCGTCGTTTCTTCCCATCACTCGTTACTCGTTACTCGTCACCGTGTTCTCTGCGCCTCTGCGCGAGACATGAGCTTCTCGCCAAACGTAAACGTGGCAGACGAGCTACCACGCTACAAGAACACCAAGCTTGCGTAGCACCGGAGCCTTGTCCGCATCCCAGACAGGCAGACTCCAACGTTGGCATTACCGGTTGTGGATAAAACGTGGCAGACAAGCTGCACACGCTACAAGAACACCAAGCTTGCGTAGCGTCGGGTCCCGTGCCCGACGTTGTGATTCGCAAAGGCCACCTGTTCTCGGCTACGCAGCTGATACAATGATGAACCCACGAACGAACCCCCGGGCTGGAAGCCCGGGGGCATAATCACTTTCTACATTGAGGCCGATCTACTTCTTCACGACCTCGGCGTGATCGATTACCAGATCGCCATTATAGTCGTCGATTGTGAGCACAATGCGCGGCTGCACTACGCGGTAGTTAGAGAACGCATACTCGACAACGTAGCGGTAGTCGTCTTCGGCACCGTCGCCGTCAAAGTCGCCTTGCTTCACATCGCGCGGGGCGACGATCTGCACGCGCGCATCGATCAACACGTTACAATCGATGTCGATCACAACTGAGTTGGCGATGCCGCTACCAATGCGCTTCTCTAGCCACATCCGGTCATCGATCGCCTGGTCGAAGTCGAGATCAAGCTTGTAGTAGGCAATCGGGTAGTCTTCCGGATCATTGGGGTGCGTTCCAGCCATGATCTCGTCATCATCGGCGAAACCGTCTCCGTCGGTGTCGATCGGCTGCATCTGCACCGGCTGAAGCAAGGGGATCAGCTCTGAGTTGCAGGGGTCATCATCCAACCCGTCGATCCACCCGTCGGAGTCGGAATCACGGCACGTCGGGTCGAGCATCGGCACGAAGCGGACGAAGAAATCGACCGGGTCCTCGTCGAACAGGCCATCGCCGTCGTTGTCGAGACCATCGACCGGGTCTTCATCGATCAACGCATCTCCGTCGTTGTCCAGCTGCGAGTATGTGACGGCGACACACACATACTTAACCTCGAACCCATCGAGCAGCCGGTCGTTGTCGGTATCATGGTCGAGTGGATTGGTCGGGTTAAATGTAAGTTCTATTGGCCCCTCCGGAGGATCCTCGTCGATCAAGCCATCGAGATCGTTGTCGATGCCGTCAACTGGGTCCTCATCAATGAGACCGTCACCGTCGTTGTCGAGGGGAAGAGCGGGGTATGAGAGCAGCGGCTGGCGCTGATTACGCTCTTCCCAATCGGTTAGCTCATCGTGGTCGGTATCCGGATCACACGGGTTCGTCTCGTTAGGGTTCGGCTGGGGAGGTCCGGGGAGAGGATCGGGCGCGTAGTCAAAGTCACTCGGGAG
>CBDUVB010000035.1:0-17701 GCA_965370555.1 uncultured bacterium
ATAGTAGCATTTCTCTGTAACTGGTGTTCCTATGCCGGTGCGGACCTTGCTGGAGCGAGCAAGTCGGAGATGCCGCCAACAATAACTCCGATCAAAGTGATGTGCTCCAGCAGGGTAGATCCGGTCATGGTCCTTACCGCGTTTCTGCGCGGGGCGGACGGAGTGCTGATAGCCGGATGTCATCCCGGCGACTGTCACTACGATAAAGGGAACTACTACACACGTCGAAGGTTTGCCGTACTAAGGAAGATCCTCGACACACTCGGTTTGGAAGGCGAAAGGCTCAGGCTGTCCTGGGTATCTGCCTCAGAGGGGCCGCGTTATGCGGAAGTTGTGAGGGAGTTTTCCGAGAAGATTGGGGCACTAGGTCCGAACCCTATAACACAAAGCGTGTAATTCGTGATAAGGAGACAAATGGATGGTACACAACAAGGACGCAGCTGACCAGATACTGGTGATCGGAGCGGGGATGGCGGGAATCGAGGCCAGTCTAAGCCTAGCGGCTGCAGGCAAGAAGGTGTATTTGGTGGAAAGAGAACCATTGTTTGGTGGACAGGTCATCAAGTGTGAAGACGTCTTTGCCAACATGGAGTGTTCCACGTGCATGGCTGCTCCAAAACAGCAGGAGGTTCTCCAGAACGAACGCATCGAATTACTCACCTTGAGCGAGGTGAAGGAAGTCCAAGGCGAAGCAGGTGACTTCACGGCGAAGATCACCAAGAAGGCTCGCTACGTGGATAGCGAAGCCTGCATCGGCTGCGACGCTTGCTTCGATCCGTGCCCAGTCAGCCTGCCAAACGCGTTTGAGGAAGGCTTGGGAGAGCGGAAGGCCATCTATATCTCCTGTCCCGGGGCATTGCCTAACGTACCGGCAATAGATACAGAGAACTGCGTTCGCTTCAAGGGAGAAGACTGCAATCTGTGCCAGGAAGCTTGTATGTTCGAAGCAATCGACTTCGACCAGAAGGATGAAGAGATAGAAGTGCGAGTCTCCGCGATCATCGTGGCCACAGGATATGACCTACTGGATGTGAGTCAGATTCCCGGTGTTGAGTACAGTGAAACCGGCAGCGTGCATACAGCGATGGAGATGGAAAGGCTGTATGCCTCCAATGGGCCAACCGGAGGGAAGATCGTTTTGAGAAGCGGCAAGGAACCGACTTCTGCCGCGATAGTACACTGCGTAGGTCGGGAGGAGGTCGGCTACTGTTCAGCGGTATGTTGCATGTATAGCTTCAAATTCGTTCATTACCTTGCTGACAAACTGCCCGAAATCAAGCTATATGAATTCGTCAGTGACCTGTGCATCCCTGGCAAGCGCTATCAGGCGTTCTACGAGAAGCTCAAGGACAAGGTACAGATTACTCGATTCCAGAATTTGGCGATGAGCCAACAAGACGGCACGCCAACGATTTCCTTCCAGACGCCGTCCGGAGAGGACGATACGCTGGAAGTGGACATGGTCATATTGGCCCCGGCGATTGTCCCTGCGAAAGGTGCAACGGAACTGGCCGAAGTACTAGGAATACGTCGTGGAGAAGCAGGATTCTATGGAACGGAATTAGGGAGCCTGTCAGGCGTGGACAGCGGCCGTGAAGGGGTCTACCTGGCAGGATGCGTGCAAGGCCCCAAGGATATTGCCAGGTCAATTACTCAGGCTGACGCGGCAGTGGGAAGACTCCTTGCATCTATGGATTGAGGTCTCATGAAGAAGAGAATTGGCGTATACGTTTGTGAATGCGGTCCGAACATAGCTGGCGCTGTGGACATTGATCGGGTCCTGGAAGCCGTTTCATCGCTGGATGGCGTTGCTATCGCAGAGAAATACGGATTGCTGTGTTCTGGGGACGGGAAGAAGTACCTTATCGAACAGGTGAAGGAACACGAGCTGACGCATCTGGTGGTAGGTGCTTGCTCTCCGAAACAGCACGAGCTGACATTCATGACAGCCTGCGAAGAGGGCGAGATAAATCCATTTCTGTTCCAGATGGCCAACATCCGTGAGCAAGTGGCATGGATAACCCCGGACAAGGAGAAAGCGACCGAGAGAACGATCAGACATATGAAGGCAGCAATCTGTCGTGTTCAGTATCATACAGCCCTAGAACAAAAGGAAATAGAAACCAACCCGGACGTGCTGGTGATCGGTGGTGGGATGGCGGGAATCTCAGCAGCCCTATTGCTGGGAAGCAGCAGGAGAGTGTACATAGTTGACAAAGGGAACACTCTGGGTGGGAAGGCATTGAAATATGAAAAGATCTCTCCCTCTATGGTGAACAGCGGCGATCTAGTGGAAGAGTACCTTCATGGCATAGAGGCAGACGAGAATATCGAGGTGCTGGCAAACACCAACGTCGAAGAGGTACTCGGTTTCTTCGGAAACTTCCTCGTGACGCTACACGAGAACGATGCCGAATCAGACGCTCGTGAACTCGAAGTAGGAGCCATAGTTGTAGCTCCTGGAATGGACCCGTTGGACCCGAAAGTCCCGTCAGAGTACGGATACGGCACGATACACGATGTATACACCGCCACCGAACTTGAAGAAATGAATCTAGGAGGGAAGATCGTTCTAAGGGACGGGCGAGGGCCGAAAAGCGCCGGAATCATCCATTGCGTCGGACGAAAAGAAGCAGGGTATTGCTCTGAAGTATGCTGCACCGTAGGTATGAAAATCGCTGGCTACCTTCAGGAGAAGCTTCCGGGAATCGCAGTAACGGAGTTCTATCAAGATCTGAGTATACCGGGGGAGGGAGCTCAGGCGCTTTATGAGGAGACCAAGCGTGCCGGAACAGAGTTCATCCGTGCAGCCAACGTGCGGTTGTCAGAGTTGGACGGCAAAATCAAGATAAGCTATGAAGGAGATGATGATAAGAGTGAAGAGAAGTCAGTCGACATGGTGGTTCTCTTACCAGGAATAGGACCACCGGCTGATGCAGAGAAGATATCGAACATGCTGGACATGTCCTTGGGAAATAGAGGCTTTTTCGCGGAGGAACACGCGAAAGTAAGCCCGGTAAGTTCTTCGATAGAGGGGATCTATCTGGCCGGTTGTGCGTCCGGCCCCAAAGGCATATCAGATACAATCTCACAGTCCGAAGCTGTAGCGGGGAAGATACTAGCGGGGTTGGTCCCCGGTCGGAAGATAGAGACAGAAGCTAAGACTTCGAGAATAGCAGAGAATCTATGCATGGGTTGTCAGGCATGCTTAGCTGTATGTTGTTACAGCGCCATCAGCTATGATGAAAATCGAGGAATATGCGTAGTCAATGAGGTGTTGTGCAAAGGATGTGGCAACTGTGCAGCAGCATGCCCATCAGGAGCGGCCAGCCATCAGCACTTCACATCCAGACAGGTTTATCAAGAAATAGTGGAGATCGTGAAATGAACAAAGGTCATTTGCTTCCCGCCCAGAAAGGAGTGAGTCAAGCTGTAGCTGGCCTCCTGAAAAGGTGTCTGGAGGAGAAGATATTCGACGCGGTTCTTGTGCCACTCGACTCTCACGGCAACTACAACTACGTCCTGTTGGATAATGGTGAGCTGTTGGATAAAGCAGCGATAATGCCGCCAGTTATGTCCGTGCAAGGAGGAAAGGCAGTTCAGAGCCTCACGCGTCATGGAAACAGTAAGAAGATCGCTGTAGTGATGCGTTTATGTGAGATCAGGGCAGCAGTAGAGTTGTCTAAATTACGACAGACGGACTTGGAGAATGTGTTCTTCATTAGTGTGGATTGCCCCGGCGTTATGCCGCTATCTGATTACTTAGAGCGCGCTAGCCACGAATCTAAGAATACAGAACTCATGCTCCGTCCGCTGTGCCAAGTCTGTGACAACTTCAGCTTGGCCGGAAATGATAAGGTGACCGTGGTGGATTTGCACGTTGGTACAATGGGCCTTACGGACAGCAATGTGCTGCTTATCCCGAGCAGTGCTATAGGGGAGGAAGTCCTAAGAAAACTTGGAATGGACCCAAAACCGATGGAAGAGATCGAGCACTGGTCAACAAAGGTAGGCGCAATCCAAGACGAACGCAGAAAGGCCAGGAAAGAGGCTCTGGCGGACATTAGGAAAAAGGTCAGTGGGCTGGAGGGACTCCTAGAGGTGTTCAGCCGATGCATAGAATGTCACAACTGCCAGAGCGTGTGCCCGATCTGCTATTGTCGTCTCTGTTTTGCGGACAAAGACACTTCAGCGGATACGCCAAATGACTACCTACAGCGAGCGGACTCCACCGGTGCTGTAAGACATCTGCCCGAGCCGCTGTTGTTTCATTTAGGCCGGATAGCACATATGAGTTTGTCTTGTGTATCCTGCGGAATGTGTGAGGATGTGTGCCCGGTGAGCATCCCCG
This sequence comes from uncultured bacterium, assembly GCA_965370555.1. GTDB lineage: Bacteria > Bipolaricaulota > Bipolaricaulia > UBA7950 > UBA9294 > JAJOKK01. The sequence continues at coordinate 4,352 of CBDUVB010000035.1, forward strand.
TCGGCCAGGTGGTCAGTTTTGTCTCGGAAGAAACACGAAGCATATTTGATTATGTGCCGGGCAGAAATCCTGAAGAGACACTGCCTCTTGCTAGGTACGAACTGGAAGAGCTAACAGAAGTCGAGGACGTGTGAGCACACCAAGATGACAACAACACTGAAGGTGAATCAAGGAGTCAGGACGGCAATAAAGGATTTCCTCCGTTATCTTTTGGAGGAAAAGAAAGTCCGTGCTGTGTTCGCGTTGAGAAAACAAGATTCCTCAGATGCGGTGAGCTACAGCCTGATAACGGATCCGGAAAAGCTGAAAGAAGCGACCCCCTTTTACCCAATCATGCCTGGCAACGCCGGTAGACTGCTCTCCAAGACTACGCTGAACGGGTCGTTCAAGGATCCCGTGGCTGCAGTGTTGCGACCGTGCGAGCTGAGGGCATTTGTGGAACTGGTGAAACGCCAGCAGGGAGATGCAGCCAATATTGTGACGATCAGCTCGATCTGCGCCGGCGTCTATCCGTTGAAGGTGTCTGTTCAGGAGGAGAGCGACAAGCAGGTAGATGGGTATTGGTCTGCGATCTCCAAAGGGGAGTTGCCACCCGATATCCGAGACAGCTGTCGAATCTGTGAACATCCTGTGCCGATGGGGGCGGACATAGTTGTGGCTGTGACAGGCGAGGAGGGAACTGACAGCAAGTGCACATTCCTTCTAAATAGCGAAAAGGGTGCAGAACTGGCAGAAGGCATGCCCGGAGAGATCGAAGAGGTAGACCTAGAAGTGAAGGAACCGGAGCAAATTCGGAGTTTCAGGGAGAAACAGAGAAACAAACTGGCAGCGGAACTGGAAGAATCGGTGTCGGGGCTAGAAGGTGTGATCGAGGCCTTCGCTTCCTGTACTAGCTGCCATGGTTGCAGTGCGGTCTGCCCGATCTGTTACTGTCAGCTCTGCGAATTCGACTCCTTAAGGAGTGAGTTCAAGCCACAGAACTATGAGACGGAACTCCGAAAAAGAGGGGGAATAAGGGTCCCTCCAGGAACCCTAGCCTTTCACATCGGCCGATTGGCGCACATGGCTATCTCCTGTGTAGGCTGTGGAATGTGCAGCGACGTGTGCCCAGTCGATATCCCGATCTCAAGCATTTTTTGGAAGGTTGGAAAAGGCGTCCAGGAGGTGTTTGATTACGTGCCCGGCAGAGATGTTGAAGAAGCAATTCCCATTACAACCTTTGAAGAGGATGAATTATGCGAGGTAGAGGATTAATTCTAAAATGGTCATAGGACGCAGTAAGAGAAGATGATGTTCGAAGAGAAAGACTCTACCAATTTAGGCGTTGAAAATCTGGACCGTGGGGCCTGTGATGAAGTTGCATCTGTGCTGGGAGGCGAGGTAGTGGTATTAGGCTGCGGGAACGTGCTCCTTGGGGACGACGGATTTGGTCCCGCTGTTGCACAACAGCTCCATGCCTCTGGCGCGATACCGCCGTGGGCCGAGGTCATCGATGCTGGAACATCGGTACGGGAGCTCCTGTTCGACATCACGTTTAGCGAACAGCACCCCGGGCTGATCGTGGTGATCGATGCGGTGGACGCTGGCCGTTCCCCGGGAGAAGTCTTTGAGATTTCCTTAGACGATATTCCGGCGGTAAAGGTCCGCGATTACTCGCTCCACCAAGCGCCGACATCGAATTTGTTGCGCGAGCTGCGGGACCGCTGTGACGTCGACGTGGTGGTGATCGCTTGTCAAGTGGGAGATATCCCAAGCGAGGTCAAGATGGGCCTTACACCTGCCGTGGAGGACGCGGTAGTCCGTGCCACTAAGCTAGTTGCGAAAAGGTTCCTGCGGCAAGGAAAGCCTGTAAAACTGATAGAAGGCAAAAAGAGGTGAAGACGATGCCAGAAGCGCTTAAAACCTTGGAAGTCAGCAAGCTCGATCCGACGTTCTGTGAAGAGGTCATAGCCCAGCCCGGCGGTGAACACGTGCGCCGGTGCTTTGCCTGCGGCACATGCGTGGCCGGTTGCCCGGTCTCCGAAGTGGTCCCCGAATACAGCCCACGGAAGATCATCCGACAGATCCTGTTCGGCATGAGGGAGGAAGTGCTCTCTTCGCCCCTGATATGGTACTGCCTGGTTTGTTATCGCTGCTATGCGCGCTGTCCGCAAAACGTCAACTTCACCGACGTCATGAGAGCGCTTCGCTATCTCTCGCTGAAAGGCAATTATGCACCACCGGATATTCTAGCCAAGATGGAAGAGATTGATCTCAAGATTCAAAAAGAGCGGCACGAACAGGTGAAAGCAGCATTTGAGGAGGAACTCGCCAAGTTCCTGGAACGCCGAGCGAAAGAAGAGGGAAAAAAGGACAATGACTGAAGCGATCAAGACGTTCCGCGATCTTGTTACGGAGGTCCACGAGCGTGGCATCTGTGGACAATGCGGAGGGTGCGTCTCTTTCTGCTCCGCGGGGGAGTTTAACGCCCTCACGCTCGGTCCGGATGGTACTCCTCAGTTCGCCAACGAGGATGCGTGCCTTGAGTGCGGCATCTGCTATTTGATCTGCCCGCAGATCAGTGTGCTCGACAATGAGCTGAAAGAGCGGCATGCGTGGAGAGGTCCGATCGGGCCAGTGAGAAAGCTCACCTCGGCTCACACCACTAACGAGGACGTGCGGAGCATCTGTACCGACGGTGGCGTGGTCACCTCCCTCCTGTTGTACGCGCTCGACAAGCACATCATCCAAGCTGCAATCGTCTCCAGGCGCGTGGGCCCATTTGCCCGACAGGTCGTCATTGCTACCACTCCTGAGGAGATCATCGATGCGGCGGGGTCCCATTACGATGAGTCGCGACAGCTATCCGAGGCAGGAAAGCGCTACACCACATTTGCCCCAACGATCCGAGAGGTGAAGACCCTGCACGAGCAGGACATCCGCCGCATCGCCCTAGTAGGGACACCGTGCCAGATTCACACCATCCGCAAGATGCAACTTTTACATGTCCTTCCCGCAGATACGGTAACCTTGACCGTCGGCCTATTTTGCATGGAGAGCTTCTCGTTCGACGAGGTTGCCCGTGAGCACCTCGAGGAGGTGCTGGGTACCAAGCTCGCGAACATCCAGAAGCTTAACGTCAAGGACGATGTGATCATTACTGGAAGCGATGGGAAAACGACTCACGTCCCGTTCTATTTAGTGGACGAATTCGCCCGTTCGGCGTGCTTTGCCTGCTCGGACTTCTCCAATGAGTTCGCCGACATCTCCTGCGGCGGCCTGGGCTCGCCGGATGGCTACACCTCGGTCATCGTCCGAAGTTCAGTAGGGGACAAGGTCTATAACGGCGCCTGTCACGCCAAGGCGATTAAAGAGTTGACCTTCTACGCTCCGGAGTCCACGCGCAATCATACAACCGAGATGATGGCCAAGATCGTCTCCTTCACCAGCCGAAAACGACATCGCGCCAGGGAGAGATTAGGGGAGTGGCATGGAATATAAGAGAGTTATGGTTGTCGGTGGGGGAATCGCCGGGGTTCAGGCTGCCCTGGACCTTGGGGAGATGGGGATCGAGGTGCTCCTTGTAGAGAAGGGACCGAGCATCGGCGGCCGGATGGCTCAACTCGACAAAACCTTCCCCACAAACGACTGCGCGATGTGTATCCTCTCCCCGAAGCTCGTCGAGGCCGGGTCCCACCCCTACATTCGCATCATCACCAACACGGAGGTAAAGGAGATCGCTGGAGAGGCCCCTCACTTCTGGGTGAAGCTTATCAAGCATCCCCGTTACGTCGATGTGGAGAAATGCACCGGCTGCGGTGCGTGCACCGAGAAATGTCCGGTGAAGGTCCCCGATCCGTACAACAAGGGGCTTTCCATGACCAAGTGCATCCGGATCCCCTTCCCACAGGCCGTCCCAGCAGCGGCGATCATCGACGCGGAGAAATGCCTCTATCTCACCCGCGGTAAATGCCAGGTCTGTTCAAAGGTCTGCGAGGCCGATGCGATCGACTACGATCAGAAACCAGAAGAGCTGAACGTTGAGGTGGGAAGCATTGTATTTGCGGCTGGCACTTCAGAGTTCAACGCCGTCCAGAAGGATGAGTACGGCTACAAGACCTTTCCCAACGTTGTCACGAGCATCGAGTTCGAGCGGATCCTCTCGGCGAGCGGGCCGAGCCGCGGACACGTCATCCGTCCCTCCGATGGTAAGGAACCCAAACGAATCGCGTTCCTGCAATGCGTTGGCTCCCGCGATAGTCAAGTAGGAAACGAGTACTGCTCAGCCATCTGCTGTATGCAGGCGGCAAAGGACGCCATCATCCTCGGCGAGCACCTCGATGACGTTCAAACGACCATCTTTTTCATGGATATCCGTGCCTACGGTAAGCATTTCGACCGCTTCATCGATAAGGCAGAAATCGAGCAGAGCTGCCGATTCCTGCGCGCCCGCATCTCCTCTGTCGAATTTGACCCAAAGACCGACGATGTGGTGGTGCAGTACTCGATGAATGGCTCAGAGGTAACCGCTGAGGCGTTCGATATGCTCGTGCTCTCCGTGGGACTGGTGGTGAACCCCGAACAGCGCGAAGGTCTGGAGGCCTTGGGTATCTCCCTCAATGACTACGGGTTTATTGAGGTCCCACCCTACGAGCCTGTCCGGACCCTGAAGCCGGGTGTATTTGTTTGTGGGTCCCTGTCTGGACCCAAAGACATCCCCGAGTCGGTCGTAGAGGCCTCTGCCGCAGCGGCAGAAGCGGCAAGCGTGGTGGCGGACTTTCCCCAAGCGGAGTTTGTGGTTGAGTATCCCCCAGAGCGCGATATCCGGGGTGAACCCCCACGCGTCGGCGTCTTTGTCTGCAACTGTGGGCTCAACATCGGCTCGGTTGTCGATGTGCCCGCGGTGGTCGAGCACGCCAAGACCCTCTCCAACGTGGAACACGCCCAGGAGTTTCTCTTTTCCTGCTCCCAGGATGCACAGAAGGTTATCTCTGATGTCATTATCGAGAAGAGCCTCAATAGGGTCATCGTGGCAGCGTGTACGCCGCGCACCCACGAACCGCTCTTCCAAAATACCCTGCAAGCGACGGGCTTAAACCCCTACCTGTTCGAATTTGTCAACATCCGTGAGCAGTGCTCTTGGGTCCATCAGAAGGAGCCGGAGAAGGCCACGCAGAAGGCGAAAGAGCTGCTAGAGATGGCCATAAGTAAGGCGCTGCTTTTAGAGCCCCTCGCCAAAATGGCTGTGGGGATCAACAAGGCCGCGTTGGTCATCGGGGGCGGGGTGGCCGGCATAACCGCAGCCCTGGGACTTACAGCCCAAGGCTTCCCGGTTCACCTCGTGGAAAAGGAGAAAGTGCTCGGCGGCAACCTCCGTCATGTGCACTATACCTACGATGGCGAGGAGACAGCCTCGTTCTTGGAGTCTCTGGCCGAGCGGGTTCATTCCGAACCCCAGATCACGCTTCACTTGGGTACAACGGTGGAGAATGTCGAAGGCTATGTAGGCAACTTCAAGACAAAGCTCTCTGATGGGGCGGACCCCGTAGAACACGGCGCGGTGGTCATCGCAACAGGCGGTTTGGCCGTGGAGCCCTCCCAGTACCTCTACGGTCAAGACGACCGCGTGCTCACCCAGCGTGACTTTGAGGAGCGGTTGGCCTCCGATGATTCATCGCTTAGAGCGCGTCGGTCGGTGGTGATGATCCAGTGTGTAGAATCGCGCGACGATGAGCGTCCCTATTGCAGCCGTGTTTGCTGTTCGGCGGCCGTGAAGAACGCCTTGAAGTTTAAGGAACTAAACCCAGAAGCGTCGGTTCACATCCTATACCGCGACGTGCGAACCTATGGACTGAAGGAGCTACGCTACCGCGAGGCGCGCGAGAAAGGGGTTCTCTTCTGCCGATACGAAAAGGAGGAAAAACCGATCGTTACTGCGGACGACGGCGACCTCGTGGTTGAGGTCGATGAAAAAGTTCTGGGACGCAGACTGATCCTTAAGCCCGACCTGCTCGTGCTCTCCGCCGGCATTGCGCCTAACCCCGAGAACAAAGCCCTCTCCCAGATGCTGAAGGTTCCACTCGGCCCAGACGGCTTCTTCCTCGAAGCGCACGTGAAGCTGCGTCCGGTAGACTTCGCCACGGACGGCGTCTTCGTCTGCGGTCTGGCCCACTATCCGAAGGACCTTTCAGAGGCGATAGCTCAGGCAAAAGCCGCTGCCGGTCGCGCCGCCACGGTGCTCTCAAAGACCAGCTTGGAAACCGAAGGGAAGGTCGCAAGCGTTATTGAGACACGTTGCAGTGGTTGTGGAATCTGTGTGGAGGTCTGTGCCTACAAGGCGATCGAACTTGACCCAGAAACCGGACGCGCCGTTGTCAATGAAACGCTATGCAAGGGATGTGGGGTATGCTCGGCGTCCTGTCGAGCAGCGGCGATCGATCTAAAAGGGTTTAAAAACGAGCAGATCCTGGCAATGCTGGAGGCGGTAGGGTGACAAAGGAGACAAACGAGAAAATGAGCGGCAACGGGTGGGAGCCCCGGATTGTTGCCTTCCTATGTAACTGGTGCAGCTACGCGGGAGCCGATCTCGCGGGTGTCAGTCGCATACAGTATCCGCCGAATGTTCGCGTGATCCGCGTCCCGTGTTCAGGCCGGATCAATCCGCTGTTTATCGTGAAGGCACTCCAGGCTGGAGCCGATGGCGTTTTGGTCAGCGGGTGCCATCCAGGTGACTGCCACTACATCAGCGGGAACCTCTACGCGCGACGGAAGTTCGCTCTGCTTAAGAGCCTGCTTGAGTACGTGGGAATCGAACCGCAGCGCGTCCACTTCTCGTGGGTCTCCGCGGCAGAGGGGCCTCGGTTTGCCGAGATTTTGGGGAAGGTGACTGATTCCGTTCGCTCGGTCGGACCGGCGAACAGGATGATCAAGAAATTCGAGGAAGTGGCATGAAGCAAGTTGAAGAGACGCTGCGACAAGAGGTTGCCAAACTCCTGGAAGATGGGACGATCGATGTTTTTGTTGGCCACGAGGCGGCCGGCCTCCCGTTGAAGACCTCCCCCTGCTTTGTCCGGTCCCCAAAGGAAGTTGATCGGCTCGTATGGAATCGGATCTGTACAAGCAACCTCGCTACGTATCTACCGCAACTGTTCAAGCGGCCCGTGGGACTGAAAGGAGAATGGACTCCCCCCAAGGTTGGAGTGGTGGCCAAAGGCTGCGACAGCCGCTCGATCGTGGGACTGATCAAGGAGAAGCAGATCCCCCGCGATCGGCTGTTTATCATCGGAATAGGTTGTGAAGGGATGATCGACCGTCATAGCGTCGGACGAGCCTTGGGCGTGGTCGGACTCGCTGACGCGAAGGTCGATGGCAACTCGGTGCAGGTGATCGGAACCGATGGCAGAGAGAAGCGGATCGACATTGCGGACGTGCTTGCCGCCTCATGCCGGGAATGCCAACATCGAGAGGCGGTGCTCTCCAATCTTACCATTGGCGAGACGCCCTCTTCTGCCCCGGAGGTCTCGCACTATGCAAACGTCGTAGAGTTTGAATCAAAATCCCCGCAGGAACGCTGGGAGCATTGGGTGGGGGAACTCTCCCGTTGCATCCGTTGTTACGCCTGCCGGCAGGCGTGCCCGAACTGCTACTGCGAAGAGTGTTTTGCCGAAGAGACGGCACCAAAGTGGCTGGGCGTGACTACGGATCTTTCGGATGTGTTTGTCTTTCATCTTGGTCGGGCGTTCCATCAGGCGGGACGCTGCGTCGACTGCGGAGCCTGTGTGGCAGCGTGTCCACAGGGGATCGATCTGCGCTTGCTAAACCAAAAGATCAACAAGGATGTTGAAGAGCTGTTCGAAGCACAGGTGAGCCTCTCCCTAGAAGAGGTAGATGCGCTCTCAAGCTTCCGGATGGAAGACGATCAATCCTTCATGACCGAGCCGTAAGGAGGCTGCCAGATGCTGGAGATGACACTCGATAAGTCAAAGGTACAAGAGTTCTTGAGACTGCTCGGTGAAAATCGCCGGCTCTTTGCGCCAGTCAAAGATAGGATGGGGACGAAATTTTCCGAGGTGGCGGATCCTTCGCTCGTCTACCTAGATGGATTGAACACCAACCTCTCGCCAAAAGAGGTCGTCTTCCCGCAGTGGGAGACCCTGTATACCTTTAAGGAAGACCATGCAAACGAAGTTAAGCTGGCAGCGCAGGAGACCCTGCTCTTCGGCGCAAGGCCATGCGATGCTAGGGCATTAGGACTTCTCGATCAGGTCTTCACCTGGGAGGGCATTGACGATCCCTACTACCTTCGCCGACGCGAGAAGACATGTGTGGTAGCGCTAGCGTGTAATACGCCGGGAGAGGCCTGTTTCTGTACATCAGTTGGCGGCTCACCAGTAGGGGAGATTGGCGCCGACGTTCTGGCCTTCGATCTGGGTGAGCAGCTGTACCTGCGCGCGCTGACCGAGCGAGGGGAGGCGTTATTGAAGGAAGCCTCGACGCTCACCGAGAAAGCGACTGAAGAGGATAAGCAGGCAGTGCAGCAGGCAGCGGCCGAAGCAGAGAAACAGCTTCAGGCAATCCCAATTCCCAAGGATCTTGCCGCTTTAAAGGAAAGCTTCGACGCCGAGATTTGGGAGGAGTTGGGTCTAAAGTGCCTGGGTTGCGGCACGTGCGCGTATGTCTGTCCCACATGCCACTGTTTCGACATCACCGACGAGACGAAAAAAGGCGTCGGCAGGCGGGTACGAAACTGGGACAGTTGTGCGTTTTCCCTGTTCACCTTGCACGGCTCCGGCCACAATCCACGGACCACACAAGCGGCAAGATATCGCCAGCGGGTCCTGCACAAGTTTCTCTATTGCCCCGAGAACTTCGGCGAGGCGTTCTGCGTTGGGTGCGGCCGTTGTATCACCAACTGCCCCGCTGGCTTGGATTTGAGAGCGGTACTGGAAAGGCTCAGTTCATTGGCCAAGGTGACGTAAAGAAAGCGTGGTGAACATGAATCAGACAACAAATCCCTACATGCCCTATCCGGTGCGGATTGATCAGATTACGAGCGAGAACGAGGCGCGCGACCTAAAGACGTTCAAGGTCGTTTTCCTTGATCCCGAGCATACGAAGGCGTTCCATCACATCCCCGGCCAGTTTGCCGAGCTCTCCCTGCTCGGGAAAGGCGAATCACCGATCGGCATCGCCTCATCGCCAACCGAGGAAGGCCATCTGCTATTCACCGTCAAGAAGACCGGTGTGGTCACTGGCGAGCTACACAACCTGACGGAAGGAAAAGTGATTGGGGTTCGAGGCCCCCTGGGCAAGTCCTATCCGATCGACCGAATGAAGGGCAAAAACGTGGTGATCGTCGGAGGGGGGTTTGCCTTCACCACACTACGAGCGCTCACCAAATACATGATCGACGATGGCAACCGGGATGATTTCGGCGAGATCACGGTGATCTACGGTGCCCGGAGTCCGGGTGAGCTCCTCTACAAGGAGGAACTCAAGGAGTGGGAGGCACGTGACGATCTTAAGACCTACATCACCGTTGACAAGGGTGATGGAAACTGGAAAGGCAGGGAAGGTTTCGTTCCCACCGTGTTGGAAGAGGTAGCCCCAAGCTCCAAGGACGCGCTGATCGCTGTCTGCGGGCCGCCGATCATGATCAAGTTCACCCTGCCGGTGATCAAGAAACTGGGGTTTGCCCCGAGCGACACCATCCTATCGCTCGAGATGCGGATGAAGTGCGGCATCGGCAAATGCGGGCGCTGTAACATCGGCAGCAAGTACGTGTGCAAGGACGGCCCGGTGTTCACCCTGGAAGAGTTGGACGTCCTCCCCAACGAGTACTAGCCGGCACCCCTACAGAGGGAAAAGAAGAAGCTCCCACCCTAGACTGAAGTTCCTGAGGCTAAAACAGCGAAATCTCTGTTGGGATGGGAAGTAGCTCAGGAATCGTAGTGCAGTGTTCTGTCTACACCACGATGGTGTCGAGCAACTCCAGTGCCCGCTTCTGCTTAGCATTGGGTATCGTCGTCATGGTGAACCTCGGTTCGACTGCTCCTCTTCCCTTGCGCTGGCAGGTGTTCCGCACGATGGTGCTGAGATCTGTAAGTAATGTGTGGAAGCTGTGCACCTCTGTGCCATCGTCAAGTTTCTGGCTATGCACCTTCTTCAACGCCTGCGCTGATCTCCTTGCTGGGGCCACTGGATCACGGGCCAGTGTGGCTTGTTGCTCCTCATCACTGAACAGAAGCTCACGCCAGGCCTCCTTCATGTACCACTCCACGTAGTAGGCCAACATGCACAGGAAGATGTGCGCGCGCACCCGATTGTCCAGGTGATGGTAGATCGGCCGTACCTTGAGGTCGATCCCTTTCAAACTACGAAAAGCACGCTCTACATTGGATAGCTGCTTGTAACTCCGTACCGCGTCCTCCCCAGTCATCCGCTCCTTGGAGAGGCTGGTGCGGATCACATACAGACCATCCATCGCCGTTTCTTCCGTTACCTTCTCCGGCAGAAGATGGTAACTGAACTGTCCTTTTTCGATGACAAGTTGGAAGTGCTTGGCCACCTTGTACTTGTTCACTACCTTCCCTACCCGTACTCCAATCTTCTCCTTGGCCTTGAGTTTCCCGCGCTTGACCATCCCCCTCACTTTCTCCAGTTCCTGCACCGTCGCCTCGATCAGGGATTGACGTGTGCGCACACGCCTCTCCGCCATCAACGGGTTACGACAGACCACCAACCTCTCCAAAGGAAAGTCAGGATGACTGAACTCGCACAGATCGCGCTCGTCGAACAAGCTCATGTTGATCGTTCCATCCTGCATCAGTTTGCTGATCTGACCACTCCGTAACGCGGTGATCCAATCAATACCCTCGATTCCGCTAAGTTCGTCGATCTGTTTCTGAGAGATCATCCCCCGATCACCGACCAATACCAGACTGTCAAGCTTGAACTGTTCCTTTACCTTCGTTACCTGCGACATGAGGGTCGTCGGATCACCGGTGTTCCCCGAAAAGACCGATATCGATACTGGACAGCCTCTTTGATCGGTGAGCAAGCCGTAGTTCACCTGCAACTTACCCTTCTTCTTGTCCCGGTTGTAACCACGCGCCGCCAGAGGACAGGCCGTCCCCTCGAAGTAGCTCGAACTCAAGTCGTACAACACCAGCCCTCCCTCCTCCAGGTGCCGTGCTGCCAGCTTCTTCTCGATACGGTCTTGGCGGTCGAGCAGCCAATCCATCGCTTGATACAGGTCGTCCTCTGTGGCATCGGCTACCCCAAGATCCCCGGGAAGAGTGGTCGTATGCCACCAGCGGGTGGTGGCAAGCTTGCTCTCCGGTTCCAGAATCCGTGCTGCGACCATCGCTACCACCAGGTCGCGCTCACGGGTGCATCGTGAGGCAATCAGATTGTCAAACCGCAGTCGTTTCATCGCCGTACGCACCGCCTGGATATGTCCGTGGTGCTGTGATGAGGAGACGTCAAACAGAGTATCTACTGGGATCAGTTGCTCTCCCTTGAGCACCTGGCGGAACAGCTGTACTTGGTCCATGGAGAGTTTCGACAGGTTGGCCAGGGTGTGCTTCTTCACCTTACCCCCCTCACGGTAGGACTCTCGCAGAAGGATCGTCGGTTTCGAGTTACGGTTGGGGACAATATCGATGTGCATGGCTACTATTATACATATCAAACTAGAAATATCAAGCATATCGGCAAGACATACATGGCTACAAAATGGATGACATATATCCGCTCAATGCCGTATACCAACAGGCTTACCGCTTAATTCCAGACCCAAAATCGTCAGGAACTTCAGCCTAGATAACGGGCAGGGAGCTTCGATTCATACTACTCTCAGACCGCCTCCACTCCGTTTGCGGCATGACAGGCTATGAAGCGCGGGGTCCGAATCCGAAGGTCCGTCTCTTAGCCGCCGCAGCCTCCGCCTGAATCGTCGCTCGGGGGTGGCGCCGCTCCTTCACTGGCCTTAACCGGGTAGTTGGCACCCTTAGCAGGGTCGAACCTGTACGGCGCGACCTCGGGATCCGTTGTCCAACCGGTCATCCCCCACAGGAGATTTCTGGCATCGTAACCCAGGATGTTGAGGATCGCGGTGGCCTGGCTTGCGTCGCGTCCCGTCCCGTGTAACAGTAGACAACGATCTGCTTGTCGGGATTGAGCTTCTCCAGGTTCTCGATCTTGGCAATCTCCTTGAACGGGATGTTGATGGCGCCAGGGATGTGCCCCTTGGCATACTGCTCCGCGGTACGGACGCTCACGATAACAAGATCGTTGCTGTCATCACCATCCGTAATTAAGTCGAGCAGGTCCGCGGCCTTGATGTTCCTCTCGCCAGCGCTTGCGTAGGCATTGCACGCAGCCTTGATGATTTCCGACTCCACACTGGAAGATGTGACATCGACCGAAGGACGCTCGTACGTCGCCGTTGCTTCGTTCGCCGTGGTCTCGACCGGCAGGTCGGAATCCGGATTGGCGAACTGCTTGGTGGCAACAGTTGTGTCCTTGGTCCAGCCCATGATGCCCCACTCGAGGTTCGTGGCGTCGTAGCCACACAGATTGAGAAGGGCCGTGGCCTGACTTGCAGTGTGTCCAGTGTAGCAGTACACGACGATCTTGTTGTCCTTTGGCAGCTTGGACAGGCTTGCGCTCTCGAACAGGGCACCGAACGGCAGATTAACCGCCCCCGCGATGTGGCCATAGGCGAAATCCGCGGCTGACCTAATGCTGAGCACAAACGGTCTGTCAGCTCCGAGCATCTGTGGCAACAGGCTTTTGGACGAGATGTTGAACACGGTATCCGGATTGTTGAGGTACGCGTCTGCAGCGGCAGCGATAACGTCCTCCTGCGCTTTGGAACACAGGACCAATACCGGAATCAATACGAGCACAGCAATTCCACACAACAGCAGAGTGATACGCTTTCGGTCTTTAGGCATCTAGAATCCTCCTGTCCATCGAAGTGTCCCTCTCAATTCGCCGATTGCCTCCACGCCAATAATTTGTGCCACTGCTGCTTGCTGACACGGTTCTTCTACCCACACGCGGCCTTGTGAGTGTCTACGCGTAGTCGCCGCAGCCACGCCACCACCGCATGACAACACGGTGGTGGCGTGACGCTGGCTCTTCATTCACCAACTTCGAACGGGTAATCCGGAATCCCTGCTGGATCAAACCTCTTGGGCGCGACCTCAGGATCCGTTGTCCAACCGGTCATCCCCCACAGGAGATTGCTCGCATCGTAACCCAGTATGTTGAGGATCGCGGTGGCCTGGCTTGCGTCGCGTCCCGTGTAACAGTAAAAAGATTCCCCGCCCTTCCGGACGGGGCTTTTCAAAGCAAATGCAACTG
>CBDUVB010000036.1:0-17679 GCA_965370555.1 uncultured bacterium
GAGTTTATCCTGTCGCCTGGATATTGCAAGTTTATTTAGGAATCAAAATACTAGTTCGTCCTTCTCTCGCACAACGTCTCCGGCGAATTCACGGATGTGCCGAAGTGTCTCACCGCTGTCTTGCACAGTCAGTGAGAAGCTAACGCCCTTTGCTGAGGGCGCGAGATCCCGATCCACCGCGCCACTTAGATTGCCCGTCTTGAACACGAGAAAGGTCTTGCTGTGGGGGGAGATGGAGAACCCGAAGACTTCGCTGTAGAACGTTTCGGCAGTCCTGAAATGGGGAGCCGGGATTACGATCCATTCGGTACGGGCGGTTTCTATCGAATCATTCATGTGCTCTCCTTATGCTTCCCCGAAATCCAGTGACGCGGTTTGCTAGGTGCCTTCTTCCCATACGGACCACACCCTATACTTGGAAGCTATCGATCTGGTCTTCTCATTGTCATCCATGTTGATTGTCGCAATGCCTGCGACAATGGCTCCACGGCCTTTGATCAGGGCAATTGTTGCTGATACCTGTGCCCCTGTTTCGATCCACTCATCAACGATCAATACGCGCGATCCTTGAGACAGGACATCGCGGCGTATCTCCAACTGTTTGTCCTGCCCCGTGTAGTCTCGGAATTCCATTCTATCTGTTTCAACGGGGAGTTTCCCGCCCTTACGAACGGTCAGGATGCCAACTCCCAGTTTTTGAGCAATCGCTGTGCCTAGAATGAAGCCCAGGGCATCTATGCACGCCACTAAATCTACCGTTGTGCCTACGACACATGCAACAAGATCATCCACGAGTTCATTGAACTCTGCATGCTGTACAAATAGGGGGGTAACGTCGTTTCAATTTCCGATCGTGTTCGTATCGATCCAGCGCAAGTACTGCTTCATTTGGTTGTTCCTATCGCCTCAATTCACCGGTGACAAAACGCATAGCGAGGAACGAACGGCGCTTTTCGTCATTCGCGTGCAATCGCTTTGTTGTGCTATTTCTCGTAGAAGATTTCATACATGGATGTGTGTTTTTCCTTTTCCAACAGGAAGTTATCATCTTCTGGATAGTACTTCGCAAGCTCGGGTTCGGCGCCCGCAAACTTCGTAACGGCTTCTAGCGAATCCCAAATGGTTACAAGAAGAAAATGGGCAATTGCATTATCGTTTCTACGCTGAAAATACAGCTTTATCAGTCCATCAACAGAACCATAATCTGGTGCTGCTCTTTCAATCATAAACCTCTCATATTCGTCAGCCTTTTCAATGGCAACTTCTCCATGCCACAACCTCATAATCGCCAAAACATGACCTCCTGTTCTTTACTCATAACCACGATTCGTGTGTGAATCGGCGATGTGCAATCATCGCATGCTGATCATCAAAGATGTCGCCCAACCTAGCAAGCCTCGTCAATAGGGTATGCGTCCCTCCATTTCCTCCATGGAAGCAGCATAGGGAAAAGGGAAGTCAGGAGCAATTATCGGGGCGAGATCGCCAAGATCCTCCACTTTTCAGAGTAATGTCGAAAGACAAGATCTGAACCCACCCGTGTGTGCACACTTGTCCTTCCATGAAGGACATGATTCATCACATTTATCCTTTTGCCAAGGATAATTTGGTGCTAGGATAACCCCTAGCGTCACGGCATTGACACAATGCGAAGCAACGTAGAACCTTGCTCTTCAGGAGCCGCGGACCATTTATTGTTGCTTCTTTTCTTGTACAATAGGCGCATCCTCTGTTCTGTCAGGCGGCTGTTGTCATGAGACTTCGCATCAACCAGATTATTGTGAAATTGAAATACACACCGGAGGATGTCTTGCACGTCATCGCACGACGACTGGAAGTGCAAGAGCAGGATCTCGGCAATGTCGAAATCCTACGGCGATCCATCGACGCCCGTAAGAAGGATCGCCCTCCGCTCTACGTTCTGTCGGTAGAGGTGTCCTACGAGGGTGAAACGCCTCCGGCTCTCACGCCCGGCCAAGTAGATGTGACTCAGGAGCCGGAGCCGCGCCCAGTAGTGAGAGCCACGCGTCCCATTACTCATCGTCCAATCGTGGTTGGTGCCGGGCCTGCGGGTCTGATGACGGCGCTCATGCTGGCCGAAGCCGGTTGCCGCCCGCTTCTGGTTGAACGTGGGGCACAGACCGAAACGCGGCAGCCTCAGGTAAAGGCGTTCTGGCGACAAGCCCTCCTCGACCCGGAGAGCAACGTACTCTATGGTGAGGGCGGAGCAGGGCTGTTCTCCGACGGGAAACTGACGGCGCGGTCCAAGGATCGGTCCGCCATACGGCACTTCTTCGAGACACTCGTCGCCTGCGGCGCGTCGCCTGACATTCTCATCGACGCCGAACCGCACATCGGAAGCGACGTACTCGCGGAGATCATCCCCGCGCTTCGTCAACGCATTGTGGAGGCAGGGGGCGAAGTTCAATTCAACGCCCGACTCGATGACGTAGGTGCCGAAGACGGTACGCTACGCGGGGTTGTCGTCTCAGGAACCGAACACAGAACGGATGCATGCTTCCTCGCCACCGGGCACAGCGCACGGGATGTCTACCACATGCTCGGCCAGAGGGCCGTACCTCTCGAAGCAAAACCGTTCGCCATTGGCGTGCGTTTGGAACTCCCTCAGCGCAGGATCGACTGGGCCCAATACGGACGATGGGCATTAGAGTCGTCGCTCGGAAGCGCCAGCTTTCGCCTGACATGGAAGGGTGGACACGACACGCGCAGTTGTTACAGCTTCTGTATGTGCCCCGGCGGGATTGTGATAGCTTGTGCATCGTCGGAAGGCTTGTTGACGACCAACGGGATGAGTTTTTCCGGTCGAGCCAAACCGTTTGGCAATGCCGCATTCCTCGTGCCCGTCAGCGTGAAAGACTTTCCGCAACAAGAGGGTTGTCATCCGGCGCTTAGTGGTATCGCGTTCCAGGAAGCGTTCGAGCGAGCAGCGTTCGAGGCGGGCGGATCGGACTACAGCCTGCCCGCGCAACGGCTGGCTGAGTTCCTCACCGGAGCGAACCCCAAAGACATTCCTGCCGAACGCTCTTGCGCACGAGCCGTTCCCGCCAATCTTGAGACGCTCCTCCCGCCCATAATCATGCGTACCCTCCGCCGCGCCATTCCCCGCATGCTTCGCGAGCTGAACGGTGTGAAGCTAGAGGAAGTCCTTGTTTACGCCACTGAGACGCGAAGTTCGAGCCCGGTTCGCATCGTTCGGAACCCGGCAACCGGAGAGTCGCTCGGAGTACACGGCCTGTATCCGATTGGCGAAGGGTCGGGATACACCGGCGGGATCGTCAGCTCCGCCCTCGATGGCATGAACGCGGCAACACGCTGGTTGGCAGGCAACGGGTAGGACAGGACTTCACGATAGCCCTAAAACAGATGCGTCAGTCCTTGGGGAATAGCGTCTGCGTCAACTCTTGAAGCGATTCATAAACGGCGTGATTCGTCGTTCGGAGTCGTTCATCGGACTGATGCCCAAGCGTTAACAGTGCAGCTGATAGGTGGAGCGCTTCGGCAACCTCGGCGTCGTGATCGGTATCGCCAATGAGAAGAGTTTCTCTCGGCTCGATGTTGAAATCCCGTAGCAAATCGCGCCCTCGCGAGACCTTGGAATCACCTTCCAAGTGAGCAAGGCCGTAGACACCATCGAAGTAGGCCTCAATCCCAAGATGTTCGATCATGAATCGCAACATCTCTTCCTCCATCGCGGACAGGACGAATTGGCGTAACTTGATCGACTTGAATCGCTGCAATGTCTCGATCACTCCGTCGTGAAGGAGACAGTCCTTCAACCCCGGGACATACGTGGCAAAGAACTCAGAAGACAAGTCGGCCATGGATTCCATCTCAAGATTGAATCCAACCCGGCGATAATAATCTTCCACAGGAAAACCGAAGATGGAACGATACGTATTCACCGTCAGTGTCGGCAATTTCCGCTTTGCCAACTGGATGTTTACCGAGTAAACGACGTGATCGAGATCATCGATCAAGGTACCGTTGAAATCCCAGATCACGGAGTCAAATTTGTCGTGCATAGGCATGGCGATGATCCCCTTTTTGATGTCCAAATGGTCGCGCAAACGATCCGTCAACGTACATCAGCATCGTACCATACTCACCTGAGAGCACAACGACCGGGCTGCGATTCCGGCCAGTCCTGATTCTCTACGCGTGCACCACCGGCATAGCGGAATACGTCTTCCGGTTGACGAACTCGGTCTGTTTGCCATCGTTCCATTGCTCTCTTCTATTCGTCAACGTCCCGTGGTTCCATAAGCAGTAGAATACCGTCGAGTATCTGTCTCACTCGCTTACGAGAAAGACTACCTATCCTTTCCACCAAGTCCCCTCTGTCCACCGTGAATATCTGCGTAACATTGACGACGCTCTGCTTAGGCAAATTCGCCTCACCCTTCTCCAACAACACATTCCCTGGCGCCTCGGCTCGTTTGAGATTCGATGTCAGCGTGCACACCACCACTGTATTGAGTCGACTCCGGTTGAATACGTTGTTTTGGACGACAACGTGTGGATGACGATAGCCTGGTTCTGCCCCTGATGACTCTCCCAAATCGATCCAGAACACATCTCCCTGCACGATCACCATTGCCCCTCCACCATTTGTCTGTGCTGCTGACGCATCTTGTGGCGAAGAGACTGTTCTCCCGCATTTGGTAAATCATCGTAAGCAGCGTTGATGGCTTCGAGCAGTTTTTGATTTTGGTGATGCTGGATGAACGCCTCGGCTGCCAACGCAAACAGGCGACTTCGAGAGATTTGCATTTCCTGGGCCAGAGCATCGACTTGTTCAAAGAGAGCCTGTTGCAGAGAAATAGCCGTCTTGACATTCGCCATTGGTTATACCCTCCTTCGTTTTTGCAGTATAACCCAACGGCTAACAATGGTCAATACTTACGTGGTGACAATAGGCGCCCTAACGCTGCGCATCAGCCGCGGCGTCCTCGCCGTCGGCTGCATGCATTTGT
Source organism: uncultured bacterium (assembly GCA_965370555.1). GTDB lineage: Bacteria > Bipolaricaulota > Bipolaricaulia > UBA7950 > UBA9294 > JAJOKK01. The sequence goes on from CBDUVB010000036.1 coordinate 4,995, forward strand.
TATGACACCCCTGCCTGTCCCTCCTTGGGAAAGGTCCGCAACTTGATAACTGTGTCGTCTCCCTTGGCCCAGTTCTTCAGATTCGCGAGCCGTTCACCATGGTCGCCATGTTCAGGATGGTCGAATGCCTGTTGGAGCTCTGCGCAGGGGAGGTCTGAGCACAGACCACAATGAAGGAGCCCTTTCCCATGGCAGCATTTCGCCACGCCGCATTCGCCATAGAACATGTCGCCTTTGCAGGCCTGGCACCCTGGGCAGTTCGTCTTCTCCTTCCATTCGCATATTCCGCAGTATGCGCCGCACATGCCGATCTGTTGTTTGTCCATTCGTTTTACCCGTTCAACTGGCATAATAACGTCTATATCGATCCGCACAACATCCCAAACACGACCACGATTGCCATATAAGACGCCTGCCAACAGCATCTCTGGGGTCAGATCTTGTCTTTTGACCTTTTCTTAGCCTCGACTCGCGATGCGATTCGACTGATCGTGGAGTAGTGAAGCCCGAGGTACTCTTGCAGTTCGGAAAGCGTGTATTCATGGATCCGGGTAGCCTCGTAGATCCTCTCATTTCGAGCTGCCTTCGTCTCCCGCTCAGCGAAGAGATCGTCAAGGGATGGTCTTGATACAAGCCGTTCGCGTTGTGGGATCTCCCTCTGCAGTGCAGAGTCCCGCAGGAGTGGCGCCATCTCCTCTACGAAGCCATCCGACCCCATCAAGACGCCACCTCGAAGCTCGTCCCATACTTCCACGCCACGCCCCTCTTGTACGAACCGCCGGTAGCGCGCCGTTGCCCCCTTCCGCCCATCGCCGAACTGCGCCAAGATCCAGTCCGTCGTCAGGAAAGGCAGTGGTTCTTGCTGACCTGCAGTTGCGCAATAGCTGCTCCACGGCCAGTCCCGTGCACTGCGCACCATCTTCGCGCGAACCGGGTTCAACACGACGTATCGTGCCAGCTCGAGTAAGTAACTATCTCTCTCCACCAAGATGGATTTGAACCGCCCTTGCAGGACGTGTCCGACACGTCCATGATGCCGATTGAAACCCTGTGTGTAAACACCGTTTAGGTGACGCATTCCACGTGAGAGGTTCGCGTCCGGCGTCTCGATCAGAAGGTGAAAGTGGTTGGACATCAGGCAGTAGGCATGGCATGTCCAGTTGAGGCGATCTACCACATCTCCGAGAACCTCCAGAAACGCGTGCCGATCCTCGTCATCGACATAGATGTCCTGTCTTGCATTGCCGCGCGAGGTTACGTGACAAACTGCGCCCTCGTATTCGATTCTCAGTGGTCGTGCCATGGACTCAGTATAGCTAGTTTGATGTCAAAAGACAAGATCTGACCCCAGTGTTTTCGCGCCCGTGATACAAGCTATGGAATCGGAGCCTTTAGTGAGAAGGCATCGCTTGACTCTTCAGGCAGACCGCAGCCGGGTTTCCGCGGAATGGCTTTTCTGTAAAGGCATCAACTTGATACATCGCTATCCCCATGCTACTGCTCCTTCATCACTGATTCGTGTGCTGGTGGTCTGCCTAACGTCATGCATGACTCTCAAATCGAGCCGCCAGCGGCGGGTTTATCTGTAGGTGTCGATGTATCTTGTTCAGCGTTTCCAGACTTGTTTGATCCAAGGATATCTCGCAGTGTCTTCCCGAGTTCCGTAACGCACACCTTGATATCTCCCCCCTCGACTTTGTACTTCTCGTACACTTTCCAGTCATCCTGATCCTCAACTTGGATGTAAAGTGGCGTGAGGTCTACGAGCCCAGAACCCAGGAGATCGGTCGCGTCCTCCACGGGGGTGGAATCCCAGTCGGAGGTCGCAAAGGCAATCAGGTCATTGACCATGATTCGGTCGGCAGCGTGCGCCAGCCTGAGAAACTCGTCGTACGAGATTCGTTGCTGTAGAAATGCCTTGAAGAGCATCGCAATAACCTGCGATGTCTGATGGTCCTCGCACCGATCAAGAATGTACAAGAGTTTTTCGCCGACAGTAACCCGAAAGCGGCCCGAGTTGTTCACTTTGCGAACCATCGCTTCGCGCTGCTCCGCTTGCACGACGTGGAGTTCCTTCAGGAAATGCAGGAGCTTGTTCAGGAAGAGACGGTCTCTGATTACGAGCGTGGCTCGGGTTAGCGCAAGAACGGTTCCGATGATGGGAATATCCTTGAGGACGCCCGAATCGAGTGTTGAGTCGAGAATGACCTCTGCAAGTGCAGCGGTCGAATCCTGCAAACCAGGATCCATGATAGCTTGCTCAAGCGAGTCACTTATATCTAGTAGTCCAGTCATCTTGTGTGCCGAACACTGTTCATATCGGTCGCCATAAGACCCTCCATGCCCGCCTGAGAGCACATCGACCGGGGCTGCAAGCTCCGGTCGGTCCCAGTCTTTACGCGTGCACCAACGGCGTGGCAGAATACGTCTTGCGATCGGCGAACTCGGCTTGCTTGACGCAATGGTTGGGCATTCTTCATGCGTACTTGTACACGGGCGTTTCAATGATCTTCGTGGGCTTCTTTCTGCCCTTGATCACTGCCTGAATATGCTCCACGGTCTCCGGGGCAAAGTATTGCTCGCCGGTCTCCCGGCACACCCGTGCCGGCACGTGCTCGATGAGGAAGAACTTGCCGTCATACTCCAGCGTGTAGGTTGCTTCAGTTTCAATCATCGTTTCTTTCATCATGTCACCTCATCAATACGTCTTGCGATCGGCGAACTCGGCCTGCTTGCTGTCGTTCCACTGCTCGACCGGTTAACCTGCCAGCGAGGTAAGCGCCCGAAAGGGAGCGTGCCGAAGCTGGTCAGCGTTGAATCCCTTGTTCAATCCTATTGATATACAAGGGGCGTTTCGCTCGTGTCCTCCAGGGAGTGGAGATCGAGATCGACATCGAGCGTGGGCCAATACAAGTGGAACCCGTGTTGGAGTTCGACGTTCAGAATATCTGCAACGGTTGCGTCTTTGAACCAAGGAAACTCGTTGTACGGTAGGAAATACTCCTTCCCCTGGGCGTACAGCCAAAGGCCATGAATGTCGATATTGAGAACCTCAACTCGGGAAGTGCTTCTTCCAAGCGTTTTCGATTTCATCACAGTGCTCCTTTACTACACGAGTCAGTTCCGTAATCTGTGAGCCTGATAGACCATGATTTTTCGCAAGAACCACCTCGGGTTCTACCCAGAACTTCGCCTCGCCGTCTGTGCAATACACGTGTACATGCATCCTCTCCTCCTCACGCGAGAAGAAGTAGAACCTATAATTCTTGTACCGAAACACCGTCGGGCTCATAGCACATTATTGCACAAGTCTGTGATGCTGTAAAATAGGCTCGGTCGAACGGGGGGCATAACCCGCACAGCTGGCGCGGCAATTGCCTATTTCTTACTTCTTAGATTCATCTGAAAAGCGGTCCTAACTGGCGTGTCAGTTGCAGTATCGGGTTGATGCTATTGTTAGGACCCATTACCAGATACCTTTGCTTCGGCTTTTTTCTTCTCCACCCGTTCCATTATCACACCAAAGCAATCATCTGGCCTTTTCCAATGGGTATCCTTCACCAATCTATTTAGGGCATCAACACAAAGTCCGAACAGATCCTGAGCCTCATCAGTATCGTATTCCTTTTCTGGATGATTTGTGGGATTTCTAAAATTAACCCTGATCCTGTCTAGAGTATCCAAGAGTTCGACGGGTGGTTTGTTAGTTTTCTTTGACCGAAGTTGATCAATCATCGGACCCCACATTTTCTGTTTGTCAGGTAGTCGATTTCGTTTAATAACGCACTGATAGTAGTGTTTTAGTGCTCCTTCTACGCACCTAAGCTGGTGAAAAGCAGCGGCAGTGGGCAATTCAAATGCAATAGCTTTACATCCCAAACTGAAATCTCGGGCGGAAATAACAGGTAGAGAGAGGAAGACTCGATCAGCCAGCAGCGAATAGGGGAAATTCAGCAGTTTATCAACATCAAGGCGCTTTTCTGTGACCAAATAAACCATCTTGCCTGCTGCTTCTGCAATCATTGTTCTTTCAATCTGTCTTGCAAGGTTTCTAATGCGAATAATCAGCGAATCCTCTGCTTCGTCTTCTGCCGGCATTCCCTCTATTTCTTCACCGAGTTGCCATAGATCATTACCAGCACGTATTGTGATTTGTAGTCCTGCTTCATCTATGCTTCTTTTCAGATCGCTAATCGCTTCTAGGACACTGTTCTTGCCACCAATCTTAGTTTTGAGAGGTATATCGACAAGGTACCAGTGTATTGCGCCCAGATGTATGTACTGACTTATTGTGTGAGTTTCCAATTCGCTAACCTCTTTATTCTACTTCTTATCGATTGGTCCTAACGTTGTTCATATCCATCTTCATACCACCTCAAACACAGCTACAATTGCGGATAAGACGCCTGCCAATAGCGCATTACTGTTGGCGCAAGCGGTGAGATATCAAGCTGTTGCGACAAGACACCGTTTCTTATACCGTATCTTATATGGATCGGTATGAGACCCTCCATGCTCGCCTGAGAGCACATCGACAGGGCTGCAAGCTCCGACCGGTCCCAGCCTTTACGCGTGCACCACCGGTTTGGTGGTATAGGTCTTACGATCGGCGAACTCGGCTTGCTTGCCATCGTTCCACTGCTCGACCGGACGCAGGTAGCCGACGATCCGCGAGTAGACCTCCGCTCGCTGCCTCTCTTCCGCGGATATTATTGTCCCGTCTTCTAGAATGAGGTTGCCATCTTTATCTTCGTTGTAGTTCAATCTTTACGCCTCCTTGTTGGTCTTTGTGTTCTGCGTAGTTTTCTATCAGTTCTTCGTCACACTTAGGGCAGTACTTGTGCTCCCCGGGGATGTACCCGTGTTTAGGGCAGATGGAGAAGGTCGGGGTGAGGGTGTAGTAGGGGAGATGGAAGTTCTCCGCGATCTTCCGCACCAAGCGCTTTGCCGCCTCCGGAGTGGGGCTGCTCTCCCCGAGGAATCCGTGGAAGACCGTGCCTCCGGTATAACGTGTCTGCAGAGGATCCTGCATCTTGAGCGCCTCGAACAGGTCCTCGGTCAACCCGACCGGGAGGTGAGTGGAGTTGGTGTAATAGGGTGTCTCCCCGCCGTATTTCTCCAGGTTATAGATGCGAATATCGGGGTAGCGAGCGAGGTCCTTCTTGGCGAGACGGTAGCTTGCCCCCTCAGCCGGGGTCGCCTCCAGGTTGAAGATCGATCCGGTCTCCTCCTGGAAAGCGCTCAATCGTTCCCTCATGAAATCGAGCGTCTTCAACGCGAATCCCTGTCCCTCTTCATCGGCGATCGAGAGGTCATGGAGGTTCAGCAAGGCTTCGTTCATCCCGATCAAACCGATGGTGGAGAAGTGGTTGGTCCAGTAGCCTTCCGTGCTCTCCTTGATCCTGCTTAGATAGAACTTCGAGTAGGGGTAGAGCCCGTTCTTGGTGAGCGTCTCCAGGGTCTTCCGCTTGGTGATGAGCGATTCCTTGGCGAGTTCCATGAGGTTCGCAAGTCGATCGAAGAAATCGGCTTCGTCCCTCGCGAGATACCCGAGGCGTGGCATGTTGATAGTCACCACCCCGATCGATCCGGTAAGAGGGTTGGCACCGAAGAGTCCCCCGCCGCGCTTGCGCAACTCGCGATTATCGATCCGCAACCGGCAACACATCGACCTTGCATCCTCGGGCTTCATGTCGCTCCCGATGAAGTTCGAGAAATAGGGGATCCCGTACTTCGCGGTCATCTCCCACACGGGTTTGAGGTTCTCGTTCTCCCAGTCGAAGTCCGCGGTGATGTTGTAGGTGGGAATGGGGAAGGTAAACGGACGCTCACGCATGTCGCCCTCAATCATCACCTCGGCAAAGGCACGGTTGAAGAGGTCCATCTCGTGCTGGTAGTCCCCGTAGACTGTATCCTGCAGTTTTCCGCCGATGATCACCGGCTCCCCTTTCATGTAGCGAGGGACCTCTAAATCAAGGGTGACATTGGTAAATGGCGTCTGAAACCCAACTCGCGTAGGAACGTTCATGTTATAGACGAATTCTTGGAGGTTCTGCTTGAGCTCCTCGTAAGAGAGAGCATCGACACGGATGAACGGGGCGAGGTAGGTGTCGAGGTTGGAGAAGGCTTGCGCGCCAGCCGATTCGCCCTGCAGGGTGTACATGAAGTTCACCACCTGCAACAGAGCCACGCGGAAGTGCTTTGCCGGGCGCGATTCGACCTTTCCCCTCACCCCACGAAAGCCTTGTAGGAGAAGGTCTTTCATATCCCAGCCAACACAATAGGCGCCAAGGGTTCCCAGGTCGTGTATGTGAAAATCGCCGCGCTCGTGCGTCTCGCGAATCTCCCCCGGGTAGATCTTGTTCAGCCAGTAGCGAGTGATCACCCGATCGGTGATGTGAGTGTTCAACCCCTGCAGGGAATAGCTCATGTTGCTGTTCTCGCGCACCCGCCAGTCGCGATCGAAGAGGTAGTCCTCCACTAAAGGGATCTCGGTTAATAACCCCCTTATCTCACGCAGGTCGGCGTGCTGTTTGCGGTAGAGGATGTACGCCTTCGCTGTGCGTGTATACCCTGCCTCGATGAGGGTATTCTCTACGAGATCCTGGATCTCCTCTACTGTAGGATGCTTGGCGACGAAGCGTTCGTTGATGAGCCCTACGATGAGTTCGGAAAGGCGCTTGGCCGCAACCTCATCAGGTGTCCCCACTGCCCGCATTGCCTTCCAGATGGCTGTGGTGATCTTGACTTCGTCGAACGGAACAATACGTCCGTCGCGTTTGATAATATGATTCATGAGCTCGCCCCCTCAATCAATAATAATCGTTTAGAAAAACCCGGATCTCTATCCTAATGTGTTTGCCTAAGGGGAGTCAACCCGAGGTGAAGATGGAGCGGGTGGGAAAAATAACGGTGAATAGCCACTTAGAGTATTCAACCCCTGAAAAAGGGTGATGAACGTCACCCTCGACTCTCCACGCCCTTAATTCCTTTCTAAGGGGGGCCAGCCAGGGAGTCGCGCTTGATTCAGACGCCCCCATCCGCTAAGATTCTGCGTTGTTCAAGCGACAAACAACGACTAGTTTTTAGAGGTGATGGAAATTCCTAATATCCGTTCAGCAAAGAAGCGTCTCAGACAGAATGAAAAACGACGGGGGCTCAATCGCACAAGAAAGGCGGCCATAAAGCAGGTCGTCAAGCAGATTCGGTTGCATATCGCCTCTCAGGACAAGGAAGCGGCTCACTCTCTCCTTCCGCAGTTAAGCAAAGTCGCCGACAAGGCCGCCAAACACAACACGATTCACAAGAACAAGGCGAGTCGGATCAAGGCGCGGTGGACAAATAAGGTCGAGGCTCTGTAAGGAGGAGGCTAGCGCATGCACCACTTGGATTTCCTCGGTAAGGCTAAGTACTTCGTTCCCATTTCTCTACTGTTGGTAACCCTCAGCATCATCGTTTTGATTCCTGGGGTGCGCGGACTGAATATGGGGATTGACTTCACTGGCGGTACCGAGTTTACCATCGATTTCTCAGAGCCAGTCGATACGGCCGTGTTACGCAACGCCCTCGCCAACATTCCCTCGGGGACGATCGATCTCTCCAAGAGTGTCATCCAAGACGTTACCGGAGATAACCGAAAGGTGATCACCACGCAGCTTGATGTGACGGAGAACCTCGATGTACTCAACCGTATCGAGTCGACGCTGAACTCACAGTTCTCAGTCATTGAGATCAGCCGCCGGTCGATCGGACAGCAGGTGAGCCGCGAGCTAGCGCAAAAAGGGTGGCAGGCAATTCTCCTCGCTCTCGTCGTGATCCTCGTCTACGTCTCGTGGCGGTTTCGCCTTCGTTACGCTATCGGCGCGGTCGCTGCAGTCCTGCACGATGTCATTATCGCACTGGGAATCTTTGCCCTATTTCAAGTGGAGTTTAATCTACCAACGATCGCCGCTTTCCTGACGATTGTCGGATATTCCTTGAACGATACTATCGTTATCTTCGACCGCATTCGCGAGAACACGAAACTGCACAAGAAGGTCTCCCCGTTCGACACCATCAACATAAGCGTCAACCAGTCGCTCTCCCGGACGATGAACACCTCGTTCACCACGTTCATCCCTGTGATCATCCTGTTCTTGTTCGGGGGGTCGGTCCTGCGTGGGTTCTCACTGGCCCTCTTGATCGGTGTCCTCGTCGGAACCTACTCCTCGATGTACATCGCCAACCCGATCCTCTACGCATGGACTCTCAAGGCTGACAAAACGAAGAAGCATAGATGAAGTCACTCATCCGAGAGGGGCGGGCGTGGGAAATAGCCCCTCTTCCGGAAGATAGCCTGATACAAGAGATCGAGACGTCTCTCTCCTGTTCGCACGTGTTTGCCCTCGTGTTGGCTAGACGCAGCCAGGAAAACTGGCGAGGATTGATCGACCCAGGGTTGGCGAGCCTGCACTCCCCGTTCGACATCTTGGATATGGAAAAGGGTGTCGCGCGACTGATCCGCGCGATCGAGGAGAAAGAACGCATTTTCATCCACGGCGACTTCGATGTCGACGGCTTGACCGGCGCGGCGGTCCTCTACCAGGGACTTCTCCCCCTCCTTTCTTCAGGGACACTCAAGGTCGAAGTAGGAGATCGCGCCCATGGGCACGGCCTCTCCCGCGACTTTGTCCGCCGGGCAATCGACGAGAAGTTCTCACTGGTGATCACCGTGGATTGCGGGATATCCAACAACGAGGAGATCGATGCGTTGCGTGAGGCGGGGATCGACACGATCGTCACCGACCACCACGTTCCCCCGCCCACACTCCCGCAAGCTCAGGCGATCATCGACCCTCATCGCTCGGACGATTCCTACCCCAACCAGAACCTCGCTGGGGTGGGAGTTGCTTATAAGCTCATTGCTGCGTTACACGAGAAGCTCGGCCGACCCGCACCGCATCACTTCCTCGACTTGGTCGCCTTGGGAACAATCGCCGATATTGTCCCCCTCGCCGACGGAGGAGAGGTCGAGAACAGGGCTCTGGTTCGCGAAGGATTCTCCCTCCTCACGCGTGGCGAAGGGTCCTCATTGGGCCTTCGCGTATTGATGAAAAAGCTCTCGATCAATCCGAAGCGGATCACTGCATCTGATATCGGCTACCTGATTGCTCCAAAACTGAACGCGGCGAATCGGGCCGGGGACCCCAAGGTCGCGTTCCTCCTCCTAACGACCACGGTCCCTCAACGCGCGGAGTACCTGATCGAGATCCTCCTCGACTACAACCGCGATCGCGAGATCGCGCAGAAGGACCTGATCGCGCAGGCAGAAGAGCAACTCGCCGAGAACGGGGCTAACCCTTACGAGGACGGAATCATCATCCTCGCCGGTAAGTACTGGAACGAGGGGATCCTCGGGCTGGCTGCTTCCAATCTTACGGACCGGTATCGAGTTCCGGCAATCATCATCTCGCAGGGGGATCAGACGAGTCGTGCCTCCTGCCGGAGCGTAGATGGATTCGATCTGGCGGATTGCTTGAGCACCAACTCTCACCTGTTCTTGCAGTACGGAGGGCACAAGATGGCCGCCGGTTTCTCCATCGCCAATGAGACTCTCCCCGAGCTCCAGGAGAACCTGCTGAGTTATGCCGCCAAGCAGGGAACCGGGCTCAGATCGATCCCCCCGAGGACGATCGACGCTATGGTCACCGTCGGAGAGATCGACATGCGCTTATACACCAATATCCGTTCCCTCTCCCCGTACGGACCAGGGAACCCGGATCCCCTGTTCCTGCTGCGTAATTGTACGTTCAACGATCTCTCCCTTGTTGGGGCGCGTAAACAGCACCTCAAGGGAGCGGTTGTGCAAGATGGGCTCTCCCTTCCGTTCATCGCCTTTCGCATGGGAAAACATATCGGCGCCTTTGAGCAGGCATATAGTCCCTCTACATCTGATACCAAGACACACGGGGCTTCCCTCGTCTTTCGCGCTCGCTTCGACGAGTGGCGGGGATCGGTTCAGATGGAGGTCGCTGATCTCGTAATTGACTAGTGGGATCTCTTATACCTGAACCCCCATTTCCCACCCTTGAAAAATGTGGGGGTCAGGCACCGACGGATCATCGAGGCAAAAATCCTCACCTGTGCTTCTTAACCCTGGAGCAGGCAAGCGCGATTTAGGGGGACTTAGAGGAGATTGTCCCGTCTCTGAGGCTCATAACTTGCTTCCATAAAGGCACGGTCGACACCAAATTTCCACAATGCCTTCATCCTCTTCTCATAACCGTAGGGTACAGTGACAGCCACGTTTTGGTTTAACACACACAGAGGGAGTAATTGGATGAAAAAGCAAGCGATAAGTATTTCGGTGTTAGCGGGGGTCCTACTATTCAGCGGACTGATCGTGATAGCCGGTGGATCAATGGGATGGCAGAGCGAAAGCCCCTTGCCGATTCACCGCAGCGAATTCTGCCGAGAGGCAATGATGGAGGAACTGGGAGTCCCCAAGAAGGAGATCGATAAATTGAAAGCAAGGTCCGTAATAGCTGACTGGCCCACTCCCCGATAGTAGATAGGGTTAACGGTCGCTTACTAGCTGGCGCACGGTCCGTTATTCGCCCCCACGACTCCCGTCCTAGTAAGATATCCCCTAGAAGGCGAAGGGGCGCCGGCACTTGCTCAGTTCTTAGAAGAGCGTAATGGACTGCTTCTATTCTTTCAGGGATTTTACCTGTAAATATAGAGACCGCCGAGGGAAATACTGGGGCACTGCTCCTTGCTCTCCTCCCATTGCACGGGGTGATGCTGGTCGATGTGAGAACGGCACTCTTCGTCGTCGTACCGCTCTTTTTTATCGCTATTCCGTAGTCGGTACGCTCACAGGCGAATGGACCGAAGAAGGCATCGATCTGGGTCGATCTGCGTGAGGGCTTCCGCTACCTGTGGGGGTGGTCAGGAGTGATGGCCTTGATCGGTGGAGCACTGATCTTCAAGGTGGCTTTGACCCCGGCCTTCAAGTTATACTCGTCTGGGCCCGTTTGACACTCTCCTCACGAAGCAAGGAGGCTGCAGTCATGACAAGAAGAGCATCGCATCCCTTGGGAACGATGCCTCCTGAAGCACAACTCGCCGGGATCACCGGCTTCGCATTGCCGCGGCTCGGCGTGGAACGCTCGGTGGTTCTCTCCTCACGATCAACGGCAGGGAAGCGTTCGCGATGAATCGAGATCGAGTCGTCGTGAGTGGCATCGGGGTGGTCACCCCGATCGGCATCGGGCGGGAGGACTTCTGGGAAGGATTGCTCGCCGGGCGAAACGGCATCTCCCGCATTACCCTGTTCGACCCGTCAGAATTCCGCTCTCAGATGGCCGGGGAGGTCAAGGGTTTTCACGCCGAGGAATGGATCGACCGCAAGATAGCGAGACGGATGGACCGGTTTACTCATTTCGCCCTGGTCGCTGCAGATCTGGCTATGAAGGATGCTGGTCTAGATGCGTTTCCGTTCGATGGGCGACGGGCGGGCGTCATCATCGGGTCCGGCATCGGGGGAACGCAGGCTCTCGAGAGCGCACATGCCGGACTCCTGGCGAAAGGTCCAAGATCCGTGGGGCCGCTCGTCGTGTCGAGAGTGCTTATCAACACGGCCGCCTGCATGGTGTCGATCACTCATGGGCTCAAGGGTCCTCTGTCTGCCCCTTCCGTCGCCTGTTCAACCGGAGCCAACGCCATCGGCGACGCATATCGCATCCTGGAGAGAGGAGATGCCGACATCATGTTGGCGGGAGGGGCCGAGGCCAGTGTGAGCCCGTTGCCGTTTGCCGGTTTCTGCGCGACACGGGCGATGTCCACCCGCAATGACGATCCGGAACGAGCGAGCCGTCCTTTTGACAAGAACCGCGACGGTTTCGTCATGGGCGAGGGAGCCGGTGTCGTCGTGCTGGAAAGGTTGGACCATGCGCTCAGGCGGAAGGCGCCCGTCTACGCCGAATTGGCCGGATATGGCAACACGGCCGATGCTTTCCATCTTACGGCGCCCGAGCCCGAGGGCGACGGAATGGTCCGTGTCATGGAGGAAGCTCTGCGTGACGCTGGCGTCGCCGTGTCGGATATCGGGTATATCAACGCCCACGGAACCTCCACGATCCTCAATGACAAGACCGAAAGCGCGGCTGTGATGAAAGTTTTCGGCGACAACACCCGGCGACTCAAGATGAGTTCCATCAAGTCCATGATCGGCCATCTCCTGGCCGCGTCCGGGGCCGTGGAGTTCGCGGCTACCGTGCTGAGTGTCTCGACCGGCCGCATTCCTCCAACCATCAACTACGAGCAGCCTGATCCGGATTGCCCGCTGGACTACGTCACCCAGGGAGCCGAGTCGATCGAACTCGGCGCGGCGATGAGCCAATCGTTCGGCTTCGGCGGCGGGAATGCCTGCCTGGTCGTCAAGAGCTACGAGAAGAGGAGATAGCGATGAACATCCCCAAGCTTCATATCGGACAGCTCACCGCAGATATCCCGATTGTCCAGGGTGGGATGGGCGTGAGGGTGTCGCTGGCATCCCTGGCAGCGGCGGTGGCTGAAGAGGGGGGAATCGGCACCATCTCGAGCATCGGCCTGGGGGACTTCGAAGCGGCCCAGCATGAGTATGAACGAATCTCCCGGGAAGCCCTGCAAGAAGAGATCCGCAAGGCCCGAGCCATGACTCAGG
>CBDUVB010000037.1:0-17644 GCA_965370555.1 uncultured bacterium
CTACCAGCTGGTCTTTGCACTGTACGATCAGGCCGAGTGCGAGGTGATCCGCCTCAACGTGCTCCTCAATGTAGAGAGGAGCGTGCAAGAGACTCCTCCACCTACTCAGACGGAGAGAATCTGCGTCGATGTGAGCGCGGTCGCTATCGTGCAAACGATCGGAACAGCGACCACCTACCAGCCACAAACATCGGAGCCTGAAGCGATCGCGGTGCAGATGGTGATTAACAGCCAGCAGTACTACACCACGCCGTTCCAGATCTGCGGATCTAAGGGCGATACGATCCAAATACAGACAGAGGCCGAATTCTGGACCCACACCGAGCAGAGGCTCATCTTCGCCGCTTGGCAGAAGAAGGTGTGGGATAATACGGAACAACAGTGGACCTGGGTCACAATCTCCCAATCCCAATTCACCGGGATCATATTGGAACAGGGCGGCTCACTGCGCGCCGTCTACACTCCGAGTGCTAGATAACTCAGGCCAGTAATAACACCTGCAAAGGGGATGGCGTCACGCCATCCCCTTTTTTCAGTTGACGGGAGGCATAGCGCTTGTTACCCTTTAATACGCGTTCGCGAGGGTGGCGGAATTGGCAGACGCGCTAGCCTTAGGAGCTAGTGCCTTCGGGCGTGCGGGTTCGAGTCCCGCCCTTCGCAGTTGCAAGGATGCCTGCTGATTGGTATAATCGGCACGCCTTTGCGGGAATAGCTCAGCGGTAGAGCACTGCCTTGCCAAGGCAGGGGTCGCGGGTTCAAATCCCGTTTCCCGCTGTAAAGAAGAGCTGGGAAGTCACCGGTGTAAGCCGGGGTGGCGGAATTGGCAGACGCAAGGGACTTAAAATCCTTTGAGGGTTTCCTCGTGCGGGTTCGAGTCCCGCTCCCGGCAGAAGAGAATCGCGGGGTGGAGCAACTGGAAGCTCGTCGGGCTCATAACCCGGAGGTTGTCGGTTCGAGTCCGGCCCCCGCCACCAGAAAGGCGGCGTAGCTCAACCGGTTTAGAGCGCTCGGCTCATATCCGAGAGGTTCGGGGTTCGAGTCCCTGCGCCGCTAGTGCGTTTTACGAACAGGGGGCGTAGCTCTAATCGGGAGAGCGCTGCGTTCGCATCGCAGAGGTTGGCGGTTCGAATCCGCTCGCCTCCACTGTTATCTCAACAAGGCATACCTTCTACGGGCTCTGTTTTATGCAGACGTTAAGGGTTATGTCTTAAGTACTCACAAGCGAATTTACCCCCCGGGGAAGTGATCAGGGACGTCAAATGTCTACGAACACGGAATCTGGATCGCTCTATCGATACCCTCGCCGCCTTACGCGCACGTTTCTTCGCTGGTTAGCTCGTTTGATTTTCCTCTCCCTCACGCGTTTTCAGGTTATAGGTCAAGAGAATATTCCCGAGGGAGAGCCGCTGCTCGTAGTTGGCAATCACTTTCACTTTGCGGACCCTGTCGCGATGATCCGGGTAACGCCGTGGCCACTTGAGTTTATCGGTGGTTTTCGCATGCCATTTGCGCCAAAATGGATTACGTGGATTCCCAAACTATGGGGTTATCACGCGGTCCAGCGAGGGACCGGTTCACGCGAAGCACTTCGTAACGCAGAGAGTGTCCTACACGAAGGCGGAGTTTTGGGTATCTTCCCGGAAGGAGGGAGTTGGGCAACGGTTCTCCGCCCCCCGCGTCCAGGAACAGCATTTCTTGCAGTGCGCACTGGAGCGCGGATACTCCCATTGGGGTTTGATGGCCTACTCGATGTCTTCCCGAGTCTGCGCAAGGGACGAAGAGCTCGAGTTACAGTACGAATTGGGAAGCCGTTCGGCCCGTTTCAAGCGACGGGGCAAGGGCGTGAACGACGGACCCAATTGGAAGAGATCGGTCATACTATAATGCGTAATATCGCCGAATTGATCCCTCCCGAACGGAGGGGGCACTATTCTGATGACCCGGCGATTCGCGCCGCTGCCCGCGGAACGGAAGTGTACCCCTGGGAGAAATCGAAAGAGCCTTGATCCGGAGGAGCGCACCAACGATAAGCTCTAGGAGCTGAAGGATATACAGAGAGGGACGATCTAAGTATACTATCAATCACATTGAGACTTAACAGGAGGTTGCAGTGATTACATCTCACCCTCAATCTAGTTCTCGGCGAGAACGGCTGGCCTGGTATCTGTATGACGTTGGGAATTCGGCCTATGCTGCAGTGGTTTTGCTTGCTATCTATGCCGCGTATTTCAAGCAGCAAGTGGCAGGTGGAGCGCAGGGATCGTGGCTGTGGGGCCTCTCCGTGGGGATTGCCATGCTCGTCGTCGCAGTCACCTCTCCGTTCCTCGGCACGATCGCTGACTACTCAGGGGCAAAGAAGCGATTTCTGCTCTTCTTCACGGTAATGGCATGCCTGTTCACCGCAGCGCTTGCGTTTGTAGGGAAGGGAGATGTCGTAATGGGGATGTCCTTCTTCATCCTCGCCGAGATCGGATACCGTAGCGCGCAGGTCTTCTACAATGCCCTCCTCCCTCAGCTGGCCTCACCACGTGAGATCGGAAGGATCTCAGGTCGTGGTTGGGCACTCGGTAACGTCGGTGGAATCGCATGCTTGCTCATCGTCCTGGCACTGATGAAGCTCTTCCCCGGTACACTCACTATTCGCTTTTCCTTTGTCCTCACCGCTGTTTTCTTTGCCGGCTTTGCCTTACCGATATTCCTATGGCTACCCGAGCGGGCGGAGAGGCGTGGTTCTCCTGCAGGGCAATCTTTTATCAGGCTTGCGTTCAGGCGATTGGGCGAGACCCTAAAGAAAGTGCGCCACTTCCGCGAGTTCGGCAAGTTCATCCTGGCATTCCTTGTGTATAACGACGGCATCCTGATGATGCTCAATTTCGCGGCCATTCTCGGTGCGGTACTCTTCGGCCTAACGCAAGAGCAGTTGATCATGTTCATGATCATGATCATGGTAACGAGCATCGGTGGGGCGTATCTGTTTGGGCATATGGCTGATCGCCTCAGCTCCAAGCGCTCACTGATCATCGCGCTTGTTCTGATGCTGGCCTCGATCATATGGTTGTATTTCGACTACTCGCGCACGATCTTCTTTGTCATCGGTGGAATCGCCGGATTCGCGCTGACCGCAGCGCAATCGGTAAGCAGGGCATTCGTTGCGAAGCTCGCGCCGGCAGCAAAGAGCGCCGAATTCTACGGATTCTTTGCGATGACCGGTCGCACGTCATCGTTCATCGGCCCAACGGTGTATGGCCTCATCGCTGCGCAGGGAGCATTGTGGTACCAGGCACGCGGGCAGGCGGTTACGCTTGCCGAACAATCAGGACAGCGACTGGCTGTCCTCTCTATTGCGGCCTTTCTCGTCCTGGGAATCATCGCCCTGCTGTTCGTGAACGAGAAACGCGGTATCGCCGCAGCAGAAAAGGCAAACGAAGAAGCGTAACGGAGAGTGCCTGGCGCCTAGGGGGTACCTCTGTCTGCTACGTGAAGCTCCCCGCCTACAAGACGGGGAGCTTCACTTCTTGTAGGCTGGTCTGAGGCCCTTCAACATAGGGTAGTGCTTAGTGTTGAGAGTCTTCAGCTCGGCATTCTCGGCTTCAGCGGTAGCAGCCAAGATGGCGTCCGCAAGTCCGACGCCGTGTGACTTGCCGTAATCGCGCTTGTAGAGCCCTCCAGCCTTTGCGATCACCGCACTTACAGGGACAACACGGAAGAGGGAGACGAAATCCTCCAGAGCAGCTTGTTCTGCATCACCTTTCACTCCAGCATACAACTCCGCAACGACGATGGATGACAGGGTGATCCGAGCAGAGTGGGCGTTGACGAAGGCCACCGCTTTGCCGTGGCCGCGGAAAAAATCAACGAGAACATCTGTGTCGAGAAGGATTAACTCCGCCATGATCAGTTCCTGTCCCATTCGGCTCGCGTTGCCTTGAAGTCTGGAAGATCTGTACGGTCCTTCCAGATTCCCGCAGCCTCGTGCAATACCGCCTCCCGTCGACTGTGACCCGCTTGATCGATAAGGCGATCGACGGCCTCTCGAATGAGCTCGCTCTGTTTCTTCCCTGCGGTCTTGGCGATAGCAGCCAGTTCCTCACGTTGGCGCTCTGT
The DNA here is from genome assembly GCA_965370555.1 of uncultured bacterium. GTDB lineage: Bacteria > Bipolaricaulota > Bipolaricaulia > UBA7950 > UBA9294 > JAJOKK01. The sequence goes on from CBDUVB010000037.1 coordinate 4,105, forward strand.
GAGGTATATCTGCGTTCGTACCATGCCACACCTCCAATACTGTATACACCAGTATTATACACCATCCTTATTTCCTGCCAAGGCCATCGCCTTATGGTCTTGTGTAGCGTTGGGCCCTGTGCCCAACGTTGCTCTGTGAGCTTTGTCGGTGAGCGACCGTCCGATTGCACGCCGTTATTCGGCTGTTGTATCGAGGCTGTTGCACGAACCTCTTCTCCGCGCGGGTTGTGAAGCAAGGCCGGAGGCCGAACAGAAGCTTTAACCGCCGAGGACGCGGAGTACGCAGAGAGGAAGGAGCAGCATTGAATGATTGAGCGAGTTAGTGATTGAGTGATTGAACTTCCCAATCTCCCGATGATTCAATCTCCCGATCTCTCAATTCCTCAGCGCCCTCTGCGGTAAAATGCTTGAAACTAGGGTTTGAGCTTGAAGACGAGCAGTAGAAAAGGTTTGTGCAACAGGCTCTGTCAAACACGGCTTTCCGTGAGAACGAAGTCTTTTGCGGATGCCAGCGCTGAGAGAAGTTCGCTGAGTTTCGGAATCGTTGGTACCGATCGCCCCTGCTCGTATCGGGCGTAGGTATTCAGGGACCTGGATCCAAGCCTTTGTGCAACCTCTGCAAGCGTCAAACCGGACTTGGTCCGCTCTCGTCGAAGGAGGAAGGCCGTGAGAGCAGCTTCATCGGAAGCACCGACTTCGAAATATTCACCCTTGCCGGGAAAGACTCGGACTTCGAAGCCCGGTTTGTTAACGAGAACCTCGATGGCATCGGCGATCATCTCGAAGGCTTCTTTCTTGGTGTGGCCTTGCGTGACTACGCTCAAAATCGGCACCTCAATCGCCCAGTACCGTCCCGACTTGAACACTTTCCCAGCGAATCTCATGACTTACCTCCTCCAGCCTCTTTCAGGATGGCCTTGGCTGTGTACTCGTTGATCTCGTTGTGCCTCGGCACGACGAGATCCCTTTCGCCGTTGGACCAGACATCATGCCGACTTCCATGTCGGGCCAGAATCCACCCGAGAGTGCGCAACTTCTTCTCGAGGTCCCGGCGTTTCATGATTAGATGCTACACCAATACGTGTATTTGTCAAGTCGGGATGAAGGAAGTTCCAGAGCCAGCCGAACGTGTTGTGTGAGTAACGCCGAATCCCAACCGATGGACAACCGATTTCCTGAGGAGGCGGAAGTGAAGAAACGACACCACGCGAAACTAGTACACGAAGAGAAATACGTGGCAGAGGTTGATGTCGAACTGGTCGAAACCGGTGAAGGCTGGTCTCCTTACCTATCATTGGAGGATGCGTACAAACTCGACGCCGTTCGCGAGGCATTGCATCGAGGCGATGTAGAGAGTGCGGCGCGCCTCTCTCGTGTCTTTAAGCTTACACCTGTAACACCGTAGGGACATGCGGTGGAAATCCTGCACCACTCTAGGAGCTAAGAAGTGCTAAGTCAAGGGCTGGTTCTGGCAAGGTCACCTCTTGATTGATATACGTCTGTGGCGCGAGATACCCCAACGTCGAGTGTCTCCTCTGTGCATTGTAGTATTGGATCTGTAGAGCAATCGCTCTTCTCAGCTCCCACATGTTCCTTGCATCGAAGAACAGGCTGCCGTTCTCTCCTTTGAAGTGCCCATTGAACGATTCCATGTACGTGTTCCCCTTTGCTCCGTTCTCCGAGAAGGAGATCTTCGCCCGCTCCCTGATTAACACGGCTTGTAGCCATTTGTATCCCGTGTACACCGAATCTTGGTCGTGATGGAGGAATCGGTCCTCTAGGCTCACCCCTACCTCCTCCAGGTTCTCATGCGCCATGTTGAGTGATTCCAACGCCAACGCTGTGTTCTTGTGCTTCTCTACCGCCCATCCCGCAACCCACTTCGTGTTGTGATCAAGGATCGGCATCAAGTACGCCTTCTTATTCCCACCGGCATACCAGATCTCCGTGAAGTCCGTGTACCATACCTGAAATGGCTCCGGATCCTCGATCTTCTTCACCAGATTCCATCCCTTGCTACTCTGTTGAAGATACTTGCGTGGTGGAGAGAGCTTCGGCTTCCTGATCGATCGCAACAAACCAAGATTCCCTCGCTTCAACAACCGCCGCACTACGAACTCACCCACCTCATATCCCTGATCCCGCAGTTCAGGCAGGATACGCCGGTATCCGTACGCTGGATGCGCTCTGATCCCATCCAGCAATGGCGCGTTGAAGTGCTTGTACTTCTCCTCGTATGCGACCTTCTCCTTCTTCTGGTAGTACCACGTGCTCTTCGGCAGCTCGATCGCATCAAGACAGGTGTTTAAGCCATATTGGTCCTTGTGTTCCTCTACCAGCTTCACCTTCTCTTCCGTCACGAGCTGCCTTCCACAAAATTTCGTAACAGGGCGATCTCCACTTCCTTTCTCCCCAGAAGCTGCTCTAGCTCCCTGATCCTCTTCTCGTATTGGGCTACTGTTCTATCCTTCCCGAATACCTCTGCACCGCTCTCCAGGAACTCCTGCTTCCACCGTGATACGGTAACGGGATGAATGTTGTACGCCCGCGCAATCTCTGTCGCTTCTCGATCCCCTTTCAGTACCTCCAGCACTACCTGGAACTGAAACCGAGGCGAGTACCTCTTCCCCTTCTTACCCACTTTGATCACCTCTCCTTCTGAGGCGATCTTACCAGACTGCTTACTCCCGACTTAGCAGATCAGGTGGTACAACTTTCCCACCGCGGCCCCTAGTTACCTGCCAAAGAACCAGTAGCTGTATCAGACACGCGGCAGAGCTACGCGGTGGTAAGTCGTGTCATCACCGAACGTCAAGAAAGTGCATTCGGTTATCGCCATTCAGAAAAATCGCCTGCTTAGCGTTCCCTGTGCTGTGGGGAGTACACCGCGTCTTCAAACTCGATTCGGAATGGACGCATCATGGGCAGCAGGATAGTTAATTTGCTACACGATAGACAAGCACCTGGCCCTCTATCCTTACGCGCATAAGCCGCCTTGCGCAGTGTAACTAAACTGGATTTAAACCGCTTCAAAAACAAAAACCAGCAACAAGAAGATACTCGATAGCAAGGTCAGCTTCATGGGCGGGTTAGGCCTCGCCCCCCAAGAAAAAGCAAGAAAACCGTTGCTGATTGCTTGCCTTGCTACGGTGTCTCTGCCTCCATCTCTTCCCAAAATCCCTCGTGCCTTATACCTTCTGTTTCTCGAATCTGTTGCCGCGATCTATCCAATATCTTCCGGAACTTGGGCGTGTAAGCCAACACCAATCGTTCCAACTCTTCCTCGTCTCCTACCGACAGCAGTACTGCCACCGGCTTCCCATATCGGGTTACGATGATCGGCCCTTCATTGGCTGCATCCAAATACGCACTAAACCGCGCCTTCACTTCTGCAACTGGTGCTATCTTCATAACTCCACTTCCTCCCCACCAATGTACAATCGATTCCTTTGTTTTACCCCTATGGCCAGGATGTAAACCTCCCCTTGCTCTTGATTCACCTCATAGAACACCCGAAACCGATTGTTAGGCCCAAAACGTATCTCCCACTCCGATTCAAAGGCCACAGGGCGCTTCAAAGGTTTTCGATTCCTTGTTTCTACAGACGGCTCGAATTGTAACTGCGCCACAATCTCACGGCGAATCAACCCATAGTACTTGCGCTCAATTGCCCGTAGGTGTTTCTTCATTTCCGGCGCATAGACCAACTCAAAACGGCGCCTCGGTGCCATCATGACCATAATTATAGTCAGAACACGAGAACTGTCAACTTCTTTGGTTCCTTGTCGTTTCGCCTGCCTGTGCCGGCGAGGCAGACAGGAGTGGGTAGTGACTTCTAATTTCAGTTCGCACTGGACGGATGCAAAGAGAATTCACCACGAAGAGCACGAAGGACACGAAGAATAGAATTCGATGAGCTGGCGAATCGGGTAACCGAAAACCAGGCTCAGGATTGTTGGAGTCGCCCTATGAGCAGTGCCCTTGACCCCTTCGTGCTCTTCGTGTCCTTCGTGGTGAAATGAGTCCATTACACAATTCTGTGCCCCTGCGAGAGGCACAAGCTTCTTTGTTCCGCGTTCAGAATCAACCGGACATCCTGGATGCGCTGCACGACCTAACATTGTTTGGGTGCCGTCGTCCTAGCACAAACGCTGGCGGCTATCATGAGTTACAGGCCGGGTCCCGGCCAATGGACAGCCGATTTCTTGAGGAGGCGAAAGTGAAGAAACAACACCACGCGAAATTGGTACACGAAGGGAAATACGTGGCAGAGGTTGATATCGAACTCATCGAAACCGACGAAGGCTGGTCTCCTTACCTATTATTGGAGGATGCGTACAAACTCGACGCCGTTCGCGAGGCACTGCATCGAGGCGATGTAGAGAGTGCGGCGCGCCTCTCTCGCGTCTTTAAGCTTACACCTGTCACACCGTAGTCCCCCTACAGAAGGGTGAGAGGCTGTTGCGGAGACGCAACATAGCTGCGTTCATCGGAAGCCGGAAGAATCCACACGGATGGTGCCAAATCGTTCTTTGCCTCGGGTGGGTCTTCAGTCGACATGGATTATCAATGTGGGGTGCGAGCTCTGCATGGAAGATAAAACAGCTCAAAGCAACTATATCCTACTATTAACTTGCAAGACCTGCGCCTATTGATTTCTTACCTTAACGAATCTCAGAGGCATAACAGACTAGCTCAGGCACACCGCGACTTGCGCGCAGTACCCATCAATTCAACGTGCCCTACAAAGCCAAATCGTGCCGCAATATAAGGCCGCGAAGCGGCGGCGCCTGTAGCGTGTGTTGGGTGGCGACTCAACCAGCGCCCATAATTGCTGAGTTTTCACTGTCGCCCGGCGGTCTGAAGGGTAGGGCACTCCTATTCGGAGATCAGTTTGACCTGAAGCGCTTGCGCAGACCTGCCTCCCATTTCGTACCTGAAGCTCACTGAGGTCGAGTCTTCCGGGACGATGAATCCGGCCCAACCTCTCACTTTCTCACCGGGGCTCACGTCCAGCAACTCAATACTGTCCTCGACAGCTCCGCTTTCTGCGCCGTACAAGAACCCTTGGGAGTCGATCAGGATCGCATATAGCACATTCGAGCTGATCTGATCGCCGGACAAGTTGCCGACGATGAACTCGACTGCGACCAGCTTCTTCCCGAGTTGTGACTCGTAGAAGTAGCCGGGCCTGGTGGCCGGGTCTTCGACCGTCAAGACAGAAAGGGAGTAGCCAGAACCCTCCGCAACCTCTCCCAACTTGGGCAAACCCGGATCAGGCACGTAAATGGACTCTGGTTCTTGGAGAACTCTTGCGGGTTTTGTCAGTCCGACTTGAAGCTCTTGCGTGGATCTGCCCCCCATCTCGTACTTGAGAATTGCAGGAGTCGAGTCTTCGGGGACGACGAACCCCGCCCAACCTCTCACTTTCTCACCGGGATGCACGTCCAACAACTCGATGCTGTCCTCAACAACTCCGCTATCCGCACCATACGCAAATCCTTCGCTGTCGACCAGAGTTGCATACAGCACGTTCGAGCTGATCATTTTGCCAGACACGTTGCCGACGATGAATTCGACCGCAACCAGCTTTTCCCCTGCTTCAGCCTCATAGAAGACGCCTGGCCTGGTGGCCGGATTCTCGACCGCCAAGGCACAGAGAAGATAACCCTTCTGTTCGAGCCTGTCGCCCAGGCGGAGCGATTGCGGCTCAGGCTTTTCAGTGGGTTGAACTACTGGGGTCGCCTGACCGCAAGCGAGCACAGCCGCTAGCAGTAAGACTAGCACCAGAATCGGGATCAACTTTCTCAAATGGGTCTCTTGAATCATAGCTCTCTCCTTTCTATCGCGAACTGGCATACCGCTACGTAAAATCCAAGCATGCCGCCTAACGTTTCCTTGAGGCACGGCCCTCAGGACGTCGCCTCCAAAGGCTTGGTTAGAAATGTCTACGTGGCTATCAGAAACTCACCTCTTGAGGCTTGGTTCTTTCCGGGCGGTTGGGGTGCAAACTGAATTGACGCAACATCTGAACCGGGTTCAAAAAGCTCTGCCTTGATTTCGTGAACCAAACCGTATTCCACGGCTTCCTCGGGATATAATGTCGTTCGGTTTAGCATGTCGGCAATGACAACGTCCTTGTCCTTGCCAACGGCGTCCGCAATGACCCGGGCAATGTTTCCCATGTCAATTTGAAGGCTCTTGAGTCGTTCCTCAAGTTGCTTCTCTTCAAGACTGCAGCCTTGCTGGAAATGAGTGGAGACGCCATGCAGAAGGAACCGTGCTTGCGGCACTGAGTATCTTCTCTCGCCTGCGCAAAAGAGAACAGCGCCGATAGAATCCGCACTGCCGAAGTTGTGAGTTGTGACAGTAATGGGTGCGCCCTTTAAGAAGTTGTAGGCGCTCAAACCATGGAATACGTTGCCGCCCGGCGTGGAAATCAGAAGACCCAGCTCGGTCATTCCCTCTTTCAGTTTGGTGTCAACGATTTGCATCAGGGCAGCGACGGTCTCCGGCACCACGGGCGCAAAGAACTTGACGTAGAACTTGTTGGCAGGCATTCCATTCCCTCCTTCCCCTTTTTGATTTCTAACATTAGGCGTCGTACCATTTTCCATAGTGCCAATCGTCGAAGGAGATCGTCCTGTCTTTTAGGAGTTCCTCATATCGCAAGCCGTAACGCAGCATTGCCACAAGCGCTTCACCATCACTCTGCATGATAAAATGCTCGTAGCCTATTTCGCTGTCACGATAATGCTCTTCGATCTTGTTCATATACTTCCGTACCAGTCCAAGTGCCTCCTCTATCATTTGTCTGGAGATCTCCGGGAGCGGGTCTGGGCTGCTCTTCATCGCTGTGGCTAAATCGAGGTGCGCGAGTTGCTTATTCCGCCATGATCGGAAAGGCTCACTCTTTGAGTGAAGTTCATCAAGCATAGAGCGAGTTCGTGCCGCGAGTTTTTGGTCTCCATGAGCGCCCAAGCGAGACTGTAGCTGTTCGAGAGAAAGGTTGTCGAATCTCCCTGAACGTGCTGGATCTGTCAGCTTGCTGAGAGAGACCTGAACCTCCCATAGAAGTAGCTCCTGAATGATATAAAAAAATGCCGAGGCACATTCATTGAGGAGGTCAACGCGCTTATTCGATGCAGCGAAGAGCTGTCTATAGATAATCCACCTTACGTGAAGCCAGGTAATCTCCGTCTTAAGCTCTTCGTATACCTCGTTGATCGCCTCGGGAATGACTGTCATCGCGTGCTCGCTCTCGACTTGTCTTGATGCAAGACATTGTTCATATCGATCCGCATCCTATCGCTAGGCGAAGGACGTGTGCTTCACCCGCCACTTTTTCAGGGAGATGCCTACCCAAAACCCGTAAATGCCCAAGGTGACAATCGACAGCAGGAACCACTTTATCCACAAGCCGAAAAGTTGTACAGCCGTCCCGTCGAACGTGAGGCGGCGACCGTTGATCACCGTGTGGTTGGCTTCCCAGCGGAGGATCATAGTGTACGACCATGGGAAGCAGATGCCGAGAGTGCAAATCGTGACCAGCGCGCCCAGAATCGACCAACCGATGAGCTGCGCCAGGCCTCCATCGAAATAGGATTCGGCCGAACTGCCCTGATCGACATTCACGTTGACGTTCACATCCGGTGACATAGTTCCCCCTTTTTGGTTACTGCCTAACAATGATTAGTGTGGCGCTGTATAGCGCAGGCGGCCACATCACTTACCAATCACCGTACCTATGCATTTATCTCTCCTTGCATTCTCCCATATTGCATTGCTATTCACGCACGACATCATACAGCCATGAAACTGTTCGATCAAATCCATCAAGCTTTTCGCGTGAAGCACTACCCTCAGGTGAAGAAGGAACGGGCGATTTTTCCATGTGGGGCCAAAGACGATTCTGGCGGCGGTCGGGAAAGTAGCCAGTTTCCTTTCTCAATTTATCCAGATTGTCCCCTGTGCCGTGTCCTTAAGGGTGATGCCGAGTTCTGCCAGCCGATCCCGGATGCTATCTGAGAGGGCAAACTCCTTCTTCTCGCGTAGCTCGTCCCGCAGGTCGATGAGAAGACGGATCAGCTCATCTTGTATTCCCTTCTCCGCGCGATCCTTCTCCTGGAAGAGACCCAGGGGATAACCGAGTTTGCGGATGAGCGCGACTGCCTCGCGTAACGCAGGACGGTCCTCCGTCGCGGCAGTAGCGCGGAAGCGGTTCGTCTCAGAGACGATCTCCTGGATCGCGCCGATCGCGCCGACGGTGTTTAGGTCGTCGTCCATCTCTGCGATGTAGCGCTCGCGGTACGGGTCGAGCGAAGCGATGAACGATCTGCCGGTCGAGCTAATCTCTCCTTGCGGGGAATCGACGAACTCAGAGCTTACCTCGTCGATCAGGGTGTGCACGCGGGCGAGTGCCTTTCCCGCCTCTTCGAGGCCTTCCTTGGAGTAATCGAGCGGCTTGCGATAATGGCGCGCCAAGTAGAAGTAGCGCACCGTCTCAGCATCAAACTCCTCCAACACCTCATGGGCGTAGGCAAAGTTGCCAAGGGACTTTGACATCTTCTCTCCACTGAAGGAGAGCATCCCATTGTGGAGCCAGAAGCGAGAGAAGAGCTTCCCGGTCGCACCCTCGGCCTGGGCGATCTCATTCTCGTGATGGGGGAAGATGAGATCGTTCCCACCAGCGTGAATATCGAGTGTCTCGCCGAGGTACTTGCGTGAGAGGACGACGCACTCGGTGTGCCAGCCCGGCCTCCCTTCACCCCAGGGTGAGTCCCACTTTGGTTCGCCTGGTTTGGCGGCTTTCCACAGCGTGAAGTCGAGCGGGTTCTCCTTCTTCTCCGAGGCGGCGATCCGCGCACCGACCTTGAGGTCATCTATGCGTCGCCCTGAGAGCTTTCCATATCCCTCGAATGCTGTGACGCGGTAGTAAACGTCCCCGTCCACCGCGTAGGCCAGCCCTTTATCGATCAGCGCAGCGATGAGCTGAATCATTCCATCGATGTTGTCGGTCGCCCGTGGGCTCTCTGTGGGCTCTTCGATATCGAGCCGTTTCAATAGGGTAAAGTACGCATCGGTGTATTCCCTGGAGATCTTTGCTACGCTCCTCCCCGTCTTTGCGGCACGATCGATCAGCTTGTCGTCGACGTCGGTCACGTTCTGTACGTAGATGACATCCCACCCCTTGAATTGCTCGAAGTACTTGCGCAGCGTGTCAAAGACGATCACCGGGCGGACGTTTCCGATATGCAGGTGATCGTAGACGGTGGGGCCACAGACGTACATCCTCACGGTCTTGCCGTCTTGCGGTTCGAACGTCTCTTTCTTGCGAGTGAGGGTGTTATAGAGTTTCATTCCGCCCCACCTCCTTTGCTACGCATTATACCGGCAACGACGCTCTTTCTCCGCAAGATGAAAAACAGGTTCCTTGCAGGCTGTTGCAAAAACCTCTTTCCCTTGCAAAACAGAAGCTTTCACCGCCGAGAACGCGGAGCACGCAGAGAGTGGAAGGGAACCTTAATGCTTCATCTCAGCGATCTTTGCGCCCTCTACGGTAAACTGCTTGAAACTAGGGTTTGAGCTTAAAGACGAGTAGTAGAAAAGGTTTACGCCACAGACTCCTTGGCGTTTCAAGTAAGTGGCAATGGACGCGACGGAACCAGTGCGTCTCGTGCGAGCCTGAACCAGTAACAGGTAATGAGTACGGTGTGAGGAGAAAGAAGAAAGACATTCTCTCGCAGAGACGCAGAGAGCGCCAAGGGAAAGGCTAGACTTAGGCAAAGAACAGGAAGGGAAACAGGTTTCCAGCCATCTTGACGTCTTGGCGAGGTGGGGAGCCTTGTGCCCGACATTCTGTAGCGGCAATCGAGACCTGATCTTGGATCGTCGGTGGCATTGGAACGTTGCAGACAAGCTGCAACGCTACGAAAAGTGTGCGCCTCGTCGCGGGTGAAGCAAGCGAAAAAGAGCAAGGAAAACATCGAATAGTAACAAGAACGGAAAGCAGTTCTTGGCGATCTTAGCGGCTTGAGTAAGCGTAGCGAGCGGGCGAGAGAAAAGGGTTCTGTCGTTTGTGGTCACAGGGTTGTTAGCTACTCAAGACGACAAAGGGCTGGAAAACAAGACGCACGAATGCTTGGGAAACCGCAGGCCATAGCTGCGCTGGCACGCGGCACGCAAGCCGCATTATTAGCGCCTATCGGCGCGGACCACGTAGCGGGCCAAGAACGGGAAGAGGAGGATCCCCATCGCGAGGAGGGCCGCGGTGATTGCCCAGAAGCGCACGAGTGTCATGTCGGCTACCCCGGTGGCAAAGCGCATCGCTTCGGCCATGTACGTGAGGGGAAGGGCCTTGGAGATCATGCGTAGGTAGGAGGGCATGATCTCGATAGGAAAGTAGATCCCTGCGAGGAACATCATAAGCATCGAGAGGACGTTTGCGATGTTGCTTGCGCTCGATGGTTTGCGCACGAGAAGGGCGATCACCGTCCCAAATCCCATCATTCCGAAGGTCGAGGCAGCGACCAGGACCGTGTAGTGGAACCAGTTGACGGAAAACGTGAGGTGAAGGACGGTCATTGCGATACCGAGGGTGATCAGTGTAGAGATGTAGACAACCGCAAGCCTCACGCAGGCGATTGCAGCGAGGAGAGCTAGAGGGCGCATCGGAGTGACGATCAACCGATCGAGGAGCTTTCGTTCCTTCATTGCGGTGAGGTGCCCGGAGATGGCAAATAGTCCTGCCGAGAGGATGGAGTAAGCAAGGATCCCCGGCACCACGAGGTTGAACCAATTCATCGCTGCTGCTTTCCCTGCGTGAACCCTTTCCATGGTAAGAACCGGAGCGAGCCCCTGGTGTTGCAGGTTGAACTCCGAACCGATCCCACGCGCCATCTCCACAAACGCGTAATTTTCCTGCACCCGGCTCGAATCGTAGAGGAAGGTAAGCTTCTCTCCATCCCAGATGAGGCCGAAATCGATCGATCGATCCCCAAGGGAATTCTCCAAGGCAGATTCGCTGTCGTAACGGGTGATCTCGATCGCTCCACTGTGTGCAATGACCTCTTCCAGTATTTCGTTTGTGACGTCGGTTGGGACAAAGAGGCCTAGGCGGGCGTGTTCAACCGTACCAGTCCCCCGCATAAGGAAACCGAAGATGAGGATGAAAACGACCGGGAAGAGGAAGGTGAACGTAAGTGTTGCCTTGTCGCGCAGGAAGGTGACGAACTCAGCGTGAAGGAGCGCGGTAAAGGATCTCATCGTTCCACATCCCAGTTAAGACGCAACGAGGCGACCAGAATACAGAACGCGATCCAACCGAGCGGAACTCCGATCGTTAATGGTGAGGATATGGTTCCGCCTTGCACTCCCAGGCTCGTCCGCAACCCTTCGGCAAGGTAGGTGAGCGGGTTCACGAGGACGAGCACCTTGAGCACCCACGGAAGTCCACCGACCGGAAAGAAGAGCCCGCCGAGGAACATCATCGGCATGTTCAACACATTGGCGATCGCCATCCCCGAGTTGGCGGTCTTCGCGATCGATGCGATGAAGAAACCGAAGGAGAGGAAGGTGATCGAGGCGAGGATGAGGAAGAAGAGCGAGGATGCTCGCGTAAATGTGATCGAGGCCCCGAAGGCGAACCGCCCCAGGAGGTAGAGGAGGACGAACTGTATGACACAGAGCCCGATGTGACCGAGGGAGAAACCGGCGAGGTAACGGGGGACGGTGAGTGGGGTGACCCAGTAGCGCCGCAGGATGCGGCGATCTCGCGCGAACAGGATCGAACCGGGGACTCCGAACAGACCGGTGACGAAGAAACCCATCAGGATCATCCCTGGGAGGAGGAAATCCACGTAAGAGACCTCTTCCCCATCTTTTCCAACCCACTTCGTTTCGATGGGGACGGCACGACCTTCATCGAACCGCCCTGTCTGTACAAGGATCTCGCGATCGATTCCAGCAAAGATCTGCTCGATGATCGAGGTTGCCATCTCGGAGGCCACGTTCCCTTCGTTGGTGTAAACGGTGATCGTGCTCTCCGCGGTTAGCGGTGAGTCGGGCCGCATCATGCGTTCCAGCAGGGCCTGGTTGAACCCGCTCGGAATGACGATCACCGCAGCACGGTGCCCGAGGCGTAACTCATTCTTCTCGTTGGTGAGGAAGGTTTCCATATCCTCGCCAGGAGAGGGTTGCGTGAGGGTGAAAAGCGGCTCTTTCCCCTCATGGGATGCTTCTCCTGCTTTCTCGAAGACGTCCTCCACGATTGCGGCGAAGTCGGTCATCCCGCCGCTGGTCTCCTCGTTAAGAAGGGTCACCGGGAAATTGATCTCCCCTTCCTGTCCCATGTTTGCAAAGATCAAGGTCAGGATAACAAGGAGGAACATCGGGAAAATAAGGAACCAGAATAGGGTGATACGCTCGCGAAACGCTGTTGTGAGGTGGCTACGAGCGATGAGAAGTATCCCTTTCACTCCCGGAGCCTCCTCCCGGTGAGCGACAGGAAGACATCCTCCAGGTTCGGCTGGCGGACGATCATGTTATTAAGCGAGAGATCGCGATCCTTCGCCCACGTTAGCATATGGTCCATCGTCGGCACTAGGTCCTCCGTCTCTATGGTCACGAGTTCCCCATCCACGCGGCTAGCCTTGCAGCATCCCGCAAGCGGAGCCAGGTCGTTCTTACTTAGGTCTGGAGACGTGAATTCGATGATCGTCTCTTGCCCGAGGCGCGCGGCCAAGTCGCGGGGTGACCCCTCCGCGATGATCGCACCGTGATCCATGATACAGACGTGATCGGAGAGGGCTTCGGCCTCTTCCATGTAGTGTGTGGTGAGGATGATCGTCTTCCCTTCTCCTTTGAGGTCGGTGACGATCGACCAGATGTTCCGCCGTGCCTGCGGGTCGAGTCCGGTCGTCGGTTCGTCGAGGAAGATGAGGTCAGGATCGTTCACCAGTGCGACACCGACCGCCAGCCGCTGCTTCTGGCCGCCGGAGAGCGTTTTAACGTAGGCGGTCGTCTTCTCCCCGAGTGCGACCTTATTGAGCACCTCATCGACGGAGAGAGGGCTCTTGAAGAAGGAGGCGAAGAGCGTCACCACCTCCTTAACCCTGAGGTAGGGCTCGAAGTTCCCGTCTTGCAGGAGGACCCCCATCCTCTCCTTGACCGCGCGGTTTATGCGCTTGAGGCTAACGCCAAAGACCTCGATCTCGCCCGAGTCCGGATGGCGGATCCCCTCGAGGATCTCCAGGGTCGTCGTCTTGCCGGCCCCGTTCGGGCCGAGGATGGTGAACACACTGGCGTGTGGGATAGTAAACGAGATGCCATCAACAGCATGCACCTCCCCGTAGTGTTTCACGAGCTTTGTCACCCGCATCATCGTACCGTTTGTATTCGCCACTTCGCATCACCTCAGGTGCTTAAAGTGGAATAGTATCCGGCGGCGGGCTCGTAAGGCAAATCGCAACCCCACGTAGGTTGAGAGATCGGGAGAATAAAGAAATCCCTTGAAATTGACTATCCCCGTAGCAAGACTACG
>CBDUVB010000038.1:0-17263 GCA_965370555.1 uncultured bacterium
GGTCCCGAGTACGAGACTATCGATTCGTTAGGGCCGCAGTGCTACTGCGACGATCCTGAGGCGATCATCTACGCCAATATGCTGTGCAATGAACTCGGGCTCGACACCATCTCGACCGGCGCGACTATCGCCTTCGCCATGGAGTGCCATGAGAAGGGCCTCCTCGACGAAGAGGGACTCGACCTCTCGTGGGGGAATGGCAAGACGATCGTCAGACTGATCCAGCAGATCTCAAACCGGGAAGGGCTAGGTGCTCTCCTCTCACAGGGGACACGCCGAGCTGCTGAAGAGATAGGGGCGGAAGCGAAGCGCTACGCGATGGAGGTCAAGGGATTGGAGATCCCCTCCCAGGAGCCGCGGGTCGCCAAGGCCTTTGGCTTAGGGCACGCCACGTCCAACCGCGGTGCCGACCACCTGTACGCGCTTCCGACCATCGATACTGCGCGACTGGAGGAGGCTGGCCGCGCCCTCCTCCCACAAACCATGCCCGCTCTGCTGGATCCGGCGAACGAGCGCTACAAGCCTGACCTCGTCTGGTTTAGCGAGCACTACTGTGCCGTTGCGGATTCACTAGGAGTCTGCAAGTTCAGCACCGTCGAGACGTATCCCCTCTACCCCGAGGACCTCACGCGGGGTCTGAACGCGCTCGGTCACGCGATCACGGCAGATGAACTGTTACGGATCGGTGAGCGGATCGTCAACCTGGAGAGGATGTACAATGTGCGGCTCGGTCTCTCGTCGGTGGACGACCGGCTTCCTGCTAGATTCACCGAGGAGCCTATTTCGGTCGCGCACGGGGAGACTACGATGGTTCACAGGATCGAGGATTTCGAAAAGATGCTCAGACGATACTACGAGCTACGCGAATGGGACGAGAACGGTATTCCCACCGATGAGAAGCTTCGCGAGCTTGGGCTCGATCGGTTGGTTTAGGAGGAGAAATGCAGACGAGCGGTGGTTATATCGGAAGATACCTCCGGGTGGACCTGAGTGCGGGAACGATCGAGGAACGCGAGGTCACAACGCAGATGGCCCGTACATTCCTCGGAGGGAACGGGTTCGGCGTCAAGATCCTGTGGGATGAAGTTGCGTCTTCTGTCGATCCGTTCTCCCCGGAGAACGTCCTGATTCTCGCCACCGGCCCGCTCTGTGGGACGGCATGGCCCACCTCCGGGCGGATGGAGGCGATCAGCAAGTCTCCCCTCACGGGGATCTATGGGGACTCCAACTGTGGCGGATTCTTCGGGCCTGAGCTCAAGTTTGCCGGGGTCGACATGCTCGTCATCACTGGGGTTGCTGCTCGACCGGTTACCCTGTGGATCGACAATGGGAAGGCCCGCCTCGAGGAGGCGAGCGACCTGTGGGGGCTAGACACGATCGAGACGGAGAAGGCGATCAGACGACAGAAGGGGGATGAGCGGGTGAAGGTTGCCTGCATCGGACCCGCCGGGGAGAACGGGGTGCGGTATGCCTGCATCCAGGCAACGCCGAACCGGAGCCTCGCGAGGAGCGGGATAGGAACGGTGATGGGATCGAAGAGGCTGAAGGCGATTGCGGTTCGGGGGAGAGGGAAGGTCCCGATCGCGCGCCCCGCGGAATTCACCCGGCTTGCCCGTGCCATGCACGAGCGAATCAAGGCGAACGAGTTCTTCCCTGCCCTTGCCCGCTATGGCACCTCCGGCCTGGTCATGCTCATGAACGAGATCGGACGCTTTCCCACCAAGAACTTCCAATCCGGAGATTTCGCCCTTGCCGAGAAGATCGGGGGAGAGGCTCTTCACGAGGGATATTGGATCAAGGACGATGGCTGCTTTGCCTGTCCGATCCGATGCGACAACATCTACCGGGTGAAGGAGGGTGAGTTCGCGGGGACTGTCACGTCGAGCTTCGAGTACGAGACGCTGAACTCGTTCGGCGCGGCAGTGGGGAACAGCAACCTTGCCTCGATCATCGCGGCGAACGACCGCTGCGACCGGTTGGGCCTCGATACGATCTCCGCCGGGCGGGCGATCTCATTTGCAATGGAACTCTACGAGAAGGGAATCCTGACAACAGAAGATACGGACGGCCTCGCACTCGAGTGGGGTGACTACCACGTGATCCTTCAGCTAATCGAACAGATCGCCAGGCGGGAAGGGCTGGGCGCACTCCTAGCCTTGGGGGTGAGGGAGGCCGCAGCTCAGATCGGGCACGGGGCCGGGTATTACGCCATGGAGGTGAAGGGGCAGGAGATCCCTGCTCAGGACGGTCGGGCCCAGCAGTCGATGGGCCTTGCACACATCACATCGAGTCGTGGGGCCGATCACCTGAAGGCCTTTCCCACGATCGACGAGACGGGATACACCAAGGAGGTGGAACGTCGCTACGGCGAGGAGTACCTTCCCGAGATGGCCGACCCGCACGCCACCAGGTACAAGCCGTTCCTGGTGAAGGACGGGGAGGACTTCGGCGCCGTGGTCGATTCGGTGGGGGTCTGCAAGTCCGGCGGCACCTTTGTCATGGCCGAGATCTACTGGCCCGAGATCGCGGAAGGCTTGACCTATGCCACCGGGATCGAATTCTCTACGAGTGATCTCAAGGCGATCGGAGAACGGATCTACAACCTGATGCGCGCCTACAACGCCCTCCACGGGATCACGCGGGCGGATGACCGTCTCCCGCGTCGCTTCACCGAGGAACCCTCGCCATCCGCCGGGGCGAAGGGCGAGATCGCCCATGCCGAGGAGCTGCTCGATGAGTACTACGACCTTCGTGGCTGGGACAGAGAGCGGGGTTGGCCGACCACCGCCACCCTGAAACGCCTCGGCCTTCCCGAGGCGGCCGAACGACTGAAGGAGTTGCAAGATGACTGAGCGTCTCGTTCTCGGCGGAGTCCTCCTCCCCTCTGCAAATGCACCGCTGAAAGCGGACTGGGGCGTGCTGATCGAAGGGCGCTCGATCGCCGCGGTCGGTTCGAACGAGGCACTGCGCGCCGAGCATCCGCATGCGGAGGTTATTGACGCACACGATCTCCTTCTCATGCCCGGGTTCATCAACGCGCACATGCACTCCTACGGCCTCCTCGCCCATGGTATCCCTGTTGATGATCCTCCACGCGGGTTCTACGAGTTCCTGGCGGATTTCTGGTGGCCATACGTGGAGAACCGCTTGGATCATCCGATGATCAAGGCCGCCTTCGCTCTCGCCTGTGGAAAGATGATCGAAGCGGGTTTCACCAGCGTGTGTGATGTCTTGGAGGCTCCGAACTCCATCCCTGGGGCACTCGCTGTGGAAGCAGAAGCCCTGAATGATGCGGGGCTGCGCGGGGTTCTATCGATCGAGGCCTCGGAAAGGCTCGGTACGGACCTTGGAAGGGATACCCTCGACGAGAATGCTCGTTTCGTCAGGGGCCACGAGAATGATCGGCTCATTCGGGGAATGGTCTCGATCCACACGAGCTTCACGTGTTCGGAAGGATTTATCATGCTTGCCAAGGGGATCGCGGATGACCTCGGGTGCTCGATCCATCTTCACCTCTCGGAGAGCTCGTACGAACCTAAAGTCTCTCTCGAACGATATGGGATACGCCCGGTCGAATGGTACGATAGGCTGGGTTTCTGGGATAGCTCGGTCCTTGCCTCCCAGGGAGTCGCGATCGATCGATCGGAAATCGATATTCTCGCCGAGCGAGGGGTGAGACTCG
Source organism: uncultured bacterium (assembly GCA_965370555.1). Lineage (GTDB taxonomy): Bacteria > Bipolaricaulota > Bipolaricaulia > UBA7950 > UBA9294 > JAJOKK01. Next base: position 3,683 of record CBDUVB010000038.1, read on the forward strand.
TGCACATGCCGCTCAGCAACTGTGAAGTGGGGGGAGGGATCGCTCCGGTCCCGGCGATGATTGCGCGTGGAATCCGGCCAGGACTCGGCACAGATGGGTACATCAACGATCCGTTTGAGGTGATGCGCGGGGCCTTCCTGATCCACAAGGGAGCGTTACAGGATCCACGAGTGATGTCGGCAGAGACGGTCCTCTCGATGGCCACATCCTGGGGGGGCAAGGCCGTTGGCTTCCCTCATGTCGGTACGCTCGCGCCGGGGGAGTCCGCCGACCTGATCGGGATCGATCTCTCCTTCGACACGCCGCTCACCAAAGGGAACGTGCTCGACCAAATAGTCCTTTATCGAAACGGGAGCGATGTCGCTCTCTCGATCGTCGATGGTACTCTCCTCATGAAGGATCATGAGCTCTTGACCCTGGATATGGAGGAGGTCCAGCATGAGGCCACTGTTCAGGCAAGACGGCTGTGGGGGATGGATTAAGATGACCGATCTCAAGACTAGCATTGGCGGACTAGAACTGAGGAATCCGTTCATCCTGGCCTCCGGCCCACTCTCCTACGACGGTGAAGCAATCCTGCGCGCCCATCGAGCCGGCGCCGGCGCGGTGGTGACAAAGACGATCAGCAGGGTCCCGGCAACGAATCCAATACCACACATCGCAAGGGTCCCTGGCGGACTCTTAAACGGGGAGAAGTGGTCGGATCTACCGTATGAGCGCTGGATCGAACGAGAGATTCCGCTTGCCAAAGAGGGAGGGGCGATTGTGATCGCAAGCTTGGGTCTTACTCCCGCCGATGTTGCAGCGCTCGCTCGCCCGATCGCGAAGGCCGGGATTGACGCCCTGGAGATTGCCTCCTACGACGGGGCGTCCTTGGTCCCCATGGTGAGAGAGGCGGCTAAAGGGGTCGAGATACCGATCCTCGCCAAGGTGAGTAGCAACTGGCCGGATGTGGTCGAGATCGCAGCAGCCTGTCTGCAAAACGGAGCGACGGGAATCACGGCAATCGATTCAATCGGCCCGGCACTCCGGCTCGATATCGAGAAACGAGCACCGCTCCTTGGAAGTGGTTACGGATGGATAACCGGCGGGATGATCTTTCCAGTTGCGTTACGGGTCGTTTCCCAGATTGCGCTTGCAACGGGAGCCACCATCGTGGGAACCGGCGGGATCGGAAGCGTCGATGACTGTCTGGAGATGTTCATAGCCGGTGCTCGCGTGGTGGGCCTTTGCACCCTCCCCATGCTGAAAGGACTCGCCGTCTTCGCCGATCTCGAAGAGAAACTCTCGACGCGTCTTCACGAACTGGGCTACCAGAACCTCCAGGGTGCGATCGGGGCGGCACTCCCCTCGTTAAGAGAGTACAAAGGAGCCGCTGAAGGAGTCGGCCTGCCCATGAAAAGGAAGGAAAACGCGGCAGGGGCGTCGTTTGCTTGGGAAGAGGGACGGTGCACCGATTGCGGTCTCTGTGTACGCATCTGTCCCTACAGCGCACGCACGAGCCCTGAGGAGGTCGACCTCGCACGGTGCCGATTCTGCGGCCTCTGTGCCTCGGCCTGCCCCACGGGGGCGCTTGATCTGTTAGTGGAGGGGAGCGAAGAATGACGGACTTAGTGGTACGCGGAGGGAGCATTGTTACTCCTCATGGAATCATCCGTGCAGACCTAGGGATCGCCGCGGAGAGGATCGTTGCCATCGGCCTTGGTCTTTCGGGACGGGACGAGATCGATGCTTCCGGTAAGCTCGTCCTTCCCGGCGTGATCGACGCGCACACCCACATGGCCGCCGAGAACTACGGGATCGCCTCGAGCGACGACTTCCTCTCTGGAACGCGGGCTGCTGCCTGCGGTGGTGTGACGACGATCATCGATTTCACCGTTGGGACCCAAGAAACCTCGATCCCTGAGGAGATCGAAGCTCGCAAACAAGAGGCTGCTCCCTCGGCGATCGACTACGCTCTCCATGCGGAGGTCATCGGTTGGAAGCCCGGACAGGAGAAGGAGCTTGAGGATGCCCAATACGCCGGCGTAAGGAGCTTCAAGTTCTACATGGCTTACGGCTCATTAGGGCACCGCGCGGATACAGGCATCCTCTATCACGCCTTCCGCAAGATTGAAGAGATCGATGGTGTGGCGATGGTTCACGCGGAAGACGATCCGATCATCGAGTCGCTCGTGGCGAGGCTCTCCCCCGAGCAAAGAGCCACTATGTCCGCTTATCCCGGGACCCGGCCAGCGGTCTGTGAAGGAGCGGCGATCGAACAGGCAATCTACCTCGCCGAGCAGACCGGAGTCAAGCTGCATGTGGTCCATGTCAGTTCCGCTCTCGGACTCGAGGCGATACGCCGTTCACGGTCTCACCGGGCCCAGTCGCGCGGCGTGCGGGTAAGCGGAGAGACCTGCCCGCAATACCTCCTGTTGACAGAGGAAGCCTACGAAGGGGCGGAGGGACCGCAGTTCTCGGTGATGCCCCCGCTGCGCACAGGAGCGGATCAGACCTCATTATGGAGTGCACTACGAGACGGCACGCTCGATCTTGTGGCGACCGACCACTGCCCATTCACGCGGGAGCAGAAAACTTGGAATGGATCGTTCTTAGATCTTCCCTACGGCCTGCCCGGGGTGGAGACCCTCCTTCCCCTCCTCTATTCCGAAGGTGTGAGGAAGGGACGCCTCTCGTTGATCGATCTTCCCCGCCTGCTCAGTGAAGGGCCGGCGCGCATAAACGGAATCTACCCGCGCAAGGGGAGCCTCTCGATCGGTTCGGACGCAGATATCGTGATCTTTGACCCCGAAAAGGAGTGGACGATTCATGCCGAGAACCTGCACATGGCGACCGATTTCTCTCCCTATGAGGGACGGCTAGTACGTGGAGCAGTCGAGACGACGATCTCACGCGGGCGAATCGTCTATGCCAACGGAACCTTCCAAGGGAAAGAGGGCTGGGGAAGGTTCATCTCCTGTTGATATTCACGGATCAAAGCTACACGGCACACGTGCGCTCTCTGGACGTGAGGAACGATAGGAATACGAACCAGAATGGCAAGAAGCAAAACTGAAATTCAAGAACGATCCTTTTGGATTTGACAGGGCGCCATATTTGCTATAGCATTCATGCATACCCCCTGAAGGAGGATCATGGATAGCCGAGAGATCCCTGAGGTCCTGAAACAACTTAGAGCCAAGCTCGGACTGAGCCAGGAAGAGCTTGCCGCCAGACTTGGCGTGGCCTTCACCACATTGAACCGTTGGGAGAACGGGCGAACTACGCCGCGAGGCAAGGCTAAGCAGGCAATCAGCGAACTTGTTGCAGATATTAGTCTTGGGGAACCTACCCTCAATCTTGGAACCCCCAAGCGGCGTCGCAGGGTTCTGAGGGAAGACGTGCTCACCACGAAATCGATGGAGCAGATGCTCTGGAGTGCGGCCTGCTCGATCCGGGGAGAGAAGGATGCCCCCAAGTTCAAGGACTACATACTGCCCCTTGTCTTCATCAAACGCCTCTCGGACGTCTTCGAGGATGAGGTCGAGCGTCTCACCGAAACCTACGGCGATCACAAGACCGCGTTGGAGATAATCGAAGCCGATAAGAGCCTCGTTCGCTTCTACATTCCGCCCGAGGCCCGGTGGCCGGTCGTCAGTGGCCGCGAGCCGTTTGATTGGCCCGAAGGGCAGAAGCCCAAGACGCTTGGCGAGCAGCTTACGATGACGATGCGAACGATTGTTAAGGCAAACGCTGGGGATCGTTCCAGGGATCTCAGTGGGGTCATCGATACCGTCGACTTCAACGAGACCCGCACCGGGGAGCGAGAGATCAGCGACTCAGCGCTGGCAGGGATAATTGAGGCACTTTCTGATCCGCGCTACCGACTCGGGCTCTATGATGTGGAGCCAGACTTTCTCGGACGCTGTTATGAGTACCTGCTCCGGAAGTTTGCCGAGGGACAGGGACAAAGCGCCGGTGAGTTCTTCACGCCTACCGAGGTCGGCTGGCTCATGGCCCACATGGTTCGGCCGGCCCAGGGTGAAGAAGTATATGACTATGCCTGTGGATCGGCCGGATTATTGATCAAGTGCGAACTGGCTCTTCAGGAACGCGAGCTGAAGGTCAATCGTCCGCTCAAGCTCTACGGGCAGGAAATAAACGGCTCAAGCTACGCCATCGCCCGGATGAATATGGTCATTCACGACATGGAAGGCGAGATCGTACGGGGCAATTCGATGACCAACCCGAAATTTCGGGATTCAGACTCAAGCCTTAGGAAGTTCGACATCGTCGTTGCAAATCCCATGTGGAACCAATCCTACGATCCAGCGATCTACGAGAAGGATGATTTCGGACGCTTTGAGGAGCACGGCGGAATAACATCTGGCAAAGCAGACTGGGCCTGGCTCCAGCACACCTTTGCCTCGCTCAGGCCTACGGGACGGGCGGCTGTCGTCGTCGATACCGGTGCTGTCACTCGTGGCAGTGGAAGCCGAAACGAGGACAAAGAAAAGACCATCCGTAAATGGTTCGTCGACCACGATTTCATTGAAGGCGTCGTTCTCTTGCCGGATAACCTGTTCTACAACACCACCGCCGCCGGGATCATCATCTTGCTCAATCGAAACAAGCTTCCGCATCGCAAGGGCAAGATCGTGCTCGTGAACGCGAGCCGCGAGTTCAAAAAGGGACGTCCCAAGAACTACATTCCCGACGAAAACATTCGAAAGATCGCTCAATCGTTCATCAAGGGGCAGGACGTCGAGCGGTTTGTCAAGGTCATCACCAACGAAGCGGCGGCGGAGAGCGACTACAATCTCTCTCCTTCACGCTACGTAGACACTAGCGAGAAGGAAGTCTACCGGCCGATTCCCGAGGTACTGAACGAGCTTTGGGGCCACGAGGGATTGGAAAAGAAAGCCAAGGAGATTGATGCCGAGCTGAAGAAGATCTTCGCACAGATGAGGTTTTGAACCGCAGAGGACGCGAAGGTACGCAGAGGATGGAATTGACTAAGCTCACGCAAGAGATCATTGGGGCGGCGATGAAGGTTCACTCGACGTTGGGGCCGGGTTTGCTGGAATCTGCCTATGAAGCATGTCTTGAATATGAACTGAAGCAGCGGGGTTTCAGGGTTGAACGGCAGAAGGCTTTGCCTGTTGTTTACGAAAACGTGAAGTTGGATTGCGGATACCGCGTTGACCTGCTGGTCGAGAGAGCTGTTATCGTCGAACTCAAGGCTGTTGGTAGCCTTGCGCCGATTCACGAGGCGCAATTACTCTCATACCTGAAGCTTTCGGAGGTCCAGGTCGGCCTGGTCATCAACTTCAACGTTGTGCATCTCCGCGACGGCATCAAACGCCTTGTGAACAACTACGAAGAACCTCTGCGTCCCTCAGAGTCCTCTGCGGTGAAAAGACAACCCGCTGGGGACACAGAGGAGCGTGGAAGAAGGACAAAGACATGAGCGAGAATCTCCCATCCAAGCTAAATAGCGACATCTTGCTCTACCAGACCGAAGACGGGCAAACGCGCGTTGAGGTACGGCTTCAGGATGAAACCGTTTGGTTGAGCCAGAAACTTATGGCTGAGCTGTTCCAGAAAGATGTCAGAACCATCAGTGAGCACATCAAGAATATCCTCGCAGAGGGGGAACAGTTTCCAGAAGCAACTATCCGGAAATTCCGGATAGTTCAAATCGAGGGCAAACGGGAAGTCGGTCGAGGAGTTGGAGCAGATTGAGGGGAAGAAACGAACCGCTGAGGACGCAGAGGAACGCGGAGAGAAGCCCGCGAAACACACGAAAGGCACGAAATGAAGAACCCGATTTTTCCTGTTGACGCCCGTAACACCGCGCCTTATTTAGGCAGGGGAAGAAAACGTGATGAACCGTCGAGGGTGCGGAGGAATTTGAGAAGATGAAAAACGAGTGGAAACACATAGCCTTGAGAAACGCCTGTCTGAAGACGAGCCAGTGGAAGCCACGCTCAGAGCCACGAGGTGACTTCTACTATATCGATGTCTCGGCTGTTTCAAACGATATCTTCAAGATCACTTCCCCCCAAGACGTGAATGGAACGACCGCCCCTGGAAGGGCAAGGAAGATCGTTCATGCGAGAGACGTGATCTATGCAACCATTCGACCGGCACTCCGTCGAGTAGCGCTGGTCCCTCCCGAGTATCATGACCACATCGCATCCACTGCGTTCTGCGTTGTCCGTGCTGACAGGAAGATGGCGGTGCCTGAGTTCTTGTACTTCCTTCTCCTCTCAGATGAAATCAACAAGGCCATCGCTGATTCACAGCATGGTGCGAGCTATCCGGCTGTCACCGACAAGGACATCTTCAAGCAGGAAGTCTCCCTCCCACCGCTCCCCGAGCAGAAGAAGATCGCAGCGGTGTTGCTGAAGATCCAGCGGGCGATTGAGATGCAAGAGAAGATCATCCAGTCGCTCCGCGACCTCAAGAAATCTACCATGCAGCATCTCTTCACTCACGGCCTCCGCGGCGAGAAGACCAAGATGACCGAAATTGGCGAGATACCGGAAAGCTGGAAGGTGAAGGAGATTGACGAGATTCTAGGCGAGTCCCTCTACGGATTGTCGATGCGGGGGCAAACAAGTGGTAGCTACCCGATTCTCAGGATGAACTGCCAGATCGACGGAGCGGTTGTGTTTGACAACCTCCAGTATGTCGATCTTGATCCGAAGACATACGAGAAGTTCCGCTTGGTGGACGGTGACTTGCTCTTCAATCGAACTAACAGCCACGATCTCGTTGGACGCATGGCTATCTTTCATGCTACCCATGAAGTCGTGTTTGCGTCCTATCTGATTAGGTTGCGGTTTGACCGCCAGTTCGCGAACCCTGACTTCGTGAACTACTATTTTAACATGAATGCCACGCAAACGAGGGTGCGGACTCTAGCGTCACGTGGCGTAAGCCAGTCGAATATCAACGCCAGTAAGCTGAAGACGTTTGAGATCCCCCTTTCTTCAGACTTGGAGGAACAAGCTGATATCATCAGTAATCTGAAGGCTGTTGATAGTAAGGTTCGGCTCCACAAATCCAAGAAAAGGGCCCTGCAAGACCTCTTCAAGACGACGTTGAACAAGCTGATGACCGGCGAAATTCGGGTGACGGATCTAGATATTGATGTGAGGGAGGTGGAGGTATGATTACATCGCTTGATCAGTTGAGGGATTGGCTTAAGGTGCCTTGCGCGGACGAACATATCGAGTTCAAGGAAGCAAAAGCAAACTTTCATTTTGAGAAACTGGTCAAGTATTGCTGTGCCTTGGCGAATGAACGCGGCGGAAAGATGATTCTTGGGGTGACGAATAAACACCCTCGCCGTGTGGTGGGTTCCAATACTTTCAAGGATCTACAGCGTGCAAAGTCAGGGCTGATCCAGCGTTTGTACCTTCGCATTGAAGCCGAGGAAATTATGCACCTCGATGGGCGCGTAATAGTGTTTCATGTGCCATCCCGTCCTATCGGTATGCCGATTCAGTATGAGGGTGCGTATTGGATGCGTCGCGGCGAAGAGTTGGTTCCCATGACACCAGATATGCTTCGCCGCATTTTTGAAGAAACAGGCCCTGACTTCTCGGCGGAAATCTGCGTAAGAGCGACAATCGACGACCTGGATTCGAGAGCTGTAGCCGAGTTCAGGCGGCGCTGGATAACAAAGTCTGGCAATAGGACTCTTTCGACTCTCTCAGATCGACAATTACTTAACGATGCTCAACTCGTTCACGGTGATAAAGTTACATATGCGGCACTGATCTTACTGGGGAACACCCAGCCGGTCTCGCAATACCTTGCCAATGCTGAGGTCATTTTCGAATACCGCTCACAAGACGCCTCCATTGAATACCAACAGAGGTTTGAATTCCGCGAGGGCTTCTTCCTTTTCCATAACCGCCTATGGAAACTCATTAATACCCACAATGATGTCCAGCATTTTCGTGATGGGCTCTTCCTGTTAGATATCTCCACTTTCAATGAGGATGTCGTTCGAGAAGCAATCCTGAATGCCGTTTGTCATCGTGACTACAGGCATCAGGGCTCAATATTTGTCAGGCAGTATCCGCAACGGCTAGTCATTGAGAGTCCAGGTGGCCTTCCCGAGGGTATTACGCCAGAGAACATCCTGTATCGACAGGTGCCCCGCAATCGGACAGTTGCGGAAGCTCTCGCCAAGGCGGGCCTAGTCGAACGCGCAGGACAGGGATTCGATAAGATCTACCGCGCTTGCTGCCGTGAAGCCAAGCCACTTCCTGACTTCTCTGGTACAGACGCACACTGGGTTTTTCTCACGCTCAACGGGACCATTCAAGATCAGGCCTTTCTCCAATACCTTCAGCACATTGGAGAAGAAACCCAGAATTTGTTTACTGTTGATGACTTCCTGGTTCTCCACCATCTACGGCAAGGCTCCGCTGTTCCGGGTTATCTGGTCGCGCGTTTGCCTTACCTGTTGGGTGCTCATGCAATTGAACGTACCGGCAGAGGGAGAGGCACACGCTACCTGCTGGCAAAGCGGTTCTACACTACTGCCAGGAAACGCGGCGACTATACAAGCCAATACGGTCTTGATCGTGAGACGAACAAAGAGCTTCTGGTAAAGCATTTGGATCACTTTGGCAAAGGAACGCTCCCTGAATTTCATCAGATCCTGCCAGGTCTTTCCCGGAATCAGATCTATGGCCTACTGTCATCTCTGAAGAAGGAAGGGCGTGTTCGGGTGGTTGGCAAGACGAAAGGCTCATACTGGGAGCTTGTATCATGAATTGCTGGCATAAGGCTGGGCAAACGCAAATTTTAAGCAATTCGCGACAAGCAATAGCCGTAATTCATGATGGAGTCAATCGATACGCATGTATCTAAAACGCAATTATCTGACGGAATTGTGTCGAGGAAGTGAGGTTTGAAGTCACGATCTTCGTGCTTTCGAGGATGAAAAGATGACATGAGCAATATTGGAACAGAACAAAGCGCCGTCCAGAATCTCCTCATCCACTATGCGGATGAGGCCGGATGGACGTACATTCCAATTTCGGAAGCACTGTCGCTCCGGAAAAGAGAGGGGAAACGTAGGCAGGAACCATGAAGAGAGAAAAACCGACCGGCAATAGGCTGCACAATGTCGTGACGCGAAAGGCCCTGCAAGTGTTGGCCGGGGGACGGTACTTCGATCGGGGCGAAGTCTACTTCCTCGAAAACCGTGTTCGGACGTTGCGGGAGCGCAAAGGTGTCATCCAGGCGACAGTGAACGGCACGCATCCCTATAAGATACGGATCTGGGCGGAAAAGGGGCAGCTCGTCGCCACGTGTGATTGCCCACTGGGGGATGTCTTCTGCAAACACGTCGTGGCTGCCGGTCTGGCGTGGATTGACAGTCAAACTAATCAGACATCTCTACCTGATCACGAAACGGGTGAGAATGAACATCCAACTCAACACGATATCTCACCCGAGTGTATCGATGAATGGTTACAGCAACAGTCTCCAGAGAACTTGGTCGCTATTATCACGAACCACGCGGATGAAGACGACGAGTTCTATGATTCCTTGAAGATGCGGGTAGCAACCGGAGCAGAGACGGTGAATACGATTGCCTTGCGAGCGGTCATTCGCCATACCATTGACGTCGATGGTTTCGTTCCCTATCGCGAGGCCTATACATACTCCCGCGGTGTGAATCGGATCGTCCGGCAACTCCGGGAACTGCTGAAGAGCGGGGAACAGGCACTGACCATGGCGTTGACGGAATACGCCATTGAACTTGTGGAAAGGCAACTCGAACAGATAGACGATTCCGACGGTTCGCTGGGTATGGTCATCGAAGATCTGATGGTTTTGCATCTGGACGCCTGTCGTGCCACTAAACCTGATCCAAAATTACTGGCCGAGAAGTTGTTCGACAACGAAGTCAATGATCCGTGGGGTTTTTGGAACGATTCCTACAAACGGTACGCTGGCATTCTGAAGGAAGAGGGCAAGAAAGCATTCCGTCGACTGGCAGAGGAAGCGTGGGAAGGATTGCCTTACCTCAAGCCGGGGGAGAAGGATCCAAACCGCTATGGACGACGATGGACGCTCACAAAGATGGTGAAGGGCTTTGCCGAGAAAGACAATAACTTCGAGCGCGTCGTGGAGGTGATGGCCAAAGATCTGTCGGACTCGCATAACTTCCTCGCTATTGCAGAGCGGTGTCGCGAAGCGAGGAAATACACACTGGCGTGTGAATGGGCTGAGAAGGGCCTCGAAGCATTCCCGGATCGATCGGATTCCCGGCTACGCAAGTTCCTTGCCGAGGAGTATGTCCGTGCAAAGCGACAGGACGAGGCCGTCACTCTCATCTGGGAGAACTTCGCGGATCGTCCTATCCTCAGCACGTATCAAGACTTGTTGAAGTACTCCGGGAAGGCCAAACAGCAGCAGCATTGGCGAGAGAAGGCGTTGAAGTGGATTCAAGACGACCTTGAACGGAGAAGGAAAGAAGCGAAAAGGAGTCAATCCCGCTGGTCTTGGGAGCTGGTCGACCATTCGTTGTTGGTTGAAATCTTCCTGTGGGAGAAGAAGCTGGCTGATGCGTGGAAGGAAGCGCAGACCGGCGGATGCTCCGATTCACTGTGGCTTAAGCTGGCAAAGGAGCGAGAGACCGAGTACCCCTCTGACGCAGTCCCCATCTATCAGCGTCTTGTAGAGCAGGAGATCCAGAAGAAAAACAACCAATCTTATCAGGAAGCCGTCGACATGATCGGTCATATTCGAAAGTTGATGCTTGGAATGGGAGAAGAAGAGGAGTTTAGGCAATACCTTGCAGAGATAGTGAAGCAGCATAAGCGGAAACGGAACTTCATCGGATACCTGGCAAGGAAGGAATGGTGACAATCGAGAAACCGTAGAGGATGCTGGGTTGCGTGAAGGTATCTGGGCATTTCGGTGTCCGCTACGTCCCTTTGTGTTCTCTGGGAGTGAGACAGAACAAATGACCAAACTCGGAACAGAAAGCGATACGGTTCAGAACCCCCTCATCCGCTACGCGGAGGAGATCGGGTGGATGTACGTCCCTACGTCGGAAGCTCTTTCGTTGCGGAAGGGTGTAGGAGGATTGCTGTTCAGCCGTGTACTGGAAGAGAGACTCATTGATCTAAATCCAGGGTTAATCACGGCCGACAACGTCGATGAGGTGATCCGCAGGATTGAGGCCGTCCGCAACACGATCGAGGGGAACGCGGAGATCCTCGCGTGGCTGCGTGGAGAGAAGAGCATCTATGACCAAGAAGAGAAGCGCGAACGCAATGTGACGGTCATTGATTTCGGAGGATTGAACCACGAAATACACGGAAGGCACGAAAAGGGAGGGGAAACAAAACCAGATGGTTCGCGTGTTTCGTGTGGTTCGTGGTCCCGAAATGTCTTCCACGTGACCGACGAATGGCAGTACACAAACGGGCAGGAAACTAACCGAGCGGACGTGATGTTCCTGATCAACGGGATGCCGGTCGCGATCGTAGAAACCAAGAGTGCGCAGAAGCCAAAGGGAATCGAAAAGGGGATGACCCAGATCCGGGAGTACCACCACGAGACGCCGGAGATGCTGACCGCTCCACAGGTATTCGACATCACTAACCTTCTCGATTTCTACTACGGGGCGACGTGGAACCTGGATCGGAAGAATCTGTTCAACTGGCGCGACGAGGAACCGGGAAACTACGAGAGCAAGGTCAAACGGTTCTTCGATCATCAGCGGTTCTTGACCATGCTCAAGGAATGGGTTCTCTTCTTCTACAAGGAAGACGAACTCCAGAAGACGATTCTCCGCCAGCACCAGACCCGGGCGGTGGAGAAGATCCTCGATCGATGCGCCGACAAGGCAAAAGCAACCGGCCTGATTTGGCACACTCAAGGGTCAGGCAAGACGTTCACCATGATAACGGCGGCCCGCCTAATCCTTCAGGACCAAGAGACGTTCGGCAAATCGACCGTGATCCTCATGATCGACCGGAACGAATTGGAGGGGCAGCTTGCCGGTTGGGTTGATCGAATACTTGGAGAGGTGTCGTCCCACAATATCAAAATCGAGCAGGCCACCAGCAAGAAGCGTCTGCGCGAACTCCTCGCCTCGGACTTCCGCGGGTTGATCGTTTCGATGATTCACAAGTTTGACGGAATCCCGAAGGGCATCAACACCCGTGAGAACGTCTTCGTCTTGGTCGACGAAGCGCACCGAACAACGGGCGGGGATCTCGGCAACTACCTCGTCGGCGCCCTCCCGAACGCCACGCTGATTGGGTTTACGGGCACGCCGATCGACAAGACGGCGTATGGAAAGGGAACGTTCAAGATTTTCGGCAAGGAGGACGAGCACGGTTACCTCGACAAGTATCCCATTGTGGAGTCGATCGAGGATGGCACGACGGTCCCACTGAAATACACACTTGCTCCCAATGAGATCAGGGTTCCACGCCAACAGCTCGAAGAGGAGTTCCTGAATCTGGCGGAGGCCGAGGGGATCAGCGACGTAGACGAGTTGAACAAGATCCTTGATCACGCGATGCGCCTGAAGACGTTCCTGAAATCGGGGGATCGGGTCGAGAAGGTTGCGGCATTCGTTGCGAGGCATTTTCGGGAGAATATTGAGCCCCTCGGATATAAGGCGTTTCTGGTGGCGGTGGACCGTGAGGCGTGCGCGCTGTACAAGGAGGCGCTGGACAAGATCCTCCCACCTGAATACTCCCTTCCGATCTACACATCTGCACAACACGACAGCGAGAAATACCCCCTCGTGTATCGTCATCAGGTGAGCCTGGATGCGGAGAAGAAGGCGCGCAAGCTGTTCCCGAAGCCGGATACGTTGCCGAAGCTCTTCATCGTTACCGACAAGCTCCTCACTGGCTTCGATGCGCCTGTTCTCTACTGTATGTACCTCGACAAGCCGATGCGGGATCATGTGCTACTCCAGGCCATCGCGCGGGTCAATCGTCCCTATGAACCCGACGAAGAGAGTCAAAAGCCTTGTGGGCTTGTGGTCGACTTTGTCGGGATCTTTGAAAAGCTTGAGAAGGCGTTGGCGTTCGATTCGGACGTCGTCAGTGGCGTCATCGAGGACCTGAATCTTCTTCTGGAGAAGTTCAAAGAGATGATGAACGGCCCGGCGCAAGGATACATTGCCCTGGGCAGAGGACTCATTGACGACAAAAACGTCGAGACGGCAATCGAGGCATTTACTGATCAGGACAAGCGGGAGGCGTTCTATCGGGTTTACAAGCAGATCGAAACGCTCTACGAGATCCTTTCGCCTTCGCCTGAGTTACGGGACTTCGTCGAGGACTTCGGTTCTCTCTCAATCTTGTATCGGATCATACGAAACGCCTTCAAAAAGAGGTCGGTCCTATACAGTGATGTGGCTCGCAAGACCGGACAACTGGTCAGGGAGAAGGCCGAGAGCTATGGCCTCGATATGACGCTTCCCGTGGTCAAGATCGACGAGAACACGCTTCGGGCCATCAAGGAGTCTAGTGCATCGAACAAAGCGAAGGTGATCAACCTGGTCAACGGCATTAGAAGGATCGTTATCGAAGA